>CAYTVL010000113.1:0-11212 GCA_964441775.1 uncultured Enterobacteriaceae bacterium
CTGCGCTTCATGAAGTACCGTAAACGGGTGATTGCTTAACTACGCGCCATTAGGCTATGAGGGGGGGCCAAATGGCACTGGGGCAGCAAGGGGCATTTGGCGGTGGATACATGAGAGCAGTGTTGGCGCTGCACATGACACCCGCTCAGGAGCAGGACCGGGCGCACGTTAAGACGTTGGTCGAACAAGTTCAAGCATTGACCAGGGAAAGTGTGAAAGTCGCGTTTGTGGATCAGGGCTATACCGGCGAGCAACCCGCAAGGATGCCGCGGAGCATAGGATCGAACTGGAAGTTGTGAGCCGCTAGGGGCGAAGAAAGGCTTCGTATTGCTGCCGCGGCGCTGGGTAGTCGAGTGCAGTATCGGGTGGGTGGCGCGCTTTCGTCTTTTAGCCTGCGATTATGAACGGCTGCCCGACACGCCGGCCGGACTCCACTTCTTGGCTTTTGCCATTCTCCTACTGCTCCTTCGTTTGGGCAAGAGCCATTTCGTTTTTCAAGTACTTACTGAATGCTTACTTGGACATTACTAAGGCTTAGGATCATGGGACAAAACTCCCACGGCCTTGCAGAAGGTCGGGGGTCATTGCGAGCGCAGCGAAGCAATCTTTGCCTTATGTTTTCGACTCTTGCGAGATTGCTTCGTCGTCTCCGACTCCTCGTAATGACAGGTTCCTTGATTTCCGTTCGTGGGTTTTGTCTCAAAGTCCTTAGGAAGATTAATTCGCTCCGACGTTCACTGCAGGAGACGTCGGTTGGAGGCTATAATCTCCAGTCCCGTCGGCCTTATAATTGACGAATTGCGGATCCTTTATGATCGTGCCGTTAATCGTACTGTTCGTACGAATATCAATCGCCGGGGAATTCGCTGTGGCATATACTAGATTGTTCAGATACGTGTTCCCATTACCGCTTGGCTCATAGATCCCATACTGGTTGGCGTAGAAGATGTTGTTTTTTATCGTGCAGGAAGTGCAGTATGAAGTGATGCCTGTTGTGAGATTGCCAAAGACGGTGTTGTTCGCCACCAGGACGACATGGGGACTCGGATATAGTTGAATTCCTGAGCGCACGGAGTCACCTATGATGTTGTTGGCTATAGTAGCAGAACCATAGCCAATATATACGGCATGGGCACCAGGGCTGATATTGCAAGATAAGCCAATCCGAACAATCTTATTGTCAATGAGGGAATTGTTGACCGGTGGGGTGGAGCTGGTCTGAAGGATACCAGCGCCCCCGTACTGATCACAGAAGCGTGCTGACGTGATGTCGTGGATATAATTGCTAGAGATCAACACATTTGAGCCATAATTTACAATCCCAATAGCGCCGTCCCCGGACATGTCAAAGCCAGTGATCTCGATGTAGCTTCCCTTCGTCGTACCAGATTGACCATTCCACCACACGCGACGCACGCCCCTTGTCACAATGTGCGCGCCACCAGGCGTGGCAGAGAAAAACTTAATATGTGATGATATAGTACCACTAGTTTTAGTTTGAATCGCATACTCACTTGTGCCGGAATCGGTGCTCGATATGTTATAGGTGCCCGATGCGACACTGACGCTATCGCCTGCTACCACCACGTTTGCTGCTTTTTGTATCGTCTTGAACGGCTTTGTCTGTGTGCCAGAATTGCTGTCACTGCCCGTCGTGGCGACGTAATAAGTTGTACCGTGCGCTAGAGCGGGAATGGTTAAAAAAAAGATTGCCATCAAGGTCCACTTCATACACTACCTCCTACCTTTCTGTTAATGACGAGCTTGCCACCCGGACTTTAATTAGAGGGTTTGTCAATGTAGTCAATAGCTCGGACAAAATAGGAGGCGATTATTGAGAAAAGCTGAGGTCAGGACACATTCCCTCAAAGAGCGAGTAGTCACGAGTATAGACTGGAGAAAATTGGAGCATGATGTACCAAAACTCTGACACTACTCGCTTGAGAGACTATACTTTACGCGGTCAGGAAATGCGCTTTTGCAAAAGACTGAAAGCAGAAGATTATCGGTAATTTGTTAACTCCGGGAGAAGTATACCGGCAAGGATTGCTCCAGTAGCTGCGGCTCTCTGAAGCCGCCGAACTGGGCTGCTTTGAGGTCATTCTCGCCCAGAGATTTGTGCTTCCTTTCCTACCTTGCCCGACTTCCACAAAGTACCGTTATAGCTAAGCACCTGATAACTTATACGTTTGGATGACGAAATAGATAGGAACCTGATCGTTGTATTCTCCCAGATTTTTTGAGAGTGGCAAAATAGTATTCGATAGGATTCAGATCAAGAGAGAGGCAAGAAAAGCAAGCAGCGTGGCCTCTCTGAAAGTGCATAAATTGTGATTTTTCTGGCTTGGGACGGGTTTCTCGTTAACCACTCATCGATGCAAGCTTGGACCAGGACGGGTTTGCCCAGCGCCTAGCTCAGGTTGGTGGGATGCTGCACAGCCCAGTTTTTGACTGGACTCAGCAAGTACGTGCACCACAATATGGAGTGAGGAGCACTAGCGCCGCTTCGCCGTAGCTCAGACCGTCACAATAGCTATGCTTCGGTCCCGGCACTCGGTCAATGCTAATTGTCCACTCATCTTTGCTTGAGCCAATAGAGCAACAGCAGTTCATCAATCCCATCTCAAACTTATTGTGTACTGACCCATATCTTCTCTCCGTCTGTGAAACTGCGCGAAGAGATCTGCGCTGCGATAATTCGCAAATCTAACCTCACAATTGGCCGAAAGGTAACTTTAAAGTTTTTTCTTGCACGCCGATACCGCTTTATAGAGTTTCTCAATGAAGACATAGGAGGCACTGTATGAAGTGGACCTTGATGGCAATCTTTTTTTTAACCATTCCCGCTCTAGCGCACGGTACAACTTATTACGTCGCCACGACGGGCAGTGACAGCAATTCTGGCACACAGACAAAGCCGTTCAAGACGATACAAAAAGCAGCAAACGTGGTGGTAGCAGGCGATAGCGTCAGTGTCGCATCGGGAACGTACAACATATCGAATACTGATACTGGCACGTCGGAGTATGCGATCCAGACCACGACCAGCGGGACGAGTGGGGCGCACATTAAGTTTTTCTCCGCCATGCCACTCGGTGCAAAGATTGTCACGTCGGGCGTGCGCCGTGTGTGGTGGAATGGCAATTCCGGTTCGACACAAGGCAGTTATATGGAAATTACCGGATTTGATATGTCCGGGGACGGCGCAATCGGTATCGCGAATTACGGGTCTAACGTGCTGATGTCGGGGAATTATATCCACGATATTACACTCGCCAATACAAGCGTCTCCTGTGATCAGTACGGCGGCGCGGGCATCCTGCAAACTAACGCGACCCCACCAACCAACAATACTATTACCGGCAACAAGATTGTCCGCCTGGGGCTATCGTGCAACGTGAATCCGGGTGCTCACAATGTCTATTTTGGGTACGGAACCGGCTCCATCACGAACAATATCCTCGCCGATGCAAAACACGCAGGCATACAGCTTTACCCAAGTCCCACCAATGTCCTGGTCGCGAACAACACTATTGTTGGGAACAACACAACTGGTATCACTTCGTACTGCACTTCCTGCACGATAAAAAACAACATCTTCTACGCCAACCAGTATGGGATCTATGAGCCAAGCGGTAATGGGAACACGTATCTGAACAATCTAGTATATGCCACAGCGAATTCCCCGGCGATTGATATTCGTACGAACAGTACGATTAACGGCACGATCATAAAGGATCCGCAATTCGTCAATTATAAGGCCGACGGGACTGGAGATTATAGCCTCCAACCGACGTCTCCTGCAGTGAACGTCGGGAGTGCCATCCCAAGTATCACTACAGACTTTTCTGGTGTTTCCAGGCCTCAAGGAGGTATTATCGATATCGGAGCATACGAATATAGTTATAGTCCTCTTTTGCCGCCAACGAATATCACCATAAGTCAGGTCCCATGACATTGCCTACTGATAGCGGGTTTCATTTGGATGGCGTACAGAGTGGAGGGAAGAGTGAGGACACAGGAGGAGAGAACCATGCGTCCGTATTCAAATGATTTTCGGCTCAAGGTGGTGCGAGCCTACGAGCGCGGAGAAGGCTCACAACGGGACTTGGCGCAGCGTTTTGACGTGAGGCTGAGCTTCATCCAGGAGCTGCGCCAGCGGTATCGGCAAACGGGGAGCGTGGCCCCCCAAACCACAGGGTGGAGGTAATCCAGAGAAGCTCAGAGCGTATCGGCATGGGATTGAGAAACTCCATGCGCAGCAGCCGGATGCGTCCTTAGCCGAACGCAGTGAGCAATTGGCCGCCACGGTGCCGGTGTGTATCCCCGCCGCCCCACCATGCACCGGGCGCTCAAGCAACTGGGGCTCACGCGGGAAAAAAGACGTTCCACGCGGCGGAGCAAGACACCGAAGAGGGACGCCAAGCTCGGACTGCTTTCCAGGAGTGGAGCCAGCAGCAGGCGGTGGAAGGGATTTGCGACGTTATTGAAGCGGCGCGCCACGCTGCGCTCTCTGCCCTCGTATTCGCCTGCTCTCTCACCCCTTGAATTGTGTTGGAGCAAAACCAAAGCAATCCTCCACGCACGGGCCGCGCGGACGCGCCAGGCTCTCGACCTCGCCTGGACTGATGCGCTAGCGGCGGTCACGCCCAGTGATGCCCGGCACTGGTTTGCCCACTGCGGTTACTGTACTGCACCCGACTGAAACTCGCTATGACTTTGGTGACGTTACAGATCTGTACTTCCACGGAAAACTCTGCCTTGGTGGTTCTTGTTTGTGAACGCGGAGGCCATGGCCCTCATTATCAGAGCGCTGTCTCTACTGTCAAAGCGAGCCCGTGAGCAAAGGCGGCAAGCCTGCCACCGGTCAGCAACGCTACCGCTGCCTCAATCCGGCCTGCTTCCACCAGGCCTGCCTGCTTGATTCCGCCTCCAAGGCCGCTCCCCCAGGGCAAACAGCGGGTGAGCGAGTTGAGTCTCAACGGCAGCGGAGGGCGCGACACGGCGCGGGTGCGCGGCATTAGTGCGATGACGGTCATGAACGAGTTGCAACAAAAGGGGCCGTGCGCTCCCAGGTGAGCCCTCCTTTCCTCACGCGCCGGCCCCCGAGTCGCCTCAAGGTAGCCCGGCGGCGCGTGAGCGGAGCCGAGGTGGACGAAAGGTGGAGCTTGGGGGGCAAGAAGCAAGAGCCGCGCGGACGGTGGCAGGCTATCGCCCACCAAACCAGGCAGGTCCGAGCCTCGGGCTTTGGGCGGCGGACGGACGAAGTCTGGGGGAAGGGGAAGAGGTAGCGCCAGCCCTTTGGCAGCAGGCGCTACGATACAGGCTCCTGATCTACCAAGGGCATCTCCCACTCGCCGTCCACTGCCCCGGCACGCGCCACACGCAACGCCTCGAGCGCAAGCCTCTCCTACTGCGCACCCGTCTCAAGCGGCTGTTGCGCCAGACGCTCGGCTTTTCCAAAGCTATCATGAGGCACGATCTCGTCCTCGGGCTGTTCCTCAATCGCTACGAGGTTGGCCTGCCCGGGTAAAGCTGAACGCCAAATCTGTGACACTACCCTTTATCTTATGCAAACGTTAGCGGATGTACGGCCAATTGTTTCTATTATTGTCCCTTGCTGCAACGAAAAGGACCACATCAAAGCCTGTGTACGTTCAATTCTTGCACAGGAATCCCCGCCCGGAGGCTTCGAGGTCATTATCGCGGACGGCATGTCTGACGATGGAACTCGAGACGTTCTCAAACAACTGGAAGGCGAAGACCCACGTGTGAGGACTATTGATAACCCTGGCCGTATCGTTTCCTCTGGTCTCAACGCGGCTATCCGAGCAGCACAAGGCAGAATTATCATTCGTATGGACGCGCATACAGAGTACGCTTCGGATTATATCCGTCAATGTTTCATAGTGCGGCAAGAGACCGGAGCAGATGATGTCGGCGGACCGTGGGTTGCCAAGGGAAACGGATTGGTAAGCTCGGCAATTGCGGCAGCGTTCCAGTCGCCATTCGCCGTCGGGGGTGCGCGTGGCCATAATCCTCATTACGAGGGAACAATTGATACTGTGTATCTTGGTTGCTGGCCACGCGAAGTCTTTGATCGCATCGGACTCTTTGACGAGGAACTGGTCCGTAACCAAGACGATGAATTCAACCTACGTCTCACACGGACCGGGGGAAAGATTTGGCAGTCACCACGAATCAAGAGCTACTACAGACCGCGTAACTCGCTCGGAGGCCTCTTCCGGCAATATCTGCAATATGGTTATTGGAAAGTCCGGGTTATCCAGAAGCATAAGATGCCAGCCTCGGCGCGGCACCTTATGCCCGGGAGTTTCGTTTTATCGTTGATCCTCTTACCGCTCCTGGCTCTCTGGTTTCCACTTCTCCTCTGGGGATGGTTAGGCCTTGTTGGGGTGTACAGCTTCAGCAATGTGACGGTATCATTACTAACTGCCGCACGCCTTGATTGGGCGCTTTTCCCGATCCTACCGCTGGTGTTTGCCTGCTATCACTTTGCCTACGGCTATGGGTTTCTGCGTGGAGTCTGGGATTTCGTCATTGTTCGACAAGGTCCAGCTCATAGTTACACTAAAATGAACCGCATTGCCACAGGCCGCTCATCCTAGAATGCACTTTTAGTTCAACCACATCCCATTCTCTGACCTCATTGGATACAGTCTGCGATATGTAACAATAGGCGGCTTCTTGAGGGAGGAAACACAGTATGGCTGATGACTCACACCCTCGTTGGCTTCATCCCCTCGTTGAGGGGCGGGGTGAACAAAGGCTAATCACTACCGCACCACCACAGCCTGCCGCTCCGAAGCGACAATGTGCAGAAGCGCTTGCCGTTCCGAATTTGGCGGGAGAGCATCTTCGCTCCACCGTACGCCGCCACCGGAGAGCCACATACTCCTTCTCCCTCTCCACCGAATTAACCCGAGCCCTCAAAGAGGTGAACCGGCGCGAGAATACAAGCCTCTTTCTGACTCTCTTAGCCGCAGTCACAACTTTATTGCACCGTTATACTGGGCAGAGCACTCTCCTCCTCGGTGCGCTTGCCGCCCAGCGCTTGCAAGGAGGAGGGGAAGCACCAAGCCGAGACTTAGCTGACACCAAAGTCTTTCGTAGCGATCTCTCTGGCAATCCCACTTTTCGAGAGGTAGTAAAGCGCTTCAAGGCCGTCGTCTTTCCCAGCTCTTTTCAGCCAGACTCGCGCCTTGAGCAAAGGGAGGCCCTAGCGCAGTCTTGGGAGTCCGAGCTGCCGTTTCTCTGCGAAATGATCTTCGCGCCAGCGCCTGGGGCGCAGCGCCCTCTAGAAGTAGGAGACTTGCATTTGACTGAGAATGCAGAGGCCTACCAGGGCGCACAGGCGGATCTGGGGCTGTATTGGCGGACAGAAGAGGATCGGTTGAGTGGAGTGGCAGAATACAATGACGCTCTCATTGATCCGACCACTATCGCTCGGCTGGTCGGTCACTTGCACGCGGTGCTGGAAGGGATCGTTGCTAGTCCTGAGGCTCGGATTCTTGCCCTGCCCGTGCTGACCGCCGTTGAGCGTGGGCAACTGCTTGTAGAATGGAACGCTACCCACCAAGTCTACCCGGATGAGCAGTGCCTGCAGCATCTCTTTGAAACCCAAGTAGCGCGTACGCCTACCGCTGTAGCACTTACCTGGAAAGATCAACACTTGACCTACCAGGAATTAAATACGCGGGCGAACCGATTGGCGCATTATTTGAGGAAGCAAGGAGTTGAGCCGGAGGTGCTTGTAGGGATTTATGTGGAACGATCGCCGGAGATGATAGTGGGGGAATTAGGAACCCTAAAAGCTGGTGGGGCCTATGTTCCTCTGGATCCCGATTATCCGTCAGAGCGGCTAGCCTTTATGCTTAAGGATGCACAGATAGGCATCCTGCTTACCCAACGACGGCTAGTGAAGAAACTTCCTGTACACGAGGCCAAGATAGTGTGCCTCGATACGGACTGGGAGGTCATTGCGCAGGAAAGCGGAGAGAACCCTCACAGCTCGGTGTCGCCAGACAACCTCGCTTATGTGATTTACACTTCGGGGTCAACCGGGCAACCTAAAGGTGTTCAGGTATTGCAGCGGGGAGTGGTTAATTTTTTATCTTCTATGCGTCACTGTCTCAGCTTGACAGCTGAAATGACATTTCTGGCCGCTACCACCATATCCTTTGATATCGCAGTCCTGGAACTCTTTTTGCCGTTGACGGTCGGAGCCCGGATCTTACTCATCAGCCGGGAGGTCGCGAAAGATGGTCTGCAGCTAAAGGAAACTTTGGCCAACTTAGGAACGACAATAATGCAAGCCACACCGACAACGTGGCGTCTCCTACTCGAAGCGGGGTGGTCAGGAAGTCAACAGTTGACGATCCTCTGTGGCGGAGAAGCGCTGTCGTGGGAACTAGCTGCACAGCTACTCCTGAAAGCCCAAGCCCTGTGGAATCTCTACGGGCCGACGGAGACCACGGTCTGGTCCACGGCCCATCGGGTCACGGGGGAGCCGGGGCCGATCCCGATTGGCCGTCCGCTGGCCAACACCGAGCTCTATGTGCTGGATGGGGCGTTGCAGCCCGTGCCCATTGGGGTGGCTGGCGAGCTGTATATTGGGGGAGCTGGAGTCGCCAGAGGCTATCTGAACCGCCCCGAGTTGACGGCGGAGCGGTTCCTGCCGCATCCCTTCAGTGAGGAGCCGGGCGCGCGGATCTACCAGACCGGGGACCTCGTGCGGTATCGCGCCGAAGGGAGGCTGGAGTTTCTGGGGCGTCGGGACCAGCAAGTGAAGATCCGGGGGTATCGGATTGAGTTAGGTGAAATCGAGAGTGTGCTCCGGCTCCATCCCCGGGTGCGTGAGGTAGTCGTACTAGGGCGAGAGGACCGACCAGGGGAGAAACGGTTGGTAGCCTATATGGTGGCGAGCGAGCCGTTAACCACTAGCAGCCATGAGTTGCGACATTTTCTCCAAGAGCGGGTGCCTGACTATCTGGTGCCTGCGGCGTTTGTCTGGGTGGAGCAGCTACCGTTGACCCCGAATGGGAAAATCAATCGACAAGCCCTGCCAGCTCCCCCCGAAACCAGACCGCTGGGCGAAGGAGGCTTTGTGGTGCCCCGGGATAGACTCGAGGAGCAATTAACAAAGCTGTGGGAAGAGGCCTTAGGGATCAAACCGATTGGCGCGGAAGATAATTTCTTTGAGCTCGGCGGCGACTCGCTACTTGCCGTGCGTCTGAGTATACAGATAGAGAGAGTGGTGGGCAAAGCCGTACCTCCGGCCTTACTCTTCCAAGCCCCGACCATTGTGCAACTCGCCTCCTGCCTGCGTCCAACAGGTCAGTCCGTCCATACTTCCCTTCTCGCCATTCAACCGTACGGCTCCAAGCCCCCGCTCTTCTGTGTCCACGGCTATGACGGTTACCGGGCGCTCGTCCAGCATCTGGGCCCAGAGCAACCATTCTACGGGCTCGTACAGCATCTGCCGGGGCAGAGGATACGTCATAAGCAGGTGGAGGATCTTGCCACCCACTACCTCACCGAAATGCAAGAGGTGCAACCGCGTGGGCCCTATTTCCTGTGTGGGCACTCGTTTGGCGCCTTGGTGGCCTTTGAGATGGCGCGGCAAGTAGCCCAGCAGGGGCAGACCGTGAGCTTCCTGGCTTTGTTTGATCCGCCGCCGCTTACGGGGTCCGCTGAGTCGCCCGGTCGCTCCGCCTTTTCGACGCGACTCTCCCAGCAGACACGGCGCTTTGCTCAGTTGCTGTGCGGTAGGCAGCTGCACCACGTACGCTTACAGCTGCAAAGGCGCCTTCAGTATCGACTCAAACAGACCGCCTGCACCATCTACCATTTCCTTGGGTATCCGCTACCTACTAGTCTCTTCACCTTCTATGTAGAAGAGGTAGTGTACGGCCGACTCTATAAGCAGGCGACGCACTCCTATGTGCCACAGCGTTATGCTGGGCGAGTGATGATTTTCAAAACGGCGTCCAGCGCGGAGCAAATGCTAGCGGACTGGAGCCGAGTAGCAGGAGGGGTCGAGTGTCATGAGGCTCCGGGGACGCATCTCGCGATGCTGCAAGAGCCCTACGTACGGACGCTGGCGGAGAAATTGAAGGTTTGCCTAGAGCGAGCGCAGGCTAAACAATCAGTGACCGACAGCCTGTATAATTTATTCTCTGTATTGCTTGTCTCATGGCAGTTTGCCACATTTAGCTGGGCCTAGGACACAACCAGCTCCTACCTTAGGACTTTGAGACAAAACCCACGAACGGAAATCAAGGAGCCTGTCATTGCGAGGAGTCGTAGACGACGAAGCAATCTCGCAAGAATCGAAAACCTAAAGCAAAGATTGCTTCGCTCCCCTCGCAATGACACGTTGACGGTTTGCCAGACTGGAGGAGTTTTGTCCCGTAGTCCTTAGTAATCTCGGAAGTTTTAACTGTCCTCCTTACGCTTTTCAATGACTTACGATGAAGCGGCTGTTTGACCTGGTGATGGCTTTTTTGGGGTTGGTATTGCTCCTTCCGGCATTGCTCTTGATCGCTTTTCTCATCAAGTTGGACTCGCCCGGTCCTGTGTTTTTCAAGCAGGAACGGGTAGGAACAAGATTTCACCCTTTTTTCATCTACAAATTCCGCACAATGGTACAGGATGCACCAGGCAAGGGCAGACCAATCACAGTCGGTGCAGATTCCCGTATCACCCGGCTAGGACGGATTTTACGCAAGACTAAAATCGATGAACTTCCCCAGCTTTTCAATATTCTGAAGGGCGAGATGAGTTTTGTCGGGCCACGTCCAGAAATTTCACAGTATGTAGAATTGTTTCGACAGGATTACGAAGAGATCCTCAATGTTTTACCTGGCCTTACAGACCTCGCCTCACTGCAATACCGAGATGAAGCAGAGGTGCTGCGACACGCAAAGAATCCTGAAGAAGAATATGTTAAGTGTATACTGCCGGATAAGATCAGGCTCGCTAAAGAATACCTCAAGCGGTCCTCGCTCTATTTTGACATAGTTTTGATTTTCAAGACTCTTTTAGCGCTGGGGAGGTAAAGAAAAGAAGCCATCAAATGCTTCTTTTCTTCTCTGCTTTTTATTTTCGCCTACCAGCTGCCAGCGACCGGAAGGTCACCAGACTGTCCGAAAGGCCCCAGACAGCCGTCCACTTGGCAACCGTCCCAGAC
>CAYTVL010000114.1:0-10646 GCA_964441775.1 uncultured Enterobacteriaceae bacterium
GGCTGCGCAATATTGGCGGGCTGATCATTATTGACTTTATTGACATGGAGCGGGCAGCAAATCGCAATAAAGTCACGGACGCGCTGCGCGAGGCCCTGAAAAAGGACAAAACCCGCAGCAGCATGAAGAAGATCAGTGAGCTGGGCCTCGTGCAAATGACGCGCAAACGCACGCGCGAAAGTCTGCTGCGGCAACTGTGCGACCCGTGCCCCTATTGTGAAGGCAAAGGCTATTTGCGCTCCGTGCCGACCGTGGCGTCGGAAATCCTGCGCCAGCTTAAAAAAGAAGCGTTTCGTCACCCCACGGCCCCGCATCTCGTGGTCAAAGCCCATGAGGAAGTCATCACCTTTTTATACGACGAAGAAGGTGAACGTCTTGATGAGATTGAACACTTTCTCCGCAAGCGAATTTTCCTGCGCGCCACGGTAGGATTGCATCACGAGCACTACGAGATCGACGCCGGCGTAGCTACCCAGGCGTTGCAAGCAGCGCGACCCCAGGTACGCCCAGACCAGAAATCTGCAATGGCATAGATGACGATTGTGACTTGTTGGTGGATGAAGGCCTTAACTGCTTTGCCTCTGACTTGGTGGAAACGACAGTTACGAACCCTCCGACGCAGGCGCTGCTCGGGACGCAGTTTTTCGCGGCGGACGCCATGCAGAATCAAGGCGGGCAAACAACGGCGCCTCCGCCACCCGGGACGCGCCCAAGTGAAAGGCGCTATATTTTCCTCGTCCTGTTTAAGCCGCCGTTTCACAGCGACAGACGACGTAGCGGCATGTTGGACAGATAGATCGAGGGCGAAGGCCGGGGTGGGAGATGCTCGTTTTGCTTTCGACTACAGGTTGAGCGAGTTCGTGGCCTAATTCCAGCAGCGGTCGCTTGGCGCTTTCCGTGCATCCCTTGGTGCGGGTGTTTCCCACAATACAGCGGCGCAACAATATCGGTGAGGCGCAGCCGAAGGTCTTCGCCGATTCTATGCCAAAAAATTGAAATCCCGTGCCGTGACGGTTGTGGACATAATCCAATCTCGTCCCGCGCAAATGCCGAGCACTGAAGGGGTCAAGGAACGCTTTTATACCGTCTTGGACAATCACCTCATCATCCGTGCGGGCTGCTTGGGTCAAGTTCAAACTGTATTGGAATCCTTCGCACCCTCCGCCCGCCACGGTCATCCGCACGCCACCGTCGCTCAGGCCCACACGTTCCAGGTTTTGCTTGATCATGGCGACCGCCGCAGCAGTGACAGTGAGTAATGGTTCCGCTGTTTGGTCGAGGTCTGCGCGTTGTTGATCTTGGTCCATTGTTTCTCCTTTTCGTCACTCTTTGTGAGTACTGTCCAGGTCTTCAATTCTGCTTGACAGTGACGCCACAGTCGTCATCGGCTTCGGTGTGCGGCCTTTTCTTTGAGTAACCGCTATTATCTCGCCGCTTGCTTGGTTGTCAACAGATGTGCGCGTTGGTTTCCCATATTTCCGCTCTTGGGCCGAAACGGCAGCCGCATTTCCGCCTTTATGACTTTGTCCACTGTGAAATTTGCTCTTGCTTTTGCCTTTCCTGCATGCGAAGAGAGACTTTTATTGTATGGATACCGCGTATGCTCGAAGCTCCTCATGCTGTTACTGTCTCTCCTCTGCGTAAGAAATGGCAGGGGCAAAGGGTGTGGCCGTCAACAATGCGCATAACGGCTGCCTTGCTCTTGGTCGTTTTCGTGACGATCTCTCTGCATGGACATTGGCGGCTCGCCTTGGCAGTGCTTTCTTGCAGTGTCGGGTTTTGGCGGCTCAATGAACTTTGGCATCGCCGCCGGGAGCGGCTCGCGATCCTGAAAAATGTGGACGCTATGCCTTATCGCGAGTTTGTAGCGTATGCGGGTGAGCTGTTGCATACGCAGGGCTACTCAGTGCTCAGCAGCGATTCGACCGGTGGTCCACAAGCCGATCTCCTCCTGTCCCGAGGCAAGGGATATATTGCGTGCTGGGTGTTGCATGGACCTCGGTCCGCTGAGGTCGGCATGATCGCCAGAGCTGCTGCTACCGTTCAGGCCTACGAGGGGTGGAGCGCTATGTTGCTGGCTTCTCAGCGTTTAACTTTGAGAGATTGGTGTCGAGTGTGCTGGGCGAGAAGTATGGTCGTCAACCGTGACCGTCTCGCTAGATTAGTCGTGCAACATCGACGGGGACACCGGGTGATTACGCTTCCGCGCAAGGAGAAGCCCAAGCTGCGGCGCAGAAAGTGAGGTCTCATGGCGATTCTCAAAGTCACCCGTTTGGGGCACCCTGTTCTTCGTCGCGTTGCTGAAAATATCGCACCCGAAACGATCGCCCACCCCGAGTTTCAGCAGTTTATTGATGACATGATCGAGACCATGCACGAATATGACGGCGTTGGATTAGCCGCGCCGCAGGTGCATGTCTCTCAACAAGTCGCGGTCCTCGAAGTCACTAAGCATCCACGCTACCCCGATGCGCCTTCGGTGCCGCTGACCGTGCTGATCAACCCTCGGGTGACTATGCTGACGGAAGACAAGGTGGACGGTTGGGAAGGGTGCTTGAGTATTCCTGATTTACGTGGCGTGACGTCCCGCTACCGTGAACTGCGCGTGGAGGCGCTGGACCGTCATGGCAATCTGCTTGATTTTATCGCCAAAGATTTTCACGCCCGAGTGATTCAACACGAGTACGATCATTTGCAGGGCAAGGTCTATCTCGACCGCATGCCGTCGCTGGAGACGCTGACTCATCTCACTGAGTGGCAACGATACTGGTTGAAAGCGTAAACGGTGCTCACGTTCATCACCAGCAACGATGAAAAACTTGCCGAGGTCGAACGCATCCTTGGTTGTCCTCTTACTCGCAAATCTTTAGCGCTGGAAGAAATCCAAGCAATTGATCTCGAACCGGTCGTGCGCCACAAAGCCCAACAGGCATACACGATGCTTGGTCGCCCCGTGTTAGTGGAAGACACAGGATTAGCCTTTGCCGCCTGGAACGGACTTCCTGGCGCCTTGGTCAAATGGTTTCTCTTAAGTCTTGGCGTTAACGGGCTGTGTCGTTTGCTAGAGACGGAACCCAATCGCGCCGCGACGGCGACAACGCTTTTCGGCTATTGTGATGGAGAGACGCTGTCTGTTTTCTCTGGAGTGGTGCACGGCGTAATTCCTCCGCGCCCGCGTGGAACGGCTGGGTTCGGTTGGGATGCGATGTTTCAACCGTTAGGTAGTGAGCGAACGTTTGCTGAGATGACTCCTGAAGAGAAAGATAAGTTTTCAATGCGTCGCTTGGCGCTGGAACAACTACGGAATTCGGGGTTGCTGGAAAAGTAGTCCCTATCAACGAGCAGTAGACCTCTCATGAGATTCTTCGGCCTGCGACCTCGGAAGGACAAACCCCTCAAAACCCATGCGACGGAATTACAGTGTCCTGTCCCATTTGACAGCGAGGCGAGGCGCGTAGCACAATCGCTTCCATGAAGAAGGAGCCGGTACGGACAGTGACGGCAGAGACGCGCAAGCTCGCGGCGATCATGTTCACCGACATGGTGGGCTTCAGCCGTCAGATGGGCGCGAATGAAGCCCGTACGCTGCGCGTGCTGGAGATTCATAATCAAGTCATCAGGCAGGCCGTCGCTGTCTATCGCGGCGCTGTCATAAAAACCATCGGCGACGCATTTTTGGTCGACTTTCCCTCCGTGGTCCAGGCCGTACAATGCGCCCAACACATTCAGACGCAATTCAAAACTCATAACATCACGCAAGACACAGCCGAGCAGATTCATGTGCGCATCGGCATTCATCTCGGCGATGTCGTGCAAAAGGACGGCGATGTGTTTGGCGACGGCGTCAATATCGCCTCGCGTCTCCAAAGCATGGCTGAACCGGACACGATCTGTATCTCCCACAAAGTCTATGAAGAAGTAGTCAAGAGACTCGATGTGGGAGCGGTCGTGTCATTAGGCCGCCCCAAACTCAAGAACATCGCCGAGCGATTCCAGGTCTATGCGTTGCTGTCCGAGCAACCAAAAGGCCTGCGCCAGAAGCTGCAAGTCCAGCGTTTGAGATGGTCCCGTCGAGTGCGCACCGCGCACCGTCTGGCGTTGGTAGGAGTGGTGCTTGTTGTGGCCACCCTGGGACTTGCCCGCTATTTTCTCCCCTCGCTTCCGGGCACGCAACACGAACCACGCACCATGCCAGGGTTTCCGCCCCTCCCAGACAAGCCCTCTCTCGCCGTGATGCCCTTTGTCAACATGAGCAACGACCCTGAGCAGGAGTATTTCAGTGATGGCATTACTGAAGACATCACTTCAGATCTCTCCAAGATCTCCAGCCTCTTTGTCATCGCTCGCAACTCGGCCTTCACCTACAAAGGCAAAGCGGTGAAAGTCCAGGACATCAGTAAGGAGCTGGGGGTGAGATATGTGTTGGAAGGCAGCGTGCGGAAGGCTGATAACCAGGTACGCATCACCGCGCAACTGATCGACGCCACGACGGGAGAACAGCTGTGGTCCGAGCGCTACGATCGGCCTCTGAAAGACATCTTCGCTTTGCAAGATGAGATCGTACAGAAGATTGTAACGACACTGAAACTCCAGCTCTCACTCTGGGAACAAGGTGTACTCGTGCGCAAGACTACCGATAACCTGGAAGCGTATGATTTCTTTCTCCGAGGGCTACAGTTCTTTTTTCGCTTTACGAAAGAGACGAATGTGCAGGCACAGCGGCTGCTGGAGAAAGCTATTGAGTTAGATGCGCAGTATGCTAGGGCATACGCCCAGCTCGGTCAGACCCATTGGCTAGCTTGGATCTGGCAGTGGAGTCCGGAATCCCAGTCTCTAGAGCAAGCTTCCGTTATGGGACAAAAAGCTGTTGCTTTAGATGACTCTCTTCCTAACGCCCACGCACTACTGAGCCTTGTCCTTTTATGGCAAAAGCAGCATGAAAAGGCCATTACAGAAGGAGAGCGAGCTATCGCCGTTGACCCAAATAATGCGGATGCCTATCGCTCATTAGCCGAAGTGCTGTACTTTTGTGGAAAGCCAGAAGAAGGTATCAAGCTGATGGAGAAAGCCATACGTCTGAATCCTCGTCATCCACCCACGTATGAGTTCATGTTGGGAGTAAATTATCGTTCAGCGGGTCGGTATGAGGATGCGATCCAAATGCTGAAGAAAGCACTCGCCCTTAACCCCAATATCGTCAATGCTCACTTCAACCTCATGGTTATCTACAGCGAGTTGAATCGAGAGGAAGAAGCCAAGGCCGCAATGGCGGAAGCCTTGCGTCTCAGTCCACAATGGTCGTTGGAGACATGGCGGCAGAATGTTCCCTTCAAAAACCCCGCAGAGATAGAGCGGTTTGCTGCCGCCCTGCGTAAGGCGGGGCTGAAGTGAGCTTTTAGTGACCGGTAATCAATTTTCAGCTAAAACAAACAAGAAGCAAACAGCGTCACATGAATAGAGAGTAATATGATGGCTCAGCTCCAAACGACTGTTACCTTACCGGGCATTCAAAAGATCGTCCGGCAAATTGTGGACCGTTTCCGCCCACAGAAGGTGATTTTGTTTGGTTCTCACGCTTTCGGGAAACCAACCGAGGATAGTGACGTGGATTTGCTGATCGTGATGGAGACAGAGGAAAACCCGTTGCATATGGCTGCCCGTATCTCGGCGTCGGTTGATCATCCTTTCCCGCTCGACATCCTTGTGATCAGGCCGCTGGATTTGAGTGTCGCCTTGCAGGAAAAAAATATCTTTGAAACCGAGGTCGTAAACAAAGGAGCCATCCTCTATGAAGCAGAGGACCAGGGAGTGGATCAACAAAGCGGAGGGCGATTGGACAATGGCCCAGCGTGAGAGACAAGCCGTTGATCCTGTTTGGGATGGGATTTGTTTTCACACCCAGCAATGTGCTGAGAAGTATATCAAGGCTTTTTTAGAAGAACAGAACATTGCCTTCCAAAAGACTCACGACCTAGTGGGATTGGTGAATTTAAGTGGTGGCCTACTTCCAGAGTTAGATCCTTTGCGACCGCAGCTAGCTCATCTCAGTACTTTTGGCGTCACGACTCGTTATCCAGGTGTGCAAGCGGGTCGACAAGCTGCAGATGAAGCACTGAAAACGGCAGAAGAGACGCGCACCATCATTCGCATCAAATTAGGACTGTCATAAATTTTCTTTATAACAATGTGGATGCTCATTCTCTCACGAAATGGACGAATTCTTCATAGTGTAATTTAAGTCATTGCTGCGGAAGTGCGATGTCTACCCTTGCTACAATGCTGCTAACCCAGCTTCTTCCCCAGGTCAGCCGTTCCTTTTATCTTAGCTTGCGCGTGCTCCCGCAAAGCGTACGACAGCCGATTGGCTTGGCGTATCTTTTTTGTCGTGCGGCGGACACCATTGCCGACACGGCGCTCGTGCCTCCGCAGCAACGTCTGACATACTTGGAGCAGTATCGCACTGCGTTCGGAGAGGCTGGTCCTGCTACTCTGGCTTCATTGTCAACCCGACTGATCGGCTCGCAACAGAATCCCGCCGAGCGAGAATTGTTAGTGCGTTTGCCGGACTGCTTCACACTGTTGACAACCTTACCGACTGAAGATCGGCAGCATATTCGTGAACTAGTGTTGACGCTCACTCAGGGCATGCAGATAGACCTTCGAGTGTTTCCTCAAGAGCACGAGGGACGCTTGGGCGCGCTGGCGACGCGGGCGGACCTTGATCGCTACACCTATTTCGTCGCGGGTTGTGTGGGTGAATTTTGGACGAAGGTTGCTGTCGCGCATCTTCCCGCTTTGCAGCATTGGGACGTGCACGAGATGTCGGCGCGTGGGGTGCGGTTCGGCAAGGGACTGCAACTGACTAATATCCTGCGTGACATCGCGCAGGATCTGCGTATTGGTCGTTGTTATCTTCCACGGGCCGACTTGAACGCCCTCGGAATCCAACCAGGGGAATTGCTCCAGCCTCAGACGCTCGTCCGTGTGAGGCCGTTACTGGAGAGGTTGCTCGATGATACGCTCAGGTTTTATCAGGATGGGTGGGCGTACACCCTGGCGATTCCGCCGCGAGCATGGCGGCTGCGGTTAGCCTGCGCCTGGCCGTTGCTGATTGGAGTGGCCACGTTGACATTAGTAAAAAACTCACAACATTTGCTCGATCCCGCGGTCCGCGTCAAAATCTCCCGCTTGCAAGTTTACGGTATTCTACTTCGTTCAACTCTTGCGGTGGGGTCCGATCGTGCGTTGACGCGGTGCTACAAGCGGCTTCTGGCCGGTTTCGAGACAAAAGAGAGCCTGGGAAAACTCGCTGTGCGTCAGTCCTGGCCCGGATGAGAAGGAATCGGAGATGCGAAGAGGAGCAAAAGGAAGGCCCTCGGCGCCTGTAGTAGAAAAAACGTTACCGGATTATTTGCGGCCAGGGCTGGATATCGTGTTCATCGGTCTGAATCCTGGTTTGTATTCAGCCCAGGTGGGACATTATTTTGCGCATAAACAGAATCGCTTTTGGCCGGCGCTCTCTGCTTCTGGACTCGTGCCGGACATCCTAGGACCGCAAGATGATGTGCGCTTGCCGGACTGGGGTCTCGGTCTCACGGATATTGTCAAGCGACCGACCCACGGCATTCATGAACTGACGCCGGCGGAATTTCGGCGCGGCGCGAAAGTGCTCGAAGAAAAGATCGCGTACTACAAGCCGGGAATTGTCTGTTTTGTCGGATTCACCGGTTATCATGTCTGCTGTGGCAAAGAAGGGGGCGCTGGTCGACAAGAGGCGCGCTTCGGCGGTGCGCATGTGTTTGTCATTCCCTCGACCAGCCCGCGCAATGCGCATTATTCACTGGAGACCATCATTGCGGCGCTGCGTGACCTGAAAGAATACCGCGATAGGCTGGGAGAGGAAAATTGGGTGGAGTCCGATGAGATGGAACTCTGAAGGAAAGTCCGCTGAAGTCTGCACTATTGAAGAGGTCATGGGCATGAAACGTTTGCTTCTCCAATTTTTCACGGCCAGTCTTTGTGGGCTCATCGTGGGTTGCTTGGCGCAACAACCACCGCGTAAACGCACGATTGAGGTGCTCTCACTCTCTTGTCAGGACGCCAATCAGCTCTCTTATCAAGCGGTCACGACCTTGGGATTTTCTATTGAGTCTTTCCAGGCCGCATCCCCTGGCCAGCCTGGTCACATCCGGGCGAAAAAAAGTGGCCGCCCAGACGGCATTGTGACTATCACTTGCAGTGAGAGCGGGGCGATTGTGGAGCCGGAAAAGACGGGCCTGCCGATTCCCTCGCTTAATAGTCGAGCGGAGCGGCCCAATGAGTTTCCGCAGATCTTTATGCAGTCCTTCAATGTGTTGCGGATGAACAAGGACTACGCTACGCAGCATGGACCTGAAAAGGGGTTGACGCTGACCATGACGCGTCTCAACAGTTATGAATCGCAGATAGAGCTGGGCGCGGATCTTCCTGCGAGCGGCGTGTTGCCCATAAAAGTTATCATTAGCAACAACACGTCGCGTCCGTATGGTTTGGACGCGGAGAAAGTGTATCTCATGGCGGATGGAGGAGGGCGCGTCGCTCCCTCGCCAGCCCCGGCGGCAGGGCAAGGAAAAACGTTGCACGGCGAGATCACCATCCAACCGGGGCAAACACTGACTGGCTACTTGTTCTACCCTACCGGGAAATATGCCTCAGCCCGCACGACTCTGGTGGATAAAGAAAACGACGAAGGCGAAGGCTTTTCTGTCCAGTTTTAGCGGGAAGACGGTAGGTACGGGTGGTGAGGGAGATGAGGTGGTGTAGGTCGGGAGGAGGAGGGTTGTCCCTCCGGTGAAGGAAAAGAGAGGGAAGGGTAGACATCCGGGGTGTAGAAAGATGAGGGAGGATAATCGCTGGCTGAGGGCAACGGTTGTCGACGTTTCCCGGTCGAAGTGATGGTGCGTCCATCTTGCAGTTTCCACGTGCCCATGTGCTCGGTTGCGTAGCCCTGTTCCCGCATCTTGGCGGGAATTTTATCTTCCCGCTCTTTTTGCAGCATCATTTGAATGGTTTCCTCGCTGACCCCGGCAGCTTTCAATTTGAGGACCTCTTCGGGAGTGAGGGGGAAAGCAACGCTGGCTTCGAGTAAAACGATACCGATAAAGAAAAACCGGGCTAGCCAAAGCAAAGGCGACATGTCAAATTTGCTCCAAAGCAGTAAAAGTTCTCTGCCTTGATTATATAAACGCCGACATGTGCCAAGCAAGGCGAAGTGTGTTACAGTGAATCCGTCAGAAAAATCCCCAGTAAGGAGGGCGCGCCATGACGAACAAAGGTTTTTCACACCTGGGTCTTTCGACCTTGGATCTCGATAAGACTCGGGAATTCTACGAAAACATCCTCGGGTTCAAACCGGTGCGGTGTGACACGATTAAGGTCACAGAAGGTGGACAGATCCGTCACATTTTCTTTGATCTTGGTCGCGACCAATTGATTGCTTTCATGGAGGCGAAGAACGTGCCCGGCGTACCAATGGAGTACGATGCCGGGATCAATCGCGGCCTCGGCGTGCCCAACGCGTTTTATCACTTCGCATTTGAAGCTGGTACTGAAGCTGGGCTGGAAGCACGACGCCAAGAATTGCTTGCGAAAGGAGTCGCAGTCTCTGACGTGGTGGACCACGACTGGGCCAAATCGATTTATTTCAAAGACCCCAACGGCATGCAGCTTGAGTATTGCTGTCTCACGCGGGATTTCACCTCCAACGATGCGGTGATGGCGCAACGTTTCGAAGCTTCACTGAAAGGGTTAGGGTTGGAAGATACGACCTCTTTAAAGGGGCGAAGCGCCTAACCCATTCACACAGACGCTGCGGTGTCGTTGACGGAAAACGCTGGCCGGTATTCAAAGGATGCTGTCGGCGTTTTTTTTTGCAAACGCGGCGACGGAGTAGCGCAAGAACAGCGAGTCTGACATCATGAGCCCGATCGAGCGTTCACACAATTACTACACAATCCTTAAAGGAGGACGAATATGAGTGGCTACACGATTATTGACGTGGATACCCATGTCACCGAAAGTCCGGACCTGTGGACCAAGCGCGCGCCTGCGAAGCTGCGCGACCTGGTGCCGCGCATTGAGACTGCCAGTGATGGCCGTCTGTCGTGGATAGTGGGAGGAACTCCAATGTTGGCCAGCCCTGGGCTCACTGCGACCGCCGGGGTGGGGAATTTCAAAAACCCGCCTAAGAACTATGAGGAGATGCACCCTGGGGCATACGACGCCAAAGAGCGACTGAAATACATGGATAAGATGGGCATCTGGGCGATGGTCATGTACCCGAACGTTGGCGGCTTTGGGGCCCAGGAATTCTTGAAACTGAATGACCCCGAACTGATGCTCACCTGCGTGCAGATCTACAACGATTGGCAAACCGAGTGGGCCTCCGCCGATTCGCGTCGCTTGCTGCCCATTACCTCCACCCCGTTTTGGGACGTGCAGGCTGCGGCGAAAGAAGTACGCCGCTGCGCCGCTATGGGCCACAAGGGCATCCTCTTCACTGGCGACCCGCAATCCTTAGGCCAGCCGCTGTTGGGAGATCCACACTGGAATCCGCTGTGGGAAGTGGCGTGCGAACTCGACTTGCCGATCAGCTTCCACATCGGCTC
>CAYTVL010000115.1:0-10080 GCA_964441775.1 uncultured Enterobacteriaceae bacterium
TCTACTTGATGCAACTCCTCGGTTTTCACAGCACTTGAAGCGCGTTTACCGTGGCATCGCACCGCCCTTGATAGGTTCAGCGTCGTCATGCCAGCTTTCGCCGGCATCCAGGAAGGTTCAGCACTGACTTCTGGATTCCGGGTCTCGCGTTGCTCGCCCAGAATGACGTTCCCACTGTCTACCCCTCAAATGCGTCAGGCTACTAGTCCTTGTTTTCCTTCACATACTCGATCGGCGACTTGGAAAAATCCCAAGCTTGGATTTTGGTGGGCACAATTTTGGTCAGGACGCGGCCCAGGTTATCTTTGAAAATTTGGCTGTTTTGCGCCTCGGCCTGAGCGAACAAACCCCGGAATGCTTCGCGCGTCATGCCCAAGGCGCCGTCGCGCTCGAACAGTCCGTAGCGGTTGGTCAACATGGCGACGGCTTGTTCAGGCGTGTGTTCGCCTTTCCACGGACCGGCGTTGATCGTCACCTTTTGTCCGGAGCCCACTTCTGTGAGTTGCGCATTGCCAAAAATGACTACCGCTTTAGCTAGATTACTGCGCATGCCCATGAGCGGGCGGTCATCCATATCGATGACCACGGAGCAACGCGGGTCACGTTTCAGATTTTTACAAGATTGACGAGTCGTGGTCAGGGCAATGTAGACGCACTCTCCGTCCCAGTAGTACCACAGCGGAGCCTGGTGGGGGTAGCCGTCTTTGCCGTTCGTGGCGAGCCGCGCCACCCATCGACCAGAGAGAAACTCGTCTATTTCTTCTTTACTCATTGCCACATGGGGATGCCATGCGAGCACGCCACTAACTTTCATACGCATCTCCTTTACGCCTGAGTTATAGCGCGCCTTCCAAGTTCGCTCTACGGGAGCGGATTGCGCTCTGCTTGACAAGAGGCGACTGTCGCTCGCACTATGGAACGTCTATCGCCGGGTGCTGAACCGTGTCTGTGTCAATTGTCAGACTGAGGGAAAGGTAAGATGAAGCTTTCTTACACCGCCTTGAAAACGTTTCAACAATGTCATTTTCGCTACCATCTCCGGTACAATCGTGGGTTGGCCACAAAACCAAGACCCGCGGCCCAATCCTCGCGAGCGCTACATGGCGCATTGCATCTTTTTCACCAAGGGTTGAAGAGTCAGTCGGAACAAGCGGCCGCCCTGTTCCCCCAGACCGCCGTTTCTCTTGATGCCTTGTTAGCCTATTTCAAAGGCTACTATGACAACCCCACGCGCCCCCTCAGCGAAAGCCAATATCAAGAAGGCCGAGAGATCCTCACCCGTTATTGGGAAGCGCACCGGGGCCGGTTTCCCACTGCGTATTTGTTGGAAGAGAAGTTCACCGCGCATGTCGGTTCGTTCGTTTTGGCCGGCCGCTTTGATCGGGTAGACGAGTTATCGGATGGATATGAAATCATCGACTACAAGCTCGCACACAGGAAGGGACAACCACCCGACCCGCTGCAATTAGATGTGTATCAGCTCGGCTTTCATGAGAAGACCGGAGAAGAGGCCCAAAAACTCTCTTTTTATTTTTTGCGCTCCGGTCAGAAAGAGAGTCTCGAAGCGGATGCCCTCTCAGCGTCGCAGGCGCGGGTGCGCGCTCTTTGCCGCGATGTCAGTCGAGAACAAGAATTTGATCCGCACGAAGGCGTCTGGTGCGCGAACTGTGACTTTCAAGAGTTCTGTCCGGCCAAAGCGCGGAATCCGCGGCCCGTACCGGCGAGCGCCCGCGCCCAGCAGTTGGGGCTGAATTTTGACGTGTAAAATCGTTACGTCTCCTTGGAACACCATCCCTGTTTGTTAAGAATGCGATCAAGTTCTTCTTCTAACGATGCAAAGGCTGACAATGCTAGAAGCGGAGTGAAGTCGCTGGTGAATTCCGCAACACGTTGTACTTGTTTAGCGGCGGAAAAGCTTTTGAGGCGACGACCACGCAACTCACTGGCCTGTCGGAGAAGTCGATGAAGAACACTTTTAGGGTTTCGTAAAGATTCAAGATCTTTGATGGCAGGTAAGTCGAGCAGACGACGTCCTTGCGGATTTCCAGCAGCCGTACGAATAGCCGTTTCACTCAGTAAGAGCCAGGCTTCTTGCATTCGGACAGGAACGACGCAAACCGTTAAATCATCGCTCCAGATCGGATTTGAAAGCTCTGCTAACGCTTGACGGATTTCTTCTCTCCGTTTTCTGAGGGAGGCTGTCTCAGCGTCTCGATGAACAAACAGCAGGTCACAGGGGTACAACTCCAGACTCCACTTAATTCGTTCTAACAGCTTTTTCGGTGGCAGCGGCAACCGTCTCAGATCAGCCCACTCTGCTTGAATAGGCTGAGAGACGCCATGTTCTCGTAAAAGCCAAGTCAGAATAGGAATAAGCGCCCTGTCTGAGCTACCATCTGTCACCAAGGTATAGCGGAATTCCTTCATCCAACCTGTTCTGGGGGGAGAGAGGACCAGAGAGCAAGTTGCATGAGGTCTGGGCGGTCTACTACGCGACGCGTTCTTGGAGTCGGTCGCTTTGTTTGCTCTTGGTTCTCGTCGTTAAACTCTTGTTGTTCACGGGGAACTGGGTTGAGATAGGCAAGCAACTTGCCCCTTGAAACAATAGTCGCGTGCTCTGCCTCCTTTGCCCGCCAGGTGTCAGAAAGACAACTGAAACAGACTCGTTTGAAGCGGTGCCCTGTGTGGATAGTTTCCTTCAATTCGGCGACTAGCAGGCTGTCATCGTCCACCTGTTGGACCACTGCAGGAGAATGGGTGTTTACGATCACCTGACGGAGCGGGTTCTCTGGACTAAGAGGCTCTTCCACATCAGTGGCGATATCTTGTAGAAGCTTAAGAATGACCGGGATACGTTCCGGATGAATACCGTTCTCAGGTTCTTCTAGACAAAGGAGCCCTTGAGCCTCCGGATCTAGCTGGAGCACGGCCAGGGCAAGAAAGCGCAAGGTTCCGTCGGAAAGCGCGCGCGCAGGGTGCGATGTGAGGTCCCGATCTCGCACGTGGAGAGTAAGTAGTTCACGTCGTTCATCGCGTTCGACCCAGAGTTCGCGCACCTCGTCGATCAATTCCGCGAGACGATTAGCGACTTGGCCGTATATCCTCCTTGCGGTTTCGTCGTGCACAGCCCCATTGGGTTTCGTAGATTCTTGGGAGCGAGCCAAGCGATATAATGTGGCAGGAAGATGAGAGCCGTCTACCCCTAAATGCGCTGGAGCACTGAATTCGTCCGGTTTGCGCAACGCTGACGGCTCAAGCTGCAATAAGCGCCAGGACTGCATTTCTCTGCGGGCTACCAGTACTGTTGGGCTTTCTGCTGCATTCGCTGCGGAAAGCACAGTACGTGGAAGATTCGCTGCCGGTCGAGAAAGTGGACGTCCGCCACCTCCATCCTGGTGGAGCTTGATGACACGGTTCTCTCCTGCCCCGTCTGTAGAAATAAAATCGCTGCTTCGTCGTCCATGCACGGCGGACTTGCGCCACTTCTTGACATTGTGAGGAAACAAGAGAATTTTGCTGGCGTCTCCTAAATTGATATGTACCAATTCTTCTTTGATGATCTCAAGCCCGCCGAACGAAAGCCGACTGTCATCTTTTCGGTACCTCAAGGTTAGGGAGTACCGAAGAAAAGTGATGCTTGCTTCCGCCTTTTGTCCTAAGTCATCTAGGGCTTCTCGGGGCACAATCATTTCTGCTGTAAAAGACATTTCCTCCGCATAGGCGTCCCCAACCCGATGAAAGAGGCTCCGTACATCAGCCGTGCGCCCTTCTTCGTCGCGAACCGACAATGCCGCATCGATGAGTGGCCGGTCAGCCAAGGCACTCAGGAAGCGAATCGCATCAAAGAGATTGGACTTGCCCACTCCATTGGGTCCAGCCACGCATGTGAACGGACCAAAGCGAACGTCAACATCAACAAGATTTTTGAAACCTGAAACTTTTAGGCGAGTGAGCATGCAGTCTCCCCTCGTTCCCAATCCTTCTGTTCTTCTCAGATTTGAGAGCCTAGTCCGGTTATGTCTTCTTTATCATACCCGTTTTCTTCGTATCATAGCCGTCAAGTCGTTCCACTGCCTGTTTGAAGGGATCGGAGCGAATGACCGTAACTAGCTTTTGTCCCATCGTGCTGTGGAAGAAGTCTTTCAGGAAAACGAGGTCGTAGTCTTCACGTTCAATGGGGACGAAATCAAGCCCTAGGGCTTTGGCCGCCGATTTAACGCCGAGGCCTGTATCCGCCAGTCCGCTGGCGACAGCGACGGCGACGGCCATGTGCGTGACTTCTTCGCGTTCGTAGCCGCGGATGCACTCGGGCACAATCTTGAGTTTCGCTAGTTTGTAATCAAGCAAGAGCCGCGTCCCGGCGCCGGGCTGACGATTAATAAACGTCACCTCTTTGCGGGCGAGATCTTTGATGCCTTTGATCTTCTTAGGGTTGCTTTTGGGTACGATCAGCCCTTGCTCACGAATCACCAAATTCATGACCACGACATGCGCAAGGAGTTTTTGCTTTTTCAAGTCGGGGAGGTTGTACTGACCAGTTGCGGGATCGAGCAGATGTGTGCCGATAATATGCGCCTCTTGACGTTTTAGCGCGACGAGCCCGCCGAGCGAGCCCACATTGCTGGCGGAAATGCGCAGCTCTGGATACTGCGCGCGCAACTGGTCATCGAGCACGCCTACGGTCAAATCGTTGCTGCCGGTAAACAGGATCGTGTTGGTGATCTCTTCGACGGGGCGCAGCAATTCGACTTCAACTTCTTGCCCTGCATTCAATCCCTCATCCGGCGGGGGAATGCGCAAGACGCCGTCCGCCTTCACCATCGTCGTGATCACTCCCGCGCCGCGATTCAGGGGGTTTACAATGACCCGATCTCTGACCCGACCTAAACTCACCCGCACGAACTCTTCCAAACCTAAGCGAGATGGTACTTTGCGTGGCAGCACGGCGCGAATTTTTTGCGGCTCTTCGGCTGGGCGGCCCAGAAAGTGAGCAATGAGCGGCCGCAAAATTTGTTGACAAATAACGACTGCCGAGACCGGATAGCCGGGCAGGCCAATCACCGGCTTGCCATCAATCATTGCAAGAATGGCTGGCTTGCCGGGCATCACGTCGATGCCGTGGACCAACACGTCACCTAGGGATTCGAGCGCGCGCACGGTGAAGTCGTGTTCTCCGGCGGAAGAGCCGGCGATAATGACGATAATGTCCTGCGTCTGCACCGCCTTGTTAAGCGCAGCGATGATCTTGGGTAAATTATCAACGACGCGCGGCAGTCGCCGGGCTGACCCGCCCCATTCCTCAACAAATGCAGCGGCAACTCGTGAGTTGAATTCGATGATGCGCCCGGGCTGCGGGGGCTCGCCAGGTTCAATCAATTCGGATCCGGTCGGGATGATGCCAACCGTCGGCTTGGCGACCACAGGAATTTGTACGTGCCCCGCGGCGAGGAGAGCGCCGATGTCATAGGGGCGGAGCTTGTGACCGCGCGGCAAGAGCGGTTCCGTGGCCACAATATCTTCTCCGACCAGGCGCACGTGTTGCCACGGCGTGGCGGCGTCGCGGATTTCGACCTCATGCTCATTTTTCTTAAATACCCGCTCGATCATGACGACGGCGTTCGCCCAGATCGGTAACGGGTTGCCCGTGTCAACATATTGGAAAATGGCTTTTCCGTTGTTTTGTTGCGCCTTGCCGTTGCGATCGGCCACAGTCAACGTGACCGCTGCAAACTCGCTGGCTCCAAACGTATCTTCTGCGCGTACGGCGATCCCATCCATTGCCGAGCCGTGATAATGCGGCGCTGAGAGTGCAGCAAAAACAGGCGCGGCGGTGGTGCGATGGAGCGAGGTCTCCACGACAATGGTCTCAACTCTGTGCGGCAGCGTCGCTGCTCCAAGAAACACGGATAACGCGTCTGAGAGCGATTTCTTTTTGAGATAGCGCTTGCGCTCTGGCTGGTCGGATTTCGCTGTGTGGTCGTGCATAGTGATGAAAAGCAAAAGTCAAAAGGCAAAGGGCAAAAGTCAAAAGGGAAGAGCAAGGGAAGCCTTGACCAAACTGACGCTTTAGAAAAGTATCACTTCCACTTCTTCTCCGGTTTCTTTGCCTTCTTCGTTGTGGAGAATACAGAACATGCCATCGGCTTTGACGAGGCTAAAGACCGCGCCGGATTTGCCGGGCAGCGGCGTGGCGATGTGGGCTCCGTCGCGATTCTCCAAGATGACGCGGACATAATCTTCCCGTCCCGGAGCTGAGGCGACATTTTGCGCCAAGCGGGCTCTGGTGGTGCGCACCGGGGCGAACGCGGTTGCTGCCGTTTCTCCACTCATCATGCGAATCAACGGAGCGCCGAAAAGAGCGAAGACCACCAACGCTGACACCGGATGGCCCGGCAGTCCCATTACTGGTTTGCCTGCTGCTGTAGCAAAGATGGTGGGCTTCCCCGGAGCGATCGAGATGCCGTGAAAAAATACTTCTGAACGAGGAAACGAACAAATCACCTCGACAGTCATATCTTTTGTTCCTACCGAGCTGCCACCAGAGATCATGACCACATCTGCTTGCTTGAGCGCCGTGGCCATCGCCTTTTCGAACGCCGCTCGGTCATCTTTGACAACACCGAGATCAAAGGCTTCGCCGCCGGCTTCGGCGATCATGGCGCGCAAAGAATACTGGTTGACATTGCGGACTTGCCCGGGTTTCGGTGTTTGCTCGGGCGAGACGATTTCGTCACCAGTGGAGATGAGTGCGACCACAGGACAGCCGTAGACCGGAACCTTGGTGATGCCGACTCCCGTGAGGGCGCCAAGATCCTGCGCACGCAGTCGGCGCCCCGCCGGAAAGATCGGCGCGCCTTTTTTGACATCTTCGCCAATGCGCAGGATATTTTCCCAGGGCGAAACGCTGCGCTGAATCTCCACCGTGCCATCGCCCATCTCTTCGGTGTATTCAACCATGACCATCGAGTCGGCGCCGGTCGGCAACATCCCGCCAGTGGCGATGCGCATGGTTTCCCCTTTTTTCAATGAGCGCTTTGCTTCTTTGCCCATCTCTATGGCGCCAACCAGTTTGAGATACATGGGCAGACTGGCGGAGGCCCCGAAGGTGTCAGCGGCGCGCACGGCGTACCCGTCCATATTGGTGCGGTTGAAATGCGGAAGGTCTACTGGCGCGATCAACGCTTTGGACAGGACACGGCCACAGGCTTCGCTCGCTGGGAGAGTTTCCGTCTTGGTCTTGGGGGCGAGCGCCGCGAGTTGGGCGCGTGCTTCCGCCGAAGTCACCACCCGAAAAAACGCTTTGACGGGAGCAATCGCTAAAGCCGTCGATGCGCGAGGCACGGCAACTCCTTCCGCACTTTTTCGAGATAGTCGCGGTCGATCTCCGCGGTAATCAGACATTCTTTGTCAGCGGCTCGGGCGACGACTTTGCCCCACGGATCAATAATCATTGAATTGCCATAGTCAGCGAACCCGTGTGCGTTTTTGCCAATCTGATTGGGAGCGATGATATACGCCTGATTCTCAATCGCGCGTGCGCGCAGGAGCGGCTCCCAATGCGCGGCTCCAGTTGGGAACGTGAACGCCGACGGCACAAAGATCACTTCCGCGCCCCGCTGCGCCAGTTGGCGATACAATTCGGGAAATCGCAGATCATAACAAACCGAGAGGCCGAATGTTCCGAGCGGGGTGTCGCTGGCGACCACCTCTTGTCCGGGTTTTTTGGTGTCTGATTCCTTCACTCGCACCTGACCAGGAATGTCTACATCGAAAAGATGAATCTTCCGATAATGCGCAAGCATGTCGCCGTCAGGACCGAACAAGAGACTGGTATTATACGCGCGACTCTCGTCACTCTTTTCCAGAAAGGAACCCGCCAGCAGATAGATACTGTGACGACGTGCAAGGTCACGTAGACGCTCTGAGGTCGGGCCGGGAATTGCTTCGATCTGCGCGGGCTCTTCAGCGCGTGGCCCGCGCCAGGCGAAGACTTCGGGAAGGACAATCACGGCTGCGCCTCGCTCTGCGGCAAGGCGCACGAAGGATTCGGCTTTGGCTAGGTTTTCTTCTTTTGACGGCGAAGCGGTCATCTGGACAGCCGCGGCAAGGTATGAACGCATAGGCAATCCTCCTGCAAGGGAACCTAACGAAGGCTTCGGCGCGGGTCAAGGCAACGGGAGACGGGGTAGTGAAAGATAATATGTTGCCGACAAGTTCTGCTCAATGATAGCATCCTTTTCGCTATGCTGGAGACTGTTGACGATCCACATTATTTCGACTTCGACTTAGATCGAGGCATCCGCACCCAGGTTGTTGAGAAGTTAGAAGCTAGTCCACTTCTACCGTTGACTAAAGGTGTTGGCCCCGCACTCAGTGGGATTTATGCTCTTTATTTTAAAGACAAGTTGGTTTACATCGGCAAGGCGTCTAAAGGAACGACAAAGAGCAAGCGGACTTTACGAGGTCGGCTCAACGAACATGTCGATAAGATTGACAGCCGACAAAACATTGCTTTACATGAAGTCCATTGCCGCTATCTGACGTTTGCCAGCGAGTGGTGGGTATTTGCCGCTGAGTTTGCTTTAATGACTCATTATCAACCAGAATGGAATACGAGTGGCTTTGGCAGCAAGACGCCCGGAATTGGTCGTCCAGGAACGGATAGGATTAGCCGATGGAACGAGCTTTTTCCACTGAAAGCGTCTTGACCTCTCGCTCACAGGCATCCCCATTTCGACAAACGATCCAAAAACAGTGGCGCTTTCGCGCATGATGAGCTTCTTTCCATTTGTTTGAAACCATCGGGCCATTACGAATTTTGATAATCAAATCACAAACCGTAAATCCCGCTTCTTCTGCCATGCGCATGAAATCGCAATGAGGCCATTTCGATTTATGATTATTCACCATGTCTGTGATTTTTGCGAATAGCAAGCCGTTAGGTTTCAGGACCCTTTTCGCCTGTTTCAAAAAAGGTGGATAGAGGTAGCTCAGATTCCAGTTATGCTCTTTGCCACACTCTACTGTGGCTCCAAAATCCACATCAAATCGCTTCTTGCTCTTATCCCGGCCTTGTGGCCCAACGTGCGGAGGATCATAAACGACAGTCCCAAACCATGCGGACGGTACGCCAACCATCTTCCGATTGTCGCCAACAATCATCGGTTCGTACCGAGGATCAATATCCATCGATACGACTTGTCGTTTTGAGCCTTTCCAAAATCGTCCCGTGTTGTACGTGGCGTCCAGAATTGGTTCTGGAGGAATCGTCGCATAAAACTGAAACATCGCTTCGAGCAAATCCCCATCGCTTCCTTCCCATATGCTACTCAGGGGCTCATAGCTTGACGCTCCATTCTTTGATGTAGTCTGTGAAGGTGTAGTCAGTACGGTTTGGGTTAACATTTTCGGAATCATAAATGGCGTCTCTTCTCTTTGCAATCTCAAATTTTCCTATCTCTTCGCTCCTCCCTTCGCCACAATCACCTCGTACTCTTCCCTCGTCAGCGGCATGACTGATAAGCGCCCTTGGCGGACGAGCGCGATGTTTTGTAAACGCTTTTCTTGCTTGATGGCCTCAAGCGTCACCGGCTGCGCCAGCGTTCGCATCGGCTCGATATCGACCGCCACCCAACGATCATCTGCCGTGGTTGGGTCTTGATAAGCCTCTTTCACAACACGTGCGACCCCAACCACCGCGAGTCCTTCGTTGCTATGGTAGAACAGCACGTGATCTCCTGTTTTCATGGACAAGAGATTATTGCGCGCCTGATAATTTCTTACACCGTCCCAAAATGTCCGCCCGTCTTTGAGGAACTGCTCCCAGGCATATTTGCACGGCTCAGATTTTACTAGCCAATAGTTCATACCTCTCTGCCTTCCTCCTCTTCCCCTTTGCCTTTCACGGTCAAGAACTCTATAAACTTTAGTCCTAGCGCCTGAGTCCCGAGGCTCAGACAGTACTTACTCAGGACTGAGATAAGGAGGGATGTATTATGCCGCATGGAAGTCGTCCAGAGTACCGTATCAAAGTCGAGAAAAATGTGCCGGCGAAAATGCGCGACGGCGCCACGTTGTACG
>CAYTVL010000116.1:0-10045 GCA_964441775.1 uncultured Enterobacteriaceae bacterium
CCCTTATTAACTGTCCGTGAATTGTTGTCGCGCCCTGACTATGACCCGATACACACTATGAGTAATTCTGTTGCAGCTTCTGCTCGCTAGTTCCCCGACCAGTTGTGAAATCCCTAGGAAAAAGCGTCTTTCTCTTTCCGCCATGACTTCTTTTTGCAACCGTTCTTCTCATGATCTGTTTCCATATTAACGGACACAGAAGAAAATTTTTCTCTTTGCAATCTGGCGCTTTTGTAGTATGATTGCATTTAATTGCAAAGTAATCAGTAAGGAAAACGGTTATGGCTCAGACCACCGAAAACGTCACGGTTCGCCTGCCTCCCGCGACACAGAAGAAATTGGGCAAAATCGCCGCCAGTCTGGATCGCTCCCGCAACTGGCTGATCAATCAAGCAGTGGAGCACTATCTGGACCTCTACGACTGGCAAACTGACCTGATCCGCCAACGGTTGCAGGAGGCGGAAAATGGCGGGGATTTCTTGTCTCATGAGGACGCCATGGGCCGCCTTGACACCAAGCTCCGGGCGCGGCGCAACTCATGACGGTCAGATGGCTCACGCAGGCCTTCGCTGACCTTGACCAGATTGTGGATTATCTCCTGGACCGCAATCCCGCCGCAGCCCTCAGTGTTCATGAGGCGATCCAGCAACAGGTGGGCTTACTCGCAGAGCATCCCCAGATTGGCCGCCCTGGACGTGTCCGGGGCACCCGTGAACTCGTCATTACCGGTCTCCCTTATATCGTCGCGTACTATCTCAAGGGACAGGAAGTGCGGATTCTGGCCGTCCTCCATACGGCCAGGAAGTGGCCGCAAAGCTTTGCGCTGGAATAACCCCGCTTTAGGCTGCCGCTCTCAAAGAGACATAGAGCGTCGAACGAGCGACCTTCAACAATTTCGCCACCTGCGTGGGACTTTCCCCCTTGTCGATGAGTGTTCGCGCATGCGCAAGTTGTTGGGGAGAGAGTTTTGGCTTGCGGCCCATTTTGACCCCGCGCTTTACCGCAGCTTCCCGCCCTGCTCGTGTCCGTTCGCTAATCAGGGAACGTTCCAGTTCCGCTAACACGCCGATCATTTGCCACATGGCGCGCCCGGTTGGGGTGTGCGTGTCGATCGATTCCGTCAGCGATTTAAAGCGCACCCTCTGCCCTTTGAGATCATCGAGCAGGGTAATCAAGTCCCGCAGTGAGCGCCCCAACCGGTCCAGTTTCCACACGATGAGTACGTCACCAGCGTTGAGCCGTTTTAAGCACTTCTCCAACTCGGGCCGCTTACGGAGTACACCGCTGGCCTTGTCCGTGAAGATTTTTTTACAGCCTTCCTTCTTGAGCGCGGCCAGTTGTAAGGTAGGGTTTTGGTCTCCGGTGGAGACCCGTGCATAGCCGATTTTCATCACTTTATTTTCGTCCTGATTTCCCGGACGTGCAAGCGCCTGTTTTTATTGAGTTTTGCGAGTGTTCGATTAATTAGGAGACACTGTTGGCCTACGTGTAAGATGGCTAAATTGTAGAGATTATGTAGTTTTCTTTGTGTTCTGCCTCCGAGTTTGAGTGAGCTCTGTGCCCTCAACCCCCGGTCCATTCTTCTTCTCCTGCTCGTCTGGGTGTATATCTCACGGGCGCTCTTGGGTTGAGTCAACAAAGTTAAAATAACTGGGCGGGGTCCCCCCCTCTCAGCACGGGCTGAAAAAGCCCAACTGTAGCAAAAACTTCATATTTTTCAATATTTTAGACGTAAGCCAACAGTGTCTTAGGAAATTTCGGACTCTCATCCTCATGCTGGCTTTGGCATCTTCCAAGCCGCACCTAGGCGGCAAGAGGATGGGGTGCGTCGGCCATCATGACATCTTCTTTCTCTGAGCATGATTTTTCCTGCTCTAGCATGACAGACATTTACTGCCGCCCATGCTACATTCCACAAGCATCACCTGACAGAAAAAGGGAGTGGGATATGCCGCGCTTCATGATCGAACGAAATTTTGCCGAGCAACTCGAATTCAATCGCGATGCCGCCGCTGCAGTCAAGCAAGTCAATACGGACGTCGGCGTGCAGTGGCTGTTTTCCGAGTTTGTGAAATCTGCGGGTGCTGAGTACACTTGGCACCTATGAGTACTTGCCCGTCTTGTCAGCACCCAGCTACCAAACGCGATGGCTACGATGCCGCCGGTCGCCAACGGTACCACTGCCGCCCCTGCCACCGGGATTTTACCGCCCACTCTGCCTCTGCGTTTTCTGGGTATCGCTGGCCCCCAGACGTGATCTTGATGGCGGTGCGGTGGTACTGCAGCCTCCCCCTCTCGGCCGCCCAGGTCGTGCGGCTACTAGCTGAGCGGAACATTGACGTCTCTGCCCGCACGGTGCTCAACTGGGTGCACACCTTTGGCCCACAGCTGGCCGCTGTGATACGGAAACACCGACGGCGGGTCGGGCGGCAATGGACCGTCGATGAGGTGTTCTGCTTTCGCGGCAAGCAGAAACTCTACCTCTATCGTGCGGTAGACCAGCATGGGCAGATCATTGATGTGCTCCTGCGTGACAAACGCGATCGGGCGAGCGCGGAAGCGTTTTTTCGGCAGGCCTTAGCCCGTACAGAGGTAACGCCTGACGCGGTCATTACTGATCACCACCAGCCGTATGTGAAGGCGTTGGCCAAGGTCATCCCGCTCGCTCGCCATATACGCACGGGGTTGCATCGCCGCCGGGGCTACACCACTCAACCTATTGAGCGTAGTCACATTCCTACCCGCGATCGACTCCGAGGGGCACGAGGGCTCAGAACTATTGACACGGGACAGAAGTTCTTGGAGAGCTTCGAGGCTCTCCACGCGTTACGCCGGGGGACGGTGAAGCTGCGGGCCTGGGTGCCCCGGTATCGACCAACGCAAGCGACAGAGCACGAGAAGGTCCGTGCCGTGCTCGCAGCTATGGAAGTGTTAGGGAACCAACTCAAGAAAGCCGCCTAAGGACGTGAGAATACGCACTTACAGTGAATCCTCTCATTCTTCACTCTCCAGTCTGGAGCCCCAAGGAACTTCACAAACTCTGATGTTCGGACGTGACTAATATGAGCTGCCGATACCCTCTCTCAAGGGTAAGTCGCGCGACCTCCCTTGCTTCGGTCAAGGTGCCAAAGAACCCTTCGCTCACCGCTATGAACTCGATATCGCCGCTCTGTACACCAAGGCGTCTCAATTCCTCCCTCGACCATTCGTCATTGGTTAAATTTCTCCCGCGCACAGGGTCGTAAGCAGTGATGCCCTGTCGGCTGAGAGTCATCACTTTCACGGCTACTTTTTCATGATAGAGCCGGGCGGCAATCTTAAACCGTTCTCGAAGGCTCTCTTCTGACCCTCCGAGAACATAGATACAGCCGCATGCCGGTTCAAGACATTGAGTATGAACCTCGGAGAGACTAGGCGGCACGAGTAATTGCTCATGCAAAAGGCTTTTCACGTCTCCTATTCTCATTCCCACGACCAGAAGACCCACTACGCCTAGCGCGGAGCTCAGTCCCGCCAGGGCGAGAATCCAGAAAAAAGATCGTTGGGAGAAGCTCAGACGAAAAACTCCCTTGTGTTCCTGCGGATTTCGCTCTTGGCATCGCTGGCTCTTTTTTGCCACTGCTGTAGACTCTCTTACACGATCGGTTCCGGCACCGCCCCGGCGTTGTTGACGTTACGCTTCCTTCTTGTCTACGGTCTGGTTTTACGCAGCCCCGTTGCTTGTCTTGGTCTCTGCTCGGGCCTTCCAGCCCTCGGCACGTTCTTGCCACATAAGGGCAGCCGCCTCGAACATCTCCAGCCGTCGTTGGACTTCTTCCACGACGTACACGGCGTGCTGACAGAGCTCTATCGCGTTGTTGGGGTCACCGTTGATGATGTCGTCATTGTAACCTAGCACGTAAAGGATTGCCTTGAGCGCGTGTAGCATGTTCTCGATTGCGCTGACCTGGTAAACCTGAGTTCGACATAACTAGAGGACAACGAGTGACCCCGAGGCGTCCTGAGGCATACGGATATGGAGCGACAGTTTCTTGGGCTGATAAGCATAGGCAATCAAGCCTGCTACAAGATTGACAAGAAAATTGGCGACACAGCGGTGGCGGGAGTGCTCGATTTGCGAGATGTTCTTGAGCTGGTCGTTGACGGTTTCTATCAACGAGCGTTTACGCAGTAACAATTTGTCCATTATTGGCAGCAGCTTGTTCTTCTTATCCTTGCGCAACTTGGGAATGAGCTGGACGCCCTGAGCGAAAAGGGAGTCAAAGAGCGCTTGGGAAATATAGCCGCGATCGCCAAAGACTTTGCCCTGCATTTTTGCCACAAGCGCCGGGACGGGCACACGATCATCGACATTGGCCACCGTGAGGCGGCAGGCGAGCAACTCCCCGACATCATTGATCAACAGATGGAGCTTGAACCCGTAGCGCCAGCCCAGCGAATTGCGCCCCCAGTGCGCTAAACCCGCAAACACCGTGTGTCGGCCTGACCGCTTCGGATGACAGACAGAGAGCAGCGTCGAATCAATAAATGCCACGCCTTCACTCCGCCCTTTACGCGTTTGGAAATAAGCACAAAGCGGGATTAAGGCTTCCGGCATCAATTCGACAAAGCGGTGGTGTATCAATTTAGTTGTTCACCTTCACTGTACTGCGTGAATTCCAACGCATTCACGGGGCCCAGCAACTAAAATGGCACACTACCGAGCCAGGGAGGAGGGAGTTATGGTGCCTCGGCGGGCCAGCGGTGAGCGTACCCGCACCGTGCCAGGCAGTAAGGACCCAGCGATGAGAGAGCGAGTGCGCGCCCGTCGAGAAAGGACAAGGGAACGATGAGGACAGAACACAGGAGGATCAGTGCGCACCACCCTTTACGGCGCAAGACCGGACTGAAGCTCGCGCGGAAAACGCGGGCTGTGATAGGCGCGGTATGCCTTACGATGGCGGGGCTGGGGATGATGGTCGGCGAGGGGCAGGAGGTGCATGCTGAAACCGGAGGGCCCATTAAGTTCCAGCGTATTCCGGTCCAGTTCATCGCAGCCTTGGGTGATCCGAGGGCGACTGCCGGAAGCGGTGCCCAAGCGTGGGGGCTGTGGCCTGAGGACCCGGGGCCACGAGGAGTGGCGCTGAACAGCTATGAGCGGTTGCAGGAGGCGGGGGGAGTCGCCCCAGCGCGGTGGCGATTTGACGAGACCGACTGGTGGGTGGAGGAACACGGGTTGATCATGGAGCCGCCCGTCTTTCCGATCCCTCCCCGCAAATATCTGGTCACGGGTGCCCGCGAGGTGACGACGGTGCTGACCATTTACCCTGCCGACCAGAAGGGGGAAAGCCGCTGGGAGCTCGCGAACGGCGCGACGCTCCACGACGTCACGCACTTGGCCTGCCGCGCCGCGCGCTACCGACCGGGAGCAGGCAAAGGAGCGTGTTCGCCGGCTCAGGTCCAGAGGGCGGCGTTTCCCGTTGCGCCCGGGGCAGGGATGCCGCCCGTCGAGGGCTGCACGAAGCAAGACTATACGGTGCTCATCGTGATCGGGGTGGAGGGAGCCGACTAACCGCTGGGGGCGCAGGCAGACGTCGTCGCGTCAAGCAGGGGGACGAGAGCACGCCACGACCGGCCCTGTCGGTCGAGTTTCCTCCCTGCCAACCCGTCCCGGCGTGGAGGTTCTTTACGCCTTTGTTGTCGGAGAAAGTTTCTTCAGACACGTACGAGGTGCGAATGTCTGAGAACGGCCAGTCGGTTAAGTTGTTGGGTTGATTTCATTACGGTTTTTTGCGGCCATCTCACGACCTCCAGAACCCCGCGCAAAACGGGCTTGCAAGCACCCCGGTTAGCACCGAGAGCATTACCTGGATCGCACCACCTACGGTGGGGGCTCAGTGGGTGCAATGGATAAATTGCACCGGCTCCCCCAGAAGGGATCGATGCAGTGAGCGTAATCATACTCGTCTAATAGGCGTAGATCATTGATACTCCCGGTATCACGGAGATGGACTTCCGTGAGTACGATGCCTTGCTCGCGATCAAGGACTTGTACCCAGGAATCCCCAGCATGCCGCTGCCCTCGGGATAAATATTCCGATGTCGCCACAATGATATACCGACTAGTCAGGGCCAAGCCGCGAGCATATCCCACCTTTGTTAACAGCTGACGGTATCCTAAGTCCGATCGAATCTCGCTCGTTTCCGTACTCAGCCAAAACAGTTCGCGCCTATAACGAGCCAGACCATGAATAGCCGCTCCAGCATTGCTCTGCGTGTTGTTCAGCCGCAAGGTCATCTCGTCATATGCATTGATAAAGCTTCTATCTCCGAACGTATGGGCAGCCACAAATAGATACCCATCGGCCCACAGCAAGGAGTTGAAATGAAATTGATCATCGGCCTCGCACGCTTCCCGTTCGATATACGGACGAATGCTGTGGCTGACAAGATCAAATTCAACGGTGTCGACGCCCGTATCCAGAGAGACGCCAATGAGCGAACTCGTCCAGGGGCTTACCGCCCATACGCGCCCTGCCCTATAAGCCAACTGGTGGATGTTCACCTGCAGCCGTGTTGCGGCGGTCCGTAAAAAATTAAGCTGCTTGTCAAACACTAGCAATTGTTTATTATTGGCGATGAATAATTCTTCCGGGCTCCACGTGATCCCGAATGGCCGGCAAGGAACCCGCCCTACTACGGTGGGGTCGATGAACTCAGGATGGACCGGAATTGTTTTCGTTTCACCGGATTCGAGATCTAGCACGATCGCAAGTCGCTTCATATCAGAAATCGTTGCTAACACACGCATATGCTATCCGTCCTCCGTCTAGCTACAGACACAAACGGCCCTCTGAAAAGGAATACTGCTCGATACTCACGCCCAAGGGACGCCGCCCTACAACCATTCCTCCTGCGGGGCTGAGTCGGTCTCTCCTGAACCTCCGTTCCTGAGCCGCAGGCAAACAGGGAACGTGGGCACCCTGGGTTATCTGCTGATGTAGGACGAGAGGCGCAGCTACGAGTACAAGCTGATGCTGCGTCCGTCCGGACTACCCGGAGAGAAGACAGCCCCCAACCTCAGCGGTTAGGATTTGGGAAGAAGTGGAGTCAAACGTTGGCTCGAATTCTCTACCATCTGTCGCACAATATCGCTTGGGCTCACTGACACAAACGAGGAAGGCTTGAGCATATAACGCTCCTGCGGCACCTGCAGCAGACTCTGAACAATAAGGCTGCGCATCTCAAGAAACTTAGGCCCGATGTTCTCCTCCGAGTATTGGGCGACAGCGGCATTGAAGCGAATCAGCTTGTCATCTTCATTTAGCATGGACAACACACAGCGAGCGCTCTTGACTTCATCGTCGACCAACTCCCTTAACTGTTGTGGAAGCTCTGCCAATCCTAGTGATGCTTCTTTAACATTCTCAATATGTTCGTGGCGTAGTACAGTCTTGATCCTCTTCGCTTCTTTCTGGTATCGATCGAGGAGCAAATGGACGGAAGACCCTGGTGGGGGCGGACAAGGATCGACCCCCTCTAGGACTAACAGCAACCATTCTATGAAACGTTGGCCAGCCAGCCCCAATTCCTGCCAGCATACTTCCTTGAGTTTTTCTCCCAAATATTGGGCGCGATCGAGTGCGCTACGGCTATCAGTCATTGCAAGCGAACCGTGTAAGCCGTAGGCGCTCTCGAGCTCTGCTGCCCGCTGCTCAGCTAATATACCCAACAACGCGAGATGCACGTAGACGTGGAACGCTGCGACGACCCGGTGGGTATCCCAGTAAGTTGAGCTATTGACGTCCGGGATATTCCAGAGTGAACACACTTTTCTCGTCTCGCGGGGTAAGGAGGGGGGACTGAAGGAGTCTTGTGCGAGCAGGGAATGCCCATGACGAAAATCATACAATTTTTGATGCAATGATTCGTGGAGTAAGTGCTCTGCCACCCACCACGGGTTATCCAGCGCCTCACGGTTGAGGAAAATTACGCCGCCTATTCTAAATTGGGAGCTCGAGCCCATCCGCTTCCAGCCTGCGGCGGGAAACACGGCGATCACATGAGTATGGGACAGGGCGCTGGCAGACAAGACGGGTAAGAGATCGCCAAGCAGTTGCGTTCCTTTGGTTAACACCGTGAGTTCATCCTCGCTCGGGGTACATAAGTACCCATGATAATTTTCCTGCACGAAGGCGCGAAAGCAGCGACCAAAGACATCATCGGAATGTTGTTCACTCCAGACCCAGCCGTGATAAGGTTCGGGTCCTAAACGATGCACCTGTGCAACCCCGCATTCCAGAGGCCCGCTCTGTTTCCCACTCTCAAGATGATGCAAGGTTGCTTGGAACACAGCCTCGCATTCTTCGACGGGCAGGCCGTAGTGCGCCCCCATATCAAGTTGCTGGAGCGCGTCTTGGATAGCACGGCGCACAACGGGATCGCCAAGGACGCGATATCGCGTGTCGGGGGGAACTTGGCACACAGCCTCCAATAAGTGGCTCGCGATCGGTACGTACGCCGCAATTTTTTTGAGGCGGCGTTGGTAACAGACTTGGAATTGCTCATGGATGTACTTGCTGTCGCCAAATGCTCGATGCTGGGTAAGCATTGCTTCGAACATGGGCAAAGAATCGATGTCGTACATAGGTGACTCCCTGTGCGATTGTCTCCGCTGATTTCCTTGGGCATCAACAGCCTACGCAACATCAGTGCGTTTCGCTCAATGCCTGTATTAACACCTTTCCTGTGGGTACCGGCGCGGCGGCGGTTGGTCCTGCAGTGCGCCACAGTCTATTTAGCCCTACCCGTACGGCTTAGTCTTGGATCGGCACCGCCCTCTCCTAGCGCAGCCCTTCCGAGAACTGCCGCCCACTTCCAGAGGAACGAACTCCTGCCCCATGGATCTCAACGCACCTGACCTACGAGTCGGCGGGCGACGGGCCTCTCGACCTTGCCGCCGCTGGTCGCCGCCGATCCGTAGCCACCTCACACCGTGTTCTGACTGGAGCCGACTCCCCCATCATGTATCTTTTCGCTACGGTCCCACTGCGCCACAAGATCCCTGCAGAGTCCCAGAGCCCTAGCTGCTCCCCCTTCTCCATACCCAATCGGCTTTTAGCTACGCCCTCGGGGCACTCTTCCAGGCTCCCGCTCGGCAACGGTGAGGGCCGAATGGCAATGACGCGAGGAAGTTGTACCTGATGGCCGACAGCTCCTGGCAGGGCAGTGTGAACTCATCGCGGGATGGGAATGAAGGCCCTACGTGCTCCCACAACCAAATCATTCTGGTTTTGAGTGATCATGATCATGGTCTCCTGCTCGTGCGGCGAGCAAGGCATCGGTCTTCAACTGCATTTCTTGCAACTCTTCATCCGTCAGCCGCTCTCCCCCTGCTTGCAGGGCCGCGATGATCCGGGAGAGCCGCTGTTTCTTGCTCTCTGCTTGTGATTCTGCCATGATAGTGTCCTCCATAAAGATTGATAAACGCACTGCACCGTCCGCCAAATTCAACGAATCTAGCGAATATTTATATTGGTAAAGTTGACAGGGTCTGCGGCAAAGTTGGCTCTCGCGGTAGTCGGGGTGGCCCCGGCTTCGCGCCCGGTCCGTATGCCATGACTGCTGTTCTCCTTTCTAGGTGGGGCCATCCAGGTAATGCTTTGTCTGCAGTGCACCGTATAGGACCCAGGCTTATTCCCTGTGTGACCATGGAGCGTTTGATCGCGAGCATTACTTGGAGACTACTACCTTTTCCTGATCGGTAGAGACAGAGCTCGGAACTGGTGAACCTAGTCTAGGTCGTCGTATAAGAGGAAAGGCTACGTTCTCGGAGGAAGTGCTACAAAAGAGGAAAGAACACTGTAGCAACTGACGTAGCAGGTGAGGCTGTGGTGCTATTCCGGTAATGCTGCACTCTTAGTGAGATTGTAGGGCTTTGTTGCGCAATTCGTAACGTCACAAGCAGTCTGCCCTTATGCGGCCTCCGTTCATCCCTCGCGCACCGTCTCAGGCATGCCTAAGTGCGTCATCCGATTGAGCGTCGCGCATTTTACCGCCGCTTCGA
>CAYTVL010000117.1:0-10022 GCA_964441775.1 uncultured Enterobacteriaceae bacterium
GGAGCTGAAGGAGGCTCTTCTTTCACTGCAGGCGGGGCAGGAACTGTCGGAAAAGCCCCGCCTCCTACTTCGACGCGGAATTCGTCCGTCTCTGGACCAAAAACCGTCACGCGCAACATTCGCTGTCCGGCAACCTCAATAGGAAAACTGCGGACTGCGTCTCTTTTCGTTTCCACGCCTTGAATCCAGAAACTACTGGCGAGATGCGCATCCTCGTCAAGCAGCGTGAACTCGACATGCTTCTCGCGACCGGTATGACCTTTGAAGGAAAGTTGGGTCAGCAACTCGCCTTTTTGCAAATCCGCGACAAAATAATAAGTCGTTCTTCCGTCACCCGCGGGAAACGACGCGGTGATGGCGCCGGTTGGGTCGAGCTGGGCCGGCCTCAACGAGGATGTTGAGAAATCCACAGCCTGCACTCGCGTCGCCTGAAGCACGAGGAAGCCCACAAGAGGCAAGAGATATGGTCGCATGGGTCGTTTTTGCCAAGATCTTAAAATAATTTTCGGGACAAAGTCGGGAGCTTTAAGGAGGGTTGCGGGGTTTTCAGCTTCCCCAATTTCCCGATTTGATGAGTTAAAGATTTTCCCCTCTGCGCCGTTACTATAAATACAGACAAAGAGGGCGACACCGCCTCCACCACCACACCACCCCCACTGTCGCCCTTTTTGTCCGTCTTATGCCCTCATCAACCTTAGTGCGCACCATTCGTTAGTAACTGCTTCACCTGCTGCTCTACAATCGTCCCTTTGAAAAAATCCGGATTCATGCCGGTCCACAGCGTCGTCGGATTTGTGAACACGAAATCACGAAAGTTCTCTTCGGTGAACACGCCGTGCTCGACGAGTTCGTAGGCCTCCTCTGTCACCTCGGTCATGTCCGGCACGTCCCAGTGACCAATGTCCGAGCTGAACACTGCACGGATCGTGGCGTGATAGGGATTGGCTTTAGTGTTAAATGCGGTAGCGTTCATGGGGTCGTCCGCTTCACAACCAAAATAGAAGCGAGGCACGAAGAGGTCGCGGATATCTTCTTCTTTCACCACGCCGCTGCGTGAGAAATCGTTGACATCAGCGGGTGCGGCTTTGGTGTTAATCGTGGCGCCGCTGGCGCTGCTCAAGCGATCGAGTTTCCCCTCAGTCACGCGACCACCGTAGCGCTGACAAAGATCCATCACCATTTCCATGTTGAGGTTGGCGGGATTGTAATTCTCAATCGCCTCGGGATTCCGCTTCTTCCAACGGGCGATCAGGTCCGCGTACAACCGCACGCCCGTGCTGACGCCGCCTTCAAGAAACGCAAAGTTCAGCGTGGGAAAGCGTTTCGTGACCCCGCTGAAGAACAGGGCTTTGCACAACGCTTCGCCGGCTTCGGCGAAATGCCCGATGTGGTTATACATGTAGTTGGAAATCGACGTGCGGTGCCCCCAGCCCATTGCGGCGGAATGGAACGTTGGCGTCACTTTCAGTTCTACACACTTCGCCCACACGGGATCATAATCATACTGACTCTCCAGACAAAACGTATCGAGCCAGTAGGCAAACCGCGCCGCATCGGGAGCCGTGCGTTCGACATACGGCATGGGGCGCAGCACGTGACCGGCCAGCATCACCGCCCGCAAACCCAACGTCTTCACCGCGTATTCAAGTTCTTCCACGGCCTCTTGCGGGGTGTGCATGGGGACCACTGCCACGGGAAGGATGCGGTCGTTATACTCCTTGAAAATGTCAGCATGATAGGTATTAAAAGCGCGGCACGCGGCGCGGCGGATTTCCTTATCCTCAAGATGCGGCGCCAGCAGCCCAAACGTGGGATAGACAACCGTCACGTCTAGCCCCATGTCATCCAACCGCTCGTACATCAGCTTGGGCAGCATCGCCGTGACACGATCCAGCGTGTTCTTCGCCGGCAGCGCCCACCAGGGCGGCACTGTGGCCCGTTGGTCGCGCCGTTCCTCCGGCGTCATGCGATGCCAGGCCAACATCCCCCCAATAGAAGACGCCATCCCCTTCGTACGCTCGGTTTTGTAGCGCTCGACAACGCCTGGTCCACCAATCTTTTGTAAACAGTCCATAACCCCTGGTTCGAACTCCACCGTGTGCCCATCGGAGTCGATCACTGGATGGTTGAATCGCTTGCGCACTTCAGCCGATTTAGATGCCTGCGTCGCCATGAGAATCCCTCCTTCTTGGCGTTGGTTAGACGTTGATCCCCAGAATCACTCTTGCATTTTGTCGTCGCTCGTCAGTCATCAAGGAAATAGCACAGCTATCGTAGTCACGTTTGGCGGGTGCTGACTAGTACTCCGTCCAGATAATCTTGATGAGTTCGTGCTCGTCATGCCAGCGCAGGCTGGCATCCAGGAAGATCACTCCTAGCTTCCGGTTATACCTCCTGGATTCCCGCTGGAGTTTACCCTGAGCCTGGCGAAGGGCGGGAATGACGCCGCTGCTGTCTATCCATCGCCTCCAAACTGACAGGCTGTTAGAGGGTACAGCAAGGAAAGCGCGAGCCACTGCCTTTATGCGCTGACCTCTCCTTTCCCCTTTTTCCTAACGTTGGACCTGTGCTAGGGTAGGCCCCAATTGCAGGAGGGGAGATTTATGAAAGCATTAGTTGTAGGTGGCACTGGACCAACCGGACCATACATCGTCAATGGCCTGATCAAACGCGGCTATCACGTCGCCATGTTCCACCGGGGCACACACGAGATCCCTGAAATTCCACCTGAAGTGGAACACATTCACGGCGACCCGCATTTTCGTGAGACCATTGACGAAGCGTTAGGCAACCGGACGTTTGATTTAGCGGTCGTCACTTATGGGCGTATTCGCTTTGTGGCGGAAGCCCTGGTCGGCAAGATTGGCCGTTTTGTCGGCGTCGGCGGCGTGGCCTCCTATCGTGGGTATATGGACCCATCCCGCAACTTTCCCTCGGGAGTCCTCGTTTCGGTCCCCGAGACTGCTCCAGTCGTGGATAGCGAAGCAGAGCTGCGCTTCTCCTATCTCATCGCCGTCACCGAGCAAGCAGTGTTGGAGACACATCCCACCGCCGCCTATTTCCGCTATCCGTACGTGTATGGCCCGTATCAGCTCGTGCCGCGTGAATGGTGCGTCATCCGACGCATTCTCGACAAACGACCGTTCATCATCGTGCCAGAAGGCGGCTTGGCGCTCAGCACGCATGGCTACGCGGAGAATCTGGCGCACGCTGTGCTGCTCGCCGTGGACAAACCGGAAGCCTCGGCTGGGCAGATTTACAACTGCGGCGATGAACAAACCCTCACCCTGCGGCAGACGATTGAAGTGATCGCCAAAACAATGAATCACACGTGGGACATCATCGGCATGCCAGACGCGGTCGCCACCCCGGCGAGGCCCATGTCGCTGCAAGAAATTTCGCACCATCGTGTGGTGGACCTCACCAAAATCAAGGATCAGCTCGGGTACCGTGATTTGTACTCTCCGGTGGAGGCGCTGGCGAAGACCACCCGGTGGTATCTAGAAAACCAGCCCGAGCGCGGCGGAGAAATCGAGAAACGCTTGCAAGATCCGTTCGACTACGCAGGCGAGGACCGACTCGTTGCTGTCTACAAAGAATGCTTGCAACGGTTGGCGGCGGTGCCGTTTAACATTGACATCAGTCGTCCCCATCCCTACGCCCATCCGAAAGCGCCCGGACAGCAACGCGATCACCGAGATCGATAAGATTGAAAGAAGAGCATCTTTGCTCGACGCCAACAGGAGAAAACGATATAGTGAAGCGCTCTAGAGGAACTATTTATTATGCGCTTGGAAGAGATCCGTCAGCAGTTTAAGGACGAGTTCGTCCTCCTCGAAGTCACCAAGACAGACGAAGATAACGTTGAGATCGTGGAAGGCAACGTTCTCGCCCATTCTCCGAACCGAGACGAGATCATGGAGTTGCTTGGGCAGGGGTTAGCTCGAGACGTCGCGGTGGAATGGTGCGGCGCTGTTGACGACTCTCGCCTGGTGGCGGTTTGAAATCTTATGCCCTCCATCGAGCTGGCGGCGAATTGCTCGCTACGACCCACGTTCTGAAGGGAGGAGCATGCAGTGCTCAAGTTGTGGCTTCGATAACCCAGAGGGAATGCAATTTTGCGGCGAGTGCGCCGCTCCGCTGAAGTTGCGTTGTCCAGCTTGTGGCTTTGAGAACCCACCCGGATTCAAGTTTTGCGGTGAGTGCGCCACGCCGTTGACACGGCGACCTCAAGTCACGAGTCCAAAACCGCAGGTCTCAGATGCGCCACCTCCCCCCATCACGTACACGCCGTCTTATCTCGCTGAACGCATCCGTGCAACAGTCGTGACGGATGGTGAACGCAAAACCATCACCGCGCTGTTCGCCGATCTCAAAGGCTCGACGGCGTTGATTGAAGGGCTTGATCCAGAAGAAGCCCAGGCGATTATTGATCCCGCCTTACAACTCATGATGGATGCCGTGCATCAGTATGAGGGATACGTAGCCCAGGCCCTAGGCGATGGCATCTTCGCCTTGTTTGGGGCTCCACTGGCTCATGAGGATCACCCTCAGCGAGCCTTGTACGCCGCCTTGCGCATGCAAGAGGAGATGCGCCGCTATGCCGATTCGCTGCGGGCCAAGGGCTATCCACCGTTGTTGATGCGGGTCGGGGTGAATACGGGCGAAGTGGTGCTGCGTTCGATTCACAAAGACGACTTGCATGCGGACTATGTTCCGGTGGGACACTCCACCAACTTAGCCGCCCGCATGGAACAGTTGGCCCCACCGGGCTCTATTCTCGTGACCGCCTACACGCATCGCCTGACTGATGGCTACTTTGCCTTCAAAGACCTGGGGCCCACGCAGATCAAAGGAGTGGAAGGGCCACTCAACATTTACGAAGTGCTGGGCGCGGGGCCGCTGCGCACGCGGCTGCAAATTGCAGCCCGTCGCGGACTCACCCGCTTTGTCGGACGCCACAGCGAGATGGAGCAATTGCAGCGAGCATTGGAGCAGGCCAAAGCGGGGCACGGACAGATCGTCGGAACAATGGGAGAACCGGGGCTGGGCAAGTCGCGCTTGTTCTATGAATTCAAGTTGTTCTCGCTCAATGGCTGTCTGGTATTGGAAGCCTACTCAGTGTCGCACGGCAAAGCGTCCGCATATCTGCCGGTGATCGAACTACTCAAGAGTTATTTTCGGATCGAGTCGCAAGACGACGAGCGGACACGACGCGAGAAGGTGGGTGGCAAAGTCTTGATGCTCGACCGCAGCCTGGAAGATACGCTGCCCTATCTGTTTGCCTTGCTCAGCATTGAGGAACAGCCCTCGCCGTTGCAACAGATGGACCCGCAGATTCGCCGTCGGCGCACATTTGACGCCATCAAGAAGTTGCTTCTGCGCGAGAGTCTGAATCAGACGTTGATCTTGATCTTTGAAGACTTGCATTGGATTGACGGTGAAACGCAGGGATTTCTCGACGCGCTCAGTGAAAGTGTCGCCAGCGCAAAGATTCTGCTGCTCACCAACTATCGCCCCGAGTATCGCCACGAGTGGGGACAGAAGACCTACTACACGCAGTTGCGCTTAGCACCCTTTGGTAAAGAAGAGGCGGAAGAATTCCTTGAGGTGTTGCTAGGCGAATCCCCTCGCCCCGTTGGGGAGAGGGCCAGGGTGAGGGGGATAGAAAACAATCTGCAGCCCCTCAAGCAACTGATCCTGGACAAGACCCAAGGCACGCCGTTCTTCATGGAGGAAGTGGTACAGGCATTGGTGGAGGACGGGACGCTCACCGGAGCCCCCGGGCAGTATCAGCTCACGCAACATGGTTCCGCGCAACACGTGTTGACGTTGCATATTCCTACCACCGTGCAAGCTGTCCTCACCGCCCGCATTGACCGCCTCGCCCCCAACGAGAAAGCCTTGCTGCAACAACTATCCGTGATTGGGCGAGAGTTTCCTTTGAGTCTCGTGCGCTGCGTTGTGCCACAATCAGAAGATGAACTCTACCGACTCCTGGCGTCGTTGCAGCACAAGGAGTTTCTCTACGAACAACCCGCCTTTCCCGAGAGCGAGTACATTTTTAAGCATGCGCTGACACAAGACGTAGCTTACAACTCAGTGTTGATCGAACGGCGCAAAGTTCTTCACGAGCAGACCGCGCAAGCGATCGAGCAACTCTATCACGATCAGTTAGAGGAACATTACGACGATTTAGCCCATCATTATCAACACAGTGGGAATACTGCCAAAGCGATTCACTATCTCCATCTCGCCGGCCAACAGACCGTACAACGGTCTGCTCATGCAGAAGCGGCCGTTCGTCTCACCTCTGCACTCGAACTCCTCGACACTGTCCCAGAAACGACAGACCGCATGCGGACAGAACTGACTCTACTGATCTCATTAAGCGCGGCACTACAGACAACCCGAGGGTTCACCGCTCCGGAAATGGAGCCTATTTACAGGCGGTCTCAGAAACTCGGACAACAGGTCGGAGACACCTGGCAACTTTTCTCGGCGATTAACGGACTGCGCCGCCTTCATTATGTCCGAGGAGAACTACAAACCGCTCATACGCTCGCGGAGCAACTTCTGAGCCTTGCACGAGCCTCCCAGGACCCCAGTCTTCTCGTCATGGCCCACCAAGCGTTAGGAGCAGCCTTGTTAACACTGGGGGAATTAACAACTGCCGGGGACCACTTTGAAAAAGGTATTGCTTTATATGAACCTCGCCAGCACGCTGCCCAAGCGCTTTCCTACGGAGAGGATGCAGGAATTCTCTGCTTCGGCTTCATGAGCCGAGTGCTATCTCTCCTCGGATACCAGGATCAAGCCGAGCGACGTTGCTTTGAAGCGCAAAAGTTGGCAAACGAAGTGAATCACCCTTTGAGTATCGCTCTCTCGTTGTTTTTTGCCTGCTGCCTTCACCAATCGAGAGGAGAGGTAGAATTGACAGAGCACGAAGTCGACACACTCCGAATCTTTGCAACCGAACAAAAATTAGTGTTACCGGCAAGTACAGCAACATCCTTACATGGTTGGGTGTTAACGTCTCAAGGGTTGACCAAGGAGGGACTCGATAAGGCAGAACAAGGGATCGCAGCTTTGCGGCGTCTCGGAGCGCGGTTACCATTTCACCTTGCCTTGCTGGCCGAGATCTATCAAAAAGCAAGCGCTTTTGAGAAAGGGCTAGCCACGCTGACTGAAGCATTTTCTTTGATCGCCCAAGGTGGAGAACGGTACTACGAAGCCGAACTCTATCGCCTTAAAGGCGAGCTTCTGCTGATGCAGGCGGACAAATTGAGAGAGGGAGCAAGAGGATACGCATGAGTGATCGGACACAGCAACACATCATCGCCATTGGTGGTAGTGGGTTCCTTACCGACGCGCAGACCCGAGAGCTGGACCGCTACGTCATCAGCCAAGCCCGTGCACCGGAGCCCGCTGTCTGCTTTATTCCAACGGCGAGTGGTGATGCGGACGCTTCGTTGCTGCGGTTCTATACCATCTTCTCACAGTTGCCGTGTAAACTCTCTCATCTAGTTTTCTTCCGCCGCACCCCGCGTGATTTGCGCTCGTTGCTCCTGAGCCAAGATGTAATCTACGTCGGTGGCGGCAACACTCGCAGCATGCTGGCCGTGTGGCGCGAGTGGGGCCTGCCAGAAATTTTGCGTGAAGCCTGGGAGTCCGGCATCGTGCTGGCGGGGCGCAGCGCCGGCGCGATTTGCTGGTTCGAGCAGGGCGTGACAGATTCACTGGCCGACGTGCTCGTCTCACTCGATTGCTTGGGCTTTCTACCCGGCAGTTGTTGCCCCCATTATGACGGTGAAGCCGATCGCCGCCCGTTTTATCACCAACTTTTATTGGACAACAAAATTAACGCTGGCATCGCTATTGATGACGGCGTTGGCGTGCATTTTCGTGGCGCGGAGTTGTCTCACGTCGTCACACCGCGAGAAAAAGCTGGAGCCTACCGGGTGGCGGCGCTGGATGGGGCTGTACAAGAAGAAGCGCAGCTCGTCGAACTCATCCGCTTGCACGCATAACGGGCCCTGGTAAGATCGGCCCGAGTTCAGCAGAAGGGATGTTGCTCATGACACCACACAATCTGCCTCGCATTCCGTACCCTGGCGTAGTTGACGCCGACGGCCATATCCTTGAAGCGCCTGACCTGTGGGAAAAATATCTCGAACCCAAGTACCGCAACCGCGCCGTGCGTATTCGCAAGGATGAACGCGGCCTCGAATATCTCGAAGTCGACGGCAAGCCGGCAAAGATGACGCGTGGCGGCGCGCCCTCGGTTCTCGGAGTGATGGACCAACTCGGCGGCATTGAGTACAAGCGCGAACCCACGGGCTCGGGCTATGTCGATAACGCCTCCTTCGGTTCTATGGACGCCAAGGAACGTCTCAAACGTCTAGACATTGAAAATATCGAAGTCGCGTTGCTGTATCCGACGTTGGGTCTGCTGTGGGAGCCCGAGTGTGAAGACCTCGAACTCTCAATGGCCTACGCGCGAGCGTACAACCGCTGGATCGTCGATTTTTGCTCCGACTCAAACGGACGACTCGTTCCTATCGCTCATATTCCGCTAGGCTTACCGGATCAAGCAGAACAGGAGCTGCGGCGCGCCGCGCGTGACGGGGTCAAGGGGTTTTTCGTACCGCCCTTTATCTGGAGTCGCAAAGTGCACGGGCACCCGGATCATCATGGAGTCTTCGCTGCGGCGCAGGAGCTGGGGTTGCCGTTCGGCATTCATCCCGCCTTTGAGCCTCACTGGGCCGCGCCGACCCGCTTCGGCAAGATGACGGGCCGCGACACGGCGTTCTTTCAGAATGTGGTGCTAGGCAATGTGATCCGCGAAGGCTTCACCTCGCTTTTTCAATATGGCGTCTTTGACAAGTTCCCCGAGCTACGCGTGGTCATTTTAGAGATCGGCGCGGGCTGGATTGGCTATTGGCTAGACCGAATGGATGCGGTGTTCGAGTCGCCGATTGGCAAAAGCGTGCCGTTGAAACTCAAGCCGAGTGAATACTTCCGGCGGCAATGTTGGGTGTCAGGCGATCCAGACGAACGGTCCCTGGCGGGCGTGATTCCGTTCGTTGGCGAGGACCGGTTCTTCTGGGCTAGCGACTTTCCGCACAGCGATCATCCACCCGAATACATTCCCAACTTGCAGCGCCTCGTCAGTTTGCTGCCCGAGTCCGCACGGCCCAAGATTCTCGGGACGAATGTGCGGGAGTGTTATCGGATAACTTGATGTTCCGTGTAGCCAGGAATGAGATTATTGAGAAATCCCTCCTAACCTCCCTTTAGTAAAGGGAGGGATTGTGAACGCCCCCTTTGGTAAAGGGGGCCACGCAACGCGCGCGGGGGGATTTTTGAAACGAGAAAAACTCCATGCGTATTGGCCTACTCACCGACACCCATCTCCCCAGCACCATCCGCGATCTTTGGGATGAAGTGCGCGACCTCTTTACCGGCGTAGACTTGATTCTGCACGGCGGCGACATCGTCTCTCCGCGCGTGCTGGATTGGCTCGACACGATTGCCCCGACGTTGGCGGCGCGTGGTAATAACGACAGCGGCTGGGATGATCCTCGCGTACAGGACATTCACTGGCTGGACCTCGCAGGCTGGCGCTTGGCGATGATTCATGACATGGAGCCCGAAGAGCGCCCCATCGAAGAACTGAAACGCTATCATCTCAAAGGGCAGCATGCCGACATCATCGTAACCGGCCACACACACTTTGAGCGCTTGGATTATCGTGATGGCATATTGCAAATGAACACCGGCAGTCCGACTCATCCACATCTATGGTCCACACGCCTCGGCACGGTCGGGCTGCTCGACATTACTCCACAGCGGGTTGAGGCGCGCATCGTGCGGCTCGGCGAATCCGCCGGGCTCTCGAACCCAGGGCTGGAGTTTTTTGTCGAGGTGAAGCGAGAGTGAATAACGTCCGGTTACCCACGGTTTACACCCAGGGTGAACGCGCTTCGACCCTTGTAAAAAGAAGGAGTTAGGATAGAGAA
>CAYTVL010000118.1:0-9922 GCA_964441775.1 uncultured Enterobacteriaceae bacterium
TGACGCAAGAGCTCCCTTTGGCGGCGTAAAAAGTCTACCTCTGAAAGATATCCCCAGCTCCTCCCCGTACTGGTGGGACTAGGATTTTTTTATGAGGTGCGGGGGGAATTCCATATAGCCCGTGAGTTAGAAGAACAGCTTTTACGCTTGGCTCAGCGCGCCCAAGATCCAGTGTTCCTCCTGTGGTCCCACTACAGCCTGGGAGATATTTTATTTTGGATGGGAGAGTCTGTTCTTGCGCTAGAGCATGAAGAGCAAGCGATGACCCTCTACGACCCTCAGCAGCACCTCGCCCCTAGCCAGTTCTATGGAGGATTTGATCCTAGAGTAGCTTGCCGTAGCATTGCCGGCTTGGTGTTCTGGCATTTGGGGTATCCAGAGCAGGCTCACAAGAGAATCAGTAAATCTCTCTCCTTAGCCCGCGAGCTGTCTCACCCTTTCAGTTTAGCTATTGCCTTGAATTTTGCTCTTTGGTTCCACAAACACTGTCGAGAGTGGCAAACGGTCCAAGAGTGGGCGGAAACAGCGATTACTCTCTCGACCGAGCAAGGATATCCGTTGTACCTGGCCTCGGGACTGATCCTTCGAGGTCGAGTTCTTGTGGAGCAAGGGCAGAACGAAGAAGGCATTGCACAGATACGCCAAGGCTTGGCTGCCTGGCGGGCCACAGGAGCTGGGGCTCCACTGTCATATTTCTTTACCCTACTAGTTGAAGCATGTGAGAGAGGAGAACAAACAGAAGAGGGACTGAGTGTGGTAGAGGAGGCGTTGGCTTTAGTGAACAAAACCGGGGAGCGTCGGTATGAGGCCGAGTTGTATCGCCTCAAAGGAGAACTGCTGCTTCAGCAATTGAAAATTAAAAATGTAGAATGAAAAATTACAAAAAGAGCAAAGGACAAAAGTCAAATATCTCGAACTCTCAAAGGGCGTGAGCCATTGGAAGAATTGAGTCATTGGGAGATTGAACCATAACTTCATTCAGCCGCTCGAACGCCCTCTCGTTCGGGATTTCGAGGAAATGATGCTTATCCTCGACCTGAAAGAGCCTCATGCACGGGATAGCTATCGGTGAGTTGGACCCCGCATAACTTCACTGCGCGAATACGCTCGCGCGACACTCGGCAAGTCGCGCCGACGAGATCGCGTCCCCCATCTCCGACTCCATTGCTCCCGACGAATTCCAGGAGCAACTTGACAGCTACCACTGACCCATGAGAAATAATCTGAACCTGTCTGTTCTCAAGCAACATGCACACAACGTAAAGGAGGAAGTATGAGTACAACTGAAGGGATGACGCCGGCCCCGCAGCAGAAACCGGCAATAGGAACGAAGCCGGTCGAACAGTTCGACGCGATTGTCATCGGCGCCGGCGTGTCCGGCTTGTATCAACTGTACCGTCTACGGGAGCTCGGGCTCTCGGTGCGCTGCTATGAAGATGGCAGCGGCGTAGGCGGCACCTGGTATTGGAACCGTTATCCTGGCTGCCGTTTCGATTCCGAGAGCGAGACCTACGGCTATTCGTGGTCGAAGGAGCTGTTGCAGGAGTGGGACTGGAAGGAACATTATTCCGGTCAGCCGGAGAACGAGAAATATCTCAACTACGTCGCCGATAAGTTCGACCTGCGCAAAGACATCCAATTCAACACGCGAGTCGCCTCGGCAGTCTACGACGAGCAGGCCAATCGTTGGGACATCCAATTGGAGAGCGGCCAGCGTGCGCGCGCACAGTTTGTGATCGCGGCCGTCGGCCTCTTGTCCGCTCGGTACACCCCGCCGTTTGAGGGAGTGGACAGTTTTAAGGGGGAGTCGTTTCATACCTCGCGCTGGCCGAAGGAAAAAGTGGACTTTACGGGCAAGCGTGTCGCGGTCATTGGCACCGGCGCCACCGCCGTACAGCTCATCCCAGAAATCGCTCCAGAAGTTGGTCATCTCACCGTCTTCCAGCGCACCCCCAATTACTGTGCGCCCTGCCGGAACTCGTTAGTCACCCCGGAGACGCAGAGTCAGTGGAAGGCCAACTACGACGACATTCACAAAAAGATTCGCCAGACTACGGTGGGCATGATGCACGAGTTCGACCGGCGCAAAACATTCGACGTCCCGAAGGAAGAACGGCTGGCGTTCTATGAAGATTTATGGTCGAAGCCCGGCTTCACCAAGTGGTTGAGCAATTTCCACGACATCATGTCCAGCGAGGAAGCCAACGAGGACTTCGCCGAGTTCGTGCGTAACAAGATCCGGGCCCGAGTCAAAGATCCCGTAGTCGCGGAAAAGCTCGTGCCCAAGGACCACCCCTTCGGCTCCAAACGCATCCCTTTGGAGACCCACTATTACGAAGCGTACAATCGCGACAACGTCCTGCTGGTGGACGTGCGTGAAGCCCCGATCGAGCGCATCACTCCCAAAGGCGTCCAGACCACGGAGAAGGAGTACGAATTCGACGTCATCATCTATGCCACAGGGTTTGACGCCGTGACGGGATCGTTGACGCGGATCGATATTCGCGGCGAAGGGGGACAAACGATCAAGGACAAGTGGGCCAATGGGCCGCGCAACTTCTTGGGGTTGCAAACCGCAGGCTTCCCGAACTTCTTCACTGCCATCAACACTGCGTTCTGCAACTACACGGTCTGCGCTGAGTCGATCGTCGAATGGATCACCGCCGCCATCCGACATGTGCGCGAGAAGGGCTTTCAGCGCATTGCCCCCAAGCCACAGGTGGAAGACGCATGGATCGAGTATATCAACAAGGTGGCTGCGGGCTCGATTTTTACGAAGGCCAAGTCGGCGTGGTTTATGGGAACGAATATCCCTGGGAAGGCCCGTGCTGTCCTCCTCAACCCCCTTCCCGCCCCGGCGTATCGGGCCAAGTGTACCGAGGCAGCAGCCAACGACTATGAGGGCTTCGTGCTGCAGTAAAGAAACGCTTCGCTATGATCGATCAGCGCTTCGCGAAAATGGCGGAAGACAAAAGGATAGGATCGCAAGCCGTTTACATTATCAACATCAGTAACAAGGAGAAAGAGTCATGAGTGTACAACAGATTGAAGCAGCCGCCCAAGCCTTCGCTGAGGCATTTAACCGTTTAGATGTCCCCGCAGCGGCAGAAATGCTGGACGAGGACCTGGAAGTCTTTGACCATGTCCCCTACCGCTTTGACAACAAGAAGCAATTTGTGGACTTTCTGCAAGGAGCCGTCAGTGGATTAGCGTCGAGCAGCTTCGGCTTTCGTCAACTCTCTTGTCGGGTGTTTAATGACAATACTGGCGTTGCTAATGCCTATGACACCTTTACTGGAGTGACGAAAGACGGCAAGGTGCAGATTCTGCACGGCCGCACGACGCTGGTGTTCGTCAAACGCGGCAGCCAATGGAAAATCGTGAGCTGCCACTTCTCGCCGCTCCCGCATGCGTAAACTCCGAGATTTTTCCGGAGAATTCAAGCATTAAGCGAGTGCGTCATCGAGCCATTGAGGAATGGAAGAAGACGTTTCTCAATGACCCGATGTCCCGAATCGCCATGCCGCATTCGACGGGATTCTTGGAGATCGGGTAGAAGGTCAACACGTTTCCCTTCAGAGTATGCTCACTTGAAGTGAGGCAACACTCGCTCAGCCAGCGTCTTTAACACACCCCTTTTGTCTTCGTCGGAGACCCCCAAGGGGCCGATCGTCAGATAGACATAGTCGAGACCCTGCGCAAACAGGGCCTGTAGTTTGTCGACACACGCTTCGGGTGACCCGATCAGGCATGCCCAGTCGAGAAACTCCTCCGAGAGGAGCTGAGCATGCGCCGAGTCACTCTGCCCATGCCCGCTAAAGGAGTAGTGTCCGCGTATTTTTTTTGCCTCGGTCGCCAGGGGAGCCGGGAGATCCTCAATGCGGACATGCTTATCCCACGCAAAGAAATTGACCCCGACAGCAGCGGCCCCACGCACCACCTCCCGAGCTTTTCTCAGATCCGAGGAGAGATAACAGGGGAAATAGGCTCCGATTTGAACCTTTGCCGGCTCGCGCTGGATACGTGCAGCTCCTGCACGCACAGACTGCACCCCTCTCGCGATCAGCTCGGCATCCGCCGGCAGCCACATCGAGACGCGGTCGGCCAGCTCTCCTGCCAAGGCAAGATTCTTGGGCCCGCTGGCCGCCATGTCGACGGGCACGGGCTTTTGCACCGGGCGTGGGAGCCACTCCAGCGCAAACTGTGCTCCGTCGTACTCAACCTGTTCTCCAGCCAACAACCCGCGCACGGTCTCGACATAGGCTCGGTATGCTTTGAGCGGTACAATCTCATGGCCAATCTTACGGACCGCGCTGTCCCCTCGGCCAATGCCTAGCAGTGCGCGTCCGCTAGAAACATCATTGAGAGTGGCAATGGCTGAGGCGGTGACCGACGGATGGCGGGTGAAGGGATTAGTGATCCCAGGGCCTAACACGATCTTGCTGGTGTGGACTGCACAGGTAGTGAGTGTCACGTAGACCTCGCGGATGAAGGCCTGGGAATCCGGAATCAACGCAATGTCAAAGCCCATCTCCTCCAGCAGCTTGGCCTCGCGTGGAGCTTCGGGGCGGGGAAGAATCAGCACGCCAAACTTTGCCATCATAGACCTCCTCAGGAAAGTTGATACGCTTCAGCAGCGTTATCGCCGAGAATCTGTTGCTGCATACTCACTGGCAGTGCGGCAACCGCCTCTTTCACTTCTTTGACGGGCTCGGGACTGGCGTCAAAGTGAGGAAAGTCCGAGGCCCAGAGAAATTTCTCAGCGCCACAGAGCTCAACCATCGCCGGGAGCGTCGTCTCATCCGGATCGAACGAAATCCAGCACTGCCGCCGGAAATACTCGCTCGGCCTGTGTTTCATGTCCGTCTTCCAGCCCAGCAGCTTATGTTTAGCATCGAGCCGTTCCAGAAAATGCGCGATCCAGCCGCCGCCGGTCTCTAACAGCAGCACTTTCAGTCGCGGAAAGCGATCAAACACCCCGAGACACAGCGAGGCAAAGGCCGCCTGCACGTCAAACTGAATACACGTCTGCCGATAAAAATGTAGTGCGCTGTTGACCGCCATGACCGACTCCGACATTTTCCACTGGTGGCCGAGAAAGTAGTCGTTCGTCGCCACATGCATACCAATGGGCAAGCCGGTCTCCTCCAGCGTCGCCCAGAACGGGTCATACACCGGGTCCCACCACGGGATCTGGGTGATCGGCGCCGCACGCATGAAGGCGCCTTTCGCGCCCAGCTTGGCCACTCGTTTAACCTCTTTGACAGCTTCCTCCAGATCTTTGAGCGTGATGAGTGCGATGGGAACTAAGCGATGTCGATCAACGGACGCGAAATCCAAAATCCAGTTATTGTAGGCCCGGGCGTAGGCCATCGCCAGTTCCGTGTCGTCGACCTCGCTCTCCCACGCTAAGCCGAGGCTGGGAAAGAGGACGGCGGCGTCGATCCCTTGCTCATCCATGTGGCGCAGTCGCGCATGGGGTTCATAGGCGCCTTTGGGACCATCGAAGTAGCCAAAGTTCCCCGCTTTGCACAGCTTCTCATAGTCCTGACCGTTCCCGGCTATCGCTGGTCCCATGGCGCGGAGTCGAGCTGAAGGCCGGCCATCAATGACCAGGTACTCCACACCAGTTTGGTCTTTCTCCATACGGATGGCCCGGTCTTTGTATTTCGTTTCTAAATACTGTTGCCACAACTGTGGTGGCTCTAAAATGTGCCCATCGCCATCAATGACTTTCCCGCGAAGCATACGCTTTCCCTCCTTACAGGTGCTTGTTCGCCTTCACTTAGAATTGCCTCAAAACCTCAGAGCAGGACAAGGGCGTACGAACCCTTATCCCTTGCTTGCGCCGTGTGGCTGATTTATGTCTCCCCTCTCTTATCGTTACTGCGCGACCATGCCGCCATCCACCGCCATCGGCAAGCCAGTCACAAACGAGGCTGCATCCGAACACAGCCACACCACCGCTTCGCCAATCTCTGCGGGTTGCGCCAAGCGACCGACTGGCTCTACCGCTGCCGCCGCTTCAGCAAGCTGTGGACTGAGCGCAAACGCCCGCCTGAGCATCGGTGTATCCACTCCGCCGGGACACACCGAATTGATGCGAATGCCCGACTTGGCATATTCCAAAGCGGCGGTCTTGGTCAAACCATTGACCCCGTGTTTAGCAGCGGTGTACGCCGAGAGCCCTGGCACTCCCACCAACCCAGCCGCTGAAGCCGTGTTGACAATCGCTCCACCTCCCTGGCTCAGCATCTGGCGGATTTCGGCCCGCATGCATAACCACACACCCTTCAGATTGATACTCATGACTCGGTCCCACATCGCTTCGTCGTAGTCGCTCGTGGGCTGTAGCGCGCCTTCGATGCCGGCATTATTGAACGCACAGTCCAACCGACCGTAGGTCTCAACCGTTTTCTTGATCAGCGCCTCCACGTCAGCAGGGTTGGACACATCGGTTCTTACGAAGATGGCCTCGCCACCGGCAGCGGTGATGAGCCGCACGGTTTCTTCACCGTCGGCGACTTGGACATCCGCGACTACGACCTTGGCGCCTTCACGGGCAAAAATCTGCGCAGTCGCGCGCCCAATTCCTGAGCTGCCGCCAGTCACCAAGGCTACCTTTCCAGCTACTCGTCCTGCCATAGTCTTCCTCCTCATAGAGCGACGTTCCTGTCGCTGTCTTCATTGTTTACATAACGAGGACGCTGCGGAGAACCTCGCCCTTTTCGAGCGCAGTCATCGCCGCGTTCACGTCATCGAGCGGATAGGTGCGCGTCACCAACTCATCAAGTTTGAGTTTCTTCTGCTTGTACAGCTCGACCAGTCGCGGCAAGTCCACACGGGGACGCGCCGAACCATACGCCGAGCCCATGAGAGTTTTCTCCCCCAGAAAACTCGCTGCCGGCAAGGTCACACGATCATCACGCGCCGCTGCGCCCACCACGACCGCGATGCCACGGCGACGAATACAGGCATACGCTAGCTCAATCGTCTTGCCTAAGCCGATCACTTCAAAGGCGTAATCCGCACCGCGGCCTTCTGTCAGTGCACGAATGGTTTTTACTGCATCCTGCCGTTGCGGGTTGATGGTATGCGTGGCGCCGAACTGTGTGGCGGCTGCAAGTTTGTTGTCGAGCACATCTACGGCGATGATGGTGCTCGCGCCAGCCAGTCCACAGCCTTGGATCACATTGAGGCCCACGCCGCCACACCCGATCACGACCGTGCTGCTGCCTGCCGCCACATTGGCCGTATTGATCGCCGCTCCCACGCCGGTCATCACTCCGCAGCCCACCAAACAGGCCGTGTGTAAGGGTACGTCATGAGGAATCTTAATACAGGCCATCTCCGCGACGACGGCGTATTGCGCCATGCTGGAGAGCCCCGCCATGTGGTGCAGCATCGTGCCGTTCTTGCGGAGACGTGAGGTCCCGTCGGCGAGCGTGCCGCGCCCCATCACCACCACCGTGCTGTCACACTGTACGAACTCGCCAAACGAGCAGTAGTAACAGTGCCCACAATAGGGCACGGCAGAGAGCACGACATGATCGCCGGGCTTCACCAGCGTGACGCCTGGACCTACTTCTTCTACGATACCCGCGCCTTCATGTCCGGGGACGACCGGCAGCGGCAGCGACAAGACCCCGTTCATCACCGAATAGTCGCTATGGCACACGCCGTTGGCGATCACTTTGACCAGGACTTCACCGGCTTTTGGTTTGTCAAGATCGACTTCTTCTACTTGTAAAGGCGTCTTTCGTTCATAGAGCACCGCTGCTTTCATCGCGTCTCCTCCTGTTGCTCTTTATCGCACGGTAACAGATGTTTGCCGTAGGTCTTGCCGCTTGACGGCCTCGCTCCTCCTCTACCACCGTCCAGCTTGCGGGGTGATTGGGCGTTGTGTCCAACGTTCTTCCATACGTGGCGGGCAAGGTGAGCGGAAAGACTTCTCTGTTCTTCACAGCGACTTCTATCACTTCTTCTTACTTCCGGCCCAACTATCCTGCACCGCTAGTCCCTCCAAGGTCAAGCCATAGCCAAGATTATCCAGCATCAGCCGCTTGAGTTGTTGCGTGAGGGCGACCCGTGCATAGCGCACCGTGAGGGGGGGCTGCTTGACGATCTGTCGCGCGATCTCCCAGGCCCGATCGAGCACCTGCTCGCGCGGCGCCACTTCGTTAACCACGCCCAGCGTCAGCGCCTCCTGCGCCGAGAGGGTCTGCCCCGTGAGGAGAAAATACCGACCACGGTTGGGTCCTAACAACAGGGGCCAGATTACCTGCATGCCGTCGCCCGGCACGAGGCCATTGATGAAATGGGGATTGTCCTGGAATGTAGCAGTCTCCGAGGCAATGACGACGTCGCATAACACGGCTAACTCCGAGTGAATCGTGGTTGGGCCGTTGATGGCGGCGATCATAGGAACCTCAATGTCGAGCATGTTCATGACCAACTTCCGTCCATCCCAGAACACTTTGTCCCATGTTTGCGGAGTATTGAAGGTCCACTGCTGACCACGGGCATAGTGGGCCACGAACGACTCTCCGGTCCCTGTGACGATCACCGCACGGTTCTCCGGATCGCTGCCGATGTCGTAGTAACATTGGCCTAACTCATCGTGCGGCCCTTTTCCCCACCGCAGGGTTCCACCGTCCGTGTGTAAGCGCATCTGCAAGATACCGTCACGCCGTTCGAGTTGAATATGTTGAAACTTGTTTACGTATTCTTCTAAACGAGTCATACGGCCAGTGCCTCCCTCTCTGTGCTCCTCGACCTACTTCATGACGAGGCCCTTGCAATCTCCCTGTTCGCGCCAGCGGGCGAGCATTTTGAAAAAAGAGGGCGCACCCTGAGGATACTGCGTTCCCACAAAGCCGATGCCCGTGTTTTGACCCTCGCCATTATAGTAGCCCGGCGTGCAGGCATTTTGGTACTCGGTCAAGGCATTCGGTTTCGTCATCAACTCGACCCACTCAGCCTCAGCTTCAGTCGTGGGCTCAACTGTCGTTGCCTTGCGAGCATTGACCTCTGAGATGAGCTGCGCAATGTGCTGCGCCTGCCCTTCGATCAGGTAGGTAAAGTTCGGAGCTAATCCTGTTTGCGTCAGTCCCATATGGAAACAGTTGGGGAACCCATGACTCAAGAACCCGTGGTAGGTCCGCATCCCCTTTGCCCAGGCATCGGTGAGACGGACTCCGTTGCGACCATACAACTCAAACTCAGCCCGCCGAGTGTACGCCGTGCCGACCTCAAAACCAGTAGCGAAAATCAAGCAGTCTACTTCATACTCCACACCTTCCACCACCACGCTATGCGCAGTCACCCGATCAACACCCTTGCCTTTCGTGTCTACCAATTGAACATTGGGGCGGTTGAAGGTCGGGAGATAATCATCATTGAAGGTGGGCCGTTTGCACCATTGTCCATACCACGGCTTGAGTGCTTCAGCCGTTTGCTGGTCGGTGACAATCGTGGTTACACGATCGCGAATCTCGTTCATCTGTTGGAAATCGGCGATCTCTGTCAGCTGTACTCTTTCTTCTTCGGTGAGACCGGCGGTATTTCTGCGCGAAAATAGTCGGGTCAGCTTCTTGAAGAGACTTGTCCAGCCATCGTTCACGAGATCTTCATCGACGGGTCTCCCAGCCATGAGGGTGCAGAAGTTATTATTGCGATGGGCCTGCCAGCCTGGCTTGAGAGTCTTTACCCATTCGGGGTCGGTAGGCTTATTGCCTCGATTATCCACAGATGAGGGCGTGCGCTGGAACACATAGAGCTGCTGGGCATGTTGGCCGAGATGGGGCACGCATTGGATGGCGGTGGCTCCAGTGCCAATAATGCCCACCCGTTTGTCGTGAAGTTTGTGTAAGCCCCCGGCGCTAGTTCCTCCGGTATAGTGGTAATCCCACCGACTGGTGTG
>CAYTVL010000119.1:0-9801 GCA_964441775.1 uncultured Enterobacteriaceae bacterium
CAAACCTGTCGCTCTGCGTTCAAAGTCACCCCAAATGGATAAAGTCGAGCTAAGATGCTGTTGGTCTACTCATTACGCCGCCAGCGCTGCAAAGCGGGATATCCGAGTTGTGGCTCTGGGGACGTGATCTAACCACGCCACAATCCGCCCTACATTCATAGCGACGGCCGTCATCACATGTTGGAGATGGGTCTTCTTCAGCCCCCGGTAGCGGCTGTGGCGTAAGCCACAGCTCCCCACGCCATGGGAGAACGTCCCCTCGATCCCCGCGCGTCGTTTATAGCGCTGCTGCCCCGTGTCACTGGCCTGCTGCTGGCGCGCAGCGAGGAGCGCTTCATGCTGCGCCCGAGGCAACAAGTTTAAGTGGCGCGGCTGTTTGGGGGAGCGGGTACACAGGGACCGCACGGGGCACGGTGTGCAATCTCGTTGCCGAAAATGCACGGAAATCGACGGGGTCGCCGTGCCCAGACCGCGTTCGGTCCACGTCGAGGAGACTTTGCCGTGGGGACAGTGCACCTGATGCTGGTCCCAGTCTACGGTAAACTGCTCGCGCGTGTAGCCGCTGGCCTGTTTGGTGTGCCAGCTGGAATTGGGCCGGGGTGGCCCCACCAGCGTAATCCCATACTCCTGCTGACTGCTCACCAACACGGCCGCATCAATGTAGGCGGCATCGACAAGCTGCTCCTGCGGGAGCAGATCCCGCTCTTTGAGCGCCGCTTGAATTGGAGCCGTACAGTGGATGTCATACAAGGTGGCGGGTGTAGTCTGGACTTGCGTAATGAGGTAGACCTGCTCGAGGTCGCACGTCTCGGTGTAGTGGACTTTATAGCCTAGCCACCGGGTGCTGTGTTTGGTGCAGTAGCGAGCGTCCAGATCGTAGGGTGATTCCAGTTGCTCGGCCGCGCGCGGTAATTCCCCCAGGTCCTTCCAGCGGACTGGGGGGTGCGCTGCGCCGCCAGTCCCGCTCGGGGGGTTGCTCAAACGCTCATACTGCTGCTGCCACACTTGTCGCACCGTCTTGAGACTGGCCGCCTCGCGCACGGCCGGGAGTGGGGCGGCGTCCACGGCGTCCAGCAACCAGAAGCCATCTTCCCCCACCGTGCAGGCATACGCTTCGCGGGCAGCTTGCCCCTTGGGCAACCGCCCTTCTTCACTGCGCTGCCGGTAGCGGGCATACCATTCCGAGGGTGCGATGGCGCGTAGCCAGTCCGGCGCAAGGACCGCCAACTCATTTAAGGCAGCACGTAAGGTTTCGCCCACCAGCTCGAGGCGATTCATGTACCGAATCGCCGCCACCACGTGGGTCGAATCGGTCCGCGGCTTGCCCCGCGTCTTGACCAACCCAGCGGCTTGGCTCCAGGCTAGGAGCTTCTCTAACAGCAGCTCTTCTGCCCCGCCCTGCACCAGTCGGGCACGGAATTCGCTGAGCACCGAGAAGTCAAAGCCTGCATCACTGAGCTCCAGACTCAGTAGATACTTCCAATCAATCCGCGCCCGCACCGCTTCCGCGGCTTGGCGATCCGACAGCTGTTCGCGAAACTGTAGGACGGTGACTAGCGCCAACCGCCATGGCGGGATGGCCGGAAAGCCCTCTTTGGCGAAGAGGGCGACAAAATCACTATCCTGCACTAGCGTGCCCAACTCGTCACGGAGCTTGAGATAGAGATTGCCTTTGCGGAAGGCCGCGCGCGCAATGCGAGCCGTGTCGGGCGGGACGGGGGGAATCGCCATGGACTTGAGGGACATCAGCACACCTCCCAAAACGTCATCACTGGGGCTGACATACCACAAAACTCCCGCACTTTCGCTCTCCTACGAGTAGACCAACAGCATCTCCTAATTAAATGGACATTTTCAAAACCTAATAAAAACACGCTCTTGCATGTCCGGTAAGTCAGTACGAAAATAAATTGATGAAAATCGGTTATGCGCGCGTCTCCACAGGAGACCAAACCCCCGCCTTACAATTGGCCGCGCTCAAGAAGGAAGGCTGTAAAAAAATCTTTACTGACAAGGCCAGCGGCGCACTCCGCAAACGGCCCGCGTTAGAGAAGTGTCTCAAGCGGCTCACCACCGGTGACGTACTGGTAGTATGGAAACTCGATCGGCTGGGGCGGTCGCTGCGGGATTTGATAACGCTGCTCGATGACCTGAAAGTGCAGGGAGTGCGGTTCAAACCGCTGACGGAATCCATTGACACGCACACGCCGACCGGTCGCGTCATGTGGCAAATGATCGGCGTACTGGCAGAACTAGAACGGTCACTGATCAGGGAACGGACAAAGGCGGGCAGAGATGCAGCTATAAAGCACGGGGTAAAGATGGGGCGCAAGCCCAAGCTCTCCCCGCAACAACTAGCCCACGCGCGAAAGCTTATTGAAAATGGGGAGAGTCCTGCGCATGTGGCGCAACTGTTCAAGGTGGCGCGGTCAACGCTCTATGCGGCATTGTAGGAGAGAAAATTATGACGTTAATATCTCTCCTTCAAGCTCTCCTCGGGATTTTAGGTCTATGTGGGAGCCTTTTTCCTATTTTTACCGATAGAGGCCGGAAAATACTCCTTGCGATTTTTTCTATAATCTCTTTGCTCCAGGTCTATCTAACTTCCGTCCAAAACAAGGAAAACCAAAAACTGCTCGATAATATTACCGGTGGCGACTCTTTTCCTGTTGTCATCCCCCAGACTCACGGTGGCGTTCCTATCTCTCTGACTATTTGGAACCGTGGGAAATCAATTTTGTGTTGTTATCACAATAAGGAACGCGCAAGATTTTCGCTCCTTTCCGGTTAATAGAATTGAGGTTGGCACCCTCCCTGCCGGTGACTTCGGCTTCCAAGACATTCCAGCAGCAATCGCTCCTTCCCTGGATGACAAGTCTATGGTCGTCGAAGGAGAGAGAATTGATAGTTATTGGATACAAATCACAGCGCAAAGCGGGACATTTATTGAAACTCTTCAATTCAAGAAAGGTAAGTATTGCTTACCGTGGGCCTATAGATATTGGGTTAATAAACCTGTCATGCTTGCAAAACCACCGCAAAAAACAGCGACGACAACTGAATTCCTAGAGGGCAGCCAAGGATGGTCTGACGATTTGGGCGACGGAAAATGCTCAAAGAGTGGATCGACTGTTGTACGGTAGCTCTCTAAACCTCATCCCTTCGAGGTTTAAGATAGGGCCGATTCTGCTCATCTCATAAAGCCAATTCGCATGCTCATGCTCAAGGAGGACATATGAGGAAGAGAACCAAGACGGGTCGGTTTTTCGTTGGTGCGACCCTCACGCTCATCGTAGTTACGCTTCCCCCGCGCGATGGTCTCACGTTTGGGGACACGTCCGCACCCCGCCCTGTTTCGTACAGCTTCGTGAGCCTGGATATTCCGACACCCAGCGGCGCGCTTGGCTCTACCTCGCTGGGGGATATGAACAATGAAGGGGACATCACCGGAGGATTCGCTAATAGCATTATAGGACCCTATGGGTTTGTTCTTGATAACCAATATAGGCTCACGGAAATCAGGTGTGCTCCAGATGTACTTGGTACTGAACCCCAAGCGATCAACAACGACGGTGAGATCACAGGCTTTGGCTCCCTCATTATTAAGAGGATCCCACTCCCTGGGCCACCCTTCGAGACGCTTGTCACCAAGAGCATTGGCTTTTTCCGCAATCACAAGGGGCGATGCACGATCCTCGATGTCCCCGGTTCCACGTTAACCGAGGCGGTCGGTGTGAACGATCAGGGGCAGGTCGTGGGCGATTACCGAGATGCGGCTGGAAAGTTTCACGGGTTTGTGTGGGAGGCGGGGCTGTTCCAGACACTCGATGTCCCGTTCCCTGCCACTCGACTGACCGCCCCCACTGGCATCAACAATGTGGGCCAGATTGTCGGGTTCTATTTTGATAACAACGTCACAGCCTCTTTTCCGAATGGCCACGCTCATGGATTCCTCTCCGACAAGGGCAGTTTCACTTCCTTTGATGTTCCTGCCGCCACCGCGACCCTGCCGGTCGATATTAATGATCATGGCCAGATCGTGGGAGTGAGTAGTGAAGCGAATAACGATTTTCCGCATGCGTTTCTGCTGAAAAAAGGAAGGTTTACTTCTCTCAATGTGCCGTTCCCCAATGTGCTCTTTACTGATCCAAGCGGGATCAACAATCGGGGGCAGATCGTGGGCCGCTACGCAGAAAGCAACCCTAGGAGCGATCCTGCGAATCCCGTGCTGAGCCGCGGCTTTATTGCCACACCGAAGAAGGTGGGGGAAAGGGCATCTGAGTCTGTCGCTTCGCAAGCGAAGGACGTGGTCCCGTCTGGCTTGTCGATGGCCAATCTGCACTGGCGTTCCAAATGGTCGCGCCTCCTGAACGCTCGGGAGCAGGACGCTGACCGATGACTATTGGGGGCCATTAGCGAGTAGGCCGAGTGAGAACGAAGCTGTCACCAGCGGTTGAGTCAGAATACCCCCATCAGGAAGTGTGTGACGGATCATAGTCAGCGCGCGACAGCAATTCGCGGACAGTTGATATGTGATAAGGGGTAGCGAAAAGGAGAGGCGTTATGCTTGAAGATGCCTGTTCGGGTGATGTTGTAGATCGGTATTGGGGAGCAGGCGAACAGAAAACCGGCTTAAGGACCGCAGAAAATTCTAAAATCACTGAGGCACAGCGCAGTTTTCAGAACCAGAAGGTCTATATTTCTTTGCAAAAGTCGCGACTTTTGCCACAGCGCACGAGGCCTGTGTTTTCCTGGGCTTTTGCGGTTGCAAAAGTCAGCCGCAAAAGGGTATCGTTTTGCTAGGAGTTTTGCGAAGCCAGAGGAGGAGCTGCTATGAAGATTGGCTATGCACGCGTCTCAACCCTCGATCAACATCTTGATCTGCAACTCCGGGCCCTGAAGAAAGCCGGATGCACCAAAATCTGGCGGGAAAAAGTCTCGGGGCTGAGTCGCCAGCGCCCCGAATTACAACGTTTGCTCGATCAATTACGGGCTGGCGATACCGTGGTGGTCTGGAAACTCGATCGCATCGCGCGCTCCACGCGCCACCTCCTGGAAATCATGGATACGATTCGCGAGGCCGGAGCACGCTTTCGCTCCCTCTCTGAACCGTGGGCTGATACAACCACTCATGCGGGCAAGATGATCATGACGATCTTTGCCGGGATTGCGGAGTTCGAGCGCGACCTCATCCAAGAGCGCACGACAGCCGGACGGATCGCAGCACAAAAACGCGGCATACGCTTTGGACGACCACGAAAATTGCATGCGGATCAGGAAAAGCTTGCCCGGCGGTTGGTCTCAGAAGGGAAAGGGGTCCCGGAGATCGCGCATACCTTTAATGTCCATCCCTCAACTATCTACCGACTCTCTGCCCTCGATGCTTAAGCCGGTTTTCTGTTCCACTGCTCCCAAAATCCCAGATACTGACGCGTACCGCCAATCGATACCACCAGCTCATCCAGATGCCACGTGTCCCCAGGACACCTCTGACGATGGCGCAGTTTGCGGGCGAACACCTGCCCAAACTTCAGACTCCACTGCCGCAGGGCTTCGTAACTGACGGTCACCCCACGCTGGGCTAACAACTCTTCAACGTCGCGGAAGCTCAGGCAAAAGCGGTGGTAAAGCCACACAGCAGACGCAATGATCTCAGGTGGAAAGCGGTAGCCGCGGTAAATGGGGGTGGGAGTGTCCATGGATCCAGCTTGCCGATAATTGCCTCAACTTGACAATAGCGGCCTATCATAGTGAATTCATCCTCGCTTCACATCGCCGTCACGTCCCTCAGCTAGTTGTGCTCCTGCTCGCAGGAGGCCACCGCCTTCTCTCTTTCCTGTCTGACCCCCAGGTCTCTCGGAGCGCATTTCACTGTCTCCAGACGTGGAGACGAAGGAGGAAACGATGAAAAACTTCAGCCGGTCCGTTGCTCTCACTGGCCTTGCGGTGTCCTTGATCGCCGGCCTTGGGGCCATGAGCCCGCTGGCGGCGGTAGCCGAGTGTACCCCCCAGGCCGCAGGGACGTATCTCACCACCTTTACGGCCGGGACTACCCTCACGTCGCGCTCTACGCTTCGGCTCGGCTCTGACGGCACGGTCTCGGCGGTGGACTCCGCGCAGGGAATGGTGGGATTCACTGAGGCCCAAGGCACGTGGGATTGCGAGAAACAGGAGCTGGTCGCGACGACCATCGACTTTGGGACAGCTGGGACCACGCTGTTCAGAGCCGACTATGTGGCCTCCTTTGATAAGCAGCAACAGACCTTGACTGGGACGAATACGTTGCGGTCTTTCCCTCTTGCGGGCAATCCGTTTACCGATCCGGGGACGCTGATTGGCACGTTTAGCTTCACCGCCACACGGATTCCGGCGCGTGTGGAGTAAGGGATCTCTGGCCCGTGCCTCATCACGGGCATCCTCTCTATCACTAGAGGTGACGTCAGGGAAGGAGGATGATGCTCGTCCAGCCTCCTCATGCATGATCACAGAGTGAAGTCCAATACAGGAGTCTCTTTTTTCAACATGCACGAGATACCTGCTCAACCTCGGGAGAGGGAAAAAAGAGGCAGTGGAAAAGGAGGGGAACCACCGCCTCTTTGGGTGAAACTGGTCTCCTGCTCTGAGCGCATGGCCCTCCATGCAGGACGCAGCGCTCTCCGGTGAGAGGCGGACACATCCCTGATTGGAGAGACTCGTTTCCCGGGCAGCGCGAGAGAGGAACCCGCCGTGGCACGCCCAGGACTCAGTGTCCGAGCTGGGGTACCCTTCGCTCGTCCTCTCCCCTTGGGATGACTTACCCCACAAACGAGATGGTCGCCGTTTGGTTACCCACCGTCGTTGAGGTCAGCAGTGTTCCGCCAGCCGTGGCGATGTTCAAGATATCTCCCAACTGCGGATTGGTGACGGCATTATTGGGCCCACAGGCCAGCGCCGACGTGAATGTTACGGGCGTAAACCGCGGCAGCGACGACGTGGGCTCGCCCCCATCTGGCGCTTCCATGATCCACTCGCACGACTGCCCATTGAAGTTGGCACCCGGTGGCGGCGCCAGCGTGATCGAGAAATGCTGCCCCGTGGTGTTATTGGCGAAACTGACCGAGCCACTCGTGGTCCCGTTGTACTGCACTGAACAGTACACTTGGTCTCCCGGCTTGACGGGGAAGTTGGCGATATTGGTCTGATAGATATAGCCCGGCGAGTTCGCCTGGGGCGGCGCGAACCACTCGTACCACGCCACATAGATCGGTATGGAGATATGCCCGCCGAACGGTATCGGGATGTAAATCACCCGTTGCTGTATGCCCGCTTGGAGCACGTCGTTCGAGAAAAAGAAGCCGTCCAGCCCTACCCACGATGAGGAGTTCCATCCGCCCTCGGTGCCCTGCGCCTCCGGGGGTTCGCTCACCGTCGGGATGGTCCACTGGCCAATGACACTGGTCCATTGGCCGGTCTTGGTGCCAGCGCCGGCCCAGACTTGTCCCGTGTAGGTGGCGTCGGCTTGCCGCTTGGGTGCCGGTCCCCGGTAAAGATGAGTGATGCCTACCTGGGGATGGAGTTCCGGGATGATCCGGTCTTTCGCCAGCCATTTTCGTGACACGAAGTGGTCCCACACGGCGTGGACTGCAGGCGGATCGCTGGCGGTGGGTTTGCGCCACAGCACGCCGTGCCTCAGGAGGTCAGTCTTGCTAGCCGTCTTGAGATCAAAGTGCTCGGGTGGGGCCGGGATGGCATACGCTCCCTTGAGGTTGGTGGGGAGCAGCGGATGAGGGATCTTCTCCCGAAAGGCTGTGGCATCATGCGCAAACTCTACGTACTGGGTCACTCGGTTAGTCATACGATTGCCTCCTTAATGATCATCATGCGAACGTCGGTACGAACGCTCTCAGCACGGAAGAGCGATCCAAGGAATGTGGGGCACTCAGCGTCGCACGGAAAAGCCCCGCTCCTCCAAGCGGTGACCGTGTTCTTGAAGCTGGCCAGCTTGAGGTGGGTCGTCCCCCTTCAAAGCTTGCCTCTCTCTCGCGTGCCCGGTGGGCCCAGGCTGCTGCGTGAGACACCACCCCCAAGACCCGATGCTTTACTGGCACTCGAACAGCTCTGAGTCACAGATGTTGGGCGGGCAGTACGTCTCACGCCCATCAACCAGACAGGCGACCTCGATCGGCCCTGAAGTATGGCAGGGAGTGACCGTGCTCACCACGAACCGGCTCACTTTCCCTTCGCGATAGATCCCGCCTTGACAGGCCAGGATGCGCTCGCCCACCTCTTGGGTGAAGGTCGCATCGCTATAGTAGGTGGTATCTACCTCATTCGCCGGCAAGGCGAAGGCTTGTGTGGCAACGGTCCCGAGGAGTGTGGCGGCAAGGCCAAACATGCGGAGCGGTTTCGTGTAGCTCATCCCTGTTCTCTCTTTCTGTCGTAACACCTAGGGAGTTCGTGGAGCGCCTAGGCAAGTGGCGGGTTGTTCCTTTGACCAGGGCACGAAGAGACCAAGCGCCAAGGCACGGCACCATCTCCGCTGCTCATCCCACCCGATCAGCAGTCCAGAAGTCATCGGCCAGACGCGAGTTCGTCAGGTAGGCATACGGCATCAGGAAGTAGCCTTGCAGCCCCCAGCTCATGCCCCAACTGTTGCGCACGAGGAACCGGCTCTGATGATCATCATAGCCGACGACCATGACGGCATGCCCGCCTAAGATCTGCTCACGCCGACGCGGCAGCGGAACGATCCCAGTCTTAGCCACCTGCGCCGATTCAAAACTCTGGTAGACCGTGAACCCCACCACGATGGGGAGTCCATTGGCCAGCACTTCCTTCATCGAGGCAAGATCTTGACTGACCTGTTGCACGTCAAAGGTGAGATGCTGGCGGCCATCCTCGTACACGCCGGGCGGCGGCTGCACGGCAAACTGACTGATATCATACGGCCACAGCGCCTCGTGGGGACAACCTTGGCTGCTGACCACCTGCGCTCCATCGCTCAGAGAAGCGCCGGCGTCTTGGGCGGTATCGTCCTCTAACGCCCGCTCATTGTAGTAAATGAATAAGCGGGAGGGGATAAAGTCCGTCTGGCCTTCTTTGAGCAGCAGAAACTCAACCAATCCGGCCCAGGCATTACCGGTACAGGACCCCAACTGGCCTTGGTCATAAACAGCAGGACACTGCGAGCGAAGGTCAACGGTCGAGGGCAAGGCTGCGGCGGCGACGGTTGCGGTAAAGAGGGGATGAGTGTGAGTGGGTAAGCTCCGTTTCCAGCCATACCCTTTACGGAGGGTGGGATGAATATGTAAGGGTTTTGACATAGGCGTCCTCCAGACTGCGTGTCGTTGTGGCTGTGCACGTATCGGCCACTATTCTCCACAGGCCCAGGGGCCGTAGGGAGGTGCGCAGCCGCGTGCAGACGTTACCTCTCCACCGGGGAGCAGAGCGGTATTCATCGTCTCTGTAGAGAAATGCGCTACGATAAGAGAGGAACTGCTACAAAGGCGGGAGAAAGACTGTAGCAAATGGCGTAGCAGGGAAGAGGACTGAGAAGTCCGTGGGTCGCGCAGCGTGGTGTGGGACACGGCCACTCATTAGGAGGCTCGTCTCCTGTGATGACCGCCTGGAAGCCAAAGGTGACACGCTGGCCGGTATCCGACGTTGCTCTTCCCCTGCCGCACGTGCCTTCATGCTCATGCTTCAGACGCACGAGCATCAGCGGCCGCAGGTGTACCGAGTCGTGCTCGGGGCCATTTGCGCGGGGCAACCGGGTTCCCGTATACTTGTTCCATCCACGCTCGTGAGGACGGCCCGGGCTTT
>CAYTVL010000120.1:0-9771 GCA_964441775.1 uncultured Enterobacteriaceae bacterium
CACTATTTTCATGCAAGGCCAGCATACAGGAAAACTACTGATTTGGAACATGACCGGCAGGAAATCACTACTCTAGGTCTGGCTGCCTAGAGGTGGTAAAGAGATTGTCCTCGGTTCTCTCTGACTATTGTTGCCATTGTATTCAACAAGTTGACAAGGCCATCGAAACACATAACATTGGGACACGTAGTGTAGCGTGCGCCGCGCGCAAGGTTGTCCGTCGCCGCTGTTCGGGCGCATGGCGCACACTATAGGTCCACGGGTTGAGAGGCAGGAGTGAACGAACCTCAGGTGGCCTGATTTAGTCATAGCACAACGAATGTGCTGATGAAAAAGTAATTGTGATCAAACCCGGACAAGCGTTTTTACAAGCTTCAGTTTATCACTAGAGACCCCTTCTGGTAAGCAAATCCCATGAAAAAGCGATGGATATGGGCTACTTTATTGCTCTGCCTTAGCCTTTCGGTCCGTCTTGCGTTTTTAGATTCGCCCAATGAAGTCATTCTTGATGAGGTCCACTGGGGGAAGTATGTGACGGCCTATGCCCACACGGGAAGCAATCTCTTTGATGTCCATCCCCCCCATGGAAAACTTCTCGTGACCGCCCTGCTAAAAATCACGGGATACGACGGGCAACAGAACTTTGACAGAATTGGCACTCCTCTTACCCATGTTTCCGCGCTCACGATTCGGATGCTGCCTGCTCTGGCCGGCTCCCTTGTGCCTTTCACTCTTTTTTTGATTTTTCTGCACTTTGGGATAAGCCTTGAAACTGCTTTCGTCTTTTCACTATGCTCAGCACTGGACAATGCTCTCGTGTTGCAATCGCGGGTGATGGGACTCTACCCGATGTTCTTGTTAGCTCTGGTTTCCTCTCTCTACTTTACCCTGAAAATCCAGGAAACAGAGGGGGCAAAAAAAATCCTCTTCCTAGCTGCCTGCGGGATTACTTGTGGGTTTGCAGCCGGGTTCCAATTCATGGGCATCACTGCCCTGGCTGTCATGTTCTTTGTTCCGACCGTTTACTGGTTGAAGAAGGCCGTCTCTCTCAAGGGTCTTCTATTCCAAACAGCAATGGTTTCTTCCATGGGGCTCGCTGTGTACCTCATTGGCTGGAAAATTCACTTTTTACTTCTCCCCAATCCAGGCGTTGGCGACGCATTTTACAGGAACACCGGGAATTTTTGGACGGATGTACTCGAACTGCATAGGCATATGTACCAGGCCAGTGCTTCACTAACTACCTCCCATCCCGATGCGAGCCCTGCCTGGAGTTGGCCTTTCATGACCAAGCCCATTTTTTACTGGCATGCCCCTGGGAAATCCCTCTATTTCCTGGGAAATCCCGCTGTCTGGTGGGGAGTGACTTTCCTGTTTGTTTGGAACGGGGGGAAAGAGTGTTTCAGGAAAAAGCGGCTTGAAGCAGATTCAGGCAAAATCTCCCTGTTTGCGTTTCTGCTTTCTTACGTCCCGCTGACGCTGATGAAGCGTGTCCTGTTTCTTTACCATTTTCTCGCCCCTCTCACGTATGCCGAACTCTTTGTGGGGGTAACTGCAGAAGAATATACAAAGAAAACATTTTTCTGGATGATAGCCTTTATCGTCATAGGGTTTCTGTATGTCAGCCCCGTGACTTACGGATTTTCCATGCCTCATTGGTACTGGAACTGCCTCCCATGGAACCTCGCGCACTAAAAATGCTCACCATTGGAGGAATCGATACAGCGTGCCCAATTTATTCGGCGACTTCCTGTCCAAAAAAGCTTGCTCTCTATTGAGAGGGTTTTCACTGCCAGTGAAATTTGTTTGGATCCAAGCGATGGGCCCGGTGAAAAGCATGTCTCGCCTCCTCAAAATGGCCCGCGATAAAGAGCTTCGAGCCATTGTGCTGCTTTGTCTGACAAAAACCGGTGGAGTGTAAGAATTTTACATACACTTTTTCCTCAGAAGGGAAGTACTGCTGAAGCCATAAGCGTCAAGTACGCGCAGTCTCGAGACTGGGATCAGGGAATTTTCGGGCCATTCATTCTGCTCAAGATACACTTCTATTGATATGGTATGAGTCTATTAATTTGTTGAGGTCGTAGTATCCTTTTTTTCTGACCATCTTAATATTGTTCCAAAAATATAACTCAGGAAGAAGAACATCAGAGCGACAACAAAACAGACATAAAATCCATCCGGTAAAGCCTCTTTGGTTAAACCCCAATAACTTAAAAGCTCCTGAGATCCCTCAATTGTGGGTTGCATAAAGCGAAACCAAAAACCGACATCGAAAGTCCAAAGCCACAAGGATGGATAAATTGAAAGAAGCAGAAGTAGAAATTTTTCTTCTGAAAAAGTTGTTCGGGAAGCCCAATAAAGGGCTAACGGGATATAACCGACAAGATATTGATAATGAACACTGCTTGATAAGCCCAAGAGTACAAAAAAGCCGAGGAGGGCTGCCCTTGGAAGACAAATCTTTCTTGTGAAGATCAGAAAACCGATAAGTGAAAAACTTATCAACTGAACATCTTTCATCCCTTGCATAATAAACAAAGTGTCTTTGCCAGTGACATCATGAACATAAGTCAAAAAAGAACCAATGCCACTAAATGCATAAATCAAGGGAACTTGATAGCTCAGCCATCTGGCTGGAAGAACAACATAGTATAAATATGACCCCAAACCTCCAATCAGAATAAAGGGTGATGAGATCAAACTTCCGACAGCAAATAAAATAGACAAGTTCAATATCTTACTTCTTAGAGTCCAAGAAGACCAACGACTGAGAAGAACATACAAAACACAAACAGCGGTGTGTTGTTTAGTCAACACACTCAATGCAAAAAAGAAAAAGGCCCACGATTCTCTTTTCTTCTCAAAGAAAAAAAAACCACTCAAGAGAAAAAAAGCAGGAAGAGAATCAAATTGGCCGAAAACAGATGATTCGTACCACGCGATCGGACTAAACAACCACAGTGAAGAAAATGCTAACTTTCTGAAATAGGAACCTGACACTAAAAGATAAATTAACACTCCTATCACTAGATCAGATATAATTAATGGAATCTTCATTCCTACCCGCCAAGAAACATCCACAAATTGCGTCGTTGCATCATTGGGTTCAGCCAATAGATAAACATCGTAAAGTATTAAAAGCCAGATTGGTGTATAATTATACGACCAACCTTTATAAGGAAAAACTTCTCGTTCCGCTCCTGCAAAATTATAGAACTTAAAACCCTCATCTGAAAAAACTTTTGCAAAAGACCAAAATTGAGGAATATCAGGTCCAGCGGATCGTGGGGCCGCCCAAAATCGAATCATGGCTGCAACAAGAATCACAATAAGTAAGACCAATATCTTAGAGAAACTATTTTTCATTTGCCTGATCCCTAATTGCGACTAAAAGCACACTATGTGAGTCGAAGCCACTTTGCCACTGATGGAACTCGATTGTTGTCAACAATAAACAGCATGTACCAGCCAGAAGGTGCTAAGACACGGTTGACATATTTCTCCATATAAATGGAAATCAATAATGAACTTGAGGCAAGTCGAATCTGTTACAGCGCAGCCGCCCGATCTGCTCAGGAATCTGGCAGGCCTAGGGGAGTCCTCCAGCGCCGCGAAAACTGATGGTTACGAAGGTAGACCCGAACTCTGCATCGTCTCGCCGACCTTCAACGAACGCGGCAATGTCGCTGAATTAGTTAGGAGGCTTAGGGAAATTTTAGTTGGGTGTTCGTGGGAGATCATATTTGTCGATGATGATTCCCCTGACGGTACTGCGGACTATGTGAGGGCTTTGGCCAGGGAGGACAGACGTGTCCGCTGTTTGCAAAGAATCGGTCGTCGGGGACTTGCCTCGGCCTGCGTTGAGGGGATGCTAGCGAGTGCCGCGCCCTATATCGCGGTCATCGACGCAGATCTTCAGCATGACGAAACATTGCTACCGAAGATGCTCGCTATCTTGAAAGAGGACAAGGCAAATATTGTCGTCGGCAGTAGATATGTAAGAGGTGGCGGTATTGGAAGCTGGAACACCTCACGTGCGGCAATAAGCCGCTTCGCGACGAAACTTAGTCGCGCTGTGGTTCCAGAGACCCTTACAGATCCAATGAGCGGCTTTTTCATGCTGAAGCGAGATGTTCTCTCAGCTTGCGTCTGCAAGCTTTCCGCCATCGGCTTCAAGATACTCCTGGATTTATTTGCCTCGTCACCAAGTGAACTTCGGTTCGTAGAACTTCCGTATCAGTTTAGGAACCGATATGCCGGGGAGAGCAAACTGGATTCTGTGGCCGCATGGGATTACGGGATGCTGCTGCTCGATAAATTGGTTGGACCGGTGATTCCTGTGCGCTTCGTGGCTTTCTCGATCGTCGGTGGGCTGGGTGTATTGGTGCATCTAATAGTCCTTAGCATCCTGTTCAAAGTCCTAGCTCGTTCATTTATCGAGGGACAAGCTGTTGCTACCTTAGTGGCGATGACGTTTAACTTTGCTGTAAACAACGTTCTAACATACCGTGATCTTCGGCTTCATGGTTGGAAATGGGCGCGAGGTTTGTTTACGTTCATTATTGCTTGCAGTGTAGGCGCATTTGCGAACGTTGGAATTGCGTCTTATCTCTTTCAAAGAGATACCGGTTGGATCCCAGCCGCATTCGCAGGGATCATCGTAAGTGCCGTCTGGAATTACACGACAACCATGGGGTATACATGGAAGGCTAGTGCTTTCCATGTAAGGCGTTCGTAGTACTCGTGCTACTCTTGGCTAAAGGGGGTTATGCACTTTTGAGCGATGTAGCGTTTGGCATGGCAGAGAAATCACACCGGGGCCGCCCAGGAAGCACTTTTCGGGGGTCTGGCTGCTAGGACGAGACCGGGTAGGGACGACTTTGTAGAGGTAGTAAAAGGTTCGGTATAGTAGTTTGTAATTTTACGCGCCTTCTGGGGAGCTGGTCCTGTTAATCATCGCCTAAGCGTAAGGCAAGGATAAACTTCACCCTCTATAGAAGGCTGCACACGGATGAAAACCATCGTAAGGCCTCGTCCGGCGTGACGTAACAATAGAAAAGTGGGGCAGCGGTATGAGGTCTACTAGATTTAGCTAACACATTGTGAGATTAAACTGAATCGCATATTTCCATCGCGGTGCGCTTCAGCATTGGGCGTGTATTTTTGCGCATGTATTTTTGTCCAGATTTACCGGACGTGCAACCGGCTATTTTCGCTGGACTCACAAACTGTTCAGTTTTCCAAGAAAAACCGGACAGCAACGTCGCTGCCTCGAGGAATACTCCGGAGCATCATAAGACCGGGCTTGCGGAGTGTAGTTCCTCCGTGCCTACGTCGTCGGTGCGCAGCCCCACCATTCACCAGCAGCACGACGAGCGCGACAGACCATTGCGCGTAGGATGGGGCGAGACTTATCTTTCTCATCTTTCTTTAGGCACCAGTCTCATAGCTGACGTAATGTTGGATTTATCGGATGATTCGATCGGCTCGATACAACACCTCCGGCTCGATTGTGAGCCCCAGGGCTTTGGCGACTTTCAGGTTGATGGCGAGCTCGATCTTCTGGTTCACCTCGACGGGGATCTCCGCCGGCTTCGTCCCTTTGAGGATCTTGTCTATCAGGAGTGCCGCTTGCCGTCCCGGTTCGTGCAGATCTGGGGCATAGCTGGCGAGTGCGCCGCGCTCTATCCAGAACGCTCCACCGAATATGGTCGGGATTGCCTGTTGGGAGGACGTCTCTAGGATGAAGCAGAGAATGGGCTTTGTTGAGCAATTCACGGCTATCTCTTCAATCGTTATAATAAGGTCATGCTTACCTCTTCTTCTGTCTTCCGCTATCGCATCCGTAATTGGCCTGCGTACAATCGCGCCCTGGTTAATCGGGGCCGCCTCACCGTGTGGTTTGACAAACACGCGATCGCAGCGTGGCGGAACACAGAACCAGCCGCAGGACCAGGCGCGTCCAGGACGTATTCCGATCTCGCGATCGAATGTGCCCTTGTCCTCAAATCGGTTTATCATCTCAGTTTGCGGGCCGCGCAAGGCTTCCTCTCCTCAGTAGTGGAGCTGATGAGACTCACGCTGCCAATTCCCGACTACAGCACCGTGAGTCGCCGCCAAGGCGCGCTTCAGATTCCCGTGTCTGCTCTCCGGCGGAGTAGCCCGCGGCATGTCGTCATTGATGCGACAGGGCTCAAGGTCTACGGGGCGGGGGAGTGGCAGGTATGGAAGCATCGCGTGAGTCGGCGGCGCACGTGGCGCAAGCTGCACTTGGGAGTCGATGAGACGACGAAAGAGATCGTTGCGGTGGAGGTCACCGAGAGTCGGGTCCACGATAGCCAGCCGTTGCCCGGGCTGCTCGACCAGATTCCCGATCCGCTAGAGCAAGTCTCTGGAGATGGCGCGTACGACCCACGAGCGTGTTATGAAGCAGTGCTCCAGCATGGAGCCACGCCGGTCTTTGTCCCCCGGCGCACGGCCCAATCCTGTCCTACCCAGGACCCCACCGGATGGCGTACCGTACGCAATGGTATCCTACAGCAAATTGCCGTACACGGGTGTACAGCGTGGCGGGCACTCAGTAGGTGTACGCGGCAGAGTATCGCTGAGAATACGATGTATCGGTTCAAGTGGCTGTTTGGGGGACGACTCTGGGCGCGGGGTCTGAAGTCCCAACGCACCGAAGCGGTGGCGAAATGCGCGGTACTCAATCGCATGACCCGGTTGGGGATGCCCGAGACAGTGTGGGTGGGATGAGCAAGGGCCTCCTAAAGGAGAACTATTTGTGACTTTCCGAATTCTGCATCAGAGTCCCATGCTACACGCAGTGATTTTGGCGGGTGGTGGGGGCGCGCGACTCTGGCCGCTCAGCCGAGCAAATTATCCGAAACAGTTTCTCAAGCTTCTCGGTGAGCGTACCCTCTTACAACAAACAGTCCTTCGCCTGGATGAATTAATTACTTCCGATCGCCTCTGGATCGTGACCGGGAGAGAACAAGTCCCGGTCGTACGGGCCCAGGTTGCAGCACTCCCTGGTTACGCTCGGACAGGGATACACATCCTCGGTGAGCCGTGGCCGAGAAACACGGCCACCGCCATCGGATTCGCTGCACTTCAAATTCAACGTCAGGATCCAGAAGCGATTATGGTCGTCGTGCCAGCAGATCATTGGGTTGCGAGGCCAGAGGCGTTTCTCTCGCTGGTGCAGCGTGCGACAGCACTGGCAAACCAAGGCGAATTGGTAACGTTAGGGGTAGTGCCGGACCGGGCGGAAACCGGCTATGGCTATCTCCGCTGCGGCAAGCGGCTTAGCGACGCTGCGCGTTCTCCTTCAGAAATTGAAGCGTACCGGGTCGCGCAGTTTGTGGAGAAGCCGGATTTACAAACTGCGCAGACTTATGTCGCGAGTGGGCGGTATTATTGGAACACGGGAATTTTTCTCTGGCAGGTTGCGGCAATCCTCAACGAAATTGCCGTGTATCTGCCTACGTTGTACGCCGGGTTGCAGGCGATTGCCGCTTGCTCTGGTCAAGGTGAGAAAGCCAAGAAAACCCTGGCGGACGTCTACGCTTTGCTGGAGCCCATCTCGATTGATTATGGCGTGTTGGAAAAATCTTCTCGCCTGGTGGTCATGCCCGCAGATATCGGCTGGTCAGACTTGGGCGAATGGACAGCCATTCATCGGCTGTCACCCCACAATACCCACGGGAATGTGCTGAGCCCCAATGTGATCGCGATTGATAGCGAGAATTCTTTTGTCTATAGCAGCCACCGGACGATTGCGACGATCGGGTTGAAAGACATGGTTGTGGTTGATGCCGACGACGCGCTCTTGATTTGCTCAACCAACCGCACGCAAGAAGTGAAGACCGTTGTGCAAGAACTACAAAACCGAAGGGCGGAAGATGCGGAGTTGTCGCGTACTGCTCATCGGCCCTGGGGGACCTACACGGTGTTAGAAGAAGGGCCAAATTTCAAAGTAAAGCGCGTCAAGGTGTACCCGGGAGCCGCATTAAGTTTACAACTGCACCATCATCGAAGCGAACATTGGGTCATTGTCTCCGGTACAGCCCAAGTGACGAACGGACAGCAAACATTCTCCTTGCAGACGAACCAATCCAGCTATGTGCCGGCCGGAACAAAACACCGCTTAGCGAACCTGGGAACCGAACTGCTCGAAGTCATCGAGGTGCAAACTGGCTCGTATCTCGGCGAGGATGACATTGTCCGGTTTGAAGATCTCTCCCAGCATGCGTAATCTTTTCTCGGGTACATTCGACATAGATGCGGTGAGCAGAAAAACTGTTATTGCTTTGTCATTGTTTGAGAGGAAGGGGCACGAACAATGACAAAGATAAAGAGAGAAGCGAGACGGTGTGGATTAAAAATTCTCTTGCTCTTTCGCTTTTCTTATTTCTCAATATCTTTTTGTGATATCACTTACAGATGATTTTCTAGTCCACTGCGTCTGTCAATAAAGTGTCGTCCTTTGAAATTCATCATGCCGCTTCTCCTCCGCCTCATGATCAGGCGTGGGCAGCATAGCGAAACATCCTTCGGTAGTGTTTTAGATCTAGATTTTTGCTTGACAGTATGCCACCTCAGTGTCTCGACTGAAGGAGGGAGCGATGGTACACACGTGAGTGGCATGTCCTTACAGTCAAGGGAAAGAGGGGGTGAAGCGCGGCAAGACAGAGACAGGGAAACAGCGCGATCGGTGCCAAAACCCCCCATGTTGTCACCAGTCTTTTTTACTCGAACCGGCCTACAGAGGGCGTTTGCCCGCGATCAAAGAGCAAGTCATTGAGATGAGCCTTCATGGCAGTGGGATCCGTGACACGGCGCGGGTGTTACAGATCAGCACCGCCACGGTGATTCATGAATTGAAAAAAAAGGGCGGGCCCTCAGCTCGGGGAATACCTCGCTTGTGGATGCCTTGAATCCCAGTGACGTCGAGGTCAGCATCAGGCGAGTCGAGGCTGCCGAGGCCGATGAAATGTGGAGTTAGGTGGGCAAGAAGAAAGAGCCACGCTGGCGGTGGCATGCCCTGGATCACGGGACTGGAATAGTCTTGGCCTACGTCTTTGGTCGCCGCCAGGATGAGGTGTTCCCGCAGCTCAAAGCCCTGCTCGACCCTTTTGGCCTCACGCGCTTCTTCCCCGACCATGGGGGAGCATCTGCACGGCATCTGGCTCCGCAAACCCACGTGCCCGGGAAGCGGAACACGCAACAGATTGAGCGGAAGTATCTGACGTTGCGGACTCGCATCAAGCGACTCGCACGCAAGACCATCTGTTTCTCCAAATCTCTAGAACTGCACGACATCGTCATTGGCTTGTTTGTCAATCGCTACGAGTTTGGTCTCTCGGTGCAATCCGATGAACTCCATCTCTACAACACCACCCACAGTCCATTGAAGAGATCCGCGAAGAGATGACATGGCTGCTGGCGGAAGCGGAGGCTGCTTGAGGAACAAGAGGGGGAAGGTTTGCGATTTAGCTTCCTCCTTAAAGTTGGTGCGCTAGAGCGGTGACCAAACGGCCTAAACTAATCTTGACTTGAAGGCCAAGGCCCAATAAGCCGTTGCAGTCGAAACGGAGGAATGAGCGTGAATAATTTTCCAGACCCGATAGCCATTTCTGAGGCCACATCCCCGCTTACGAATCTCCTGCCTGGCTTCAATCCCAACTTTGTCATGGTCGTGGCCCTGGGTGTAGGCCCAGATATAGCGAAGCTGTCACCAGGGGCAAAGTGACTGGCAGAGATTAG
>CAYTVL010000121.1:0-9657 GCA_964441775.1 uncultured Enterobacteriaceae bacterium
CTGCGACTTCCCCTCCAATTTCACTTAGTTAACGATTCGCTTAATGCATATGGCCTGCGAGGCGCTCCGAGCCGAGTTTACCACCCGCTATCGGAAGCTGGCACCCAAAGCCGTGGAGCGGCTGGCGGACGATTGGGAGCGGCTGGTGACGTTCTACCAATTTCCTCGGGAGCACTGGGTTCATCTGCGGACGACCAATGTTGTAGAATCGCCGTTTGCGACGGTCCGCTTACGCACCACAGCAGCTAAACGGTTCAGGAAAGTCGAGAACGCCACGGCGTTGATCTGGAAGATCTTACAAGTGGCCGAGTCCACCTTTCGGCGGCTCAAGGGAGCGGAGCTGTTGCCTGCCGTGTATGCGGGCGAGCAGTATGTTAATGGGGTGAAACGGACCGTGAGTCTGCGACAGCGACTCGCGGCATAACCGGATAGAGATACGGCGTACGGGTTGTCCTGCGGCAGACGAAGGAGTAAAAAGGTTCAGAGGGCAGGCCATGACGTTCGAGGAAGTGCTTGCGCAGGTCCAGGCATTGCTGCAGCGGGAGCAGCGGGTCTCCTACCGGGGCTTAAAGCGGCGGTTTGCTCTGGATGACGAGTACCTGGAAGACCTCAAGGAAGAACTCATTGGCGCCAAGCGGCTGGCGACTGATGAAGACGGCCGCTTTCTGGTCTGGACGGGCGGCACGACAGTCCCCAGTAATCCTTTCCCAGTTCCCAGTCCCTCAACCGCTCCCCCTAGCTCCCAACCCCTAGGCGCTCGCCCCCAAACGCTCGACTCTCAACGGGATGCGGGCGAGCGCCGTCAGTTGACGGTGGAGTTCATTGACCTGGTAGGGTCTACGGCACTCTCGCAACAGCTTGACCCCGAAGACTATCATGCCCGAGTAGTGGCCTATCAGACCGCCTGTCAGCAGGTCATTGCGCGCTACGAGGGGCATATTGCGCAATATTTGGGGGATGGCGTGCTGTGTACTTCGGCTATCCGATCGCGCATGAAGACGATGCGGTGCGCGCAGTGCACAGCGGCCTGGAGATCGTAGCGTCAGTACGCCAACTGGCGTATACGCCACCGTTACAAGTGCGCATCGGCATTCACACGGGCTTGGTCGTCGTGGGTGAGATCGGGAACAGTGGCAAGCGCGAAACTCTTGCCCTCGGTGAGACCCCCAACTTAGCTGCCCGGCTGCAGGCCCTGGCCGAGCCGAACACGGTGGTGATCAGTGCGGCTACCCAGCGGTTGATTGGGGGGCTGTTTACCCAAGTTTGAGCCGCTTGTGGCAGCAACAGGGTAAGAAGGACGAAGCCCGGCAACTGCTGGCCGAGATCTACGGCTGGTTTACCGAAGGGTTTGACACAAAAGACTTGCAAGAGGCGAAAGTCCTGTTGGAGGAATTAATCTGAAGAGAAACTCGTCATCCAAGAACGGATTGCTACTAGACTCTATTTCCACACTATTTGACCAGACCTCCACTGATAGCTAAGGTAACGACGCGGGTGCCGATTCCTTTCCGGGCCGGGAGTTCGATCGTGAATCGGCCCAGACAGGTAGCAGCCCGCACAGTCTCATATAACCGTCCTCCTTGCGCATGCCCTTCCGGACCCACTACCGCACGATCTTGGCCCGACCGGATGACAAAACCATAGCCCAACGCTCGACAGGTCGTGAGGTGCTCATAGATGTCCGCCGCCGCATCGCCAACACGCACCCGCCGCGCGTGCTCAGGGGCCGGCCCAATTCGCTCACTGGCCCGCTGCCAAATCTGCGACTCGCGCTCCCGTTTCTTCTTGGGCCACGAATCCCCTCGGCGTTCACCTGCCCGACGCGGGACCCGAATATGATATTGTTGATCGCAGACTCCCAGCACGGTCACCGCTGGCCGGCGGCCTTGCCTCGTGGCTTCTCCACCCTCGGGCCACTGTACGCCCAACACGGTGTGCAGAATTACGCCTTGGGTACTGACCGTACTGTTGCCAATTGGCCCTAATCCTGGAATCTGCTCCCGTCCCGTCCAGTCCAACTCGGTCGTGTCCTCCAGCAACAGATAGGTGCCTAGTCTTTCCATCTGCTCCGCCACCAGGCTGCGATGGGGGCTTTGCAGGGTGTCGGGATCTGTTTCGGGGTGCGCAAAAAAGGTGTAGGCCGCTTTGGTATCATAGGGATGGGCAAACAACTGCGGAATGCTTGCGCCCGGAGTGCTGGCCATCGCGGTGGCAATGGTGATCGCTCGTTCGCTTCGCCGGACATCGGAGAACGGGAGATCGCCAAAGTGCTCTTCAGCCCAGGCCCGCGGCTCCGTGCTATGCGTGATGTCATTCATAGCGTCATTGTATCTTGCCGGGTTCCCTCGCATAGGGTCTTCTCTAACGTCGAGATTTGGGTAACGGTAAGGCCTAAAGGCGAGGGGTTTCAACCATCCCCGACCGAGACACTAAAGGGCTTTGACTGGCTGAGGGCCGCGATGAGAGCGCGCTGGACAACCGGAACCGTCTGCTGTGGTGGAGGATCCAGAGGGTGAGTGCTTACTCCTGCGGGGCTTAAAATGGCGCAATTAATCACTAAAGCAAATGAGGTAGGCAAGAGGGTCTGCATCCTGAGTTCGGCACGCCCCGCCACCGAGCATCGCATGTTATCGAAAGAAGGAGCTTCTTTGGTTCGCGCTGGCTATAGTGTAACTATCGTTGCTCCTCACCCGCACGACGAAGTGATCTCCGGGATCGCGATTAAGGCTGTGCCTAAGTTTCCGTCCCGCTTTTCTCGCATGGTTCGTAATACCTGGTATGTATATCGTGAGGCATTACGGCAGCGCGCTCAGGTTTACCACTTTCATAATACGGAATTGATTCCAGTGGGATGGCTATTGAAGTTCCAGGGAAAGCGCGTCCTGTATGATGTGCGCGAGGACACCCCCGCCGACCTCCGAGACTCATTTTGGATTCCTCGTTGGATGCGGCCGGTGGTCGCGTTCGGAGTCGATCTTGCTGAGAAGATGTCCGGGCGAATTTTTGATGGAATCGTAGCTGCGACTCCTCACATCGGTGAGCGTTTTCCGTGTTCGAAGACCGTGGTCGTCCAAAATTTTCCTCTGCTCGATGAATTCTTGCCTATGTCCTATCCCTACCTTAAACGTCCCCCCATGGTGCTATACTTTGGGACTATTACTCCTGTTCGTGGGCTGTTAGAATTGATCGATGCCATGGGTCTGTTGCCAGAGACACTGGAGGCGAGGTTGGCTCTTGGCGGAGAGTTTGAACCTCCCGAATTAGAACAGATAGCGCGAGAGAAACCAGGGTGGAAACGCACTGACTTCGCTGGTTGGCAAACCCGTCGTGGACTGCTGGACTTGCTTACCAAGGCACGCATCGGAGTAGTGCCGTTTCTCCCCGTCGCAAACAATATCGACGCGCAGCCTATTAAACTGTTCGAATACATGCTCGCCGGTTTACCGGTTGTAGTCTCTAATCTCCGCCGGCTCGCCGAGATTGTGAGAGAGGTGCGATGTGGTATCCTCGTCGAGCCCGGCCAGCCGCAGGCTATGGCCGAAGCTATCCAGTGGTTGCTAGAGCATCCGGTAGACGCATACACTATGGGCGAACGAGGGCGTAAGGCAATCCTGCAAAGCTACAACTGGAACTCGCAAGCGCAGCTATTGTTGCAGTTGTACCATAGGGTAACAGGATGACTTTACACTGCACCATCTTGAGTTCGGCCGAACAATTCGTAACTCATCCCGTGCCACATTAGATCTTTAGGATCATGGGACAAAACTCCCACGGCCTTGCAGAAGGTCGGGGGTCATTGCGAGCGCAGCGAAGCAATCTTTGCCTTATGTTTTCGACTCTTGCGAGATTGCTTCGTCGTCTCCGACTCCTCGCAATGACAGGTTCCTTGATTTCCGTTCGTGGGTTTTGTCTCAAAGTCCTTATCTTCACCCGTCAGGCACACGAGTTTAGTAAACCCCAGTCTTGAGTTGAAACCGCAAGGTCGTCAGCTTTCTCAGGCGGTGTAGAATCGAAGTGCCATCTTTGATTTCCCGCTCCGGAAGGTGACGACCTATGAGTGTCAGCGTAGAGCACCAAATGACTGAGATCTACTGCTTTGTCGACGAATTTCTGCAACCTCACCCGGCACTGGCGCACTGGCGTCGGTCGTCCCATGCCCAGCCCCAGTTCAGCGACGCCGAAGTGTTGACCATTGCCTTTCTCCAGGGGGGGTTGGCCGTCGCGACCCTCAAACAGACCTATCGTTTCTGTGCTCCCATCCGGCACGGGCGCGGGCGGCTGTTGCGCGAGGAGGGAGCCTACTTTGGCAAAACCAGCAAGGGAGGGTTCTTTGGCTTCAAGTTGCACCGCTTACGCCATATCAGTGGCCGCGTGCTCAACATCCTCTTGACTCCAGGTAACCTCGATGATCGCGACCCCGCCGTGGCGCTGAGGCAAACCGTCGATGGCGGTGTCACCTTGGGCGATCTGGGCTATCACGGACTGGAGTGCGCAAATAGCCTAGCGGAAGAGGCCGCGATGTTGCTGATCACCCGGGACCAGGCCCCGGAGCATAAATTCCTGCTCAGCCAGGTGCGCCAAGGCATTGAAACCACCTTCAGTCAGTTGTGGTGGCAGTTTGTCGATCGGGTCTTTAGCCGCGCCTGGCGTGGCTTGTGGAACATGATTCAACTGAAGGTCCTCTTCTATAATCTGGTGCATGCGGGTATCGTCACTGTCTGAGACCAACTCAAGACTGGAGTTGAGTTACAGGTGAAGAGCTGAATTGGAATACAACTGGAGCACTGAGTCGGCCAAACTGCTCTCGCTGTACCGGGACATAATGGAGGATCACTAAGCGTATGTGCGGAATCTTTGGTGCTGTTAGTCTAAGCGCGCCCTTTACCAATGAGGAGTTTGCCCATTTCGTCCGGCAAACCGACTCAGTGTCGTACCGGGGACCTGATGCTTCCGGCTATTTGGCTCTCAATAGTGAGACTGGATGTGTGGTCAACGATACATGTTTCGACATTTTTCTCGGACATCGCCGATTATCGATCATCGAGCTATCAGAAGCCGGGCGCCAGCCCATGACTGACGGACAGGGCCGCTGGATTATCTTCAACGGCGAAATCTTTAATTACGTCGAGTTGCGCAACGAACTCCAGCGTGCTGGACACCGGTTTCGCACAGCGACGGATACAGAGGTCATCCTCAAAACCTATGAGGTTTACGGTGAGAGCGGCTTTGACAGAATGAATGGCATGTGGGCTTTCACACTGGTAGACTTACCGCAGCGGCGCGTTCTACTTAGCCGCGATCGATTCTCTATTAAGCCCCTATACTACACTTCTCAGAGTGGCCAATTATTCTTTGCAAGCGAAATTAAACAATTGCTTCCCTTCATCAAGGAGCGCTCAGTGAATCGTGAGGTAATGCACAAATTCCTGGCGCAAGCGGTGGCTGACCACACAAACCAGACGTTCTTCGAGCACATTCTGTGTGTCCGGCCAAAGTACACGCTGGTCCTCAATTTAGCGACAGGACAGATGCACGAGAACCAGTACTGGGAATATCACTTCCAGGACGATGTGCGGCCTGACGATGCCGTAGAACAGTTCCGAGAATTATTTATTGATAGTGTGAAACTCAGGTTGCGCAGCGACGTTCCCATCGGTGCATTAGTAAGTGGCGGGCTCGACTCCTCAAGTATCGCAGTAGTCACCAACAAAATTCTGGGTGTTCCCTTGCAGACCTACTCGGTGATTTCACGCAACCCGAAGTTTAGCGAAGAGCCGTTCGTCGATGCCCTTGCCCGCGAAGGTATCGCGAGTCACCGGTTCGTCGTCGACGTTGACAGTTCCCTTACAATGCTCGACAAGGTGATCTATCACAATGACGAACCATTCCTTGGATTCCATGCAATTGCCCAATTCCAGATCCTGAAAGCGATCCAACAGCAGACACAAATTACTGTAGTCCTGAGTGGCCAAGGCGGTGACGAGTGCCTCTTGGGTTATAGCAAATTCTTCTTCTTTTATCTGCAAGAATTGCTACGACAGGGTCGCTTCATGCAAGCCGCCCACCTGTTCTGGTCCTCTTTATTGCTAGGAACAACTGTGCGGCAGTTCAAATTGACGGAAGCGAGGCGCTACCTGCCGTGGCAGACGTTACGTAAACCTCCTCCGTTTTTGCGCACTCACAGTGAGCCCGAACCAATTGGGCCTGCCGATAGTATGCGCATGCGGCAGATACGCGATTTAGACCACTATTCCGTCCCCGTGCAAACCCATTTCGAAGACCGTAACTCGATGGCGCACTCTCTAGAAATGCGGACCCCGTTCCTCGACCACCGACTGGTGGAGCTCGCATTAAGCCTTCCAGTTTCCCTCAAGTTGCGCTCGGGTTGGACAAAGTATGTGCTTCGCGCAGCATTTCCGGAGTTGCCGAATGCTGTCCGCTGGCGGCGAGACAAGAAAGGCTTTATTACACCAGAGGAACTGTGGCTGCGCTCCTCACTTCAGCCCGTGTTACAGCAGATGTTCTCCGGCAGCGCTTTGCAAGAACTAGGAATCATTGATGATCGAGATTTTCTTGAGTACTATGCAAAGTTCCTCAGCAACCCCCGGATCATCTGGTACTCTGATATTTCCCGCGTAATGATCGCCGAGCGATGGGCCCGCATTTTCCTGAGAGGTGAAGTCTCCGATGCAGAATTCATCGACGTGCCGGAGCCCGCAAACCAGCTTCGGAGTTGGGTACATACCCAGGTCTAATCATGATAAGCACCGGCAATCGGACTAAATTCAATGCACCGAAGGAGATCTTCATTGGATAATGTGCGTCAGCGACTGAGTACGAACAGAGCGCTACGAGTTGGCATCGTGGGATGTGGAAGAATAGCGGAAACCCACGTTCGCTTCATTCAGCAGATGCGTACCGCCACCCTGGTCGGAGTGGCGGACGTGAATGAGCAAACCGCCCGACAGTTTGGCGAGCGCCATCACATAATAAATGCGCATGGTTCACTTGAAGAGCTCCTGCGTTCGACCGAGCTGGACGTCCTACACGTTCTCACTCCTCCCGCTTCTCATTACGCCTGTACCAAGCTTGCCTTAGAAAATGGCGTACACGTTCTTGTCGAAAAACCAGTTGCGACAACGTTTGAAGAGGCGCGTGACTTATACGAACGCGCCACGGCACGTGGTCTTTTGCTTTGTCCGGACTTTCTTCAACTCTTTCATCCCAAAATGCAGCGAACAATGAGTTTTATCAATTCGGGCGAACTAGGACGCCTCATTCATATAGAGATTCACTGGAACCCCAGCTTCGACTCATCCGTATTGCAGGACGTGCCTGGTTTGCCATGGAGCTATCGTCTACCGGGCGGCATATTACACAATTACATTACTCACCTACTTTATTTAGCGCTGTGGTTCGTTGGCGAAGTACATGACCTCCAGGTTAGTAGCCGGGCGCTCGGAAGCCTGCCGCAAAAACTCGTAGATACTATTGCCGTCAATATCACTGGGACTAAGTGCACTGCCTCGGTGTTACTCTCGCTCCTACTCAAGCCGACAGCATACGATATTCGGATCTTTTGTGAACAAGGAACCATTCACGTTGATTTTGAGACAAACACTCTGACAGTTAGTCGAGTGAGCACGTTACCACGCACATTGCATCGTGCGGTCGCGCCTGTCGCCATGGGTTGGGCGCTCTCCCGTGAGGCCGTGTATAATGTCATTGATTTCCTGCGCGGTCGGCTGGTGCCGTACACAGGGTTGCAGATATTGATTGAGCGCTTTTACGCCAGTATCCGCGGCCTAGAAGAGGTACCTGTCTCACGCGCGCTGGCACTGAGCGCTTGTCAGGCTGAAGAAAAGATCGCCCGGGAATGTGGCAAATGTCAGCTGGATACCGAACGTCGGCCCTCCCGTCAGTTGGGTGTGGTTCGTCCCGAGAAGGTGTTGGTCACTGGAGGAACCGGGTACGTCGGCTTTCATGTCCTTAGGGAACTTTGCCGATCTGGTTATTACGTCCGCGCACTGGTCCGGCCAACGAGCCACATTGAGAAGCTCGAAGAGCTGGGAGTGGAAATACTGTTTGGCGATATCCGACGACTGGAAGACGTATGTGCTGCGGCTGCTGGCATGGATATAATCGTGCACCTGGCTGCAGCCCTACGAGGCAATCGCGAAGCGATGTTGGCGACGGCGGTCAATGGGACGCGTAATGTAGCCGAAGCGGCAGCACAACAGAGCATCAAAAGAGTTATTTATCTTAGCTCAATGTCCGTGTATGACTACACCAAGCTGAAAGATGGTGACTCGATCATGTACGACAGTCCTCTAGAAGAACAACCAGAGTCTCGAGGCGCGTATTCTTGGAGCAAGCGACTTGCCGAGGATGTTGCCCTGGCGCACCTTGGAGACGAATCCACCCCATGGACAATTTTACGTCCCTCGCAAGTGGTTGGAGATGGGGGAGAAATGTTCGGACCTCTTGGGAGCAAAGTGGGTAACATCGTTATCTGTTACGGCCGCTCTGGCAAGTACCTGCGGCTTATCCACGTGGATGACGTTGCCGCTACGGTTGTGCGTGTACTGCAACGCGATATCACTGCCCGACGAGTCTTTACTTTGTCGCACCTCCAGCCGCTGACTGCACGAGATTACGTCACAGCCATCCGGAAAAATTGTGGTAGCCGGGTGCGAGTCATTTATGTCCCTTATTTCATTGCCTGGTTGGGCGGCCACTTACTGAACGTTTTGCATAAAGTTACCGGCAAAGGACCGGGCTTTAATGTGCGTCGACTACGATACTTATATTGCGATCTCCTTGTTAGCAATGAACCACTAATGGCGCAGACTGGCTGGCGGACCACGAAGCCTCTTCCTGACCTGAGTTTGATGGAAGATCTGGGCAGTGAGAAACCTCTTCAGTAGAGTGGTGAGTGCAACCAACACCACTCGCCAAAGGAGGTTTTCGTATGGAGATCGTAGCGCTTTTCTGTAACATTGGACTTCTGTTTGCGATTTGAGCCTGCGTGGCAGCGTCGGCTGGTGAGCGAAGGCCGTTCGTGGCCGCTTGGGACGAGTTAGCTATGTTCGAGTGAAGTGATGACGATTGTGGTGAGCTTTCATCAATCCAGGTATCGCGCATTCAAGCAAGGACTATTTTCTGCGCTACGTCAGGCCGCATTTGTCCTCGTGGCTGTTATGCACTTTTCCCGAACACGATAAGGTTAGGAGAGGGAAGCTAGCACAGGGTATCCGCGAGATGTGAGTGATGAGGATAGGCATTTGTGGTCCCGTACCTAACGTTGATGACGGAGGAAGCACCGCAGCGAGAATACAGTCTACGGCAGTTTGTAACGGCTTGCGCTAGCTGGTGCGCGCCGGGGCACCCTGGCGGCCGATGCCAAACAACTTATCCCTGTGGACAGTCGTGTATAAGCAGATGCAGCGGTGGCTCGTGGGGGAGTCTTTGCGGCAATCAAGCAGGATTTGCGCGGAGTGCTGCGGGGGGCGTAGGGCCGGTACGCCCATCCGTCTGCGCTCATCTTGGACAGTCGTACCCTCCAGTCTACGCCGACAAGTGGTGCACGCGCAGGCTATGAGGGCAATGGCGCGTAGTTAGGAGGCCGCTAGCGCTACCGCCGTGAGAGCAATAAGT
>CAYTVL010000122.1:0-9504 GCA_964441775.1 uncultured Enterobacteriaceae bacterium
TAAGGTTGTCATCCGAGACGATCATACAGCAGAACTACCGATTTGTAACATTACCCCGACGGCCCGATGGCCGCGGCCAGCCCTGGCGCTCTACGCGCGAGGTACTCGAGGGGGTGCTCTGGATTTTGCGCTCAGGGGCCCGCTGGCAAGATTTGCCCGAGCGCTTCCCTCCATACCAGACCTGCCATCGCCGCTTCCAGCAGTGGGGGCAGGCGGGGGTGCTCCGTGGAGTGCTCGAAGCCTTGGCCCGCGACTTACAAGAACGGGGCGAGATCAACCTGAGCGAATGTTTCATCGACGGCACCTTTGTGGTGGCGAAAAAAGGGGGCCAGCTGTGGGCCCCACGAAACGGGGTAAAGGCACGAAGCTCATGGGAGTGGCAGACGCTCATGGTGTTCCACTCGCCGTCTACGCAGCGGCTGCTACGTCGCATGAAATCCCCCTTGTCCCCCCGACTCTTGCGGCCCGTTTTGTTGCGGAGGCCCCGCACCGTCTGATTGGCGATAAAGCCTACGATAGCGATCCGCTGGATCGGCAATTGGCCGCACTGGGCATTGCCCTCCACAAGTGCAATCGAACAGCGGCCCCCACCCAAGACGGCCGCCCCATGCGCCGCTATAACCGGCGCTGGAAGATCGAGCGGCTGTGGGCGTGGCTGCAGAATTTCCGCCGCATCTTGACGCGCTTTGATTACTACGTCGAGAATTTCTTGGGCTTTGTCCATTTGGGCTGTCTTAAAATCTTGTTACGTCGCTATTTATGAGACCAGCTTTAGTGTTTCCCGTGCCGCTACCGTCACACTCCTTCAAAGCAAGTGGCGGCCGTGCCGGTATAGCGCACGGTATGCATGATATTTTTGTGTCCGAGATAATTCTGGATGAGCCGCTGACCGTCTGCCGATACGCAACCCGGCGCTCGTTCCGGAACCTGGCCTTCCGCGACAATTCGGCGGTAAAGTCGAAGGTGAACAACGTCCGATTATAACTACGCCAGAGGAGGTAGGTGCTAAAGTTGCCATCGAGTGTGTCCCAGTCGTCCACCAGGAAATACTCCTGCCGGCCGCTTTGATAGGCGGCAAGCGCATGCTCCCAGTCTGCGAGGCCCAAGCGCAGGACCCCCCTGGGGTTCAGCACCCGACGCAACTCGCGCAGTGCCTGCACTTGATTGGAAATTATCAGCTCCTGTAGGGCATGCTGACTTGGAATATACTCGCTACTCTCATCCGCCAGGGGGAAGCGCTCAAGAATATCACAGCTCAGCTCGATGCCCGCGGTCTTCCTTGCTCACCTCTAAGAGCCAGACGTCGACTCGCCAACGCCGTTGTCGTCTGAGAGTCAGACTGACTCCTCCTCTGGCAGCGCATCCCACTGGGCCGGGAGTGGCTGCGGCCCCGGGCGAATCCCAGCAATATCCGGGTCCCCCTCGCCCTCGCGGCGGGGACTTTCCCGTCCCTTTTGTTGTTTTACTTCCAGGCGGTGGGTCGCCTTGTCCCGCTGCTTCTGTTGGCGCGCTCGTTCCTTGTCCCGCTTTTGCCGTGTTGGTCCGGTTCTCTTCGCCATGACGCTATTCCTTCGTTTCCCTTCCCAACGTAGGGTTCTCCTGCCCTACTCTTTCAATCACACCGTACGACAGTGACACAGGTATCACCTGGAGTGTGAGGTGAGCACAGCCTGGGAGACCACAGTCCCCGAGCCGTCTCCTGGTCCCCTAGGCTGTGCGACCGCTATCCCGCAGGTGGGAAGTGCTGGAGACTTCCCCGCAGCGGGCAAGACTATTCGTCGCTCTCCGGGTCACTCGGCTCACTCACAAAGGGTTCATCTAGGAACGTGCGGTCATACGGTTCCTCTTCGACGCCGCCGAAAAATTGTCCGCTCTTCCTTTCCCGGAGAGGTTTCCCCTGACTACGCTCTGAGTGCGGGCTGCGCCTCGTCGGCTTACGGCTCCCCTGATGAGGGACGGCATCCGGGCCAAACTGACGGCGTGGTCTCCCTTGGCGGAATGGCTGCTCTTCCAGAGGTGCCGCCTGACTACGCTCGGTCCGGGGCTGCAATGGCCGCGGGGTAAAGGGGACAGAGGGACGACTCTCCCGCGCGCGCGCCTCCGTGACTGCAAGATCTCGCCCTTTGAAGGGCTGATTGTGGAAGCGGCGGATCGCCTCTGTAGCATGGGCTGGATCAGGAAACTCGACAAAGGCAAACCCCCGCGGTTTGCCTCCTTCCCGCTCAACGGGAAGCACGACAAACGACACCAGACCGACAGTGGAGAACAATTCCTTCAGCTCTGCTCCCGTGACCTCATAGGGGAGATTGCCTACAAACAGACGGCTCGGCGGGACGCCCTGCGCAGCCGAGGGGTGCGGGCGCTCACGCGCCTCGCTGACCGAGAGCAGGAATCCGTTGAACTCGGTCTGGTGCAACTGGGTAATAGCGTGCGCCGCCGCCTCACTGCCCATCTCCACAAACCCGAAGCCCTTGGAGCGCCCACTGTCACGGTCTCTCATAATGCGCGCCGACACGACTCGGCCTGCCTGTTCGAACAGACGTGTGAGCTCATGCTCGGTGGTGTCGGTCCCCAAATTGCCAACATGGATTCTCTTCGTCATTGCTGCCCTTCTCTCTTTCTGTGGTCACCCTCCCCACGAGAGGAGCGTGGGGCGATGCGCCGACGCTGATGGTCACGGGGAGCGCTTCACTTGTACGGTACGACAGCGGGTCTCAGGGTTGGTGCGCCCCTCGCTTTCGTTCTCGAAGAACCTCGCTTATCACAGCGGAGCCATCACATATTTCCTCTGTCCCTACACCCTCATCAAGGGTGCAGCATTCCCCGTAGAGCACTCCCTACGGACGAGCGCGCGCAGAGGAAGGTCACTCAGAGCGTAGAGGTAAAGACCAGATCGCTTGCTACTTTGCCCATTGCTGTTGGAGCACTTTAAGAAGATGGCTCGCACAGTAGACCTGCGCTCGATACTCGCTCACTGCTCGAGCCGGACACGCTACCCAACTGCAGGTCTGGGCAGGATCGCGTGCAGACAAGCGCCGGGGTTGGTTTTTATCGGACGAGGACGACTTCGGACTAGAGCGAAAATTGGCCATACGCGCTCTCCTTGTCAATCACAGGGCAGGGTGAGGAAATCCGACGCCGTGTCGGAGGTGGACAGTTAGCGCTTGTCCTTTTTCGTGCTGAGGCTCTCGGCAGAGGCTCAGTACTGCCGCGTCGGTGCCGTGCGGTGCGGCACTTACCGGCACCTATTCCCGAAGCGCTGTGCGAGAGATCGGGCTTTATTCATCTTTCGTGTGCTTCCTAAGGCTGCTTAGCCAGCGAACCGTTGAATCGCGGTCGCCGCTTCGTTTTGGGCATCCCTCTTGCCATCCAGGCACGACCAGCTACGCACTTCGTGTACTTCCGCTACCAGCGTCGCCCGCGACCGCCACGATCCCCACCACCCCCAAACGCACGACCGCCGCCTCCGCCTCGAGATTCCTGGGGTTTGGCTTCGTTTACGGTCAGGGGGCGTCCCTGGAGGTCCGCACCGTGGAACCGCTCGATGGCCGCCTGCGCCTCTTGGGCATTACTCATTTCGACAAACCCAAACCCCCGCGAGCGCCCCGTGACTTTATCCGTAATGACGTTGGCCGACTGTACGGCCCCGGCCTGGCTAAAGAGCGCCTCCAGGTCCGCGCCGGTCGAGTTGAACGAGAGATTGCCGACAAATAATTTCGTGGCCACAAATCACCTCCAAATAAGAGAAAGGCCCCAGGAACCATGAGTGCGGTTCCAGGGGCCTAGCATTCTCGAACCAACTCGATGTCAGGAACAGGAGAAACAAGTGACGAAATGAAAGTAGCACTCTGCGGTCCTCTTCACAATGGCGGTACACCCATAGATTCTGTCAGGTTCTGTGCCGGTTGGCTATCCGTGGCGCGAGGCAGGTAACGCTCTCGGAAGGAGGGCTAAAGAGAGCAGTTGGACTCCAAGAGAAGCAGGTCCCAGGTGCGGAACGCTGTGGGGCAAGAGGAATGGCCACTTTCCTACTGGCAAACAAACTCACCGCTGTAGGTGATAGGGCCGGACCGTGGGCCTGAAGCCAGAACATCAGGTCATCCGGGAGAGTGTGTGAAGTTGCGTGGTACTCGGGCATTTTTGGCGTATGTAGCCACACTTTCAGTGACCATAATTATCAGATTTCCCGGAAAACCAGGGAGTCACTTCATGTGAAGCACGCTACAAAAGCATTTTTTCACGTAGCACCAGACAACTTCTCAAACTCCAGAAAACGCGGAGGCAGAGTGGACTGTGAAATCCTGGTGAGAGGGATGGCAATGGTAGCGTTGGCACCTACGGCATCACAGCCATCGCGCTTCGTAGCGGGGCGGTGACAAAATGGGCACGTCCTCATGGACACCGAATGTACACAGCCCCCAACGATTTCACAAACTCGAATTGAGTCTGTTCTTCAAGGAGAAGAGACAGATTAAAGCCATCGAGCACCATGGTCTCACGCCAATTCTTCACGACAAAGTAGAGATGGAATTTCCACGCGCCTTTGCCCACTTTGCGAGACTGCGTCCGCACCCAGCCTTTGCTCCCGATGTCGAGCCGTATGTAACGAAGCTTGAAACAAATGCAGACGGCTTCAAAATCGCCGGAGCCTGATCCTGCGTAAGTCGTGAAATGAGACGGTCGAGCCTGGGAAAATAACACAGAGCCCTCTGTCGACGGGCCTCAGGATTGCAGAAAACAATACAGTTGTTGGGGTGAAGAGAGGACGCCAACGTTGGCCTGCCGTTTGCTTCTCAGGAGAGAGTGGTGCACGCTCACTCTTTACTAAACTCCAGTCTTGAGTTGGGCTCAGAGGGTGACGATCCCTCCAGGCACGAGGTTATAGAAGAGGACCTTCAGTTGGATCGTATTCCACAAGCCACGCCAGGAGCGGCTCAACACCCGATCGACAAATTGTCGCCACAACTGGCTGAAGGTCGTTTCACTGGCCGGGCGCACTTGACTGAGCAGGAATTGCCGTCCCGGGGCTCGGTCCCGCGTAATGAGCAGCATCCCGGCACCTTCAGCCAAGGCGGTCGCGCACTCGGGGCCTCGAGAGCCCAAATCGCCCAGCACCACGCCGCCCCCCACCAGTTCGACCAACGCTGGGGCGGGCTCGCGGTCGTCGGTGGAGCCCGGCGTCAAGATGATATTGAGCACCCGGCCGTTGATGTGGCGCAAGAGCTGGAGCTTGAAGCCAAAGAACCCCCCTTTACTGGTTTTGCCAAAGTAGGCTCCTTCCTCGCGCAACAACCGCACCCGTCCGTGGCGGATCGGGGCACAGAGGGGAATGGGCTTACTATCGATGAGATAGAGGCGGGCCGCGTTCGCGGCATGGCCACACGTGCTGGCCAACACGCGCCCAATGTGAGGCCCCAAGTGATGCAGCCGGGCGCTCCATTGCTTGTACGTCGGCAAGGCGGGAAAGGCTGCTCGCCAATTGCGGGCGACCAGACGATAGGTCTGCTTGAGGGTCACCACAGCCAACACCCCTTGCAGCAGTGCAATCGTCACCACTTCGGCGTCACTGAACCGGGGATAAGCATGAGGCGAGCGACGCCACCGTGCCAGCCCCGGGCGACGCTTCAACCATTCATCCACGAAGTAGTAGAGTTCTGTCATCTGGTGGTCTACGCTGTTCGTCATAGGTCGTCATCCTCGGCGAAGAGTCAAAGGTTGCACTTCGATTCTACCCTGCCGGGTTGGATTGACGACCTTGCTCTTTCAACTCAAGACTGGAGTTTACTAAGGAGGATGCCTATGTGGTGCGGCATTGCGCAATTGGGATTCGCCAATACAAGTGTTGATTTCACCGATAGCTTCTCTCTCCTGCTTGTGGGTCTGGTGAGCCTGGTGTGGCTGTCGGCAGGGTTGATTGCGGTCCTGGCGTTTCAACACCTCTGGTCTCAACCCCAGATGCGATTGCTTGAATTAGAAATCCCTGACGCTCCGGAGCACCAGGAGGCGGCGTAGTGGGTGCGACGCTCGACAGGAGAAGATGAATGATCACAGAGAGTCATAGGCTGATGGTGAGCAAGACCTTCAGAACCACTGAGGAGGTAAGATAGCGATCAACTTGACCTTAGGGATACGCGAATAGCTCGACAACGCTCTGACTAATCGTATGTATAGGAGGAGGAAAATGGACAACAATATCGTGCAGGGTCCCGCTCAGGTGGAGGCCACGCTCAATTATTTGGCCGATGGCGCAGAACGGCCGGTGTCGTATGCCTACACGTCCCCATCCGGCACACCGCAAACCACTAGGCGCAACGCTCCCCATACCGTCATCATCCACAACGCCCGACCCATCCTCAGCCAGCTGTCTCTGGACCAGCAAAGCTTCGTGCTCACGCACCAGGACAGCAAGGTGACAAACTTTTATGATGAGCACGAAGTGCGTGGGATGTACTATCCAGAGGTCGAGCGATTGCTGAAAGAAACCACCGGCGCGGTGAAAGTGGTGATCTTCGATTATGTCGTCCGCTGTGCGCCCAAAGCGCGGCAGGGCGAGCATGGCGTGCGCGAGCCCGCCAGAATCGTGCACAACGATTATTCGTTCAGGTCTGCCTCTAGGCGTGTGCGCGATCACGTACCCGCGGAAGCCGAGGAGTTGTTGCGGCATCGCTTTGCCGAGATCAATGTCTGGCGATCAATCCGTGGGCGGATTCAGGAGTCCCCGTTGGCGCTGTGTGATGCCCGGAGTATTGCCTCGCAGGACGTGGTAGCCAGTGACCTGGTTTACCCGAACCGGGTGGGGGAAACCTACGCGTTCACCTACAACTCCGCTCACCGCTGGTATTACTTCCCGCACCTGGAGCCCAGCGAAGTCATCCTACTCAAGTGCTACGACTCCAAGGACGATGGTCGGGCGCGGTTCACCGCCCACACCGCGTTCGAGGACCCGACAAGTCCACCCAATGCGCCACCGCGGGAAAGTATCGAGGTCCGTGCCTTGGTCTTCTTCGCGCCGGAGCAACAAGACGCTGAGCCAAGGACTGCGACGGCCTCTAGCGCCGCCCTATGACGGCAAAGGATCGCCATCCCTGGTATCACGCACGGAGGAATTATGATTGAGCTCTATACGTGGGGCACACCGAACGGGCGCAAGATCTCGCTCATGCTTGAGGAGATCGGGATGCCGTACAATGTTCATCCAGTCAACTTACGTAACAATGAGCAGAAGACGCCTGAGTACCTGGCCATTAATCCCAACGGACGCATCCCTGCGATCATTGACACCGAAGGCCCGGGCGGGAAGCCACTCACGATCTTCGAATCGGGCGCAATCCTGATCTATCTAGCTGAGAAGTCGGGCCAGCTGCTCTCGCGTGATCCGGTGCGGCGGATTGAAGCGATCCAGTGGCTGATGTTCCAGATGGCCGGCGTGGGGCCGATGTTCGGCCAGCTCGGCTGGTTCAAGCGCAACGCGCCTGACAACCAGCAAGGCATTACCCGCTACACCGACGAGTCGCTACGGCTGGCCGGGGTACTCGACCGGCGCCTGGGTGAGGCCGAATACCTGGCCGGAGAATATTCGATCTCGGATATCACGAACTTCACATGGGTGGGAGCGTTGCCCTTCTTCAATATCACGCTGGAGACAATGCCCAACCTCCAGCGCTGGCATGAGGCCATCGCGGCGCGCCCAGCGGTGCAGCGCGGGCTCAAAGTGCCGACCATTTAGGCAAGGCACCTTTTTGTAGGCCAGCAGCAGCGTCAGCGTCTGGGGCTCGCCCGGTGGGGTCTTCAGCACAACGCCAGCATCAAAGTCAATGACCAAGGTGAGCAGGGCTTCGCGTATCGACCGCTACTGGTCCCGTTCCACTCCAAGCTTCCCTGCAAAAAACTGAGAAGCTGTCCCACAACTATTCAACTGGATGCCCGCTTCCACGGGACTGCAGAAAAAAGGCGCGCCGTCGCGCCAGCGCAGGCAGGCATTCGGAGGATGAGGAGATGTCTTTCAAGGCCAGTAGCCTCTGCTAAGGCTACTGGCTCATTTTCCTTCATTTAGTCTTTCCCACCCTCCATGATTATTCGGTCTTATAATACGTTCGGCTGATTTCTTATAAACTTTAGTTGGACCCCTACTTCTTTGATTTCATTGAAGATTCTCTTGAAATGGACAGCAAGGCATTGCCTTTTGTCTTGTATACCTGCTATCGCAAGCCATGAGAAAATTTATTTATAAGGATGTGGGGGTTCAGATCGGTCAATCTAAGGCAGTTATGTCCTGGGAATATGGAGGCCGGCGTCAAGAACAGAAGATTCTTTGTCCTAAAGATCACCCTCCCTTTAAGAGCGAAGAAGAAGCTGACGATTATATGGAGCGAATAGCTAAGGGGTGGATTGATGGGCAGTTAGAAGGTTGATTTGTAAACCTACTCCCACCAATCTGCTTTCTTCATGCGGCTACTCCATTTATGGGTCATGCTCGTAAACATGAATCCTGCGTAATCGCAACAGACGAATTGGCATTGTCAACTCAATGGATCACAGCCTGACATGACTCCAACATATTGCGGGCATTATTTTTTTGCATCCTCTGTATTGTATAACGTCACATTTAGTTAGTCTTAAGTTGACAATGCCGGCGGGAGCACCAAGCAATTTCACAAACTCCATTAAGTTGACAATGCCCCGATGGGCTTCGTGTGGTGAGTGGGCTCACCTTTGTCATGGCAGAAGGGAGTGGGATGCTTGATCGTATGGTCGTCACCCAAGACAAGGCGTCGATCGAGACGCTCGCGGCAGGCTTGTCAGGTCCAACCGCTGTGGCTGTAGTGGGAACCACCGCATGGGTTGCAGAAGGACAGTTCTCTCATCTTTTTGATCCCGCCAAAAACGGCCCTCCACACTTGCCCTTTCACATTACAGGGGTACCCTTGAAGCAATGAGAAGCGAGGGAACTGCAGGCAATGCTGCGTGACGGTATGGAGCGCCATAGGCAAGGAGCAGAGATGGATGCCGCAATTGCACTGCCAGCCTTATTAAAAACCCTGCACTTTGCTGCGGACAAACACCGTGATCAGCGGCGCAAAGGGGCAGAGGCTTCTCCGTATGTGAATCACCTCATCGAAGTGGCTGAGTTACTTGCCCGGGAAGGGGGGGTGACCGATCTCATGACCCTCCAAGCAGCCATTCTTCACGATACGCTGGAGGACACGGAAACAACCCAGGCGGAACTCGACGCCCACTTCGGTGCGGAGGTACGACGGATCGTGGAAGAAGTCACAGATGATCAAAAGCTCTCTAAGGCAGAGCGACGACGGTTGCAAATTGTCCACGCCCAGCATCTCTCCAAGCGCGCCAAGCTGGTGAAGCTCGCCGATAAGATTGCGAACCTCCGCAGTCTCCTGCACGCACCACCGGTGCAATGGTCACTGAAACAAAAGCGAGAATATGTGGCATGGAGTGAGCGCGTTGGGGAAGGGCTACGAGGTTGCAATAAGAAATTGGAGGAGT
>CAYTVL010000123.1:0-9465 GCA_964441775.1 uncultured Enterobacteriaceae bacterium
ATCTCCTAGGGATGGGGGAGGATGGGTATGAAATGGCTATGGGGTGTATGCGCAGGGATCGTTGCACTGCTCCCGTTCCACAATGTCCTTGCCGCTCTTGATTCAACCACAGTAACCGCCCAGAGCAAGCTGACGATCATCAGAGTGACGCCAGAGGGCGAGGATGTGCCTGTTGGCAAGCAGATTGTTATCCAGTTCAACCGTCCGGTTGTGCCGCTCGGCAAGATGGAACGTTCAGCCTCAGAACTTCCTGTGACTATTACGCCGACCATGCCGTGTGAATGGCGCTGGATCAATACCTCGGCGCTGGCCTGTAATTTGCCGGACAAAGAACCGCTGCGGGAAGCCACTCGTTATACGGTGGTCATCAAGCCCGGCATCACGGCTGAAGATGGAGCTACCCTGGCGGACACGTATCAGACCAGCTTCATCACACAGCGTCCTACTCTCCGCTACAAGGAATTCCGCCAGTGGAAAGCGCCCGGATATCCCATTATCCGTTTGGTATTTGATCAGTCCGTGGGGCAAGAGTCGGTGGCGCAGCATATTTTCCTGAGCGTGGGAGACAAGGCTGACCGAGTGGCGCTTACGGTGAGCCCCGATCCCGTCGACCGTGAGCCGCCACAGTTTCTTCCAGCGCCGGGAGAACCTTACGCTTTGCTGTTTAAGAAATCTCCACGACAAAAAAGTGATGACGAGCCACGGACAAAACAGGGGAAAGAAGCGCGCAGAATATGGCTGGTCGAGCCAGTGCGCGAATTGCCGCTGGACACCCATGTCGTGCTCAAAAGCGAACCCGGCCTGCTCTCCGCCCTGGGCCCCGAGGCCAGTGTCACGTCTAGTGATATCGTCCAGTTCGACACTTATCCCGCTTTTGCCTTCCTCGGCGTTAAATGTACGACGAACGACGAGACGCCTTTGCTGATTCCCACCGGACAAACCGCTACCGGCAAGTGTAACCCGATGCAGCCAGTGAACCTGTCCTTTAGCACCCCAGTCGAACGTGCGCAGCTTGGCGCCATGTTACGCTTCACGCCGCAAATCGGCGGGTGGAAGCGACCCACAGAAGAAGGAGCCGAACAAACGGAGAGTGAGGAAGAAACTGAGGGTGGCGCCGAGGTTGGCTATCAGTTTCGCCAGCCGCACAGCAGGGGCCACACCTACGAGGTCTGGCTCCCGGTTGGGCTGAAGGCGGCGCAAGACTATACCGTGCAGTCACGCTCTCAGACCATGACGCGCCTGGAGCGCTTCTGGCGTTGGCTCATCTCATGGTTCAGGCGAGTTGAGCCGATCGAGGTGCAGGATATGTTTGGCCGAGAGCTCCCGGAGCCGATTGCCGCTAGCTTCATCACCGACCATCGCCCGCCGAATTTCGTGCTCGATTACCGGGACGTGGTCTTGGAAAAAGGCGTCGATAGTGAAATGCCGCTCTTTGTTAATAATCTTAACAACTACACCTTTACCTATCGTCGCGTGACCACCAAAGGCAGCGAGGAGCAACTGACCTTCCAAAAGACCGTTCCCCAAGTCGAGGATGTTCAGTTTGCCGTTCCTTTTGGCGTTCGCGACATGCTGGGGGGTGGAGCGGGGGCCGTGTTCGGATTCTTGAGCACTGATCCTGTCGTGCCTCGAGAGTCGCGTTATCCTCGTCGTCTGTTTGCGCAAGTGACGCCGTATCAGGTGCATCTCAAACTCGGGCATTTCAACACTATCGCCTGGGTGACGGACATGGCGACCGGGGCCCCGGTTGCGGACGCCAAGATCACACTCTATCAGGATGCGTTTACAACACTCCACGCTGTACTGGATAGTACGGCGCAGGCGACTACCGACGCCTCGGGCATCGGGGTGCTGCCGGGGACGGAAACGCTGGACCCCGACCTCTCCATCACCAGGCGCTATCGGGATACGGACAGCCGTTATTTTCTGCGTGTGGAAAAAGGCGAGGACATGGCGCTCCTCCCGATTGGGGACGCTTTCGCCATTAACTCGTATCGTGCGTCCGGTAGCGAGTTTGCTTATCCTTTCAACAAGCTGCGGTACGGTCACATGAGCGCCTGGGGCACGACTGCGCAGGGCATCTACCGCGCGGGCGATACGATTCAGTATAAAATCTACGTGCGCAACCAAGACAACACCGGCTTCCTTCCGCCGCCAGCAAACGGCTACCGGCTGAAGGTGATCGACCCGATGGGCAAGGTAGTGTATGAGGCGAAGCAACTCACGCTATCTGCTTTCGGTGGGACGAACGGAGAATTCACCGTGCCGAAAGAGGGCGCGGTCGGTTGGTATCAATTCAAGCTGCTGGCCGACTTTGCGGAGACCGCTGGCGAGGACGACAATAACCACGACGAGGATGGCGCCAACAGTTCACCAGATGGTCGGACGCTGACGACGGACAACGATCGCGAGAGCAGCACCAAAAGGTCCTGGATACCGATGCGCGTGCTGGTCAGCGATTTCACCCCTGCGGCGTTCAAAGTGACCAACCAACTCAATGGCGATTTGTTCTTTGCCAATGGACAGGTGGAAGTCGCCACGCATGCCGAGTTGCATTCTGGCGGCGCGTATACCGACGCCGCCGCGCGCGTGACGGCGCTGTTGGACAGCGTGCCTTTTGTCTCTCGCCACCCCGTGGCAAAGAATTTCCTCTTCGACAGTTATCAAAATGAAACGCCTTCACAACCGATTTTTCAGAAGATTGACAAAGTCAATGACAAAGGGGAGCTGAGCCTTTCTTTCTCCACTGGGACGCCGAGAGTGGTCTATGGCAAGCTCGTGGTGGAAAGCGCCGTGGCCGATGACCGGGGCAAATACATCACCAGCCAAGCGCGCGCCGATTATGTGGGCGTCGACCGTCTTGTCGGTCTGCATGCCGCCGAGTGGCTGTATCACGTAGGGAAACCGGCATCGATAGACTATCTCGTGGTTGATAGCCACGGCAATCCGACCAAAGGCGTCCCTGTCAACATTGTCTTAGAACACGAAGTGACGAAGGCGGCGCGCGTCAAGGGCGCCGGCAACGCCTATCTCACCGAGTATCACAACGAGTGGGAGCCGGCGGGCGACTGCCGAGGCGTCTCCGTGGAAGAGCCGCTGAGTTGTCTTTTCACTCCGACCACCGCTGGCAGTTACCGGGTCGTGGCCCACATCACGGACACCAAGGGCAATGCGCACTTCACCACGCTCGGTGTCTATGTTGTCGGTGGCGATTTTGTAGTCTGGAACAATGACAATGACAACAGCCTGACGCTGGTGCCCGAAAGCGCGTCCTATAAAGTTGGGGACACGGCGCGTTACCTGGTGAAAAATCCCTACCCCGGAGCCCAGGCCCTGATTACCATTGAGCGTTATGGCGTACTTGACCACTTTGTCCAGACCTTTGACAGCAGCACGCCGGTCGTCGAGTTCACGGTCAAGCCGGAATATCTGCCGGGATTTTATCTCTCGGTCGTTGTCGTTTCGCCCCGCGTGGCAAAGCCGCTGGGAGAAGATCAAGTCGATTTGGGGAAGCCGACCTTTCGCATGGGGTACATCACGACGCCGGTGAAAGATCCCTATAAAGAGATGGTGGTGACCGCTCACGCCGACCGTGAGGTCTACAAACCAGGTGAGCAGGTGACAGTCACCTTGCATGCCGAACCCCGCAAGCCCGATAAAAAGGAGCCTATCGAACTGGCGGTCGCTGTGCTGGATGAGTCGGTCTTCGACTTGATTAGCGGCGGAAAAAGTTATTTCGACCCCTATGAAGGTTTTTACAAATTAGAAAGCCTCGACCTGCGCAATTATAGTTTGTTGACCCGTTTGATTGGTCGCCAGAAATTTGAGAAAAAAGGCGCGAATCCTGGCGGCGACGGCGGCGCGGATTTCCGCATGCGCTCGCTCTTTAAGTTCGTCAGCTATTGGAACGCGGAACTGGCGACAGATGAGAACGGGAACGCGACCGCGAGCTTCACCGCTCCGGACAATCTCACTGGCTGGCGTATTCTCGCCATCGCCGTCACGCCGACCGACCGCTTCGGATTGGGAGACGCCAATTTCAAAGTCAACCGTCCAACTGAAGTACGTCCGGTCCTGCCCAACCAAGTACTGGAAGGCGATAGGTTTGACGCTGGCTTTAGCGTGATGAACCGTACGGACAAGCCCCGCGACCTTGTCGTTACGATTCACGCGGAAGGCAATCTTGATGCAGCGCAAACGCCGGCAGACCTGACGAAGACCGTGTCCTTGGAGCCCTATAAACGGACGACCATTCTGATGCCGCTGCAAACGACGGTGGTCACGCAAGGGTCCGACGTCAAAGCTGGGGCTGTGCGTTTCACAGCAACAGCAGGTGATACAACCGACCGCGACGGGCTCACGCACACGCTCGTTGTCAACAAACGTCGTACGCTTGAAGTAGCCGCGAACTACGGGACGACGACGCAGGACGCCATTGAGGAGCCGGTGCAATTCCCCCAAGAGATGCTGCCTGATGTCGGCAACGTGAGCGTCCTTGCGGCGCCGACTGTTATTGGCAACGTCGCGGGTGCTTTCATCTATATGCGCGATTACCCGTATATCTGCTGGGAGCAGAAGCTCAGCAAAGGCGTGATGGCCGCGCATTATCGCAACCTCAAAGTCTATCTGCCCAATGCAGTTACCTGGGCCGACAGCGACACGTTGCCGCAGACCACGCTTGATCAGGCCGCCAGCTTTCAGGCTCCGAACGGTGGGATGGTCTACTTTATTGCACAGGATCAATATGTCGATCCCTACTTGAGCGCGTACACGGCGCTGGCTTTCAACTGGTTGAGAAAGAGTGGTTATCGCATTCCGGAACAGGTCGAGAATAAGCTGCACACGTACCTCCACAACTTGTTGAAAAATGACGCGGTTCCGGACTTCTATTCAGAAGGGATGACCTCCACGGTACGTGCGGTGGCGCTCGCTGCATTGGCCGAGCGCGGCAACGTCGCGTTGGCGGATCTGGAGCGCTATCGGCCCCATGTCTCCAAGATGTCGCTGCTAGGTAAAAGCCACTTTCTGCAGGCCGCACTCGCCTTGCCTGGCGGCGAGCAATACGCTCCGGATGTGGCGAAGATGATGCTAGCTTCGGCGAACGAGACTAGCGGGAAATTTGTCTTCAGCGAACAATGGGATGACAGCTACACCCGCATCTTGGCCTCGCCATTACGCGAGAACTGTGCGGTGCTGGATGCGTTCACGGCTTTTGGCGAACGTGAAAGCGGCAAGGCTTTGGTGGGAGATATTCCCTTCAAGCTGGTGCGTGCGATCACGCAAGATCGCAAGAATCGCGATCACTGGGAGAACACGCAAGAAAATATGTTTTGCATGAATGCCCTTATCGACTTTGCTCGTGTGTACGAAGTAGACAAACCTGACATGCTGGTAAAGGCGAGCATGGACAGTGAAACCTTTGGGCAGGCGACATTCAAGGATAAGCGAGACCCGGCGGCTCTGCTTGAACGGCCCGTGCGCGCAGACGATGCCGGTCGGAAAACTACGATACACATTGAACGTCACGGCGTCGGTCGCTTATATTATGCCGCGCGACTCGCGTACGCATTGCCTATTGCTCTGAGCACCTCCGTCAACGCCGGTCTTGAAATCCACCGCGAATATAGCGTGAAACGCGGAGACCAATGGGAACTGCTCCAGTCGCCAGCGAGCGTGAAACGCGGAGAACTGGTGCGCGTCGATCTTTACGTCTCGGTTCCCGCCGCGCGAAATTTTGTTGTGGTCGATGACTCCGTGCCTGGCGGTTTGGAGCCGGTCAATCGCGACCTGGCGACGTCCTCGGCGGTTGATGCCGATCAGGCGGCCTTCACGGCGGCAGGAGGAGCCTTCTGGTTTAAGTTCTCCGATTGGATCGCCTTCGGCGTGAGCCGTTGGAGTTTTTACCACCAAGAAATCCGGCACGACTCCGTGCGTTTCTATTCGGATTATTTGCCGGCGGGAAACTATCATCTCTCCTACGCCGCCCAGGCGATCGCCACTGGCGCCTTCAGTGCGCTCCCGGCGCGCACTGAAGAAATGTACGACCCTGACGTGTACGGTAAAACCGAGAACAGCAGCCTCACCGTGAGTGAAACAGGCTCCGGAGCGGAAGCACAGCCATAGCAGGTCGCCATGTCGAGACGTATACAACGGATAGCGTGCTGGGGGCTGGGAGGGCTTCTCGCTCTTCTGGCTGTGAAGAGCTGGTGGGATCTTGAGACGCCGACATTGGCTCTTCCCGCACTGATCTCTGAAGGGCAACGGTTTCGGGTGCTCGATCGTCTGGGTGAGTCGCTCAGCGTTTCGTATCAAAATCGTTTCAACACATTAGACATCTTGCCGTTACACGCGCTGCCTGCATTTTTACGACAGGCGTTTATCGCGTCTGAAGATCAACATTTCTTCGAGCATCACGGCGTAGACTGGACGGCGCGCCTCCATGCGTTCGGGCAGAATCTATGCGCCGGGAAGGCGGTGCGCGGGGCCAGCACGATCAGTGAGCAAGTTGTGCGGATTCTACACCCGCGTCCACGTACCTTGTGGTCCCGTTGGCTTGAAGGTATTGAAGCGCTGCTGTTGGAGCGCCGCACCAGTAAAGGCGCGATTCTGGAATTTTACTTCAACCAACTTCCGTACGCCGCCAACCGTCATGGCGTGGCCCAAGCGGCTCGCTATTATTTTAATCGAGACGTCACGACCCTGACGCAGAAAGAAGTGCTGGCGCTGGTGGTGCTGCCACGCGCCCCCTCGGCGTTCGATCTCTACAAAAAGCCGAGTGTGATCGAACCCGCCATTGCTCGCTTGGCGCAAATCCTGGAAAACCGAGGCGAGCTGAGCCCCCATGAACATGCACGAATGCTCACGGAGGAGATCAGCCTGCGGCAACCGGCGCGGCCTCTCAACGCTGCGCATTTTGTCAACTATGTCCGTGAAACCACGTCTTCGTATTTCAGCCAGGACGGTGTGTTGCATACGACGCTCGACGTTGACTTGCAACGCAAGACGCAAAGTTTATTAGACGAGCGCATCAAGGCGTTAAAGCGAAAGCAGGTGCAGAACGGCGCGGCGCTGGTCGTGGATCACACCACTGGTGAAATCCTCGCCTGGGCCGTGGGCGGCGCCGGAAGTGAAGCGCTTGCGACCAACACCCCGGGGCATGCGATTGACGCCGTGCGCGCCCCGCGCCAGCCGGGCTCTGCGCTGAAGCCCTTTCTGTACGCACTCGCGCTTGATTCGGGCTGGTCGCCAGCCACGCAACTCGATGATGAACCGATGACCGAAACCATTGGCGCAGGGTTACACCATTTCCACAATTACAGCCACACTTTCTACGGAAAAATCTTTCTGCGAGAAGCCCTGGGCAACTCGTTGAACATTCCCGCGCTCGCCACGATTGCGTTTGTCGGACCGCCCCGTTATCTCGACACGCTCCATGCCCTGGGCTTCGCCAGTCTGACAAAACCAATCGAGTTTTACAAAGAAGGCTTAGCGCTGGGCAATGGCGAGGTGAGCCTGTACGAAATGGTGCAAGCCTACAGCGCTTTGGCGCACCACGGCGTCTTTCAGCTACTGACGCCGTTGCTTCAACCGCCATTTCCTCGCGAGCCTGTACGCATCTACACGGAGGAAGCCGCCTCGCTGATCGCCAACATTCTCTCTGATCCTTTCGCTCGACGACGGGAGTTCGGCGCCAGCAGCGTACTCAATCTGCCAGTGCAGACTGCGATAAAGACTGGGACCTCCACCGACTACCACGACGCTTGGGTCTTGGGTTTCAACTCGCGCTACACGGTTGGGGTATGGATGGGCAATGTGGATCAAACCCCTATGGATGGCGTCACGGGCTCTGGAGGGCCGGCGTTGGTCTTGCGCGGCATCTTTGCCGAGCTTGCTCTTCACAGCCCGGTAAGCTCACTCTATGTGAGCCCAAAGTTGGTGCGGCAAGAGATCTGTACAAATGTGGGACAGCGTCCAGAACACGAAGACTGTTTCCCACGAACAGAATATTTTCTTCCTGGGACCGAACTCAGTCGTGGAGAACAGGCCGAGTCTCCCACCAGCCTAACGCTGATCCGACCCACTGAAGGTCTACAGCTCGCGTATGACCCTCGCATCCCTGCCGACCAGCAGGCCTTTGAATTCGTGGTTGACGGCGTGGCGCCGCAGCACAAAGTCGCCTGGATCTTGAACGACACGCTGCTCACGACGACGCAAAACGGGCGCTTGCTATGGCCGGTGTCCCGGGGCTCATATACACTGCTAGCAAAAGAATTGGACAAAGAAGAAAAGATCGTTTCTGCCGAGAGCGTGCATTTTCAGGTGAAGTAATAAGGTGAAAAGCGACAGTCTAATCGGACAGTATGGTAAGGCATCGTTGTCGAACGGTCCGTGAGGGCGGAAGTCACTCAAGGATCCGGTTGCCACAAGCCCTCGCTGGAGCCAGCATCAGCAAATACGCGGCAGCGGGTCGCCGACCAACATATCGATGATCCGTGTCCCGCCGAACTGGGTCTTGAGCAGCACGAGGCCCGGTGGGTCGTTCTTGAGAGTTCTAATGATGGCCGCCCCCGCTCCTAAAGGATGCGTCTGTAAAGCGCAGAGCGCTCGCTGAGCCTCTTCCTCAGCCACGATAACGACCATGCGTCCTTCGCACGCTACGTATAGCGGATCGATCCCCAAGATTTCACACGCTCCTCTTACTTCTTCACGGACTGGCAGCGAGTGCTCATCGATCGTGACCGCTACCTGGGCTGTCCGCGCCACTTCATTGAGAATCGTCGCCACCCCGCCACGCGTGGCGTCTCGCATACAGTGTACGGCAGTGGTCTCAGACAAGAGTCGTGCAACCAAGTCACCAAGGGGAGCGGTATCCGAAGTGATATTGGCCATGAGATCCAACTCTCCGCGTGCGAGCATAATCGTCACGCCGTACTCGCCGATCGGACCTGAGATGAGCACCATATCCCCCGGCTGCACCTCTCAGCCTGCGCGACGCTCTTGCGAATGTCAAAGCGATTATATCCCAGTGGCTCCAAATCGATGATCTGGACCTCTTCGATCTGCGCCAGTGGCGGTGGTGCACTCCGAAGCCGCTGGAGAAACTCCGCGAGCGCGGTGCTCTCGCCTTCAATGTCGATTTCTACCCCCTCAGAAGAATTGAGGACGTAGCCGGTCAGCCTTCATGTCTGCGCCAGACGATAGACAAACGGGCGGAACCCAACTCCCGGCACGATTCCACGGACGAGCAGGTGCTTTCGGATCATTATCCGAGGGACAGGAAGGTGAGAAAGGGAAACCATACTCATCACTGCTCCAAACTGCGCCACGTCGAACCGCTAGGAGCGGTGTACTTTTTGCTAGCCTACCTTACGCAGAGAAAGAGAGGAAACGCAGGGTTTCTCCCCTCTTTCCTTAGAACTTTGAGACAAAACCTCTCTGTTGCTTTATCCTTACGCAGTCAAAAGC
>CAYTVL010000124.1:0-9319 GCA_964441775.1 uncultured Enterobacteriaceae bacterium
CTGGCCCATCGTGAGGCCGTTAGGTGAGGGGGAGCGGTCCATCCCATTAAAACCTGAGCGGAGCAGGATGATACAAGCCGCTAGTTCGAGCCATCCCAGGTAGTGCCGTGCGCAGCGATCAAAGCGCCGAAAGATGCGTCCAAACTGGGCAAAGAAATTATGGCAGCGTTCGACCGCATTGCGAATCTTCCCCACGCCCGGCTGGACTTGACCACGTTGGGGGGCCTGTAAGCGAAAGCCGGCTCGCCACGCCCGCTCCTGGGTGGGCCCATTGCCGTAGGCCCCATCGGCTCGCACCCGCGGCAAGGCCCGAGGGTCAAGGCACGGCCCGCTCGCTTCTGGCGGTGGCGGATGGACTACCAAGGCCTGCAACACGGCTTGGGTTTGACTCCCATCATTGGCATTCGCTCCGCTCACCACGAGGCCTAACGGCATGGCCCGCGCGTCACAGGCGAGGTGGAGCGCCGTCCCGCATTTGCCGCGATCCACGGGACTGGGCTCGGTTTGTTCACCCCTTTTTTTGCGGGCTTCTTGGAGCCATCGAGCAGCACCTCGTCCCAGTTGATCCCTTGCAGCCTCTCGTACCGCTGGGCCACCTGTTGCCAGGCGTGCCGAAAAGCGTCCTGCGCCAACCAGACCTTGAGCCGTCGCTGCACCGTCTTATAGGAGGGAAACCTGGCGGGCAACATGCGCCACCCGATACCCGTCACCAACACATACAACACGGCGTGTAAACAGGCTCGATTGTCGTAGGGCGGACACCCATTGCCACTCCAGACTACGGGGGGCAGAATCGGTTCAAAGAGCGTCCAGACTTCATCGGGCACTTTGCGGGCAAAGTCGGTCAGTTGCATCTCTCTCCTCTCTCGCTCTTGTCCCGTGAGGGTAACGCAAAAAAGAAGTTTTGTCTCAAAGTCCTAAGGACAGCGGACAGGAATGAGGGCCATCGTCTCTCCTTTCACGAGAAAGCGCCACCATGGCATGCCCTTCAGGGAAAGTACAGATCTGTAACATCACCTGTTTTTCCATGTTTGACAATAGCCGCGCCAACGCCAGAGGGGCACCGGACGGGCATGATGGCCCTGCGCCACTCCTTGACGATGCCTTGGGTTCCCAGTCTCTTACGTTTGCCCTCGCACAGAGCAAATATCCAGCTTTAGAACACCACTAACCTCAGGAGCGAACCTGAGACGGTGTAACTCCAGTACCTCGGAGGACGAGAGTGCAGATGTAGAGCGTCAACGCGGCACTGGCAGGACAAAGTGGAAGAGAGTACGGGACGTGAAATAGCGGTACCGAAAACATCTTTGGGCTTCTTCCTCCCTCCACCTCGACGGATTTGTTCTCTTGCTGCCTGGGGCTACTGCTACTCTCTGGCATAGTGCTCAGAACAATCTCAGAAATTTCTCAGAATTGTCTCAGGACTTTGTGTCTCTTGTTCCGTACGTGTGGCTAAGGAGAGCGGCGTGTGCGTTCAGACATAGTGAACACTTTGTTCCATCGCTCGTTACGCCCATACGAGATGAAGCGAAAAAGAAGATCAGGAGGAACACGTGCTGGGAAGTTTCTTGCCCTTCATTGCCTCCGAAGCCGACACGGTTCATTTACCGTGGAAGTATTTCAGTGAAACAATATGCGCGCCTAGCCCTGTTGTTTTTTTGGAGGGCCATGTGGGTGGACTCCATGCTGCGGTGGGCGACAGGTACAGCAGTGTTGAACTGTGGCCCACACATATGAAGCCGTGTTGATGTTAATTCTGTTGTTCATACGAGACTCTCGAAAATAGGAAGCTGCAACAATTTCCGCATTCTGCTCGTCATGTGTGTTCATGGGCCACAGCAGGCTGGAGGAGCCGCCCTTGTAACCTCCAAGGAAGGAGACAATGCAATGTTTACCACGGATGGTATTGCCCCCACGACCGCACCGCAGATACCCGTAACCTCTGAGGCAGTCGAACGAGAGACTGCGCTCCTCCGCGCCTTACACCACCACCAGCCACTTCACACCGGTGCGGCAGAAGAGCCCCCTCTGCTCGAAAAACTAGGATTGCGCCTGCTGGTCGGCCACAGTCCCGCTTTTCGTGCCATCGTCCAGCAGCTCCCCAAGCTCGCACGCTGTGAGGCCAATATATTGCTTCTGGGCGAGACCGGCACCGGCAAAGAACTCTGCGCGCGCTCCCTTCACTATCTCAGTCCCCGCGCCGCGAAGCCCTTTATTCCGGTCAACTGTGGAGCAATTCCTGTTGAATTGATCGAGAATGAACTCTTTGGCCATGAGCGGGGCGCATATACTGATGCGGGTAGCAGTGGTCGGGGAGTGATTGCCGAGGCGGAAGGCGGCACGCTGTTCTTAGATGAGATCGACTGCCTGCCTCTCCCAGCACAAGTTAAACTGCTCCGCTTTCTCCAAGAGAAGGAATATCGTCCGCTCGGCTCACCCAAGACCAGGAAGGCGTCGGTGCGAATTATAACGGCGACCAATACGTGTCTGGAACAGGCTATCCACCAGAGAAGCTTTCGGCGGGATTTGTACTACCGCATCAATATCCTGGCGTTGGTTTTGCCGCCGCTGCGGGACCGCCCTGAGGATATCGGCCTGCTCGCGCACCACTTTCTGGCCAAGTTCGCGGCGGAGTTTGCCAAGCCGGTAACCGAATTCTCGCCAGACGCGCTGCAGCTCCTGCAGGCCTATGCGTGGCCGGGGAACGTACGGGAGCTGGAGCATGCCATCGAGCGGGCCGTTGCCCTCACGGAGGACACGACGATTGGCGAGGCGGCGCTCTGCCTGTCCACTTGCCGACCGCTCATCCAAGCTGAGTCGTTTCACCACGCCAAAGCCCGCGCCGTGGCTGACTTTGAGCAGCGCTATTTGAAAGACCTCCTACTGACGCATGCGGGGAACATCACTAAAGCCGCCCAGGCTGCCGGCAAACATCGGCGCGCCTTTTGGCAACTGCTGCGCAAACATGGCCTCAGCCGCCTTGACCTGCGAACGTCGCAAGCAACTGACCTGGACAAACGCTGACATAAGAAAGGACAAATTTGTCCTCGCGATTTACGTCTAAAAATCACCGTTTCTCATGTTTCTATGAATTCCCTAGGACACAATGTCTCAGAGGTCAGTTGTCTTTGGGCTGAAAAGTCGACAACTTTGTGGTGGTACAGCCCTTGCTGAGGAACGAACAGAAAGTGTGGAGAACAGTTTGTGAGTGCAGGCGCGCCGACCCCGCAGAGGTCGCCCATCTTCTACGACATTTTGGGGTATCTCACTGACCACCCGGATGCACAGGATACGGTGGAAGGCATCGTGGAATGGTGGCTTCTCAAGCAGTCCATCAAACGCACGAAGACCCAGGTCAACGCGGCTTTGGCGCAACTCGTGGCCGAGGAGTTGGTGATTGCTCATGCGGGGGTCAACAAACGACCCTTCTACTGTGTCAATCGCTCGCAGCTCCGGCATATCCGCCGCATCCTGAAAGAACAAGAGAGCGCTAACGAGCGGTGACGTCGATGCAGGACTCATGACCGTCGGCACCAAAGGAAGAATACGGATCAAGGAAGACTTTAATGCTTGTAAACAACATCGTCTATCTACTCAACGTCATCCGCAATACCGTTACGAGCCTCCCTGTACTGCGTCTACCTAGCATTCGACCAGCAGCGAGAAGCCTGACCGCTCTTCTCTACATGGCCATGACGCTTTCTGGGTGCGCTTCGATAATGGGCGCTCCAAAACCGGTCTTAAACGTCGACAGTATAATAAAGAGCTATACGGCAGCATTTGATCAGTTGGCGATTACGCCGCCTCAGAACTGCGACCAGATTAGAGAGGGGGTGAATAAAGCGCTGACGGCCATGGATTTAAGATATGCCGAGTTCATCGATGACTTGAGCGTTCAGGGCAAAACTAAGGCTACAGGGACAGATATTGCCCTAACCGGTCTGGGATTGGCAGGGACCGCCGTTGGCGGGGCAGGGGCCAAAACCGTTTTTAATGCGCTATCTGCCGGGATAGCGGCAACCAATACCTCTATAGATAAGAACTATTTTTACGAAAAAACACTGCCTGCCCTGGTTTCTAAAATGAATGCCGATCGGAAAGCGCAGCAGTTACTGATACTGAAGCGCCTCCACGATTGCACTGACGCACAAGATTATCCATGGTCCGAGGCCGTTCACGATCTCACAGATTACTATGCAGCGGGCACGTTGCTGGGAGCCATTGCTTCGATCGCTAAAGACGCGGGAGCGAGTCAGGAAAAATCCGAAGCGGAAATCAAAAATGTTATCGTTCCGACTTTGACCCCTAGCGAGGAGACGGACGACAAAACTTGGTTGCGGCAGACATTTCGCCAACCAAACGGGGCTGAAAAAATCATGGCTTGCTGGCGGAAAGTGAATCCTGACCTCTTTAAGACAGATGCGAACACCAATTTGCCTTGTGCTGGTGGAACACTCAACGCTGCAAGGCTCATAAACGCGGCTGAGTGCGCAAAGGATCAATCGAAGGTACGTAGTTGTATTGAACACCCATAAATTTAAGTCTTGATGAGGAGGGAGATCATGAAACAGCCCGACATCTACCGGTTCGCTGCGAGCGAAAAAGAAAAACTCAAGGAGACCGAAGAAGATTACAAACTCCAAGGATGGTCGGTTCAGGAAATACCGGACGGAGATGGCTCGGGAGCTGTTACTGTAGTCTTCACGCCTCCTGATGATGCCCCTCCGGTTCACTCGACAGAGAATTCAGGATCTGTAAGCTCAACAGATTCCCGTCATAGTCCGCTAGCGTGGGGCGCGAAAGTCTCGGAAAACTTCCGTGACACAGTCCGGGCGATTGCTCAGGAGTTAGGGACTGACCCAAATTTTTTGATGGCGGCGATGGCATTTGAGACGGGAGAAACCTTCAGTCCGAGTATCAGAAATGGTCAAAGTGGAGCGACTGGGCTCATTCAATTTATGCCGAACACGGCTGAAGCTTTAGGGACAACGACGAAGGATCTGGCGAACATGAGCGCGGAGGATCAACTAGCTTTTGTTGCAAAGTATTTCCATGAGTATAAAGGGAAGCTTACGGCATTGGAGGATGTGTATATGGCCGTTTTATGGCCGGCGGCGGTGGGTAAGGAGAATCCTCATGTGTTATTTTCAAAACCTTCGCAGGCCTATGAGCAGAATAAGGGCTTGGACAGGAATAAAGACGGCAAAGTCACCAAAATCGAGGCTGCTGCAAGAGTGCAAGCGAAGTTAGACAAAGGCAGGAAGCCTGAGAACGCCCGCTAATATAGTCCTTCACACTGTAGACATCTGGCTCTGACCATCGCGAGATGATGAGAAAACGGTGGATTGTAGCATTGGGATTGTGCCTGCTTCTGCGATCGGCTTTGAGTGAAGCCCAACAGAAGCAGTTCGTTACACCTGGCGGTCCTCTGGTTATTCAGCAACTGGATAAGCAACTGCTCGGTTCTAATTTCGTGGTCATGCTGGGAGGGCGGGAAGTTATGCGAACACAGGAAGGTGATGTGAATGCGAAATTCCCGGACTTTCCGGTGCCCCGAGTACTCGCCTATGCGGGAAAAGGGATGCCTCCTTTCGCGGCCGTTGCAGTTTTTCAACAATTCAATTGGGGGAACGCCTGCAATGGTGGTCCGCTGTGGTTCTTGGGAATTTATAAGGACGGCAGTTTCTGGACTTCAAAACCAATCGAGTTTTGCGGTGGAACCCCCCCCATCGTTTCGATTACGTCGAAGATCATTCGTGTGACCTTGCCAGGCTCTGATAAAAAAGGATCAACACCGACACCAAAACGGGAATGGATTCTGTTTCAAGGGAAAGTTCGACAGCTCCGATGAAGTCAGCGTGCCAATTCAGGGCATTGTCAACTTAAGGCTAACTAAATGAGAAATCCTACGATAGGGGGCATCCATAAAGGTTTTAACCACAACATATTGGGGCGCTATCGGGCTGTGATTCATTAACTTGACAATACCTTTTCGGGGACAGCACGCTGTAGCTAGCGCACGGACCAGGCCTCAGACCCATAAAAAGCGTCGAATTGTTCCGTTTGGGAGCTCGTGGTGTCAAGTAAGACATAATCGCCATTTAATTTTGGCGAGAAATCTAAGAGATCCGTGAGCTCGATGTCAACAAGGAGGTGACCAATGGTGGCTGGACTGCAAAAGCCTCAAGACGAACAGCACGGGAACTTTGGAGCCATGCCGCACGACCACCCGGTGCTTTTGGACGTGCTGGCTTTCAACGTCAATCAAGGCGATTCGCTCACGCTTTCCATCACAGGGTCGGATTTTTTCAAAGTGACAGGCGGTACGATCTATGACCTCGTACTGGAAACCATCGATTCCTCGGAACTGCCTCACGGTCACGCCCCAGTACGTACTTGGGAGGAGGAGAATCCTCAGGGATTCCAAGGTGCCGGCCCAATCGCGGTGGCGCAAGATCACCGACTTCACATCAGTGTCTCCGCCAGGGTCCCGGTGAATGCAATAGCGCCGGGCCCATTCACCGGGACCCTGGTCGTCAGAGGGCAGGCGACCTCCCGTAGCATTGCGCTGACCGGCACATATTTGGGCGTCGTTGAAGGCAGCGCCATCGGTCAGAAGTGGCTGAAGATGGGCGGCGAGGCTTTTTTTGGCGAGGTAAAGAGCAATGCGCATCCTGCTCTAGATAATCTGGGCACTATGCAGGAATTCGCAAACGGAGCGCTATGGGATACCGGTCATGGCGTCTTCTTTCTTTCGCGCGCGATCTATGACAAATGGAACTCGTTGGCCATGCAGTCAAACACCACTGCCACGGGAGATACGGTGCACCACACGCTCAGCGTGCCAACCGAAGACACCTTTTCCACTGTCGAGGGCGGGCAAGCCTTGCGCTTTCAGGGCGGGGTGATCGTCGCGCGGGCCGGTTTGCAATTGGCCTCAGTCGTGTACGGAGCGATTTATGCGTTGTACAAGGGCTTAGGCGATCTCGTGGATCGCAACCATCAGCCGTTTCTGGGGGTTCCACTCACCGATGAAACCATCGCTCCAGATGGACAGGGCCGCTTCAACCACTTCCAGGTCGGTTCGATCTATTGGACTGCGCAGACCGGCGCGCACGAAGTGCACGGGGCCATCCGCGACAAGTGGGCCGCGACGGGCTGGGAACGGGGGCCGCTGGGTTATCCCGTGACGGATGAAATCGGTCTCGGAGATGGCGCGGGGCGGCTCAACCACTTCCAAACTGGTTCGATCTACTGGACCAGTCAGACCGGCGCCCATGAGGTGCATGGAGCGATTCGCGACAAGTGGGCGGCATTGGGTTGGCAGGGAGGTTTTCTGGGGTACCCGACAACCGACGAAATCGGCACGCCAGACGGATTGGGGCGGTTTAACCATTTCCAGGGCGGATCGATCTACTGGACTCCCGGAACCGGCGCGCACGAAGTGCACGGACTCATACGCCAACGCTGGTCCGAGTTAGGATGGGAGCGCAGTTATCTCGGATACCCGATTTCCGACGAACAGGATTGGGTCAATCCAGCCAATGGCGTTCATGGACGGATCAGCTTCTTCCAGTTCGGAAAGATCGGCTGGACTGCGCCTGATGGACCAATCGATATGCCTAACGAGGTTTCGCAAACCCAGGATGTGGTGACACCTTCCGGGACGGCCTTGGGCGGCTGGGTCCGCATGACGTTACGCAGCAACGGCACCTATTCCGCACAGTTCCACATGCACGACAGCGGCATCCCGGACTACGACTTCAGCGTCCATTCGATTTGGGCGACCAACAACGGCATCACGTTTGTCTCCGTGCACAGCGGACATGTGGAGGGTACCATATCCTCGGGGCTTTTCCACGGTCCGCGTCGTGACGACGATTTTACAGACAACGGTTTCAATCCGTTGATTCGCGCCAACTGGGCCGCGGTACAGGCGGGCCGCCAGTGGGTCACCAAGGATTACGGTCCGACCGGCGTTATTGGGTTCTTTCAGGATGCCGCGAAATTCCTAGTCGATGTGGTCGCAGGGGCGGCCGGCGCGACCCTTGGAGTCGTCATCGCGCTTGGATCGGAAGCCGGCAAATTGTTCGGCAATTTGGGCCTCGGCGGCACATTCGGCGTCCTCGCGGGAGTGGTCGTGTTCGCGATAGGAGGGGGCGTGGTGGTCGCAGTCGTAGCGGGCGTAGCCGCAGGCCTAGTCACCAATGCGCTCATCAAACAGCGTGGCCTATCGTCGGAAGAAGTACAGTTCGCAGGTCAAGTCTTCGCAGGCTCGCTGCCGGTCGATCGGATCGTCCTCACCAACATGGCGGGATTGGGAGGCCGCGCGTTCACGATGCCGGGCGTCGACGGGAAAATCTACCTCAATCTCGGCGATGGCTATAACAATCCGCTTGTCTATACGAACAAGGCGTATCCGAGGGGGGGCCAAGTGCTGATTCACGAACTAACGCATGCTTGGCAGATTGCGCACGGCTCGTTTATTCCGGGATTGGTCTGCGCTGGCATCGTGAACCAGGCGAATTTCATTTTTGGACAGAGCGTCTACGTCTACGGTCCTCCAGGTCCGCCATTTGGCGACTTCAATCTGGAAGCGCAGGGTGCCATCGTGGACCAGTGGTTTGGCGGCAATGCGACCGCGGTGGTACCGAATCGCAATCCCATGGACCCGAACGACCCATACTTCGGGTACATTGCCAACAACGTCCGGCCAGGAAGAACCTAGAATCGTCCCAAGCTCCGGAGCGGCTGCGGAACGAGCGCGGTGGCGGAACTTATAGCCGTAGCTCGGTGGGCCGCTGCAGAGGTGGCTTTGACTGCCTCTGGGTCTTGAGTTGGGGTCGCACGGTCCTCTGGGACTTGCCGTGAATTCGGCTCCCTTTGTCGGCTACTACCCGATTCCGCGGTAAGGCAACGTCCATCCGGAGTGTAGCATGATGATTTTATAAGGCGGCCACTGAGACTGCTGTGGGTGTAAATAGCAAAGCAAGGAGATAACAATGGCGCGATTGTTTAAGAGTCACTTGCAAAGCGATTTCGGCTCTGACCACAAGAATTTTGAGGCGGTCGTCCTTGAAGGGAAGAATCTCTGGCATTGGTGGCGGGATAACTCTGCGCCAGGGAACCCGTGGAAGCGGGGGCAGCGGATTATTGAAAACCAGGCCGCCTTCCCTGGCTCGATCATACAAAGTAGTTTTGGGGACGGACATCATGGCAACTTCGAGGTCGTCGTTCCACTGTTGGGCAATGGCGGGGGGATCGAACTGTGGTGCGCCACGAAGCGCAGAGACGGAATGAGAGGAAATCTCCATTGCCT
>CAYTVL010000125.1:0-9241 GCA_964441775.1 uncultured Enterobacteriaceae bacterium
AAGACTTTCTCCCCTTCCCGATGACAGCTGGTTAGCGGCGTAGTGTGGCACCTGGGCGACAGCGAGGGACGCTACCCGACTGACCAGGGCTTCGACGAGTGGTATGGCATCCCGAACTCGTCCGACGAAAGCTTCTGGCCGCAGCAAACGTATTTCGATCCCACGATGGCGCATCTGGAGCATGTCATGGAGGGCCGCCGGGGCGAGAAGTCGCGGGACGTGAAGGTCTATGACGCTGAGGCGCGCCGCGAGATCGACCTGGAGGTCACGGCGAAGACGATCGACTTCATGAAGCGCAGCGTGCAGGCGGGCAAGCCCTTCTTCGCCTATGTCCCCCTCACCCAGGTGCACCTGCCCACAGAGCCATCAAAACAATTCGCCGGCAAGACCGGCAACGGCGATTGGGCCGACGTGCTCGCTCAAATGGACTGGTGCGTGGGGCAAATCCTCGACGCCGTGGCGGAACTGAAGATCCAGGATAATACCCTCTTCGTGTTCACCAGCGACAATGGCCCGGAGGACACGTATCCGTGGCGTGGTTGGGCCGGCCCATGGTCGGGCTCCTACTCGACCGCCATGGAAGCATCCCTGCGCGTGCCCTTCATCGTCCGCTGGCCGGGCAAGATTCCTGCCGGCCGCGTGAGCAACGAGATCGTGCATGTCGTGGACATGTATACTACGCTGGCCCGGGTCGCCGGGGCCGAGATCCCCACCGACCGGGCCGTTGACGGCGTGGACCAGACGGCCTTTGTGCTGGGCAAGCAGGAGTACTCGGCCCGCGAATGGTTCCCAGTGTTCCTAGGCACCGACCTCTACGCCATGAAGTGGCGGAACTGGAAGATGCACTTGATCTGGCAGGAGCGGATGGGCGACGCGCCACAGAAGCTCGCCTTCCCGCGACTATTCAACCTTTACATCACCCCGCAGGAGCGGCCGGACGAGAGCCTGCCCAGGGGCTTTAGGCACGGCTGGGTGGCGCAGGCGATGTTTAAGGATCATGGGACAAAACTCCCACGGCCTTGCAGAAGGTCGGGGGTCATTGCGAGCGCAGCGAAGCAATCTTTGCCTTATGTTTTCGACTCTTGCGAGATTGCTTCGTCGTCTCCGACTCCTCGTAATGACAGGTTCCTTGATTTCCGTTCGTGGGTTTTGTCTCAAAGTCCTAAGTCTCTCGCGCCATTCCAGGAGAGCCTCAAAAAATACCCGCCGATCCCCATGGGTACGGCTGACCCGTACGTGATGCAGGTGAAATGAACTGTGGGCGACGGGTTCAATGGCCAGCTAACAAGGCGCCGCACCGCATCGCTGCCCGGTGGCGGTTTGGAATAACTGTGAAAGGCCGCGTGTGGGCAGCTCGCGGTGAGCGCTGGGCGTTAGCTGTCTACCAACACCTATGCTGCGGAAAGAAAGTCAGCTCGAAGATTTGAGATTGTGATGTTCATTAGATTCCAGTGCTGTGAGGGGAACAGAGCTGATGCCGAAAGTTCACGAGGAAAAACCGGACTCTTTACCAAAGTTTCTAGCTCTGGTTGAGAAATGGCAAAAAAAAGCCAAGCAGTCGTTATGGTACCGAGGGTGTGGCAGAAGCACTTACACCTTGTTGCCCTCATTGTATCGTCACAAAGAGGCTAAAACACCGGAGAAACTTGCCGAACTAGAGCGTCAATTGATGACTCGGTTTAGGCAGCGCAGTCTTCCTTACCACACAAGATCGCTCTCCGATGATTGGGACACCCTGTTTTTCATGCAACACTATGGCGTTCCCACTCGACTGCTGGATTGGACGGAGAACCCTCTAATAGCTCTCCACTTCGCCTTGATGGGAGCACCATCCATAGTTGACGCAAAAGGGAAGATCGCCTTTAAGGAAGCAGCGACCGTTTGGATACTCGATCCTGGCAAATGGAATCAATCTGCCTTGAGTCATCAAAGTTTCGATGGTGGGCCTCTAACACCAGGGGACGAAGCACTCAAAGGTTACAAGCCTGGACCGACCTTCGCCGGAATGAATAACCATCCTGTGGCATTGTACGGGGCACATAACAGCCCACGTATTGTTGCCCAGCAAGGGGTTTTTACGATCTTCGGTCAAAACGCTGCACCGATGGAACAGATCTACGAACAAGAATCATTTCAATCAACCTGCCTCATTCGCATTACCATTCAATCTGCAGTAATTGAAAAGATGCGTGCGTCATTGCTGAATCACGGCGTGACGGAGTCAGTGGTATTCCCAGACCTCGAAGGGCTTGCGCGAGAGATCAAACGGACCTTTGGCTTTGAGGTGTAAATGTCATCGCAATCGAGATTTAAAGTAACTGTATTCGACCCTAAGCCCTTGGTATGGTGGCGGAATCGACGGTCTAAAATCGACATGGACCCACCTTACCAGCGGCGAGGCCGCCTTTGGTCAAATACGGACAAAGCGTACCTGATTGACTCAATTCTCAATGGGTTCGATGTTCCCAAACTCTATATAGCTGATTTTACTTGGGGCGACTCAGCTCTCAATAAAAAAAAGCTGCCTTATGCGATCATCGACGGTAAACAACGTTTCGAAGCAATCTTTGATTTTTTCGATGGCAAGATCAGTCTCAACGAGGACTTCGTATATTTCGAGAACCCCTCACTCAAGCTAGGGGGCTTAGGTTATAGGGATTTGCAGCAGAACTATACCGATGTTGCTGATATCTTTGATACATACCCCTTAACCATCATGAGTGTGTTGGCGGAAAATGAAGAACGCATTAACGAACTATTTGTGCGGTTAAATCGTAGTAAACCGCTGACTGGTGCTGAAATTCGGAATGCAATGGTTGGTTCTGTTCCTCAAGTAATCAGGTGGATTAGAGAACATGAGTTTTTTACTGCAAACATCAGCTTTACCGTTCAACGAGGCCAAGATCTGAACGCTGCGGCAAAGGTCCTGATGTTTGAATACAACGACAAGCTTAGGGAAACGAAGAAAAAGACCCTTGATGATTTCGCCAAAGAGGCTTCTAAGAAAGCGCACAATCAACTAGAGCTAGCAGGAAGACGTGTAATTGAAGTGCTGGATGACATGACCACGATCTTTCTTCCGAAAGATAAAATTCTTGGATCGGCAGGAATTTTCCCTGTCTACTACTGGATGGTTCGCAACGTTGACCCGGCCTTCTTCTCGAAGGTACGGGAATTTCTCGTACGTTTCGAGGAAGACCGAAAAGAGAATCGTCGGTTAGTCAGCGAAAACAAGGCTACCGATAAAGAGCTAGTCGAATTTGATAACTTCAATCGAAGTACGAATGATTTACAAAGCCATGAGGGACGATACAAAATCCTCATGGAACGATTCAACAAAATCTATGTAGAAAAAGAAAAAAGGGAAGCATTTCTTACTAATCAGAGTGCTACCAGCTAACTATCCGTTCCACCTGACCGCTGCCCGTTTGCGGTTTCTGCTAGACCTGAACGGACACGGCTGGGCAGCGGCCCTTGAGCGGGACCGTTAGGCGGAATGGGAATTGAATCACCATGGAAAGTATAGAGGCAGCCCGGCAGCGTTATGCCGAAGAGCTACGAGTCCTGGCCGGTATTCGATCAGAGCCGCTCGTTGCCGCATTCGCAACAGTACCACGCGAGGAGTTTCTCGGCCCTGGCCCCTGGCGAATCTTCACGGGCGGAGGCTATCAGACGACCGCCGACGCGAATCCACACCACCTCTACCACAACGTCTTAGTGGCCCTGGATGAAGCGCGCTGGCTGAACAACGGGGAGCCACGCACGTTAGCCGCCTGGATTGACGGGCTGGACCTCAAACCCGGAGAGCATGTAGTGCACATCGGCTGCGGCGTCGGGTACTACACGGCGATCATGGCGCAGGTCGTGGGACCAACCGGGCGGCTCACCGCGATAGAGATCGTACCGGAACTGGCTGAACGTGCTCAAGAGAACTTGCGCCCCTGGCCCACGGTGGAGGTGTACGCGGGTGATGGGACCCAGCTTGATCTTGACCCTGCCGATGCGATCTTCATCAATGCGGGGGTCACTCATCCACAGCCGACGTGGCTGGAGGCGCTCCGGCATGGCGGGCGTCTCTTGCTCCCGTTAACGACGGCGCTGTTCGCCACGGCCATCGGGACCGGAGCGGTCTTCAAGGTAGTGCGCGAAGCCCAGGGCTTCTCAGCATGCCACCTTTCTCCCGTCGGTATCTTTCCCTGTCTGGGCGGACGGGATACCAAGCTGAACGAGAAGCTGACGAGCGCGTTGCGAGCCTCCACCTTTCACCTGGTCCAGTCGCTGCGCTGTGACCCTCACTCACCGACGCACACGTGCTGGTTGCATGAGGAGCAGTTTTGTTTTTCGACTTTACCGTTGTCTGTGAGAACCGCCTAACCAGCCGCGCCACCGCATCGCGGCCCTGTGGCGTGAAGGAATAAATCTGAAAGGGCGCGGTTGGGCCGCTCGCGGTGCGCGTACGCGTTAGGCATAAGTTCCACCGGAGTGGGAAAGAGGTACGCCAGCAACAGTGGTCAATTAGCAAAATAGCATTTGAACTTCCTCTACGCGGGGGAATGGATATCATGACGATGCTACGCGATGTTGCAGGTGGAGACGGCAAAGTCGGGGTGGGACAGGCGAGCGGACATATTTTCTCATAGACAGGAGAGCCAGTATGAGCGTCAGTAGGCAGAGCACACCTGGGGCACACCTGATCGGCAGTGTCCCACTTACGAATACGGAGACGGTGTTGCGGACCGTTTCGGCAGCACTCGGTCCTTATCTCCAACGTCTGCCGGACGGGGAAACGGGCGAACGCCGGCGATGGATTTATTTTCAGCGTACCATGCTCGAAAACCATCCGGCCATGGAGGTCGACCCAACACTCCCCCCATATGCCTTGTATCAATGGGACGGCAAACTGTTACGTGAGATCTCTCTGCTGCGCTTTCGCGCCGATGTTGATCCGCACTGCGTGGAGTTTGAGACAGGGTATGCCCAGGCTGCACGAGCTTCGTATGACGTGTTTCGCGCTCTGCAGCAACAAGGGGTTATCCCAGCAGGCGTGCGGTTTCAGGTATGCCTGCCAACACCTATGGCCAGCGCCTACATGTATGTCAGTCCCGCAGCGCGGCAGGCCTACATCGCGGTGTACGAGCGGGCGCTGATGCAGGCGCTACAGGACATTGTGCACGCCATTCCAGCCGCCCAACTCGCCGTTCAGTGGGACGTGTGTCAAGAGGTCTTGATCTACGAAAATTTCTTTCCCGAGCGACCGTCCGATTACCAGCAGCAAATTGTCACGGAGCTGGCGCGGCTCGGCAACGCGGTGCCCGCGGCCGTCGACATGGGCTATCATCTCTGCTACGGCTCGCCCGCTGACGAACATCTCGTGATGCCGCAAGACACGGCCATCATGGTCGAGATCAGCAATGACGTAAGCCGTGCCCTAACCCGCCGGATAGATTTCCTGCACCTGCCAGTCCCCAAAGACCGTATGGATGCAGTGTATTTCCGCCCCCTGACACACCTTGCGCTGGCCGCAGAGACCACATTGTACCTGGGCCTCATCCACTACGCGGATCAGGAGGGCGATCGGGCTCGCATCAGGGCCGCGCAAGCGTTCGTCAGTGGGTTTGGCGTGGCGTCAGAGTGTGGCTGGGGTCGCACCGACCCGCAGCGGGTACCGGATTTGCTCGAAAGCCACTGGCGCGCGATCGAGTTCATGCGCCAGCAGTAGGGAAATACCGGGAGCCAGAATAGGGGACGTTGCGGCTTTTATGGCCTAACCCTCGCCTCCAGCCTGACCGCAGCCCGCAAGCGGTTCTGAGTGAACGCGAACGGCCACGGTGGGGTCGCGGCGGCTGAGGCGCGACGTTAGCCTGCGCTGCCCTACACGCATCAACTCATAAATCGAGTTATGATAAGCGCGCCGATAAGCCCCTAAGGAGCACGGAGATGCCGCGTATTTGTGAGTTCTTCGGCGTCGTGATTTACATGTACTACAATGACCATCACCCTGCGCATTTCCATGCAGAGTATGCCGAACACGAAGCGTTGTTCACCATTGATACTTTGGAAATCCTCGAAGGCGAACTGCCACGCCGCCCGCGGGCTTTTGTCGTTGAGTGGGCGTCGCTCCATCGTGAGGCGCTTCGCGCCAACTGGGAAAGGGCAAGACAAGGGCTGCCTCTCCAGGCCATTGAGCCACTAGAGTAAACAAAAGGAGTTACACCATGCCACGTCCGGTACGTATCCGTGCGGTTGAACCCCTAGAAGATTTTACGGTGCGTCTAGAGTTTACGGACAATACCGTGAAGAAAATCGACCTTGCGCCTTACCTGCATGGTCTGATCTTTGAACCGATGCGGAAGGACCTACAGTTGTTCCGTTCGGTAAGGGTTGATCCTCGTATGGGTACGATTGTGTGGGACAACGGGGCCGATATTGACCCAGACGTATTGTACAAAGGGTTAACCCCTGCGTGGATGGAGCGAGAACAGTCTGCCGACGAGGACAAGACGATACACGCAGGCTAACCAACCACTGCACCGTATTGCCGCCCGTTTGCGGTTCGGGATGAATATAAACAGTTTCGGTTCGGGCGGCAAACGGTGACTGGAAGCGTTAGGCGACTGATCACGCGTGTTCCTCCAGCGGCGTGGACCACACATCAATACACAATACAAAAAAGGAAATTACTATGCATAACAAACCCGTCGCCCTCGTCACCGGGGCCAACAAAGGAATCGGTCTTCAAATCGCGAAGGATCTCGCGGCGCACGGCTTCACCGTGCTCGTCGGGTCGCGCAACCTCGAATATGGGGAGACGGCCGCGAAGACCGTCGGCGCGGATGCCCGCGGCCTCCAGCTCGACGTGACGGATCAGGCCTCCATTACCGCCGCAGCAGAGCGCATCCGCAACGAACTCGGCCATCTCGACGTGCTGGTGAACAATGCGGGCATTTCGCATGCGGGAAAGCCGGGCAGGCCGCTCCCGGAGATGGCGAAGTCGGGCCTCATGAGCGTCGTGTCTCTCGACGAGGTGCGCAAAGTGTGGGAGACGAACGTGTTCGGTGTCATTGCTGTGACGCAAGCGATGCTGCCACTCCTTCGTGAAGCGCCGGCGGCACGCATCGTCAACATCTCGAGCATCGGCGGATCACCCACGTGGAACTCGGACCCGACGAACCCGCACCGCGCGATGTTTGGCACCTACTCCTCGTCGAAGACAGCGCTCAACGCGATCACGCTTGCCTTCGCCTCCGACCTCGAATCAGCAGGCATCAAGGTCAACGCTGCGTGCCCGGGCTTCACCTCTACAGACCTCAACAACTTCGCGGGCACGCGCACGGTCGAACAGGCCGCGTGGGAGCCGGTGCGGCTCGCGCTCCTCGGCCCGGACGGCCCGACGGGCACGTTCTCGGACGAGAACGGCCCGATCCCGTGGTGATGTAGTCGCGACCGGGTCGAGTTCCCATGTCACAACGCAATTCCAAGTCGCCTAACCATGTGCTGCAGCGAACGGCGGCGGCCATCGCGGTTGCAATCGGCGCGCCTCGTGGCCGCCATCGCTGAGCTTGGGTCGTTGGGCACTGAACGGAGAGCCTATGGATGAAAATGAACAAGCAAAAGAAACATACGCTCACTTTGGTCTAGCAGTGTACCTTGCCCAGGTCTTGGAGCATGGACTCGTGAATGCGCTCGTCATCTTGAAGCTTCCTGAACGAGATAGACTCACCAGGACCGATATTGATGCATTTATGGAGAAACGATTCGAGAACACTTTAGGGAAGCTTATCAATAACCTGCGTCGAGTGACATCTGTTCCAGAAGAACTCGACACACTTCTCAGTCATGCGCTCAAGAAGCGAAACTGGTTATGTCACCATTATTTTCGTGTTCGCGCCGTCGAGTTCATGACCATAGCCGGTCGAACTGACATAATAGCGGAGTTGAAAGAAGTCCAAGAGTTGTTCATGCAGGCAGATGCATTGCTCTCGGAGACTGTTCAACCCCTTGCAAATCGTTACGGAATTACGAAAGAGGCATGCGAGGCTGAATGCCAGCGGCTGCTAGAGGAGCATGGCCTCGTTGCCTAACTTTCCGTTCCACTTGACCGCCGCCCGCTTGCGGTTCTGTTTGAACCGAATGGAGACGGTTGGGCCACTCGCGGTGCGCGAGAGCGTTAGGCAACTCTTGCGAGGCTATATAAATTCTTGCATACTTTCTGAATGGCAGATAAGCCGCTGATCTGGCTTGGTGCTTCGCTTGCTGACGTACGGGCGTTTCCCGATGCGGCGCGTCAGGAGGCAGGCTTTCAGCTCCGCAGAGTCCAACAGGGCTTGTCTCCCAGTGACTGGAAGCCAATGACTACCGTAGGACCAGGGGTAATCGAGATACGGATTCATACGACGGAAGAGTATCGAGTGTTCTACGTTGCCAAGTTTGCGGAAGCGGTGTACGTCGTACACGCGTTCCCGAAGCAGACGCAAAAGACACCACCGCGCGATATTGACTTGGCGCAACGGCGCTACGCTGAGTTGCTCCGCTCTCGCAACAAGACCAAGGAGAAATGAATGGCCATACGCATGCACCGGTCTTCTGGCAATGTGTTTCGTGATCTCGGCTTCGCGGACGACGAAGCGGAGAATCTGCGTGTCCGTGCCGATCTCATGATCAGCCTGAGCAAGCTGCTTGAAGAGCGGGGGCTCACACAGGCGCAAGCGGCTAGGCTGCTTGGCGTGACGCAACCGCGTATAAGCGATCTCAAGCGGGGCAAGATTCAGCTCTTTAGCGTTGACAGCCTCATTGAGATGCTCGGGCATGCCGGGGCGCAGGTGTCAGTCACCGTCAAACAGCAACGTAGGCAAGTTGCCTAACGAGCCACTCCACCGTATTGCTGCCCGCGTGCGGATGCTGCTGAATTGGAAAGTCTCGGCTTGGGCAGCAAACGGTGACTGGCGACGTTAGGCGTCAAACAGCTTCCATGCTACACTCAAGCCCCAAATCTGAGAAAAACGAGGTGAACGATGGGAGTCACCACAATTGAAGGTGTCGTCGAGAACGGCCAAATTCGCCTGCCTGCAGCTGTTCGCTTGCCGGAGCGAGCGAAGGTCTATGTGCTCATCCCGGATGTTGAGGTGCAAACTGTTGCGTACATTGGCAGTCCTCGGCTCGTGCATCCGGAACAAGCCGCAGATTTTGCCAAGGAAGTGCTTGAGGAACCGTCAGATGGCGACCTATGACGACCACTTCTTTA
>CAYTVL010000126.1:0-9111 GCA_964441775.1 uncultured Enterobacteriaceae bacterium
CTACTCGTTATATATGTCCTTGTTTGCGTAGCCTTTTTTACCGGGAATCGCGTTACCAACAATTTCTGCGATCCGCCGCACGGTCAACGGTGTAATTGTTAGCAAGTCCATAATGCGTTGACGTGGGGTCCGGTCCAGCGATGACATGTCCACCATTTATGCCGCACAATGAATACACGTCAACGTGTACGGCAACGCTGCTAACCGCTGCGGGGCAATCGGTTTGCCGCACTGGGTGCAGATCCCGTACTTTCCCGCATCAATACGGGTGATGGCCGCTTGGAGCAGTTGTAACTCTTCGCGTCCACTGGTGTCTAATTGCTCCAACACCTCATCGTTCTCTCGACCAAGAGCGCGTTCTTCGGAGTCCGGTTCCGGCGTTTGCTGCAAGTCGCGCCCGATTTTCCCAATTCTGTTTTGCAGTTGTTCAAGTTTTCTTTGTAAAGTTGCACGAAGTTCTTGGTTGGTGCTCATGTGGTTCTCCCTCTTCTTCTTGTGGAGCAATAACTACGCCGAAGCGAGGAATTTCTTCGACAAGGATTTTGTTGAAAAAAAGTTTTCGGTCGTGCATTTATTCCCAAAGATAGGAGAACAAGAAAGAAGAAATCGCAGAAGTGAGAATGCTAAGTGTTGCGAAGCAGAGAATACAACCTCTAGCGTAGCTATGCTGTCGGCAAGTTCTTTGCGTGAGAGAAGTGATTCGTTGTGATAAGAGGACCGTGTGTCAATTCTTGCTGGATTCCGTGGAGCGGTGCTTTTTCTCGTCAGTGTCGCCGTGATCGGCGTTCTAGGGTATCGTTTTCTCGAAGGATATTCCTGGCTTGACGCTGTCTACATGGTAGTCATTACGCTTTCGACTGTCGGCTATCGTGAAGTACAACCGTTGAGTCCTGTCGGCCAAGTCTTTACCATCTTCTTACTCATGGGTGGTCTCGGGGCCGTGTTTTATACCGCCGTGGCTATTGTAGAAAAAGTGGTCGAAGGAGAGTTCCAGCAGTTTTTTGGAAAGCGTCGTATGCAAAAGAACATTGAGGCTTTGACGGGTCATTATATTGTCTGCGGTTTTGGACGCATTGGTGAAGTGATCTGCCGTGAGTTAGCGTCAAAGCCCGTTCCATTTGCGATTCTTGAGCAACTCGATGAACGTATGCGCGAGGCGGAAGCCAATAATTATCTCGCGCTGCAAGGCGATGCGACCGACGAAAAGCTCTTGATGGCGGCAGGCGTGACACGCGCACGCGGCTTATTTGCCTCGCTGGCGAGTGATGCTGATAACGTGTTCGTCACGTTGACCGCGAAAGAGCTGAATCCGGCGTTATTTGTGGTGGCGCGCGCGGAGAATGAACGGAGCGAACGCACCCTGTTGCGATCCGGCGCTGACAAGGTCATTTCCCCGTACGCGATGGGAGGTCATCGCATGGCGCAAGCGGTGTTGCGTCCAGCCGTGGTGGACATTATTGACCTGGCCACCCATCATCAAAGCCTGGAACTGCAACTCGAAGAAATTCCCCTGCCTGCTTTTTCTCCCTATCAAGGAAAAACGCTGAAAGAAGCCGGACTTCATGAACAGCCCGGCATCATCATCGTGGCGGTCAAACGAGCTTCTGGAAAAATGGTGTTCAATCCATCCGCTGCAGAGCGGTTAGAGGCTGGCGATCATCTCATTACTTTAGCCGAAGCCCCACAATTGAAAGAGATTGAGCGACGGGTGCGGGGTGAATAATCGTAGGGGTCAGATCTTGCAATCATTTACCCTACGAACTCAAAGCCGGCGAAAAAGGAGTCATACGTGAATGCAAGACCTGACCCCTATTTTAGGCTGCCGAAGAGCTGAAATTCATGAACAATGGGGTGACGGAAGCCATACGTCTCAAGCAGTTTACATTTGAAATACTTTGCCGTGACGGCTGGAAAGGTGAATTCCTGATACGGCGTCTTAAAGAGTTTGGCATTTTGGGTCTGGAACTTGCCTATCGATGCAAACGCTCCGGTCGGCGAATCGTTGCCGATGAATAACTCAAACTCCTTTACATTACTGTCTGCCGTCTCCGTGATGAGCATGGTAAAGGTGTCAAAGGTTGCGGGTCGCTCATCCCGGAAACCATACACTGCTTCCTTACCCAAACCATCACTGATTTGCTGCCAATCTTCCTTACCATCGATGGTCGCCGTCCAGGCATCGCTTGAAGCGACTAGCACCTGAGCGCCATTCTCAGGAGCGAAGAGATTGATGCGTTTAGGTAGTTGAAGTTCTTTGGTTGGATTCTTTTGTCCGAGTGCTGCAGCTTCTTGCTCATGTGCAGGCTGCCGATCGGTAGTCACCGGGAGTTGGGTGGATTTGGCAGCAGGAGTAGTAACAGTGGGTTCTGGAGGAGCCGAGGTGAGGGATTGTTCGGCGTGGTGAAAAACCCCCGACTGGGAAAGGGCGACAATGAAGCCTGTGCCAGCAGTGATAATGCCAGCGAGAGCGGTCAGAATTCCCGGAAGCGTTTGCCACCAATTTTGTGATTTTGGTTGTTCATCCATGATGCTAATTCCTATTTCGATGTTTTGATTATCAGCAACATGTTCTTCCAGCTAGTATCCTGCTCTCTTCATGGCTTGCTTAGTCGAGGAACGGGACATGCTTTTTTACGTCCTGCGCACTTGAGCTTGCCTCGACCGAATTTCCCCCGCAAGAGAGATTCCCTATAACGCTGTAAACTCCCCTTGCTGAATGGGGGGGCTGGTCGTTATCTTAGGGCCATCCATGCACCGTTTATGGCGTTATATTCTGCGGTATCGCGCTCGGTACCTGCGCGGCATCTTTTTTCTGGTGACCACTGCCACGTTGGCGATGTCCATTCCTTTGCTTTTGAAGCGCACGGTCGAGGCGATCGAGCATGGTGCCCCTGGTGCGTTGTCACTCTATGTGCTGGCCATTATCGGCATTGCGCTCGTGCAGGGCGTGGTGCGCGCCTTTTCTCGCTTTACTATCTTCAACATCGGCCGCGATATTGAGTACGACCTGCGGAATGATCTCTTTGCCCACCTGCAAAAACTGTCGCTGAGTTACTACCAACGTCAGTTAATCGGTGACCTGATGTCGCGATTGGTCAACGATGTGACGGCGGTACGGTTGCTCTTGGGCCTCGGCATCATCAATGCGCTGAATACGCCGCTCTATTACGTGTATGCCGTGTCGGCGATGGTGATGATTGATCCCAAGTTGACCATCGCTGCTTTGTCGCTCTATCCCATCATGCTCTTCACCGTCAGGAAGATGAGCCGCCAACTGATGGAGCGAACATTAAAAGTGCAGGCGGGGCTGGCGGACCTCTCCTCCCGTGTGCAGGAAGGCGTGAGCGGCATTCATGTTATTCGCGCCTATGTGCGGGAAGAGTGGCAGAACGCCGAGTTTGCCCGTCTGAACGAATCATTCAAAGCCGAGAGTATGGCGTTAGCACAGATGCGCGGCTTCTTCCCGCCGCTCATGAAGGTCGTGTCCGGGCTGGGCTTGCTAGTCGTGCTGTGGTACGGCGGTTCGCATGTCATCGCCGGGCGCTTGAGCATCGGCGACCTGGTGGCGTTCATGGGATATTTACATTTGCTCGCCTGGCCAACGATGGCGTTGGGATGGTTGATTTCCATTATTCAGCGCGGTCAAGCGGCGCTCAAACGCCTTGAAGTCGTCTTTCAGGCCCAGCCGGAGATTGTGGATGGACTAGGAGACGGCGTAGCGCGGAAGATTCGAGGCGAAATTGGTTTTCACCATGTTGACTTCGCCTATGGCGCAAAAGACAACGGGCGCCAAATCCTCCATGATATTCACTTTACCGTTCCGGCTGGCGCCTCTGTCGCAATCGTTGGGCGGATGGGCTCGGGAAAGAGTACTTTGGTGAATTTACTGCCCCGCTTGTTCGACGTTACGAGTGGGACCATTACGATCGACGGTCAGGATATCCGTACGGCGTCGTTGGCGGCGCTGCGCAGTTGGGTGGGCTTCGTGCCGCAGGACCCGTTTCTCTTTTCGTCACAAATTAAGGATAATATCGCTTTCGCATTGCCGGAACTCGATGAGGAACGCGTGTGTTGGGCGGCTGGCGTCGCGAGCCTGGCTCGTGACGTTGAAGATTTTCCTCGCGGCTACGAAACCGTCGTGGGGGAACGGGGCATCACTCTTTCTGGAGGACAAAAGCAGCGGCTAACCTTGGCCCGAGCTCTAGCGGTGAACCCTCCGATCCTGGTGCTGGATGACGCGTTGTCCAGCGTCGATGTGCAAACGGAGAGAGAGATTCTCCACGCGCTGCGCGAAACGACGCACGGCAAGACAGTGCTGGTGATCTCCCATCGGATCTCTGCCGTGCGTGACGCCGACCTGATTGTCGTACTTGACGAGGGACGCATTGTGGAGACTGGGACGCACGCCAGCTTGGTGGAGCGGGGCGGGGTGTATGCGGATATTTTTCAGCAACAGGCGCTGGAAGAGGAGTTGGCGGAGTTGTGATACAAGAAACGCAGCGCGAGGATACCCTCGGCAAACCGTATGATCTAGCGTTGTTGCAGCGCTTGTGGCGCTACGTGCGTCCCTACCGAGGCCAGTTCTTCACCGCTTTGGTGTGTTTGCCCATCACTTCTGGATTTTTGTTGGCGCAGCCCTACATTTTGAAACTGGCGATTGATCGGTATATTCGCCAGAATGATGCGTCTGGACTGGCGCGAGCTGGGTTGCTCTACGCGGCTGCTTTGATCGGCGAATTTATTTTTTTCTACTGGCAATACTACGCCACCATGACCGTGGCGCAGAAGAGTTTGTCTGATTTGCGGCGCGACCTCTTTGCTCATTTGCAGGAGCTGCCAACCAGCTTCTTTGAGCGCAATCCGGTAGGACGGTTGGTGACAAGGTTGACGACGGATGTCGATGCGATCAACGAAGCGTTCTCCGCTGGAACGTTGACCATCTTCATGGACGTACTCACGCTGGTGGGTATCGTGGTCATTATGCTTTCACTCAACGTGCGGTTGACGCTGGTGACTTTGGCGTTGCTGCCGCCGCTGCTTGTTGTGCTCAATTATTTCCGGGTGCGTTCGCGTGATATCTATCGCGTCATTCGTGAACGTATTGCGCGTATTAACGCGTTTTTGCAAGAGACGCTTTCGGGGATTATGGTGGTCCAACTGTTTGCGCAAGAGGAGAAGATGTTTACGGAGTTCCAGCTACGCAATCGGGAGCATCGCGACGCCAATCATCTGTCGAATGTCTACGAGGCTACCTTGTTCTCCGTAGTCGAGGCGACGAGTTCCGTTTGCATTGCGCTGATGTTGTGGTACGGCGCCGGGCAAATCGGCAAAGGGACGGTGGCGTTGGGCACTCTCGTGGCCTTTATCGATTATCTCCAGAAATTTTTCGTGCCCTTGCGTGAGTTCAGCTCTAAATACACAACTATGCAGTCCGCTATGACCGCAGTGGAGCGGGTATTTCAGTTGCTCGATACCGAAGTAACGGTCTCCTCTCCGGCCACGCCGCGTCCCATGGCGCACGTGCAAGGCCGCATCACTTTTGACCACGTCTGGTTTGCGTATAAAGGTGATAATTGGGTGCTGCACGACGTGTCATTTACCGTGGAGCCTGGAGAAAAGATCGCCATCGTCGGCGCGACTGGCGCTGGGAAAACCACCATTAGTAAACTGCTGAACCGTGTTTATGATGTGCAACACGGTCGGATTCTTGTTGACGGTGTCGACGTGCGGGAATGGGACCTGAAGCAATTGCGCCGTCAAATAGGCGTGGTCCTCCAAGATGTGTTTCTTTTTGCCGGGGATGTGGCGACGAATATTACGTTGGGGCGAACTGATATCTCGCAAGCACAACTGGAGCAGGCCGCGCGCTACGTCAACGCTGATCGCTTTATTGCGCAGTTACCTCGCGGCTATGCCGAACAATTGCGCGAGCGGGGCTCCAACCTGTCGGCTGGGCAGCGACAACTCCTGTCGTTCGCGCGGGCGCTGGCGTACAACCCGACGATTCTTGTACTCGACGAAGCTACCTCTAGCGTCGATCCGGAAACGGAAGCGCTCATCCAAGACGCGCTCGCCAAACTGATGGTGAATCGCACGAACCTCATCATTGCCCACCGCCTCTCGACGATTCAAAATGCGGACCGCATCTTGGTCATGCACAAAGGACAAGTGCGCGAGGTGGGTACGCATCAAGAGCTGCTCGAACAACGCGGCGTGTACTGGCGTCTCTACCGGCTGCAATACGATCAGCCGGTCACTGTCCCGCTGGCTCGCGCGTTGGCTAAATGACAAACGATGAATGCGGTAATGATGAACAAGCAAATTGGTGTTTCTGACTTGCTTGCTGCTGCGTATCGAGTGCATTGTTCTTTTGTGTCGTGTCTACTGGCCGCTCCCTGCTGGTTCCCGACTCTCATGCCCCGTCGATTTTTGCTCCTTCGACTACGCTCAGGACAAGCTTTTGCCTTTTGCCTTTTGCCTTTTCTATTTTTGTCCGCCTGCTCTCCGACCTATGTCCTACAAGCTGGTTACGAAGAAGCCAAGATTCTGTGGAGCCGACGGCCCATCGCCGATGTCCTGCAAGGGGCGAATCTTGATAGCCTTACGCGGGAGAAACTCCAACTTGTCCTACGTATCCGGCAGTTCGCTGCACAAGAGCTGGGGTTCAGAGTCGGCGGCAGCTACAGCAGCCTCGCCCAAGTGCAGCAGCCGCCGATTGCCTATGTGCTCACTGCTGCGCCGCAGACGCGCTTGGAACCGTACACCTGGTGGTTTCCCATTGTCGGGAAGGTGGCTTACAAAGGCTATTTCGACGCCAGAGATGCTCAGCAAGAGGCGCAGTCTTTAGAAAAGAAAAACTATGATACGGCGATTGGCAGAGCGATTGCCTTTAGTACGCTCGGCTGGTTTGCCGACCCGCTGTTGCCGCATCTGCTTCAGTACGATCAAGCAACCCTGGCCGACACGATCTTCCATGAACTTTTTCACTCGACCTTTTATCTGCCTGGGCATACCGATTTAAATGAGTCGTTAGCGAATTTTGCCGGCCATCGCGGCGCCATCGCCTTCTTTCTGCATGAAGCGGGGACCGAAGCCGAGACGACTCGTCGCGCTGTGACAAACTGGGATAGCGAACTGGCGCTGTCGGGCTTCTTTGCGGACTCGGCTGCAAAGCTGGCAACGTTGTACGATTCGGCCTTGACGGACGATGAGAAACTTCGTCAACGAGAAATCCTGTTCACCCGATTGCAGGACGAATTTCGTCTCCTGCCGAGCCCAGTGCGTCGTCTCAGTAACTTTACGGAATTGAAATTAAACAATGCGATCTTCTTGCAGCAGTTTGTCTATCTCAAAGGGCTTGCCCTCTTCGAGCGCATCTATCAACAGAATGGACAAGATTTACGCGGAACACTGACGCACATTACTGAGGCGGCGAAGCAAGAGCATGACCCATTTACCGGGGTGCAGAGGCTTGCTGATCGACCGCCGCAGGAGAGCGAGCCGGTGTCTCTTGTCGCGGCGGTGAATTGAAAAAGTGTATGGCCCATAGGAACTGTAGAGCAGCTAGCCCTGGGATGCTATAAAAGGTACGGCCAGTCTCAGAGCAAGGAAACCCGTTAGGAGTTGGAAGATTGATTGAACAACGAGAGGAGGCAAGGTGCGAGGTGCCCTCTATGAAAGATGTCCGATCTCCTGAAGACGCAGGGCATTGGAGGAGGCGAATCTCGTCATGATGCAACGAGTCTATGATTTCATCGTTCACAGGCCCCGAAGCATCCTTGTATTCATTTTTCTGCTCACGGGCTTCTTCGCCTATTATGCGCGATACATCCGACTCGACAGCTCGGTCGACAGTTTGCTCCCGAAAAATGATCCAGAAAAGACCTATTACGATGACATTCGCCAGCAGTTTGGCAGCGATGAGATCGGCGTCGTCGGCGTTATTACTGACAACGTCTATACTCCCCAGGTGCTGGCGAAGATCAAACGCCTGACCGAAGCCATCCAGCAAATTCCCGAGGTAAAAAGTGTCATTAGTGTGACGAATGCTCCGGACATCATCACCAGCGTCGCGCGCGAGTCAGCCGTGCTGGTTCCGGATGTAGACGCGCCGCACGCAGTGTTGGAAGAATTGAAAGAAAAGCTCATCGCTCAACCCGTGTATCTGAAGAATCTGGTCTCGGCCGACGGGCGGGCGGCGGCGATCAACATTTTCTTCGAAAATCTCGGCGACGATGAGTTTTTCCGTCGGGGCGTTGATGATCACATTCAAGCACTGATCGCCCAGGAAAATGGTCCGGAGCAGCTCTACTATACGGGGCTGCCCCATTTTAAGGTATATTCCACGCGAGCGATGTGGGGTGACCTCACGCTGTTCGTACCGCTGACCTTGCTGCTTACCATTGTCGTGTTGTTCTTGAGCTTCCACTCGCTCCGCGGCATGCTCATTCCTGCGACGACCGTCATCATCTGTCTCATTTGGACGCTCGGCATTATGGTGCTGGCGGGAAGCAGTCTGAGCCTGGGGAATATGGCGTTGCCTCCACTGGTGCTGGTGCTAGGGACCGCGTACTCGTTACATGTGGTAGCCGAATACTATGAACTTGCGCGTCCGAACCAACCAGTGCACGAAGTCGTGCTGGAAACGTTGCAAGCGACGACGACGCCTTCATTCATCGCCGCGTTGACCACCGTGTTGGGATTTTTTTCGTTGGTCTTCAATCAGATTGTCAGCATTCGCGAGCTTGGTCTGTACGGCTCCGTGGGAATCGCTATCGCTTTTTTCCTGTCGGTGGTGTTCGTGCCGGCGCTGCTCGTCCTTTTACCACTACCCACTCGACGCACGGAGGCGTTTGCTCCCGGCGTTGGCGCCGCGTTACGTCGGCTCGCCCTGCTGTTTAGTCACCATCGTCGCTTTGTGATTATCGCTGGTCTCTTGGTAGTTGGGTTTGCCCTGTGGCGGGCCTCGGCGATCCGCGTCGGTTCCGACTTTCAGTCATTTTTCCGCGAGACGGACCCCATTCGTCAGGCCACGGACGCCATTAATCGTTCGTTGGTCGGCAGCATGACCTTTTACGTGATTGTGGAAGGGACGGAGAAAGATATCGTCAA
>CAYTVL010000127.1:0-8753 GCA_964441775.1 uncultured Enterobacteriaceae bacterium
ATGCGGCGAATGAAAACCCATCAGGCTTGGGGACGTTCAATTACAACCTCAGATTTCCGGGGCAATACTTCGATCAGGAAACGGGGCTTAATTACAACGGCGCGAGAGATTATTCTTCTGAAATCGGGCGCTATGTGCAATCCGATCCGATTGGGTTGGTTGGGGGGCTCAATACGTATGGATACGCGAATCAAAATCCGTTGAGGTTTATTGATCCTAGTGGCCTTTCAGGCTGTACCATTTCTGGCTCGTATGTTGTTTGTGAAAAAGATCGCCCGCCTGGCACTGGCGGCGGATCTGGTGCTTCCAATTCTGGCTCTAATAATGAGTCCTATGCTGGTATCCCAAGAGAATGTCGTGACGCTCAGTGCGTGCGGGATTATCGTGAAAGGGAATATGGTTCAAACCCTCAGTCAATATCACCAACTTCTAGCGGAGCAAACGCTCAATGCACTGATTGCGCCGTGCAGTTAAAAAAATGCAGAGAGCTTTGTTCTTGGGTTCTTCAAGAATTCGGCCCAAAAGGATTGCCCGGAGAAGGGCACAATATTGCGGGCCGTATACGACGCTGTATTCGTGAGTGCATGGAAGAAGGTGGATGTGTTTATTAATTCAGCGGGAGATATAATCTTGGACAGAAATTTAGCGGAGCAATTAACGCAAAAATTGTTTGGATTGGACGACGCATTAAATGAAATAGCGTGGCTTGCAGAAACGCTGACCGATAAGGAAGAGAAAATAGCTTTCAGACGTGCGGTAGCCGAGTTAATAGGTGGAATTTATACGGATATGCTGACTCCGATCTTTAGACAATATCCAGACCTAGACCAAGAAAGAAAATCGACGACGTAGAATATAAAACGCAAGGGCCGAATCTCGCTGCGGACATTTCTTATCGAGAAGCGCAGCTCCCGCGTCCGCTGACGCGGGCGTTATTATTTGAACTGCGTCACTTCTTCTCCTGCGGCGTAACGAATCCGATAGATCGTTTTTTAGTTTCGGGTGGCCGCATCAATTCTCGGATTGCATTGAGCACACCGGCGATGGCCTGATCATGCGTTTCGAGCTTATGTTCCATCGCATTCAACTTAGCCGCCAAATCCTTATTGCTTGCCAGCATCTCACGCAACTTCACGAACGCGCGCATGATCTCGATGTTCACCAAAATCGCACGCGAACTGTTGAGCACGGTGGACAGCATGGCCACGCCTTGCTCGGTGAAAGCATAAGGCGGCTTGCGCCTGCCGCCCCAGGCGTGGGCGGCTTGAGTCCCCGAACTTGAGATCACAGATTGTGATATCAAGTTGTTAAACTCTTGAGTCGTAAGCTGAAACATGAAATCTTCGGGGAAGCGTTCCAGATTGCGTTTCACGGCCTGCACCAGCACCCGCGTTTCCACCCCATACAACTCAGCCAAATCCGCATCGAGCAGTGTCTTCTGATTGCGCAGCAATAAAATCCGCGAGACGACGACCTCGACCGGCTGCGCCAAGGTACTGGGCTTATTCTTCTTGGTTGCCATATTTCCCCTTAGCCGCTAAACGGCTTGCTTATTCTGATTCTTGCGCTTGAGTTGCCCGCGCTCGATGAAGGCATCCAGGATTTGCAGGATTTGGCGTTTCTCGCTCGCCTCCAGCTTCTCGATTTGTTGCAGCCGGCGTTGCAAACGGTTGTTCTTAGGTTTAGCACGCTTACGTAGCGGCTCAGTGCCGAGCAGCTCCTCAATCGCGACGCCCAGCGTCTTTGCGATGCCGGACAACAAGTGGCTGGGCGGATGCTCAGTTTCGCCTTCGTAGTAAGCGATCATGCGCCGGGTTACCCCTAGCTCGTTGGCGAGTTCAGTTTGGGTATAGCCAGCGGCTTTACGTAGTGCTACCAAGCGCGTGCCGAAATCGGCGGTCGCTTCGTTACTTCTCTTGGGCATCGTTTCATTCCACTCATCAAACGGATGCCCAAAATTGTAAGGCCGGTTTTGCGTCATTCCTGGTTGCATGCTTTGGCTACTTGACTCACGATGTCCGAATATCGTACATTCTACCGAGCCGAATATCAACCACCCCCAGCCCTCAAAAAAACCTCATGCAGGGCTTGACAGCTTTTTACCCGGAGGACGAATTCATGGCGCGCATACCCGAGGCAGAAATCGAGCGACTAAAGCTGGAAATCTCCCTGCAACGCCTGGCCGAGAGTCAGGGTATCGAGTTGAAACGCCACGGCGCGGATCTGATTGGGCTATGTCCCTTCCATGATGACCACGAGCCCTCGCTCGTTATTTCCTCCAAGAAAAATCTCTGGCACTGCTTAGGCGCGTGTCAGTCTGGTGGCAGCGTGATTGATTGGGTCATCAAAACTCACGGCGTGAGTTTCCGCCACGCTGTCGAACTGTTGCGCGAGGGCGTCCCTGCTTTAGCCGCTGCTCCCGTGAAGCGCTCCACCGTGCCGAAGCTGCCCGCGCCGATCTCGCTGGACGCCGACGACCAAGCGCTCTTGAATCAAGTCATCGACTACTACCACGAGACTTTAAAACAAAGTCCGGAAGCGCTGGCCTATCTCCAATCGCGCGGCCTAGACCATCCCGACTTGATTACGCATTTCAAGTTGGGTTACGCCAACCGCACGCTGGGCCTGCGCTTGCCAGAAAAAAATCGCGTGGCTGGCGGCGAGATTCGCGCGCGCCTGCAAAAGCTCGGTTTATATCGCAACAGTGGCCATGAACACTTTAATGGCAGCCTGATCGTGCCGGTGCTGGATGAGCAGGAAAACGTGACCGAAGTCTACGGCCGCAAGCTGCGCGACGATTTGCGCCTCGGCACGCCTAAGCATTTGTACCTGCCTGGCTCGCATCGTGGCGTATGGAATCTCAGAGGACTGATGACAGAGGGCAGAGGACAGAAAGAAATCATTCTGTGTGAAGCGTTGATTGATGCCATGACCTTCTGGTGTGCGGGTTATCGGAATGTCACCGCTGCCTACGGCGTAGAGGGTTTCACAGAAGAACACCTAGCCGCATTCAAACAGCACGGCATTGAGCGCGTGCTGATTGCCTATGATCGTGACCATGCAGGTGAAACCGCCGCCGAAAAACTCACAGAAAAGTTACTCGCCGCAAACATTGAGTGTTACCGCATCCAATTCCCCAAAGGCATGGACGCCAATGCGTACGCACAGAAGGTGACACCGACGACCAAGAGTTTGGGCTTAGTGATTCGCAAGGCCGTATGGCTTGGCAAAGGGCAAGCGCCAGAGCGTGCGCCGCAACTGGATAGGGCAATGCTAAACGTGGAGGGGGTCGCAGAGTGCGACCCCCTTGCCGAGCGCGCACTTCCTTTAGCCGCTCTCGTCCCCGAGCTGGAAAAAGAAGAAACACCTTTACCGGCGTCACCAGTCCCACCCGCGCCAGCGTTCGATATCGTCGCCGAGGTGAGCGAAACGGAAGTAGTGTTGACCTTCCATGATCGCCGCTATCGTGTGCGCGGGCTGGCGAAAAATCTCTCTTACGAGGTCATGAAGGTAAACGTCCTAGTCTCGAAGGGTGACGCCTTCTTCGTCGACACGCTCGACCTGTACGCGGCACGCGCACGCGCGAGCTACATCACCCAAACCGCTGTGGAATTGCGCGTCACCGAAGACATCCTCAAGACCGACCTAGGCCGCGTGCTGCTCAAGCTCGAACAACTGCAAGACGAGCAGATCAAGAAAACACTGGAACCCAAGCCGATTGCAGCGGTACAAATAAATGAAACCGAGCGCGCCGCCGCACTTGACCTGCTCAAGTCGCCGAATCTGTTGGAACGCATCATCAATGACTTCGAAGCCTGCGGCGTCACCGGCGAGACCACCAATAAACTCGTGGGCTATCTCGCCGCAACTTCGCGCTTGCTTGATCATCCCTTGGCTGTGGTCATTCAATCATCGTCTGCTGCGGGCAAGTCTTCCCTCATGGACGCGATACTCGCCTTGATACCGGAAGAGGAGCGCATCAAATACAGCGCCATGACCGGGCAGAGTTTGTTCTACATGGGTGAGACCAATCTCAAGCACAAGGTTCTCGCCATCGTGGAGGAGGAAGGCGCGAGCCGCGCGAGCTATGCTTTGAAGCTGTTGCAGTCAGAAGGTGAATTGACGATTGCTTCCACTGGCAAAGACCCAAACACCGGCAATCTCATCACCCAGGAATACCGGGTCGAGGGGCCGGTGATGATCTTCTTGACTACCACGGCGATTGAGATTGACGAAGAGTTGATGAACCGTTGCCTCGTGTTGAGTGTGGACGAAGGCCGCGCACAGACCGAGGCGATTCACGCACTACAGCGCAGGAAACGCATGTTGGAAGGCTTGCTTGCCAAGCAAGACAAAGAGCGCTTAATCCAACTGCACCGCAACGCGCAGCGCTTGCTCAAGCCCCTGGCGGTGGTGAATCCCTACGCCGATCAACTGACCTTCCTCTCCGACAAGACGCGCACCCGGCGCGATCACGAGAAATATCTGACGCTCATCGACACCATCGCGCTCTTGCACCAACACCAGCGTTTGGTTAAGACGACGCAGCATCGCGAGGCGCTGGAATACATCGAGGTCACGCTGGCCGACATCGCGCACGCGAACCGCTTGGCGCATGAAGTGCTGGGCCGCTCGCTCGATGAGTTGCCGCCGCAGACGCGGCGGCTTCTGCTCTTGATCGACGCGATGGTGAAGGAGCGTTGCACGGCGCAAAGCGTGACGCGCGCCGATTTCCGTTTTAGCCGCCGCGACGTGCGCGCCTATAGCGGCTGGTCGGACTTCCAGATCAAGGTTCACATGATGAAGCTCACCGAGTTGGAATATCTCTTGCCGCATCGCGGCGGACGCGGTTCCAGCTTCGAGTACGAACTCGTCTTCGATGGCGACGGCGGCGATGCGCCACGCTTGTTTGGCTTGCTCGACGTGCAGAGCTTAGGCTACGACGGCGAGAAGGAGCATCCGAAACCTAAGTTGGCGGGGTCAAGTAGCCCTCAAGTAGATGCCAAGTTGGCCCTTTGTTGCGCGCACGAATCGGCCCAAGAGCCGCATGAATCGGGCATTCCAGCCAATTCGACCGAATCCGCCACCAAAACGCGCCTCCTGCGCGGCACCGCAAAAACTTCGTCGTACCCGCAGCCGCGCGCCGCGCATGCCCGCGCGTAAGAAGAACGCCCCCAAGACCCCGGGCCGCGGCTGGGACGTGCCGGACAACGCCCTGGGCCACGCCTTGCGCGAATTCCTCGACAGCACATCCGCCACCGGCGCCTCGCCGCGTACGCAGCGCCAGCGGCAGCGCGCGCTGCGCCGCTTCATCCTGTGGGCCGAGGCGCGCGGGCTCACCAAGCCCACCGAAATCACCCTGCCGATCCTGGAGCGCTACCAACGGCATCTCTTCCACTATCGCAAGGCCGACGGCGAGCCCTTGAGTTTCAGTAGCCAGCACACCGAACTCACGCCGGTGAAGAGCTACTTCAAGTGGCTCACCCGCTCGCGCCACATCCTGTACAACCCCGCCGCCGAGCTGGTGCTGCCGAAAGTGATGCCGCAGCTGGCGCGCTACGTGCTCAGCGTGGCCGATGTGGAAAACATCCTGAACGCGGCCGACGTCGCCACGCTCCTGGGTGTGCGCGACCGCGCCATCATGGAGGTGCTGTATTCCTCCGCGATCCGCCGCTCGGAGCTCTTGCATCTGACCGTGTTCGACGTGGACACCCGGCACGGCAGCTTGCTGGTGCGCGAGGGCAAGGGCCGCAAGGGGCGGCTGGTGCCGCTGGGGGAACGTGCCTGCGCCTGGGTGGACAAGTATCTGCAAGAGGTCCGGCCCGAGTTCGCGGTAGGCCATGATGAGGGTGTCCTATTCCTCACCCAGCACGGCGACCCCTTCCACGACTACACCCTGGGCGAGACGATCAAGCGCTACATCGCCCGCGCCGGTGTTCAGGCAAGCGGCGCCTGCCACTTGTTCCGGCACGCCTGCGCCACGCACATGCTGGAAAACGGCGCGGACACGCGCTTCATCCAGGCCCTGCTCGGACACAGCCATCTCTCGACCACGCAGATCTACACCCACGTCGCGCTGACCAAGTTGAAGGAGATCCACACGGCGACGCATCCGGCGCGATTAACGGGCCGTGGCGGCGACAAGGGCGCGGGGGACAATGCAATCCTCGCCGATGCGAGTGAAGTGCTTGTGAGCGCTTTGGAAGCGGAGCAGGAGGAGAGCGTGCAGAGCGTTCCAGCGGACGCGCCAAAATCTGCGCGCCACTAAACGCATATCGCGATCAACACGCCCGTCACACGCTGTGCACAAAAGCTTGCACAGCCTGCGCCCGGCTGCGGCGGCGCGCATGCAATCACCTGGCGGTCTGATGCTGCGGTTGAAAACATATGGTGCTTTGCGCGCCGCTTGGTGCGCGCATTCAGCGCGCACGCTGCGCAGCCCGCAAAAGCCAAACCCATTGGGTGCAGGCCGGGGGTAAACACTGCGTGTTCAACATAACATCCGTTATGCAAAGCCGCAGGGCTACGCCCTAAACGCGGCCTCGCATAACGCATGTTATGTCTGGCGCCCCCGGCCTGCGCTTTAGTCGCTGCCGCGCGTGTTCGATGCGGGGCGGCACGCCACCCCACACCCCGGCCTGGTGCGGTCGCGGCTACGCCGCCACCGCATTTGTTTCTGATCCCCTGGCCCGCCCTGTGCCGTCTGCTGCGCTCGGGCTTCAGCCGCGTTCCGCGTCTTCCGCTTCCGTGCTCGCAGCCGTCACACCCGTCCGCCCCCAAGGGGGCTCCCTAATTCAGATCCACCCCGTTTTTAATAGCCGGATTCACATTTTATTTTTTTATGTCTTGTGAAAAACTCGGTCTATGTAAACCAGGAGCCAACTCATGTACATCGACCCTATTAGCCTGCGGCTGTTCTTGTTTGTGGTCTTGCTGCTCATCCTTAGCCGCAAGTAAAACCACGCTCGCCGCTAGGCAGCGGTTGCGGGAATAAAACCTCCCGCAACCGCGCCGGAAGCGTGATCTCTTGCGTGGCCGTCAAGGGTGTGCTTCGCCTTCGCCCTTGACGGAATGAATAGCAGCTAAATGGAAAACCATCTCAGCGCATGATAAACATCACTGCGGCAATACACAGCGCCACCACCAAGAGTGCGATGCTACGAGGATCGAGCCTTGCGATAGCGACAATCAATTCGATCAAGTTCATTCGTGTGTCCTCCCAAAAGATGCGACGTGTAGCGCAACTTTGAAACGAATGAACGGACATAAACAGGTGCAAGCATGTCCATCATGCCGCTTGCATCGCGCACGCTGGAGGCGTAAAAAGTGCCTCTAGGCAAAAATCGAATTCCAAAAGGAGGTGCGTCTTCATTTCCGCTGCGCAAGTCCGCGAGGTGTCTCAAGAAAGCTCGTTTGATTACGACGAACGCGCGTCGGGTTTGTGTCAAGATAAGGAGACTGGGTTAAGTAATAACTATTATCGGGATTATGATTCTGCAACTGGAAGATACTACCAGTCCGATTTAATTGGGTTGATGGGGGGGATTAATACCTATGCATATGTCGGAGGAAAGCCGCTAAACCTAACAGACCCCTTCGGGCTGGATGCAGTAGGTACCCTTCCTTGGCCTTCCAACCCCGCTGTGCCAGGAAGTAGTGTGGGCACCACAGGTGGAAAAATTATTGGGGCCTGCGTCAAAGGTTTAGGGTTTGGACTAAGCTTACTTCTGTATTCAGGAAATGCTGGCGATGTCTGTGATGATGACCCCGGTGGGCGCAAACCTGAGTGCAAGCGGAACAATTCTGATGATTGTCGCGACCAATGGATATTTGACACAGCTTGGTGTGATAACAGTTTTACTGGGCGCAAGAATGTTGCTTGCCATCGATGGGCCGAAGAAGAATTTGAGCGTTGTAAGAAGGGACAACCGCGGCAACCTTTCCGCTTATGATTGGAGATAGAAATGTTGTATTCGAAAAATCCCAACTACATGGAATATATTTCCCGTAAGGCCGACGGAGATATTGAAGGCGCCAAGCATGCACTTCTTCGATGCCTCGATGATCCCAGTATCGTCGGAAATGCAACTCAACGATCAGACCTTCTGCAGCGAATTGGTGGTCTTTTTTTTGAACAAGGCGACACCCCAAGAGCGCTTGAATATTTCGAAAAGGCGAGCGAATGCGATCCGGATTCGCTATTGATGTCTTACTACTATGCCAAATTTCTGGCTGAAAAGATCAAAGATTATGAGCGTGCTATTGAACGGTGTAATGCGATTCTTGCAAGAGCAGAGGGCGCTCCTTTCGGCGAGTCAGATGACGACTTTAGCAGCGCGGATTACATACAAATGGCCACGGAACTAAAAAATTCCTGCAACGCTGCACGCAGTCAGGGCTAGATATTGCGCTTAGTATGCCTTCGCGTATTGAACTTAGTTGCACTTAGTGTACTTAGGGTCAGGCTGAGATAACCCGGCTTTTCGGGACATGCACCTAGGCCCCGACCTTCCCTTCGATACAAACGTAGTCGCCATCTCTTGCAAAGCCCGGAATTGAATTATTCCAACATCACCTACCAAGCCTTTGGCCTAGCCCAATCCTGGACCTGGAGCAATGGCCTAAGCTATAGCCGCAGCTTCGACCAAGATGGTCGCATCGTAAGCTACCCCTTGGGCGCCAATGTACGCGCACTCGCCTTTGATGCCGCCTCCCGCATCAGCGGCTACACCGACACCGCTCCTGCCGCCAAT
>CAYTVL010000128.1:0-8689 GCA_964441775.1 uncultured Enterobacteriaceae bacterium
ACCCAGGCCGCTGCCTTACAATATCAACAGGAATTTCGGTTAGCGGCGTAGCGTGGCACCTCGATGAGAGGTGTCTGACGATTAAGGGCGAGCAGCACTATCTGTGGCGGGCCGTCGATCAGGAGGGCAACGTGCTGGATATCTTGGTGCAGAGGCGGCGGGACAAGCAGGCCGCGAAGAAGTTCTTTCGCAAGCTCCTCAAGGGCTTGAGGTACGTGCCGCGCGTGATCGTCACTGACAAACTGAAGAGTTACGGAGCTGCTAAGCGCGAGCTCCTGCCAGGGGTGGAACATCGCCAGCACCGGTATCTCAACAATCGCGCTGAGAACTCACATCGGCCCACCCGGCGGCGCGAACGACACCTGCAACGGTTCAAGTCCCCGGGCCACGCTCAGCGCTTCCTCTCTGCCTATGGACCCATCAGCCAGCATTTCCGTCCGCGGCGACATCGGTTTACTGCACCCGCCTATCGTCGAGAGCTGAGCAAACGATTCCAGATCTGGCGAGAGGTCACGACTCCTGCTCTAGCCGCATAGCACCTGAGCAGAGCCTCTCCTCCTCTCTGTCTGCCCAGTGTTGGTCTTGGCTTCATTAAGTTGACAATGCCGTTTAATTTGCCGTATCCTTTGCCAACATGACAGTACCCTCGCGGGTATTGAACTGGTCTACCAAATCAAGAAAGAACAAATTGACCTCTCGACGTTGTGTCCCGCTCACACTCGGATTCGCCAAGTCTGGGAGGCGGTGCTTGCGGCCTGAACGACACGTTCGTATGTCTTACTTCGTCTTCAATCTCTGATTTGCACCACATCGTCTTGGACCGCACTCTGCCGGATGACCCCCAGTACGACCTTCTCGTGATTTTGTAATGAAAGCGGACCGAGAGGACGAAGCGTTCCTTCTTCATATATAATGCGTCAATCGTAAACGTTTCCACGCTATTCATGTATTCCTTCCGCTTCGTCAGAAAATCCTATCTCTCCATGACGGTTCTTTATAACACTGCAACACAGCAAAAACATGTCCAGATACGAAAGTCCTCAATCTCTTCCGCATTGAAATCACTAGCAAGCTCTTCCACTCTGCCCCTATCTTTGAGAAGATTCCAGCTCGTTATCGACTCTTTCTCTTTAGGTATATTACGCTAAAAGTATAGCATTACAAGCTCGACAAAATCAGCCACCATGTTAGACTAATTTACTCAATTTCCCTTACGAGGAGAGGATGGAGTGAGACGGTATGGCTCATGTCATTAGCGTAATCAATCAAAAAGGTGGGGTTGGGAAAACAACAACGGTTATTAATCTCTGCTCCTCGTTAGCAAGGCTTGGTTATCCGGTTCTTGTTATCGACATGGATCCTCAGGCCAATGCCTCGAAGACACTCGGACGTCAACATCCTCATGAAGTATTATGGACAACTGCAAAATTATTGAGCGACAAAACTGGACCCTTTCCCCCTTCACCTTGGTATGACACTATTGAGGATGACATAACTCTTATCTACGGCCACATCTCTCTCACCAAGGTTGAGCGGCTCATGATGAGCAGCGCTATGCCAGGTCTTGCCTTACGGGCTCGGCTTGAGCAGATGGCCTTGGGAGACGATCATATTGTTTTGATTGATTGCCCACCTAGCCTTTCGCTTCTTACAGTGAATGCCTTGGTCGCCTCTGAAGCCTGCATTATTCCACTAGAATCTGGCAGTAAGTACTCGCTTGATGGATATGAAGATTTGGAAGAGCTGATTAGAGACGTCAAGATGGTCAATAATCAACTCGACGTACTTGGCTTCCTAGTGAATCGATTTGACGGCCGAAAGAAACTGCATCAGGCCATGAGCGATGTCATACGACGGCGATTCGGAGCGAAGGTCTTTCGCACGACAATCACACCGTCGGTCAAAATTGAGGAAACTTCGACCATTAAAAGAACCATATTCCAACACGACAGGAAGAGTACTGGTGCACGGGACTTTATGGAGCTAGGTCGCGAAGTACTCACGCGTTTAGGTTTAGAGCCAGTAAGAACCCTTAAGGAAGAACCAGAAATCGGAGTAGACATGGACCGTCGCGTGGAGGTTGAGGATGCGGAGGTCAGCTAAAAAAATCAACTCGCGTGATGCCTTTGCCGCAGTTTTTGAAGAGCAGACACGTCGGTTTTCGGCATTTGAGCTCTTAGGTCTCTCCGCTGAACCCTCCGCTCAGTTACCTCAAAGTTCACACGAGCAAGTGAAACTCCCGTTAGCTAAGAATCTAGCTCAAGACATCAGTCAGGCCGAAGTACTAGTACCTGGCTCTCAGGTAGAAGTACTTAAACCTAACCCTCGGGTAGAAGTACTAGGGCCAGACTCTTTAGAGAAAGTTAACACTTCTTCCAGTCAGGCCGAAGTACTAGTACCTGACTCTCAGGTAGAAGTACTTAAACCTAACCCTCGGGTAGAAGTACTAGGGCCAGACTCTTTAGAGAAAGTTAACACTTCTTCCAGTCAGGCCGAAGTACTAGTACCTGACTCTCAGGTAGAAGTACTTGTCCAGTACGGTCCAACCCAAGCACTGACCGTCGACCCCCAGTACTTGGACCTGACGGTTAGATCCGACTTAGGCCTGACCCCGCCTCAGCTAGGGCCTGACCGTCAGGCCCTAGCTCTCATGAATTCGCATGCAGCTAAGCCCTTGGCCCCTCTGCAATGGGCGGTCTGGTGCGTGCTGCAACGCATTGAGTCTTCTCGGCAAACCATCTCGTACCGGCAAATCGCACATGAGACAAAGGCAACCGTAGACGGAGTAAAAAAAGCAATAAATGTCATACAGAAAGAAGGTGGTATTCTCAGGAGAGAAGTCGTTCGTTCAGCAACCGAGCAAGGAGTCAGAATTACTCTCAACCACGAAGTCGCCTTTCGTGCGGCATCATTGAACGAAACAAAAGGAGTCTTAAAACGGGGAGTAAGCATGGGCCTGACAGGAGGGGGTCAGGTACAAGCACTTATGCCCGACGGTCGGCGTCTGTATGTATGTAATTATATCAAACATACAGACGTCGACGCGTTACTTCGCATTCCGCCTGTAGAGTGGAAAATTAGAGAACAGACTCTCCTGCAGATTGCTGAAACTCTCCCTGACATGACAGCTATCGAATTTCGTCTTTCACTCACTTATCTCGTCCAGCAAGAGAAAATGTCAAAAGAACCGATTCGGAACCATAACGCTTGGATAAAAGCGGCGTTTGAGAAAAATAAAGGTCCACTCGTCACTGAAAGGGAAATTGAAATTCGTTTTCAACAGACCTCCTTGAAACGTGAATCGCAGAAACCTCAAAGCAATGAGCAAGACCATAACGGTGAGAGTGAACTCTTTCGTCTTTATCTTGCTTGTAGTCCAGACGAGCGAGCGCAAATTGACCTAATAGCCGAAGCGAAAGCCGCTCCTCTCCTGAAGATCGTCTCCAAGGATAAAAGAGGAGGCGTTATCGAGGAAGCGCGACGTGAAGCAGCACGAGAGTTCCTTTTCAAGAAATCGTAGTTTTGCGTATATACAGAGCGCGGAAGCAAGGCATTGAATTTCCCAAAACTTTTCTTCTCTCCGTGTTCTTTTTTCCTCTAAATTGCTGCTAACCCGGGTGCTAACACCTGTAAATTGTCCACAGATTACGGTCCTGCTAGCACTGTGCGTACTGGGGGTTGATTTTGCTGGAGTTTTGGGTCGGTTGTTTTACCATAAATTGTTATTATCGGACATTAGAGGGGGAGGGGTGGGATGGGCGGTCAAAATGAACTGATAACTTGACGGGAGAGGTCTCTGTGGACAAAAGTGGCAAGAAGACAGAGGGCTCAGGAACACCGCTGACGACTTTACTTTTCTGTCTCCTCTCCCTATAGGGTGCAGAGATGAAGCGTGCCCAGAGGGTGCAGCAGAAGGGAATAACCCATGAATCGTGTGCGCGAGCAGGCTGCCGTCATGCGCCACTCCCCACAGGCGGGTCGGCAAGGAGTGGCCGTGCAACCCCCGCCGTACGGGATCGAATTCGTAGATCGGTCGCAAGCGGTCAATGATATGGAGCCAGACGGGCGGCCAAGGGGCCGCCTCCCGCCGCTGTCCCCTACGGCGCTCATTCAACGCCTGCACCGGAGTCTGCAGACGCTGACGCCTGGGGAGGTGAGACAGCTATTCACTCAGCCCCCTGACGGTCAACACCGGCTCCACCTCGCAGCCACGACTGGTCTGCCCGCCCAACTGCAGTCGAGTCTGGAGGCGCTCTCGGGATTCCCTTTGGACGATGTGCAGGTCTATTACCACTCCTCGAAACCGGCGAAGCTGCAGGCGTTGGCGTACACACAGGGGACGGCCATTCATGTCGGACCAGGTCAGGAACACCATCTTCCGCACGAAGCCTGGCATGTGGTGCAGCAGATGCAGGGACGGGTCCAGCCGACCCAGCTTCTGCAGGAGGGGGTGTCGGTCAATGAGGACCAGGGCTTGGAGCAGGAAGCGAATGTGATGGGAGCGAAAGCATTACAGATGCGACGTCCCGTTCAGTTAGCCACGGGCCCTTCTGCCCACGCGACGACCGCGGAGCAGCGGACAGGAGAAACGACGGAAGCATCTGATGTCCAGGGTGCGAGGAGCGATACTTCTGGAGAAAAAGGGCGTTTGAATTTCCTATACGCTGGCGAGGCTGCCCAACTGAAACGCGAGTTAGAGAAAGTTGAATCTCTCCATCCGAATCCCCACCCCCCTCTGCCGATTCAGCGGAATCCAACATCACCACAGCCGACTCATATACTACCCAATCAACCAAACACAGTGGTGCAGCGATATGTGAAAACTTATGGGGGAACGTTCAATACCAACAGCTATAAAGCGTATTACCAAGAAAACGTCGGAGAGAAACAAGAGACAGGCGTTGGTGCCGACATCAAGCTGACGTTCTCACCCAACGAAGCTGTATCAAAAAGGGCAAAGTTGATCGGATTAGCGCAGACCGTGAAAGCGCTAAAATATTCAAAAGAGTATGAAGGGCAAGTGCCATTTACACCGGAAGACAGTCCGATAAAAAAAGCTTTTAAGCTGACCAAAGAGGAAGGCGACCTTGGCAGAGGCATAGATGTAAAAGACAGATTCGATGAAGACTCCGAAACGAACACAAATCCTCTTTACGGCGTGTTCAACGATCAGGACGTATCCACAAAGCTCAGCGATACCAAACCTCAAAGAGGGTTTGGCGTTCAATGGAAGAGTGACTTAAAGGACGCTCCGGCTGAGCTGTATGACAATCCTCGGGCAGCGCTAGACTATCCCGACCAGGCGATGAGCATGAGCTTCGAAGTCACGGCACTCGTACTTGAGGGCCTCCTAAAAGGATCCTATTTAGGATCGATCGAATGGGGATGGGAAAAACCGGGGGGAAAGGGCAAGGAAACAAAATTAAAACCAACGGAGATAACAAAGTTGACAGATGGTGTCCCAACGGACCAATTCTTAGCGGCTGCTTACAAATGGAATACCTACAATCAAGGAAAACGGCCGAGCAAGTCGAAGGATAGAACATTAGATGTGGTGAAATTGCCAATTCCGAAGATACGCGAGCGATTGCAAGGGCAGGCGGCAACGCCAGTTGAGCAGCTGGCCGCGATGAAGATGCTTGATGAAGCGCTCACTCGTGAAGAAGAGAGTGAACAAAATGATGTGGATATGAAAAATTTGACTGTGGTGGCCGATGGTCTAGCCGAGGAAATTCGCGAGAAGTTCCGTGAAGAAGAACTCACCAAGATGGTCGAGCAATTGCCGGAGAAGTTCAAGGCAGTTGAAAATTCCATACGGTATACGCTAAAGATTCCTTTCAAAATGAAGGCACAAGAAAACCGTGAGGAGCCGAAAGCGATCCCCAGACAGACGGATGAGAGTAGTGAAGAGGTTGATCTGGATGACCTATAAGACAGTCATGCGATCGCTACGCTTTCTCCCATTGATTCCTCCCTGATGGTGCGTGCACGATGCGGAATCGAGATGCAATCGTACCCGCTCCCCAGCGCAGCCAGTCTGCCATGGGCATTGTCAATTTGTTGGGGAGTTTGGACCGTGTTGCATAATTCAGAGCGTCACAAACAGTTCATCCATTAGGAAGCCTTTCATCATTCCACGCGCACCGCCTCGGGCATGCCCAAGTGCGTCATGCGGTTGAGCACCGAGCACTTGACCATCGCTTCCGTGTGTTGGGTTTCCAGGCCACGCGCCCAGAGCCGTCCCCCGAACAGTTGCTTGAACCGGAACATTGTATTCTCCGCGATACTCTGTCGGGTAGTGTTTCAATTTCGTATTTCACTATAGAGTTGGGAGATTGAATTGCTACGGCTAGGAAGAGGTCCAGATGGTCACTATTTCCATTCCTCGCCCCCAGTGTCACCGCGTCGATGTCATCAAAGCCGGCAAACAGCCCAACGGGGCTCAGCGCTATCGCTGTCAAAATCCGCACTGCCAGCGGACGATTTTTTTGCTGACTTATGATGATAAAGGGCGGCAACCGGAAGTCAAAAAGCAGATAGTCGAGAGGGCGCTCAATGGCAGCGGTATCCGCGATACCGCTCGGGTGTTGGGGGTGAGCCCCGGCACGGTGATCAACGAACTGAAAAAAAACAAGCGGAGCTCCACAGCGTCAATACGACGGCGTTAGCCGCGCTCACAGGTCCTGACGCCGCCGTGATTGTCCAGAAAGTGGTGGAAGCAGAGGTGGAGGAAATGTGGTCCTTGGTGGGCGGCAAAGCCACTCCCCGCTGGCTCTGGCACGCCCTGGATCACCAAACTGGGACAGTGCTTGCCTCTGTCTTTGGTCGGCGAAACGATCAGGCATTGCTGGCCCTGAAGGCCTTGCTAGAACCCTTTGGCGTCACCCGTTTTTATACCGATGGCTGGGGCGCGTATCAGCGCCATCTTGATCCCACCCTTCATGAAATCGGCAAGCGCAACCCGCAGCAGTTGGAACGCCAGCACCTCACGCTACGCACCCGGATCAAGCGCCTCGCGCGCAAAACGATCTGCTTCTCCAAATCCATCCAGATGCACGATATGGTGGTGGGACTCTTTATCAACAGGTTCTCGTTCGGCAAAGAGGTGTAGCCTTACATGGAAATACTAAATTGCAACACCACCCGTGAGGGTTTCGTCGTCCGGGTGTGGCGCGAGCACCAAGACGCGGTCATGCGAAGAGAAAGAGGGGAGCATCAGCCTGTTCCTTCATGGAGAGCAGAGAAGGGGGAAAAGTGACGCTCTATCGCTTGCGCCCAGACCAGGTCGATGCGACCGGTCGGAGCGGAAGAGCGGAATTCGTGGGGTCCAGGCGAGAGCAACCGCGCCCCCGTGTACTCTGTTCCATCGAGCCATCCGGTTGCAGAGCCCTGTTCAGTGACGAGTGCATAACGGGTCGGGAGTTCGATAGTGAACGTACACATTCCGGCGTTATCCGGCGTTAGTTGCTGGCCGGCCACCCATAAGCGCCCAACCGGCAAATAATTTTTATGGAGAAAGTCCTTAGCGCGTGACGGAAAAAATCCTGCTCGGTCCATGACCGCAACGGCGGTGTGCGTGGCGATGAGTCGCTCGGGAATATCATCAGGAATAATCCCGCGTCGCAACCGCTCCTTGGTAATGCCTTCCAAGGCGTAATAGAAGGGGCGCTCGCGAAAAACAGTTTCACCTTTTAAATCGATGACAAAATCGGTGGGCTCCGTGAGCCGCAGGACCTCCGTCAACAAGCTGACCTCGGCCTGAGCGTCATTGCCCAGACTTGCCCTCCGATCAGCACGAGGACCATTTCCAGACTCGCCGCCACAGCAGGAAAATAGCGCGGCGCCAGAATGGAGAGGCCTCTTGTTTTTTGCCAGCGTTGAGCAACCCAATTGGGTGTGGCCAAGATCGCCGGGGTCAGGAGCAGGATGAGAAGAGGATAGAAGGGCAGAAAATCTTCCCGAGTCAGTAACGGCCAGAAGGGCATTGTCAACTTGCTAGGCTCCCGCACAGCGTGTCAAAGTTGCGGCATGGACACACCACCCGTCACCACGAAATATAAGCATCACCGGTTTCCTGTGGAAATCATCAGCCATGCGGTCTGGTTGTACTTTCGGTTCTGCCTCAGCTTCCGCGATGTGGAAGAATTGTTGTTGGAACGCGGAGTCGTCGTGACCTATGAGCCGGTGATGAGGCCACGCCTCACCCTATCCGATGAAAAAAAGGCAGCCTAGGGTTACACTACCCCCGGTTCTGGTGTGCCAGAGGTCGAGAGGCCTTGGTGCTTGCAGCCCGTCTATGAGCCGGACCCGAGAGCCGTCTTCCGGCACCTTTTCCTGTTGCCACCCCCGCGGTGAGCACGCAGAGCAGACTCTTTGATCTGCACGGTTCTCCCGCCAGAACCGAAAGGAGCTGGCGATGGAAGTGGTGTATGCGTGTTGTTGTGGACTAGACGTGCATGCCAAGACGGTGGTGGCGTGCTTGATTACCAAAGGGCGGAAAGAGATCCGTACCTTTGCCACGATGACGGATGAACTCTTGCAGCTCGGGGAGTGGCTACGCAGTGCGGGGTGTACGCACGTAGCGATCGAGAGCACCGGGGTGTACTGGAAGCCCATCTTCAATATCCTAGAGGGCACGCTCAGCGTCATCCTTGTCAACGCGCGCCATATCAAGGCGGTGCCGGGGCGC
>CAYTVL010000129.1:0-8681 GCA_964441775.1 uncultured Enterobacteriaceae bacterium
AGACAATGGAGATTTTCTCTCATTCTATCTCTGCGCTTTCGTGGCGCACACGCTCGGGGTCCCCGTCCCAGCCCAGAGCACGTTCGTGCCGATCGATTTTGAACGCGAGATCCTGATGGACGTCTTAACAGCGCAGGGCTATCAACTCGCGGACCCCGCGCTTTTCTCGTGTTTAGGGGTCTCCCAATATCTGCCCATTGAGGCGCTCTGTGCCACGCTCGCCCAGCTCGCTACCGCTGCGCCGGGCAGTCCGGTGCTCCTGGGCTACCTCGTCCCCGAGCACCTCCTGGATGACGACAACCGCCGCGTGCGCCTGTTCCTCAATGCCGTCACCGCTGCCCGGGGCGAGCCCATTGAGACGGACTTTACCCCGGAGGTGCTTCGCAGGCAGCTCGAAGCGCTCGGGTTCATTGTGGTGACGGATCTCGGGGCGGACAACGGGCTGGCGCCCTACACCGCCGGCCGCACCGATGGGCTCCAGCATCCCCAAACCCATCGGCTCGTGCACGCACGGGTGGGGCCGCGCTGAAATGCCGACCGCGCCTCACCACACTTTCAGATCATCGACCACTTCGCCGAGGCGATTATACACACAGCCGTCATTCGTGGTGATGGTGCCCGTCTGCGCATTCCATGTGCCCCACACCGACGGCTGCCCGTCTCGACAGACGCCCGCGCGCTGCGTGGTATGACTGATAATCCCATACCCGGCCTGGCCCTGGGCCGTCTGAAAGGTGTAATGACTGATGATGATCCCGGCGCGAATCTCTTGGCGTTGATCGTCCGGCACGATCCGGGGCGCGATCCGACGATAATTGCCGGGCGTGATCAGGACTTGTCTCAGGAGCGTTCGCATGCCTTTTCCTCCCCCTCATCGTTGTCAGGCTGACGTTGATTCCTGTGCCACGGCTTGTGCCAACCGCGCCACCAAGACTGCACGCACATGAGTCACCAGGTTCACGGCGAGCTGAGGGTCAGCCACGGCGGCGGCGTACTCGGCGGGGGTGAGCTCGATCCATACGAAGCCCTCGGGGGTCGGCACGTCAATCACGGGTAGTGACGCCGGAATCCGCGCGGCATCGGTAAAGATGGAGCGTTCCATTTTTTCCTGTGACCAGGAGAGCCTCTCGCTCCTGGTTCTCGGAACTATTGTGCGGATTTTCTGCCACCAGGCAAGAGCAACCAGCCAGGTTGTGAGTGTGACCCGCTCGGGGCCAGGCGTGGGAGGGACTAGGGCGTGGTGGGGTCAGTTCCGGTGTGGTGCCGCGCACGCCGGGCGCGCACCCAGCGCTTGAGCCGTTCGCGGTCGTCTAGTCGGGGCCACCACATCGCGTCAATCTCCGCGTCGGTCGGGAGCGGGGGGGTATGGGTGGTTGCCGTTGTTCGTGTCCCAGGGCGTTCCACAGGCGCTCTTGAGTGTGCCAGCTTCGTCGTGTTCTCATACCGTGTCTCCTTCTCGGGAGCGCCAGACCGGAGCCTGGCGCGGTCCATCAGGCGAGGGCAAGTGGTCCCCCGCCCTGCCGTCCGTTGGGTCGATTTACAACGCTTTTAAATACTCAATGAGTTTGGAAGCCTCGCGAAAGGCCAAATCATCAATGCGTTTGTGGAACTGACCGTTCACCCAGGCCTTCAAGTCGCTCGTGCTGTAGCCCTTGGCCTTGCCGATCCCGAAGATGGCTTTGATTTGATTCACCGTGGCTTTGTCTGGAAGTGGGCCCTGCCGTGCTCCCGCTGGCGGTGGTGCAGGAGGCGAAGACGCCGGTGCCGCTGGCGGACGAACCGGCGGCGGGCTTGGTCGTGGTCCGTTTCCGTTGGGTCGTTCGGCCGTCGGTGGCAGGGCGGGACGCGAGGCGGCAGGGTCAGGGTGAACAGGTGGGGCAGTGGGTGGTGGCAGGGTAGAACGGGAGACCGTAGGATCGTGATCGACCGACGAGGCAACAGCTGGGGGCGGTGAGCTGGGTGCTACCGGTGGCGGCACAGGCGACGGTGGCAGCGGTGTCACCGACTCGGGGGTGAGTCCACGCCATACCCACTGCTCCAACAACTCGGCCAGGGTCATCCAGTCATCAATGGTGATCGGGGCCTCTCCGTGGGTGAGCGTGAAAAACGTCGCGGCAGAATTGAGGGTGGCTAAGCGGGTAATCGCGGTTTGCCGATCGCGTTCCGAAATCGTGTCATCGAGCATGATGCTTTCTCCTTTTCCGTCCCAGCCCTGAAGACAGGGCTGGGGCAAGTCGAACGTTAGTGGTTGACGGCGACGGTCACGGGTGCGGGGGGCGTGGTGCGCAGTGCAGCTTGCTCGGCCAACAGGGCCTTGTAGCGCTGGAAGGTCGCGGTGAAGGTGGCTTTCTCCTTCTTCGTCCACGAGGGGCGCTGTTCGAGGTGATGAAAGACGGCTTCGAGCTGCTGTTTCTCGGTTTCCAGCGTGAGATAGCGGAGATGCACCTCCTGCAGCGGGTGGAGGTGCTGTGGATCGACGGTGTACGAGGCACAGCCGGTGTGGGCCTGGCCGTAGACACTGGAGCCGACCCAGGAGCGGAGAATCAACAACGTCTCAGGAAAATGCGCGACATTTGAGCTCCAGTGCCAGCGATGGGGATAGGCGGGATGGCGGGGCGTGGTCTGACAGGCGGTCCGGAGCGTGCAGTTTGCGCACGACGGCCAGAACGTGGCCTCCACAACGGTGCTTTCAAGCTGACCATGACTCATAGTTTCCTCCTTAGCGTCAGCAGGCCGAACGCCTGCTGAAGGAAATGCGGGAAAGTGTGTGGTGTGTGACTCACTAGGAGTGAGTGCCCCTAGTACCTCGCCTGTGCGAGTTCGCCCCGTTCTTGGAAGGAATACCACTGGGTCTCCTCCCCGATGATGAGATGATCGAGCACGCGCATGCCCAGCAGGTCACCAACCTGCACCAGACGGCTGGTGATGGCCCGATCCTCGGCGGACGGCGTGGGGTCTCCACTCGGATGGTTATGACTGAGAATCACGGCGGCGGCATTAGCTAGAATCGCGGGCTTGAATGCCTCAGCGGGTCGGACCACCGCGCTGGTCAAACTGCCGACACTGACGGTGTTGAGCCCCAGGAGCCGGTTTTTCGCATTGAGCAAGAGGACCACGAAATGTTCACGGTCCACGGTGGCAAAGTACGTGCTCAGGATACGCGCGGCGACCGTGGGCGCGGTGATCAGCGGGCGTTCGTGGTGGAAGAGACTGCCGTCTCGGACCAGGGCGACGCGGTAGACAGGAAGGCGGTAGAGATGTGCCCCTGCGGCCTCGTGTTGGTCTATGTGGTTGGTCATGAGAACCTCCTTGACCGGCGAGGGTGGAATCCCCTACCCTCGCGGTCGGTTGAAACCCTTATGGGTGTTCATCCTCTGGAGATCGGCGCTCTGCTTGAGGGCTGGCGCCGGTCTCCGGCTGCTGTGCGGTACGGGATCCGGTCATATCACTTCCTGTTAGTATTCTTGCGGAAGGAGCAAAGTTGTGGCCGACCGATCCGCTTCGGTTATCAACCACAGCGTCTCGCCGGTGCACAGGCGATAGGCCGAGAGCAGACGCAAGGCCCGAGAGACGCTGTAGTTGTTTTCTTTCCAATCGTCGTCACTGAGGTCTCCCCATTGCCCGTGGGCGTGTTTGGTGAGCAACTCGTCCGGCGATTGGCCAGCCCGTTGCAAGGCGGTCAGGGCGCCGGGCGTGGCGACGATGCGACCCAACGGAAACAATGGCACTCGTTGTGACATACGCATTCCTCCTTGGTGTAGGGTTGGTACTGCCGTTACGTTGCGTTTGCGTGGCGCCCGCAACTTTAAAGGGTACTGACCGACGCGTTCCCCTTGGGCTTTCGGTGGCCCGTACCTGCCGTTCGCGGTTAGCTTTTCTCACCGGCAGGCTCTGTCTCTGCTTTCGGGCGGTGCGCGTATCGTGTGCATCGTGGTGCTCTACTGCGGACAAGGGTTGCGTTAAACAAAAACACTTTTTTCTTTGAGCCTCTCTTCACCGAGAAGAGAGAGAGGCGAAAAGAAAGAATGGACGCGTAGCCACCACGACCGTGGGGGCGCAGGCCACTCGAGCGCAGGCGAGTGCCAGGCGCAGGATTGGCCTCTGGAGGGAAGGGACGCCTGGCGCGCCGCCTGCAGGGTGGACCTCGCGAAGTGGGCTGATGAAAAAATGGTAAGGGAGCAGAGTCGAGCTGGAGCACGGGGAAGACAAACGGGCTCATGGGCTCCGTCGCGAGAGCTCTGGGCGCAGGGGATGACGGGAACGGGAAGACACGACACTGTGGGACCGATCTTCGCCGAGTTCCCTGTTCGGTCTCTCTGTGCTGCGCAAACAAAATCCAGTATGAAGGAGAGAAGGTGGCGGAGTGGAAGGAGGAGGAAGGCCATGGAGACGCCAGGCCCCCAGTTACAGGAGCTTGCGACGTGGCTGCGGGAGGAACTACAGGAATGCACGCGGGTGTTGCGACATCGCCGCGACCGCGCGGTGATGCAGCAGGCCCTGGCCCGGCTCCGACAGGCCGTGCAGAGGGCCGAAGCGGCGGTGCAGACCCGCACCAACGGTATCAGTTACCACGAGAGGAACAGTGGGGCTTTGTCAGCGTCGTAGCGTGGCTCGAAGAGGCGAAGCAGGCACTGAAACGCTTCCCCCCTCCTCGGAAGGAGCACTGAGGAACAGGGAACCAGGGAGGGACTCCGCCACGAGCGGGATCAACAGCCTCGTCACTCTTCCACAGTCCAGCTGATACCCAGGTGTTCTCTCAAGGGAGCGTACCGGAAAAGGGCAAGGAGGGATTGATTGCCGAGCCCGTTGCGGTGCTATGGCAGTTGCTACGATGTTCTTCGCCTGCTCGTAGCGCTTTCACCCACATGTAGCGCCACTCTAGTGAGCGGCGCGTACGAAAGGAGCAGCGACGATGGACACGAGACACTGGACGCGGCGGGAAATCTTGGCCGTCAGTGGAGTGGTCGGGTTGACGGCTCTGGGCGCGCCGCTGTCACTGGCGGCGGCCGCCACCTACGAGCACGTGGTGTTCGCGTCCCACCCGGTCGCGTACTGGCGTCTGGGAGAGGCCACAGGACCAGAGGCCCAGGATCGCACCAGGCATGGCCACACCGGCATCTTTCATGGCACGCCTCGGTTCCAGGAACGCGGAGCGATCCAGGGCGATGCCAACACCGCCATCGCATTGGATGGGCGCAGCTCCTATCTTGAGATTGCTTCTCACCCCGCTTTCAGCCAACCCACCAGTGGGAAGGGATTGACGGTGGAAGTGTGGATGCGGCCCGACGTGCTGGACTTCGCGGGAGAAACGGCCGAGCCCTACATTGTCTGGCTGGGCAAAGGCGAGGCCCATCACCAAGAATGGGCCTTACGGTTCTATAGCCGCACCTCTCCCGATCGCCCCAATCGCCTCTCGGCCTATCTGTTTAACCCAGAAGGCGGGCTGGGGGCGGGTGCGTATTGTCAGGACGAGCTGACGGTGGGGGAATGGCTGCATCTGGTGGCGTGCTTTGATCCAGGCGACGCGAGGACGCCCGGGGCAGGGGTGCGTCTCTACAAAAATGGCGTGCTCCGCCAGGGGCCGCCTGCGCCGGGGACGCTGTATCACACGTCCCAGTGGCAGATTACGTCCGTCCCTGGGCCAGCCCCGCTGCGCCTGGGGACACGAGACTTCACAAGTTTTCTCACGGGAGGACTCGACGAGGTCGCCATCTATCCCCGGGTGCTGACCGTCCAGGAGATTGGGGACCATTACGCTACTGGAAGGCGGAGAGGCAAAGGATAAGCTCCCGCGAATGTCGCGTCCGGAAAGAGCCGGCTTCTCAATCCGCCTCGCCCCGTTTGGTAACGAACGTCGCGACCACCGAGCAGGGCGCGGGCAGAAAGAGAGCGTCACCTCTCAACGCTGCAGGACGGGGACTTAGGGCTGCCCCCGACGAGCCAAGAGGGTGGTCACCGTCTGTAGTAACACCCCCGGGTCGAACAGCGGCTTGACCAAGTAGGCGTCACAGCCCGCTTGCCACGCCCGCTGCTCTTCGCGGCTTCCGGCATAAGCGGTAGAGACAATCATGGGGACCTGCCCCAGCGGGGCGGCCAAGGTGCGAATGCGCCGAATGGTCTCCCAGCCATCGAGCACGGGCAGGCCCAGATTCATCACGATGAGATCCGGGGGCATGGTGGGGTTTGACGCCCAAAAGGACAATTTCCTGCCACGTGTCTCAATAATACGAAGAAGATCAAAGGGGGAGAAAACTGCTGCTCATTGATCCTCTATTTTGTCGTTTCAATGTGAGGCTCGTCAGGATCAATGCCTAGGCTGCGTAACTGGAAGAAAATACAGCAGACCATTCGAGTTTGCTCTTTGGAGAAAATCACTTTTGGTGAGGTGGCCGTTTGTTTCACTTTTGGGCGTCGCCCCCCTCTCCTTCCCGTTCAGATGCAAAATAGCCGTCGACGGTCAACGTGAGCCCCATCCCATGCTGACCGAACAGTTTGTAATTTGCCGTTGGATTCCTGTCCCTGTTTCTTGCTAAGAACGAAGGATTGGAAATCACCATCATATCTTTTCGTTTCGCGCCTGCCCGATGGACAGCGCGCAAGGCCTCTCGCTTCTGGTGTTGGGAGAAGGAAGGCCACGGGCGAGTGAGCTTCTTGTTTTATTTTCGCGAACGTTTGTGCGGTGGTTTCTTAGGTCTAAGAAAGCGCACCGCTTGCGCTTGTCAAGTGGCTTGTTCAGCTCGCTGCCCCTGTGGGCGTTTCTCCAAGCAGATTCCACGCTTCTTTGTCTCCGTCCCACTGTTCTGCAAGGCGAGGAAGGTTGGTATGGTCCCTGCTCTCTGGCTCCACAGCAAGGAGGGACTTATGATGAAGTGGACTGTCCGTGAATGGATGAGCTCTACCTTCGTGACAGTGAGCCCCAAGACCACGTTGGAGCGGGTGTATCGACACCTGCAAAACGGGCCTGGGGTGGAGTTGCTCGTCATGGACGAAGGCAAGCTGGTTGGGATAGTGAATGAACAAGAGCTGTGGCGGCATTGTCCCAGAGGCGCTCTGCTTTTGGGTGAACGTCAGACACAGGAGCTGTTAAGGGTGATGCAAGTGGGCGGGGTCATGAGCTTGTCTCCGCCCACGGTCACCCTCGAGACCTCCGTGTTCGAGGCGGCTCAGCTCCTTCTCCAGTCTGGCCGGCAAAGCTTGCCAGTGATGGGACCGGAAGGACTTCACGGCCTCCTGACCCAACAACATTTACTCGCGGCGATGGTCGCCTTGGAGGGAGAACTCGCTAGCCAAAAGCCGTAAGCGCGACTCTCTCATTGTCAAAAAGACGCACACGAACGCCTTGCCACTGTGTACCACTGGTTCACCGAGGGCTTTGACACGAAGGATTTGCAAGAGGCGAAGGCGCTGTGGGAGACACTTGCTTCATGAACGTGAGGAACACGCTGCCAATTCTGGCCATCGCTTCCTGTCCCCAACGGCCGATAACGGGCAGTCTGTTCAATTGGCGGCACGATTTTGCTGGGGTTTTTCGCCACCAATTCACACACCTTAAAACCCCGCGCAAAATGGGCCTGTTAGCACCGCTGTTAGCACCACCATCTACACCAGTGCCGCAGCAAGCAGGGCAAGATTTCTCTTGCTATTCCCCCCTCCATTGGAGTAGAGTAAGCCATGCAGACGGTGATCGAAACGGCGGAATTTTTGCGGCGCGCGAAAGAGTGTGACGTGACCGAGGAGGAGCGGGCGGCAATGGTCAATTTTATCGCGGCCCACCCACAGGCAGGCCAAGAGATCCAAGGAACAGGCGGAGCCCGCAAGGTCCGCTTCGCCCGGCCCGGAGGCGGGAAAAGCGGCGGCTACCGCGTCATTACCTTTTACAGCGGCGTCGATATTCCGGTGTTTCTGCTCTCACTGTTTGCCAAGAACGAGAAGACGGATTTAACGCCCAAAGAACGCAATGCGTTGAAAAAGGTGCTGCCACAAGTGGTGAAGGACTATACAGCCAGGAGCAAAAAGCCATGAAGAAGAAGACAAAGATGACTGCTGGGGAAAGCATGCTGGCCGGGGCGAAAAGCGCCCTCGCCTTTGCCCGAGGGGAAAAGGAGCACGGCTGCATTGTCCATATTCCGGAAGAGATCGATGTGAAGGCGATCCGGGAGAAGGTGGACATGTCGCAAAGCGAATTCTCGCGCGCGTTCGGGGTCAGCAAAAAGACCCTGGAGCATTGGGAACACGGGCGGCGCGTCCCGACCGGCCCGGCCCGCGCCTTTCTGACCGTGATTGCCCGTGAGCCGGACGCGGTGCGGCGGGCGCTCACGGAAGCCAGGCCGTAGGAAAGAGACAACCCTTTTTTTCCTATGGCCCATTCTTTGTTGAGTGAGTTACTAAGGCTAGGGGTAATACTGTTCAACTCAGGCGGGCGAACTCTTCGCCGAATTGTATCCTCCGAATTTTGCGACAATCATCGCAAAGTGGAGAGTGGCAACAGCGTCAGCGGGAAGTTTCTCGCCAACGATCTTGTAATCGTTCGCCGGATGGTCGTCACAGGTTGAACTGATGTCGGTGCGACCAGCTAGGCGTAAGATCGTTTTAGTTGCTTCGGCTTGATCGTGGTTGAAGATATCTCAGCTCGACTTTATCCATTTGGGGTGACTTTGAACGCAGAGCGACAGGTTTGTAAG
>CAYTVL010000130.1:0-8548 GCA_964441775.1 uncultured Enterobacteriaceae bacterium
AACGAACCGGACCGCCAATCGTCGTACTCCAAGAGAAAGCGGGAATAATTGCTTGCTCGTGTAAACACTTGTTTGGCGATGGATTCGTAGCCGCCTTCGCCGACATAATAGCCCTTGTTATTGCCGCGACAGACGTGCAAGGCAAAGGTCACGCCTGGCACGGTCGCTACTGAATTGACGATGTCCATGCCTTCGGTGAGCAGCCGGTTGGGGTCCATGCCCCGTTCGGCGAAATCTTGGCGGCTCCGCTCTGGGTCGCACAGCATGCCAAGTTCGGGCGCGTCGATCTGGATGTACTCACAGCCCAGCGCCGCTAGCTCTTGGGCTTCTCTACGGACGATGTCTGCCGCGTCAACGAACAAGTCGAAGGGATCGGGATACGCGCCTCGTGAAAACTCCGGCGACCAGCGTAGCGTCATCATGAGGGGACTCGGCAGCGTGACCTTGAGCGGCCTCTTGGCCCGCCCGCGCGCGTAGGCGAATTCTTCCGCCGTGAGGGAACGGATGCGTTGAATCTTCTCCACCACGGCGTATTGCACTTGAATCTGCGTCTCCTCAGCCTTCTCGTCCTTAGTGTGGGGGCGGCGCCACACGCGGCTGAACGCAGGGATCGACTTCACGCCGGTGATAACATCGGTTAGCGGAGCGATGAAATGGGTGCGGCGCATCTCTCCATCGGTGATCACGTCGACGCCGCACGCTTCTTGCAGCGCGATCATCTCGTCAACGGCGCGGTCCTCGACCCGCTTAAACTCCGCCGTGGTAGACTGCCCTGCTTCCCACTGTTTGCGTGCTTCTTTCAGATATTGGGGCCGCAGCAACGAGCCGATGACTTCCGCGTGACGGGTGGATGACATTGGCGATCTCCGTTCTCGGAACTTTTTACAGTGATGCGCCTCGCACGCTAGCAAAGCCGTCCCGACGTGACAATGCCCGAGCCCAAGGGTATCCTAAGTCTGCTTCGACTCGGGCGCTTTGCGCCGCAGTTCATCCTGAGCTTGTCGAAGGGGAAGTCGAAGGGGTAAGCAATGGAGCCTCCTCATTAAAAGGATGTATGAGGTTCACGCATGAAATTTTCCGAAGTAGTTGCGCAAACAATCGCCTGGCTCCGGCGCGACGGGCGAGTGTCGTATCGTGCATTGCAACGCGAGTTTGATCTCGATGCAGAACTTCTTGACGACGTGAAAGCCGAGATCATTGAGGTCAAAGAGCTAGCGGTCGACAAAGACGGCAAGATCTTGGTATGGAAAGGCAGTCTAGCGTCTGGTGTCCAGAGTCTAGAGTTGGAAGCAAAAGAGCCGGCGTCGAACATGCAGACTCTAGACCCTAGACTGAATGACTCTAGACGCGCCGAAGGCGAACGGCGGCAACTCACCGTCATGTTCGTTGACTTGGTAGGCTCCACAGCCTTGTCCACACAACTTGATCCCGAAGAGTATCGCGAGGTCATCCAGACGTATCGGGAAACCTGCGCCACCGTCATCCGCCGCTTCGACGGCCATCTCGCGAAGTACATCGGGGATGGACTCTTGGTCTACTTTGGCTATCCAGTAGCGCATGAAGATGACGCCCAGCGCGCCGTGCGGGTGGGGTTGGGCATCATCGAGAGCTTACAGAGCCGCGCGCGTCAGCAAGCGGGCGTCGCTCCGCTCCCTCACGGTCGCGGCTCGGATCCCCTTCAGGTGCGCATTGGCATTCACACTGGCCTTGTGGTGGCCGGGGAGATGGGTGTGGGCGACCAACCGGAACCTCTAGGGATCGTGGGCGAGACGCCCAACATCGCCGCTCGGCTGCAGGAGAAAGCTGCGCCTAACAGTGTGGTCATCAGTCCGACAACCTATCGGCTCGTCACCGGCTTGTTTGACTGCCACGAGCTGGAACCACAGGAGCTGAAGGGGCTCTCGAATCCTCTGGCGCTCTACCAAGTTGTGCGGGAGAGTGCGGCGCAGAGCCGCTTCGAGGCGGCGGCGCAAAAGGGCTTGACGCCGCTGGTGGGCAGAACAGAGGAACTCGCTTTGTTGCAGCAGCGCTGGGAGCAAGCCAAAGCGGGGGCAGGCCAAGTCGTGCTGCTGAGCGGCGAGCCCGGGATTGGCAAGTCCCGGCTAGTCCAGGAACTCAAAGAGCAGCTTTCGCGCGAGGGGGTGACCCGCATTGAGTTTCGCTGCTCGCCTTATCATCGGAACAGTGCGCTGTATCCAATTATTGATCACCTGCAGCGCCTGCTCCAGTTTGCCCGAGAGGATACGCCTACCGTCAAGCTGGAGAAACTCCAGCACGCCTTGAATCACTACCGCTTCCCGCAGGTTGATACGTTTCCCCTGCTGGCAACCCTGCTATCGCTCCCGCATCCCGAGGGCTATCCGCCGCTGACCGGGAGTCCGCAAAAGCAGAAGGAGAAGACGCAGGCCGCTTTAGTCGCGTGGCTGATGGAGGAAGCGGAGAAAGCGACTGTGTATTGTACGTGGGAAGATCTCCACTGGGCGGATCCGTCTACCTTGGAAGTGTTGAATCTGGTGGTGGACCAAGTGCCGACCACGCGCCTATACGTCCTGTTGACGTTCCGCCCCGAGTTCACTCCCCCCTGGGGCAATCGCTCGCACCTCAGCCAGCTGACGCTGAGCCGCTTGGGGCATAGTCAGGTCGAGGCCATGGTGGAGCGGGTGACGGGTGGCAAAGCCCTGCCCGTCGAGGTGGTGCAGCAAATCGTGGCCAAGACGGACGGTGTGCCCTTATTTGTAGAAGAATTGACGAAAGCAGTCATTGAAATCACAGACGGCGTAGGGGCGCGGCCTGTTGCACCCCTACAAGCCATTCCTTCCACGTTACAGGACTCGTTAATGGCCCGACTTGATCGCTTGGGGCCAGCCAAAGAGATTGCCCAACTGGGGGCGACCCTGGGACGGGAGTTTAGCTATGAGCTGCTTCACGCCGTCTCCGCGTTAGACGAAGAGACGTTACAGCAGGGGCTGAAGCAGTTGGTCGAAGCGGAGCTGCTCTATCAGCGCGGGCTGGGGCCGCAGGCCCAGTATCTCTTCAAGCACGCCCTGATTCAGGACACCGCCTATCAATCCTTGCTGAAGAGCAAACGGCAACAGCTGCACCAACAGATTGCCTGGGTGCTGGAAGAACAGTTTCCAGACACAAAAGAGCAGCAGCCCGAACTGCTGGCGCATCACTCCACCGAGGCGGGGCTCATCGAGCAGGCTATCCCCTACTGGCAGCAGGCCGGGCAGAACGCTGCTCAGCGGTCGGCCAACGTCGAGGCGGTCGCGCACTTCACCAGAGGACTAGAGATACTCAACACTCTCCCGGATACTCCTGAACGTGCCCAGCAGGAACTCTCGCTGCAGCTTGCCCTTGGTCCGCCATTATCTATGACGAAAGGCTTTGCGGCCCCGGAGGTGGAACAAACCTACGCCCGCGCCCGAGCTCTGTGCCAGCAGATGGGAGAAACCCCGCAACTGTTCCCTGTGCTGTGGGGACTGTATGCGTTTTATCAGGTGCGGGGGGAGTTGCCGACCGCGCGGGAGTTGGCAGAGCAGCTGCTCAGTCTGGCGCAGAGTGTGCAAGACCCGGCGCTCCTCCTGAAGGGGCATGTTATGTTAGCGGAGAACTTGCTGCGTACGGGAGAATTTGTGGCCTGCCGAGAGCACCTGGAACAGGGCATAGCCCTGTATAACCCGCAGCAGCAGCCTAGGAGCGTAGCGTCCGTGAACCTGTGGTTCCTGGGTTATCCTGACCAGGCACTCAAGCGTAGCCAGGAGGCATTCACTCTGGGCCAGCAGTCGTCTGATCTCTTTATGTGGGGGCATACGCTTCTCTTTGCTGCCTTTTTCCATCTGTTCCGCCGGGAGGGGCAGGTGGCGCAAGAGCGCGCCGAAGCGGTGATACTGCTCGCCCGCGAGCAGGAGTTTGCCTGGTGGTTGGCGGGAGGAATGATGCTGCGCGGCTGGGCGCTGGCCGAACAGGGACAGATAGAGGAAGGGATTACACAGATGCGCCAGGGACTGGCTGCTGGCCGGGCCACTGGGGCAGGGTTAGAACTGCCCTTAGTGCTTGCCGCGTTAGCGGAAACCCATGGCAAGGCGGGAGAAGTTGAAGAAGCCTTGCAGGCGGTGGAGGAAGCCACTGCGATCATATGCAAAACTGGGCAGCGTAACTACGAAGCGGAGCTGTATCGGATTAAAGGCGAACTCCTGCTGGCGCAGGCAAGGAATTTGAGCGATTGAGTCATTGGGTGATTGAGTGATTGACGGATTGTTTCCATCAATGGCCCATCGACACGAGACAATCCGACGGGGCCGATCATAGAAAGAAGACTTGAGAACAAGCAACATCATACTCATAAAGGCTGGCCTCACGAATGACGCTGCGAACCAGTTGTCCGATCGAACGACGTTGTTGTGGCCAAAAGAAAATCGGCGCAAATCGTTGTTGTTGCGCTCCATACTGGGCGGCCAACGTTAGAAAATCCACGTCGTTCGTAAGCATTATCCGCTGCTCTTGTAACGCTTGGTCAAGCAGGTCTATATCATCAGCTTCTTCTTGACCTCGATCCTGAACCCGAACCACATCCATTCCTCGTTGCCGCAATGCTTGCACCAAGCCGAAGACAACATGCACGTCCGAGTACGCTTTGAGCATGGGTCAATGCTTGGCCGGTTTGACATCTCGCACTAGATGCGGATGGGTCTTGAGAAATTGCTTGATGACCCGTGCTTCGTTCCGAGTCGCTCGTGTAATCTCCTCACGGTGATCTTCATAGTAGGCCAAAGCGGAGTACACTTCAGCAAGGGTCAATTCCGGATAGACACTGGTGACGATTTCTTCGGGTATCAAGCCCCCCAAGTCACGGGCCGCGACAATATCGCGGACACGAATACGGTGTCCCGCGACGCGCGGCTCACCACTCATGACGCTCGGCGTGCGGACGATATGAAAATATGCCGTCTTGGTTCGTGCTTCCACCATAGTCTGTTCTCCGGAATTGGAGCCTTGTCCGTCGCTCCTACAAGCACAACTCCGCCAGCAGTCTCAGCGCTTCCGGTTGCGTCGTGCCGATCTGCAGGCTGGTTGCCGGGGAAGCTTTCCACGCTTGCAGGCGATCGGCAATGCGCTCGCGTGAGCCGATCAATGCAACTTCGTCTACGAGTTTATCCGGCACGGTGGCGATGGCTTCGGCTTTCTTGCCGCCTAGGTAGAGATCTTGGATTTTGACTGCGGCGTCTTCGTAGCCCAAACGTTTAGCGTAGGCATTGTAGAAATTCTGCGTGCGCGCGCCCATGCCGCCAATGTACAACGCCAAGTTGTCTTTGATCGGCATCCGGCACTTCTCCAAATCGTTTCCGACAATACAGGTGACGAACGGCGCCAGATCAAAGTTCGCCAAGCTCTTGCCGCCGCCAGCTTTGGCGAACCCACGTTCAAGAGAGGACAACATCAGTTCCGGTTTCTCCGGGTTCATCCAGATGGGCAAGTTGCCGTCGGCGATCTCTCCGGCGCAGGCGATGCCGTTCGGGTTGATTGACGCCATATAAATTTTCATGTCCGCGCGTCCATGCAGGATGCTTTTGAGCGGTTTACCTAATCCGGTCGCGTCGGACCCCGTGTAGGGGATTTGATAATATTCACCTTGATGTTGTAGCGGCGCCTCGCGCGCGAGAATCTTGCGCACGATGCTGATGTATTCGCGCGTGCGGGGCAGTGGTTTGCCATAGGCCACGCCGTGCCACCCTTCAGCCACTTGGGGCCCTGAGGGGCCCAAGCCCAGAATAAAGCGTCCACCAGATAAAGCGTCTAGCGTCATCGCGGTCATCGCGGTCATCGCCGGGGTGCGGGCGGGCATCTGCAAGATCGCCGCGCCCAGTTTGATCTTCGATGTACGTGAACCGATCCACGCCAGCGGCGTAACCGCATCTGTGCCGTAGGCTTCGCCGGTCCATACGGAATCGTAGCCCAGCCGTTCCGCTTCAAGGATCAGGTCCATATTGATGCGTGGTCCAGCCGCGCCGACTAGTAGTCCAAGTTTCATGTGCGTGTGCTCCTCTCTTTTTTCAATTGCCCGACATCTTAGCCGAAAACGCGACGGGTTGCGCTGGCGCCTCGAACTCGTTGACGTCATGAGAAGAACGGTTTAGCCTTGTCACGCTTGGTGTCTGATTTCAAGGCATAAGGAGGACTCTTTCCTATGGCAGCGTATGATCTGATTGTTCAAGGCGGGATGATTGTCGACGGCACCCGGTTGCCGCGCTATCGCGCGGATGTCGGTATCAAAGATGGTCGTGTTGCAAGAATTGGCCGCTTGGCGGCGCATGAGGCGACGAAAACGATCGATGCGAATGGGCTGATCGTGGCCCCGGGGTTTGTCGATCTGCACACCCATTATGACGCGCAGATTTATTGGGACCCGTACTGCACCATCTCTGGGTGGCATGGCGTCACCTCGGCGGTGATCGGCAACTGCGGCTTTGGCTTTGCGCCCGTGCTTCCTGAGGGACGCGAGCGCTCCATGCTTACCATGACGCGGGTGGAGGCCATTCCCTACGCGTCGATGAAAGCCGGGATGCCGTGGGATTGGGTGACCTTCCCGGAATATCTCGATAGTATCGAGCGGACGCCCAAAGGCATGAATCTGTTGCCGTACGTGCCGGTAGCGCCGATCATGATCTGGGTCATGGGTCTCGATGCTGCAAAATCCGGTCGTATGCCCACGGAAAAAGAAACCCAAGCGATGTGTCGCTTGATTCACGAGAGCATGGATGCTGGCGGTTGTGGCTGGTCTGCCCAGCGCTTAGGAGCGAACAGCATCCAGATGGACTACGACGGCACGCCGATGGTAACCGACATCATGCATGATGAAACCTGCATGGCCTTCGCTCGGGTGCTGGCGGAGCGCAACGAAGGATTCATCCAGTCGATCTTCCTCACACCGGATGGAAAAAATGACGCAGCCCAACGCCATTTTGAGGAACTCGCGCGCAACAGCGGCAGGCCGATTCTTTACAATGTTGTCCAGGCGAGCGATCGCTTCCCGGAACGGCATCGTAACCAACTCGCGTGGCTGGAGCGCTGCCGTCAGGAAGGTCTGCGCATTTATGGTCAAGGCGTAACGACCGATCCTAGCTTTGTGTTCACCTTTGAAGACTGGAATTTGTGGGATGACGACCCGGCGTGGCTTGAAGCGACGGTGGGCACCCTTGAAGAGAAACGCACGAAGTTGGCTGACCCCAAGCGCCGGCCTGGGTTGAAGAAGGACACGTCCGGCCTTATCAGCGACTCCTTCGATGAAATTTTTGTCCTCTCTGTCAAACGGCCCGAGCTGAAACAGTGGGAAAACCTGAAGTTGAAAGAAGTGGCCGCGCGCCAAGGGAAACATCCGGTGGACGCGATGTTGGATCTCGCCGTGGCGGACGACTTGAAGACGGAATTCTACACGACCATTGGCTGTAGCCTTCCCTTCCTCGCTGAAATTGTTCGTTCCGATCTTGCCTTGCTGGGTGTGTCCGATGGTGGAGCCCACACCAAGTTCTTCACGGCGGGACGCTATCCGACGGAGACCATTCAACGGCTTGTGCGCGAGAACCAAGTAATCAGCTTGGAAGAAGCGCACTGGAAACTCAGCGCGCAGCCTGCCTGGTGCGCCGGGTTCCGTGATCGCGGCACCATCCGCGAAGGCTCGCCGGCGGACATCGTTGTCTACGATTATGACAACATCAAAGTGCTGCCGATGGAGATCGTTCATGATCTGCCGGGCAACGAATGGCGGCGTATTCAACGAGCGGAAGGGTATCACTACGTGCTGGTGAACGGCGAAGTCACAATCAAGGACGACCAAACCACTGGTGTAACCTCCGGCAAACTCCTGCGTCACGGGCAGGGGTGAGTTTCTTGTCCAAAATCCCCCCGCGCCGCGCGCTTTCCCCCCTTTGGCAAAGGGGGGCTGGGGGGATTTTCTGCTCATGCCCAGGCTCTGCCAGGACAGGATAGAGCAATGCACAAGTAGTATCCTCCACAGTTCAACACTCGGTCTCTTCCTACATTCTTCGTCATTCGTCATTTTTCATTCTTAATTCACTTCAGCCCCGCCTTGCGCAGCGCGGCAATATGCCGCTCCAACACCGCTGGATCTTTGATCGGCATACGCTGCTTGTGCACTTCTAGTGAGAACTTGGGGTTGAGCCGCAACACTTCAGCAGCCTCCGCCCGCGCCTGGGCAGCTTGGCCTAACTCGCTGTAGACTGCGGCCAGCATGAGATGGGCAGGCAGTACGTTGGGATAGCGGCTGAGATAGCGCTGCAAGGGCTCACGCGCTTCTTCGTAGTGCCCGGCTACCGCATAGGCGGCTCCTACGTCTGCTAAGTGGTCGTCTGCAACTTCGCACTTTAGGCGGAGCGCCTGGGCGGCGGCCTTCAGAGCGTCTTCCGTCTTCCCTATAGAGCTTAACGTCACCGCCAGCCTCGCATAGGTTCCCGCCTCAGTAGGAGCAAGGGCCACGCCTTTCAGGGGCAGAGATTTGAGTCAACACGAGCAAGCAAAGCGAAAGGGCTTG
>CAYTVL010000131.1:0-8272 GCA_964441775.1 uncultured Enterobacteriaceae bacterium
CGCCGTGACGAATCCACGTGGCGATCTCTTCAATCTGCTTATGGGTGCCGGGATGGACTTTGTTGCGTTATTCACCAATGGCGCTCCATCGGTTACGATAGGGCATGCTTAACTCTCCCTCCGTCTTCCGGTATCGGATCCGCAATTGGCACGAGTACAACCGTGCGTTGATTAACCGTGGCCGTCTCACCGTGTGGTTCGACGAACAGGCGATTGCCGGGTGGCGGCACACCGAACCGGCCACAGGGCCGGGCGCGCTCCGCCTGTATGCTGATCTCGCCATTGAATGCGCCCTGGTCTTCAAAGTCGTCTATCATCTCAGCTTGCGCGCGGCACAGGGGTTCCTCTCGTCGGTGGTGGAGTTGATGAAGCTCACGCTACCCGTTCCGGACTACAGCACGGTGAGTCGGCGGCAAGCAGCACTACAGGTGCGACTCCCTGTAGAATCGGGAGGCGGCCCACGGCATGTGGTGATCGATGCGACCGGCCTCAAGGTCTATGGCGCGGGCGAATGGCACGTGCGGAAGCACCGCCTCAGTCGCCGGCGCATCTGGCGCAAGCTGCACTTGGGGGTTGATGAGACCACCAAAGAGATCGTCGCGGTGGAGCTCACCGGGAGTCAGGTGCACGACAGCCAGCCCCTGCCTGCGCTGCTGGAGCAGATTGCCGAGCCGATCGCCCAAGTCTCGGGCGATGGGGCCTACGACATGCGGACCTGTTACGAAGCAGTACTCCAGCGGGGTGCGAGGCCAGTCTTCGTCCCCCGGCGCACGGCCCGACCAGGCACCGCTAAGGATGCCTTCGGATGGCGTGCCGCACGCAACCATATCCTCCAGCAGATTGGAGCACGGGGACGCTCAGCTTGGCGGGTGCTCAGCGGATATACGCGCCAGAGTGTCACCGAGAATGCCATGTTCCGATTCAAGCAATCGTTTGGAGGACGACTCTGGGCGCGGAGCTTGGAGACGCAACGCGCGGAAGCGCTAGTGAAATGCACGGTGCTCAATCGCATGACGCAGTTGGGTATGCCCGAGACGGGGTGCGTGAGATGAGGAGAGGCCTTCACAACAAGAAACTATTTGTGACGTCGCGAATTACGCAACAAAGCCGTATATTGTAGTCAAGTGTTAGGTCGCCTGTACCTTCACCCCCTGGTCCGAGGCGCGCTGGATGGCGTCCAGTAATCGGTGTCGCTTCACTGCCAGGGCGAAATCAGGATGGGCCTCCTTGCCTTCCCGTATCGCTGTGCTCAGACTGCGGTACAACTGGGCCACATTGAACGGTGGACCCTGAGGCACCGCAGCAGGAATCCAGGTCAGACGGTTTGGGACGGCGAGCTCCTGGAGCGCCCTGTCTTTCCCTGTTCCGCTGAGAAGCTGGATGTGGGCGTACTGCACCATCTGACTTGATGAGGCAACCAGCGTCGCTTCCCGCCCGTAGACCTCCATCCTCCAGCCAGTGCCATGCCAGGGCACGGTGGCGACATGGACCGAGGCGACAGCACCGTTGGTGAGTACGCCATTCACCAGCACGTTGTCGGGAGCGGTCACGTTCACCGTTTTGCCTGGCTCCGCGGTTTCCCACACCGGCGCCTGGGTCGTCACGGAAGCCAGGAGCTCCTTGAATTCCCCTACACAGAAGCACAGGACATCGATCGCGTGTCCTGTAGAGATAGAGAGGGTATTCGCTCCCATCATCCTGTCTGCCATCCATGCTCGCTCCAGGCCTCTTTGCAGAAGGCCGGGCAGGAACATGACCATATTGCAGGAGAGGACCTCTCCTACATATCCTTCCGACACCAGCTCCTGGAGGCGGAGCAGAACAGGATCGCCCCGCGCCTGGAGACCTACCATCGTGCGGACCCCTTTCGAGCGGGCCAGCTGCGCCATCTCCTCTGCCTGGGCTAGGTTGGCGCCAAGGGGCCACTCGCAGAAGACCTGCTTCCCGGCTTCCAGAGCCGCCATCACCATCTGATGATGGAAGGGCACCCGCACGGATACCACGACCAGATCAACCTCTGGGTGTTGTACCAGTTCGTAGTAATCATGGAAGGCGAACGTGGCTCCGTAGTGCTTCGCCGACTCCTCTGCCGTCTCCCGGCGTGCGGTACAGACAGCCGTCAGCTCGTATTCGGGCAGCGCCAGCAGGGCTGGCAGGTGCGCCCTCATGCTCCATCCATAGTGGACATTGGCGCCAATAAGACCGACACGTATCTTCTCCGTTGGCATGGCAGCCTCCTCACGCCAGCATGCTCCCTTGGCCTATTCTGATTACCGTAGCGACAGAGTCTTCAATCTTCTGGCTTCTCAGCGAATAGGGACTCTCTTCTCATCGTCAGATGCTCTGTGCACAGCACTCTTTTGCTGGGTCGGGCTTCTAGGAAGGAGAAGCTCCTCCCGGCGCCAACCCATACAGTTTACTGGTGTTCTCCTGGACCATCTTACGCTTATCCTCCTCCGGGACCTCCGCAAACGTTTGCGCCACGACTGCTTGCGAGTGGGGCCACGTGGCCGCCTGATGCGGATAATCTGTTGACCACATAAAGTTGTCCGCGCTCCCCGTCAATTGATAGGTCTTCAGTCCCATCGGATCATCGATAAACGTGTAATACAGTTGCCGTTGACTGTACTCGCTAGGCTTGAGCGACAATGGCGAGTCATACCCCTTCCGTAATCTTCGGTAGTATTTGTCAGCTCGCTCCAACACATGGGGCACCCAGGCGACGTCGTTCTCCGCGGATACAATCTTCAGCCGTGGAAAGCGCTCCAATACCCCTCCAAAAATCAGCGTCAATAAGGAGTGCTGAATCTCATGCGGTCGCGCCACCAGATTCACCCAAAACTCAGTCATATCGCTTTCGTCAATCTTACTTTCTCTCCTCCGCCCGGTCGCCAGGTGCAGTGACAGAGGCATTTCGAGCTCTTGCGCTGTCGCCCAAAACGGATCATACAGCGGAAGGCTATAGGGCCGCTCCTCCGGTGGCGAAGCCCAGATCAGAGCCCCTTTGAGCCCTCTCTTTCGACACCGCTCCAGCTCTTGCCGCCCTTGCTCTACATCGAAGAGTGAGATCAGTGCCAGCCCGGCAAAGTGCTGGGGGGCATAGCGACAAAACTCTGCGAGCCAATCGTTGTACACCCGAAAGCAGGCTGCCTGAAACTCGCCATCTTCTAAGCGGAAGAGCCCAAAGCCGAAGGTGGTGTATAAGACCGCCGCTTCCACTCCGTCAAGTTTCATGTCCTGCAGCCGCGCGGCTGGGTCCCATCCCCCCGGCAAGGCATCTTCCATGCCCAACTCCATAAACGCCTTGTCAAAGGTTTTCCCCGAGGCAAACACGCCGGCCACACGCATCTGCACTCCGTCTTCGCAGACAAAAAAGGAGCCCTTTTTCCCACCGGGATCTTTCACGATCCGCGGGGCGCGGTCACGGAAGCGCTGGTCAAGCCGCTCCAGCCACAGGGTGGGCGGCTCACACATATGGGCGTCGGCATCGATAATTTTGTATGGCGCCATCGCTTGCCTCCTTACAGTTCCAGTTCAATAGTGCGATCGTCCCGCTTCTTGAGGTCGACAAATTCTACATACGACCGCATAGTCGGCACTAACTCCACCCGCCCTTGCACGTCCTTGCTAGTCCCCTCTCCGGGGTCCTTTCGGGTCACGTTGATAAACGTGCACTCTGGCCCGAACGTCAGGGCGTTATGCCACACCCCCTTGTCAATGAGCGCTGCCTGCCCCGGCTCCAGTAGGAACGCCGCCACTTGCTCATAATCAAACTCATAGTTCGTCTGGCCCGCTTCGCGGTTGCGGGGTGCTGGGGCGAGTAGCAGCACCATCGAGCCATGTACGGGAATAAAAGTCTGATTGTAGGAGAAATGAATAGCCATCTGGTCCATTCGCTTCGCCTCGGGGCGGTATTTAATGTGTAACAATTCCATGGCGACGCGACCTTCGCCGGGCTCGACCTCAGGGAAAATAGGTTGTTTGGTCTCCAGCATCTGTCCATACGGGCGTATCGCTTCGGCGGTCAACGGTTGTACTTTTACCTTGATCATTTCTGCCATGGGCAGTCCTTCCTTTCAGGCAATGTTGATAAATGAAAAACACCTCGTCTTTTTTTGGATTTCTGGCTGCGCTGCTCCCGCCTTACAGCTCCAGTTCAATGACGCAATTGTCCCGTTTCTGCAGGTCCACATACTCAATGAAGGAAGTTCGTTGCTTCTGCCGGGCAACCACTTGTTCGATGGTGATGGGACCCTCCAGCTCTGCGACCTGACTTGCCCCTGGCTTGGGAGGATCCAGCCGAGTCGAGGTAAGGAACCGGCAGTCCCCATTCAACGTGGCGGGAAGATGCCACACTCCCTTGGCAATGTAGACTACATCTCCTGGCTCCATCACAAAGGCCGCCAGCCGCTCGTAATCCAGCTCGTACACGTCACGGTTGGCTTCACGGTTACGTGGAGGCGGTGCTACGATCAACGCCATCGAGCCCTGCAACGGTGTGAACGTCTGACCATAGGAGAAATGAATGGCGAGCTGGCCAACCCGCTTGGCGTTCGGATTATGTTTCAAGTGGACCGCTAAAACTGCCGGTCGGCCTTCCTCGACATCCGGATAGGCTGGATGTTTTTCATCGACGATATGGCCGTACAGGCGAAAAGCCTCGACCGTGAGCGGTCGCATTTTCACCCTGATCGTCTCTGTCATGATGGTCACCTCCTTATTTTATTGGGTAGTCCTCTTCTAAGCGGCTCTCCATCACTCTCCCCCCTCACGCCGGGGAAGGTCCCTCCGGAGCGACCTTATTCTGAGACGGGGCGTAAAGCTGAAAAGCTCGAGTTCAATGACCCGGTCATCCCGCTTCTGGAGATCGACAAACTTGACAGACGGCCACTTCGTCGACACGCATTCGATTCGCCCCTCGACATCGCGACTTGTGCCTTCTCCCGGGTCCTTGCGCGTCACGTTGATGAACGTGCATGCGGGTCCGAATGTCAGCCCGTTGTGCCATACCCCCTTGTCAATGAGCGCTGCTTGCCCCGGCTCTAACACGAACGCCGCCACTCGTTCATAGTCAAACTCATAGTGTGCATGGCCCGCCTCGCAGTTGCGGGGCGCCGGGGCGACGACCAGCACCATTGATCCTCGCAGGGGGATGATGGTCTGGTTGTAAGAAAAGTGGATCGCCATCTGGCTCAGGCGTTTGGCGTCAGGTCGATACTCAAGGTGCTGCAGTTCCAGAGCGACACGACCTTCACTGGGCTCGACCTCTGGAAAGAGGGGTTGTTTGGCCTCCAGCATCTGCCCATACGGGCAAAAGGCTTCAGCCGAGAGCGGCTGGAGTCTGACCTTGTGTGCCTCTGCCATGAGGGAGTCTTCCTTTCCAGAAAACGGACAAGAAGGAATGGGCGCTCTCTGCCCCCACTTCGAGTCTAGCGTTGGAGGGACTGAGAGTAGGTTGTCATGTCTTCCAGGAGGCAGCCACCGTAACTAACCGCCGCATCTTCATCGAACGTAAGGACGAGAATCGTGGCGCCGTCTGACCCTGCGATCAACGGGGTAGGGTGTTCAGCGCCGCACACGAAACGCACGCATTCAGGGCCAAGGTGGTTTCCTTCCAGGACGGCCGACCCTGCAATCACCAATTCGTATCGTCCATATAGTGCGGGCGTCTCAAAGAGTTCCGTTCCAGGCGGGCCGACAACAAGCTGCGCAGATACCCCTGCCCCTTCCGGGATGAGCACTTTTCGGTGTATCCCCTCGCGACTAGGAACAGGCTCCCACTCGATCGTATTTGCCGAACCATGAAATTGACGCCCCGCGCGATTGATCTCTCGTCTGAAGACTTCACTTTTGAACGCATCTTTCATCGTCCGCCGGCCTGCAGGTTTGGCATGGACGACGATCATGTCATGATCACCGCTGAACGGTCCGTACGGCACGTTATGGTCGGTGTAATGGACACCGACCGCCTCTAATCGGAAGTCGGGAAACTGGGCGTACCCCTCGAGAAATATCTGAAACTGCGCGCCTGTGTGATAGTGAGGGTCGCTGTCATGCCCAATTGCGCGTAGGCGTACAAGCTCGGGACCCTTGCTGCCATCAAGGCCCATTTGCGTCTTGTACGTAAGGCCGTTTTTCCCCTTCATGGGTTTCCATGGGATTTTTGCAAGATCAACCATTATTTCTTGCGTCATTTACCACCTCCTTTGAGGAAATTCGGACCATGGCTCACCTCAACGACACAACGGAAAGCGTATGTTCTTCAAACTTCGCGACGTACCCGATGTAGCACTTCAATGGCGGCGTCTGCAAGCTCTTTCCCTATTGAGGGCCTAAGCCCGCCAGGAGGAATGGATAGTGGTCGCGCTCCTGACGCGGCTGTGGTCAAATTGGAGGAGCGAAGACAAGAGGGAGTCAGCGGGGCGTATTGTTCAGGTAGCCAGTACTGTCGCCAAATCTGTAGAGTTCATAATTTATGTAAAGAAACGACCCGGTCGCTGCAAGAAGTCCTCAGCCTGTGGAGGTTACGCTTGGCGGGCTCATAAAGCGCTTATCACCCGAGCTGTAGGACAACGAGAGGCGTATGTCCAACGATCGACACCGGCAAAGAAAAAATGCTCTCTGACTTGTTGGCCGCGGTGCAGGAGGTACGCAAGGAATACCGGCCTTGATGATGGGAAGCGGTGAGGCATCTCTATTGGCGCAGCTTCGCCAGCTATTTCGTACTAAGGAGACCAAACCATGAAGATCCAGCCTTTTACCATACAGATTTCCGACGCCGTGCTTGATGACCTGCAACAACGTCTCGCTGCGACCCGCTGGCCTAGCGAGCTCCCAGGCTCCGAGTGGGATTACGGCAGCAACCTGGCATACGTGCAGGCGTTGACGGCGTACTGGCGTACACGCTTTGACTGGCGGACCCAGGAGAAGATGCTCAATACCTTTCACCATTATAAGGCAAACGTGAACGGGCTGGGCATCCACTTCATCCACGAGAAAGGCAAAGGACCGCACCCCATGCCCCTGGTGGTCACGCACGGCTGGCCGGGATCGTTCTTTGAGATGTATAAAATCATCCCGCGTCTCACGGACCCGGCGAGCTACGGTGGCGATCCGGCAGATGCCTTTGATGTCGTGGTGCCGTCGATGCCGGGCTACGGCTTCTCGGATCAGCCGCAGCAGCGCGGCATGCACGTGTACAAAATATCTGATCTGTGGGCCAAGCTCATGACCGAAGGGCTGGGCTACCAGCGCTTCGGGGCACAGGGCGGCGACTGGGGTGCCAGTGTGACGAACTATCTTGGCTTTGCGTATCCCCAGCAGCTCCTTGGTATTCACACCGCCTCGATCACCAGGCCCACGCCGTATCTAGGGGTAGGCTCCCCTCCATTGACCGCCGCAGAACAGGAGTTGATGGCACAGCGCGAAGCCTGGCTGCAAGCGGAGGGCGGCTATTCCCACATCCAGGGCACCAAACCACAAACGCTGTCCTATGGACTCAACGACTCCCCGGTAGGGCTGGCAGGCTGGATCGTGGAAAAGTATCGCACCTGGAGCGATTGCCACGGGGATGTGGAGAGCCGCTTTACCAAAGACGAGTTGCTCACCACTATAACCATCTATTGGGTGACGCAGACCATCAATTCGTCCACCCGGCTATACTATGAGACGCTACGGCATCCGTGGAACATGCAGCAGGGCGAGCGCATCACCGTACCGACCGGCGTGGCCGTGTTCCCCCATGAGATTAGCCGACCACCACGCGAATGGGGCGAGCGCTCCTTCAATATCCAACGCTGGACAGAGATGTCGAGTGGAGGGCATTTCGCAGCGTTGGAGGAGCCAGATGTGCTAGTGGAAGATGTGAGGGCGTTTTTCCGTGGCCTACGATAGTCGAGTCAACACACGGTGAGTCGGTCAGATTGCGGTGGTGCTTGTGACGGAGGCACTATTGCAGGTTCCGGTGCAATTTGCGGAATGAAGAAGAGGGAATGCCTACTTGATGTGCTACTCAAGCAGCCAATACAGCTTCCCATACTTGTGGAGTCCGTGCGGGAGGAGCGCAAAGAGACGACAGATCAAATTGCCTCTTCTTGATCTGGTGGACGAGTTCTATTCCCCAGATTGTGAGAGCCGCAGCCTCCACGCACTTAAACCCCAGCATGGGTGGTTCCTGACAGAACCTGCTAGGGCCTGGCGAAAAAACGCTTCCGCACTGACCCGATCCCGTTTGTTACGGAGGAGGACATCAATAACCTGCCCATGCTCGTCG
>CAYTVL010000132.1:0-8258 GCA_964441775.1 uncultured Enterobacteriaceae bacterium
CGCGTATAGGCAGTCGCGGCATACACCGCCGCGCACTCATGACGCATATCGATAATCTCAATGCCCGCCTCTCGCATCCCATAAAAGATCGGCATGATATGCCCACCCGATAAGACGAAGGCCTTTTCTACCCCTTCGTTCACTAAGGCTTTCCCGACGAGCGCTCCACCGTCGATTGTCTCCATGTTCGCCCTCCTCCAAGGTGATGCTTTTCCTTAAAGCACGGCCAAGGCTTTGACAAGTTCACACATCGGTATTGAGGTGATCGTCTTCTTCGCGTACCGAGAAGGGAACAAAGATATCCCCCAGAAGAGCACGTGAGAAGATGCTGCGGCTTTGCATGAAGCGATGGCAGAGTTGCAAGAAGAAAACGTGGGGCCGTCCGCTCTCGTCGTCCGAACGAGTCGCTATCTGAATGACACGATTGAACAGGACCATTGGGCCGGAAAGTGGAATGTGAGGCCGATGTGAGGCTGCAAATCGTTTTGAGCGGCCCGAGGTACGATCGCCGGCATTGAGGTCATGCAGGCGATTCATAAGGGACAACTGGCAAGCCGTGGAGCTGTGCCCCAAACGCTAGCTGAGCAATGCTAGGCCTTGGCTGCGTAGATTACAGGAAGTGATATTTCGCTCATCCTCATCTAAAATTCCCGACAGAGCCCGCGCGGGTGTATGCCGCCACCGATGCGCTGCGGCAGCAGTACGAGAAGCATACCGTCTTTCTGGGCTCCAGTCTCTGAGTGTATCACTCTGCCCAACCCGCTGGAGAGCGCAGCGAGGCCCCGGAACGAAGAAAAGAAGTGTTCCAAGATGAGATTGAGCGGCAACGGCTCGGCATTCCTCTGTCTATGGAAAAACTAATTGAAGGAGGCCGATTACGCAGGCCTACGCGACGCCGGTCAGAGCGCAGTGTCCTCTATCAGAGTTGCGCGCCCTTCCCCTATGCGCAGTTCTAGCGCTATAAGACGTGGAGAATAAGGAAGCGTGCGACTCGCCGCTGGTGCAGAATCTGAGGCGACATCGACGCTCGGGCTTCGCACGCACTAGCGGGTGGTGGTATTCCACCTCTCGCTGGAGGAAGAACATGTGACAGTGCTACACCACGAGAGGAACTATGAACCCTCAGCCCACATTGATTCGAGTCCGTACGGCGACGCTGGAGATCGCCTGCGAGGTATCCGGACCGGAGCACGGTGCCCCAGTCATCCTTCTGCACGGCTTTCCCGACGATCCGCGGACCTGGGACCGAGTCGTGGCGCACCTCAGCCACGCTGGCTATCGCACTATCGCGCCGTACCTGCGCGGTTATGGCCCAACGCGCTTTCTTGACGCACAGACGCTGCGCTCCGGACAACAGGCGGCGTTAGGGCAGGATCTGCTCGCTGTGATGGACGGGCTGGAGATTCAGCGCGCGGTGCTGATCGGATACGATTGGGGTGGGCGGGCGGCGTGCGTCGTGTCTGCGCTGTGGCCCCACCGCGTCCGTGCTCTCGTCTCGATCGGTGGCTATAACGTCCTGAACGTGGCAGCCAACGCCACACCGGCGCCACCCATACAGGAGTATCGCCTGTGGTACCAATGGTACTTCGCCACGGAACGCGGACGGGCAGGACTGGCGGTGAACCGGCGCGAGTTCTGCAAGCTACTGTGGCGGCTATGGTCGCCCAACTGGCGCTTCGATGAGGCGACCTATGAACGCACAGCGGCTTCCTTTGACAATCCAGATTTCGTGGACGTCGTCATTCATTCCTACCGCCATCGTTTCGGTTGGGCTCCTGGCGATCCGAGCCTAGAGCCAATCGAGGAGCGGCTGACCGCACGGCCGCGCATCGGCGTGCCCACCGTCGTACTGCATGGCGGCTCCGACGGGGTCGCCCCGGCCGATAGCTCCGCTGGACACGCGCGGTTTTTCAGTGGGCCGTATGTGCGGCGGGTGATTCCCGAAGCCGGCCATTTCCTGGCGTGGGAAGCGCCGGACGCGATCATCCAGGCCGTGCGCGAGCTGGAGCTTGAGCCGAAGGGAGGCCTTTCTTGACACCATCCGCAGAGACACGCTCATAACTCTACACCCGTACTACAGAGGAGGGGAAAAGGATCATGCAAGAGCAGAGAAAACGGCTCATGGGGAAAGTCGCCATCGTGACCGGTAGCGGAGCTGGGATCGGACGAGCGGAAGCGCTGTTGTTTGCGGCGCAAGGCGCTAAGGTCGTGGTCAACGATATCGCCGTGCAGAATAGTGCACCGATCGCATCCCTGGTGGTCGAGCAAATTCGCGCCGCTGGAGGGGAAGCCGTCGCCAACACCGACGACGTGGCCGAGTTTCAGGGGGCTGAGCGACTGGTCAAGACCGCGCTCGACGCCTTCGGCGGTGTGGATATTCTAGTGAATAACGCGGGCATTTCCAATTTCATCCCGGTGCATGAACTGACCGAACGGGACTGGGACCGGATGATGGCGGTTCACGTGAAGGGGTCGTTCGGCGCCATCCGGTACGCCAGTCCGATCATGTGCAAACAGCGCAGTGGCGTGATTATCAACACCGGGTCCGAATCGGGCCTCGGCCGGGTCTTTGGCGCAAATTATTGCGCAGCGAAAGAAGGCATCATCGGACTCACCCGCGCGGTCGCCAAGGAACTGGGCCGGTTTAACGTGCGCTGCAACGCGATCCGCCCCCGTGCGGCCACCACCATCCTGGCCGGTATGAACATCGCCAAGTTCCTCCCGGTCATGCGGGCCCTGGGTCGGTATTGGGTAGGCACGCGGGCCCCGAAGCTGTCCTCGATGGAAGTGTTCCAGCCCGAAGCCGTGGCGCCACTAGTCGTGTGGCTGTGCACCGCCGCCGCCGCCAACGTCAATGGCCGCGACTTCTATGTCGCCGGCAATGAAGTCGGGCTGTTTCCGGAACTGGAAGTCGAGCGGCTCTTCTATCGTGAAGGTGGCTGGGATCTAGACGCGCTCGATGGGGCGGCGCAGGATTCCCTGGTCGGCGACTTGACCAATCGCTATCTGCTGGAGGGGTATCCGGAGCTGCAGAGGTTCGAAGACTGACTCCTGAGGTAGGAACACTATCGCGGGGCTGGAATGACGAGACCTCTCCCTAACCTTTGGAGCGAAGATCGACCAAGGTCGCTAAAATGGAGCGGCTTGCCACTGCGGCACTGCGTTGGTGTTGGGGGTTATAGTCGTGTCAAGGGAATGCTCACTAGATGTGATAGAGCCCTCCGAAGGGTGAGCAAAAGCAATCATGCCCACCACATAGTGAGACACTGTCAGGTGATGACTCATTCACTTGATACGACCCTCCTGCCGCCGGGCAGAACTGAGCGCTGAGGGCGGAACGGATACGCGGGTTTGATCAGTCTACCTTCGTCTCCTTCCCTCGTACCGATCACCGGGTCACGACTGTGAGTTCATTCCCACGCCCCGCCTCAAATGGCAGTGCGAGCGACAAATATCCGTTCTGTGGATTACGCACGTAGGCGAGGTAGCCCGGCGCTTGCTCCATCGCGTTATCGCTGATGACGAACGCACCATCGCGTAAGTGCGGCTCCAACAGCTTGAGAACAGGCAGGTAAAGGCTGAACGCACCGTCGAGGAGCACCACGTCCACGTCGCCATCAATTCCCTCTTTCAGCGTGTCGAGCGCGTCGCCCACGCGAAGGTCCACCAGGTCAGCCAACCCCGCGGCGGCCAGATTTTCTCGTGCGCGCTGCGCCTTCGTGGGTTCCAGCTCGGTGCCAATCAACCGACCGCCACCGCCGTCCCGCAGGGCGCAGGCGAGATGGATCGTCGAAATGCCGAAGGACGTGCCGAATTCAACGATCCGCTTGGCCTTGCGAGCGCGGGCGCACATGTAGAGAAAGCGCCCAAAGTCGGCCGAGACGTTCAGGAAGTTGTTCACATACTTCCGATACACGGTCCGATAGTCTTTCGCCTCTGCTTCCAGCAGTTTGGCCATCTCGTCTTGGGTCACCTCCTTGGTGCGAAACCTTTCCAATAGTGGCCGATCGGCGCTTTCGGCCTCCTGAAACAGCCGTTTAAGCACGGCCGCGACCGGGTCGGTGGTCAGTGAATTCATGCTGTACACTCCTTTCTGGATAGGGTCTTAATAAAAAGTTGCTCAGCGTCGCTTCAAGCGTTCTAATATGAATGGAGTACGAGTTTGTCGATAGTGCCCATTGGCTAATGAAGCGGTAGAGGCCGGAGAGAAGAATGCAGTGTCGATCACCGAATACCACGTATCACCGGGGCGCGGACGCCGCCGGAGCTGATTGGCGTACGGGGGCCAAACTTGCGGCGCTACTTGTAAATCGCTTCGTACGTCACAATGATGTCCCGTTCCAAGAGGAGCTCTTCGCCATCGCGGAAACTGAAACAGAAGCGAAAGGACAGCCACACGGCGTGACTGATAATTTCCACGGGGAAGCGGTGATGCTTATATCTCTTGCCAACAAGTGATACTTCCATGCTGCAACATTGACAGACAAGGGTGCCCTCGAACAAGTTGTCAACGCCGTGCAGCATTACCTGCATAGTACTACCGTAGGGCCATGACCCACCCTGCGGCTCATAGAGGAAGGGATTTTCATGACTCGCATTATCGATGCGGATAGTCACTTGATGGAACCTCTTGATCTCTGGCAGCGCTATGTCGAACCTCAATACCGTTCCCGGTGCCTGCGCTTTGCACGCAGGCCGGACGAGAATCGCTACATGATTCTCGTCGAAGAGAATACGCGATTACGTTTCAATGTCGAGGATTTTCTCGGCGTGCTCATTGGCTTCGGCCAAAAAGAGCAGGGGGTGAGATTAGGCGCTTTTGATCTCGCGGACATCTTTACGCATTCGCTCGAAGATATGCAGAAGCGTATCCAGTTCCTCCATCAGGAGGGGATCGAGTGTCAGTTCCTCTACCCGTCGATCGGCTTACTCCTCGACGGCTTCGTTGAAGATCCGCCACTGGCGGCGGCGCATTGCCGAGCGTACAACACCTGGGCGTTGGAAGTTTGCTCGGATTACCGCGACCGGTTGTTCCCAGTGGGGCATATCTCGCTCAAGCATCCTGCGGAAACCGTCCGAGAGTTGCACCGGCTGGCGCGGGAAGGGGTTAAGTCGGTGTTCGTCGGCGCCATGCCAGTCAGTGGAAAAAGTTTTGGCCATCCCGACTTCGATCCCCTCTGGGCTACCGCACAAGAGCTTGACCTGTCCGTGGGGATTCATCTTGTCGTCCATCCCTTTTATCTGGGCAATGAGTGGCACAAGGAGCCAAACCCGGGCTTCATGTTTGTCAGTATGAATGTGATCCAAGATCCGCGCATGGCGCTCACCACGATGGTGTACGATGGCGTGTTCGAGCGGTTTCCCCGCCTGCGCGTGGCGACGATCGAGTCGGCGAGTGGCTGGGTAGTAGAATGGCTCGATCGCCTCGATTATCGATTCAGTTATATGGGCCACACGACGCAGATGCAGCGCCCGGCGAGTGAATATTTCGCCCGCAACATCTGGATCTCAGCCGACCCCGCAGAGCGTACCTTACCGTACACAATTGAGTTACTCGGTGATGAGAAGTTTTTTATCGGGTCCGATTATCCTCATGCCGAGGGATTCGTCCGCCCGATCGAGAAGGCGCGCAAGGCCCTGGCGCGATTGCCGGAAGCGTCCATCAACAAAATCTTGGGCGACAATGCCGCCCAGTTCTTCGGAGTCTGAGCAAGGAGGAGGGGAAAGGAGTTTGTGAAATTGTCTGGTGCTTTGGACGGATGGGGGGAGATGAATAGCTACTTGGGATGTCAGGCCGCACTCCCTCAAGCAGCTCTTTTAAGCTGGGTGCCGAGAACGTCCATCGCCTCAACTATGGCCCGTGCTGTCTCATGCATCGATGCCCGAGTCGGTCGATACCCGGGCACGAGCGAGCGCAGCTTCGCTGTGTCCCGGTGCAGAGCGTGCAAGGCCTCGAAGCGAGTTTGTGAAGTTCCTTGGGGCTCCAGACTGGATGGTGAAGAATGAGAGGAGTCACTGTAAGGGCGTATTATCAAGTCCTTATGCGGCTTTCTTGAGTTGGTTACCGAGCACTTCCATAGCCGCAATCACGGCACGGACCTTCTCGTGCTCCGTCGCTTGCGTTGGTCGATACCGGGGGGGCACCCAGGCCGGCAGCTTCACCATCCCCCGGCGTAACGCGTGGAGAGCCTCGAAGCTCTCCAAGAACTTCTGTCCCGTGTAAACAGTTCTGAGCCCTCGTGCCCCTCGGAGTCGATCGCGGATAGGGACGTGACTGCGCTCGACAGGCTGGGTGGTGTAGCCGCGGCGGCGATGCCACCCCGTGCAGACATGGCGAGCGAAGGGGATGACCGTGGCCAGCGCTTTCCCATACGGCTGGTGGTGGTCAGTAATGACCGCAGTAGGCGTTATCTCCGTACGGGCTAAGGCCTGCCGAAAAAACGCCTCGGCCCTGGCCCGATCCCGTTTGTCACGCAGGAGCACATCTAATGATCTGCCCATGCTGGTCGCTGCCTAAGCCGGGATGTCACCATCCCGGCTCGGCTCCAAAACCGTGCATGAGAGTTGGCCCCTCACACGGCTCCTCAGTGATATGCCCTCTGTCATAGGTGCCCTGACGGACTTGTGTGCTGAAGCTTCACGCCTCTCCCTTGCGGGTCAGCCATACCTCATGCCGGAGCACGGGCTCATAGCCTCTGCAGCGTTACTCCCTCCGCCCACTTGCCTATCACCGTCCCCACGTCAGCATATCTGCCGGCTTTCCCGAGAGCCTTGGCTTCTTGGGGAATCCCTCTCCTGCCTGGTATGCGGTTGACACCTGCTCCTTATAAAGAACCAGACAGGGTTACTCCGTTCCTGGACGGGGTTTGCCGTTGCGGGCGGGGCCTCACTGTTCGCCGGGAGACCTCATGGGATGCAGCCTGGAGCACGCCGTAAGTTGTCCAGCCGGAGAGAGTTGTCTCTCTCGTGTCTCCATGTCCGTTTTGGACCACGCCTCTTAATCTCCGTAGGCTTGTTATACCTAACGACGATTCAGGCGTGAGTTCGTCTGCCTACCCCCTACGCAACTCTGCTCGGCGGGATGCGCAGGAAGATTCTGCGGGACCGCCTTTCCCTCCCGCTTCACCAGGTTGAGAGTCAGTCGCCCCGGTGGGGAGGGTGCCTCACCCGTGCCTCACGGGGAGAGGAATTGCACCTCTACATCATCCAAGTCATCAAAGACCTCATCAGTCTGAGCCCCTCATACCTGGCTCTGCACCATTTCGAGGGAACGGATCGCACCACCGCACGATATAAGTACAGTTTCTGCTTACCGCGAAAGCAGAACACCTCATCGACCGTCCATTGCCGCCCACCCGCCGTCGGTGTTTCCGTATCACAGCGGCCAGCTGCGGGCCAAAGGGGTGCACCCAGTTGAGCACCGTGCGGGCAGAGACGTCAATGTTCCGCTCAGCTAAACCGAAGTGCATGACATTGGTACACTTCAGCACGGACTGTGTGCTCGCTTCCACCCAGCCATGAAGCAGCCAGGTTACCTCCTAACACGGGCTAAAGCCCGTATTAGGCCCTCTCCAGGAGTGTTGTCTCATAGCCCAGCGAGTGACCGCCAGGCAGAGAACTAAGCACACGGAGTTACGCAGTGTACCAATCTCTTGCAGTCTGGTTTAGTAGCCGCACGACCTGGGCGGCCGAGAGGGGGGGGGTGCAATACCACCTCACCGCCATCAAGATCACGTCCGGAGGCCAGCGATACCCACTGCGCGGCCGAAAGCGGGAGGGTGCAATACCACCTCACCGCCATCAAGATCACGTCCGGAGGCCAGCGATACCCAGAAAAAGCGGAGCTGGAGTGGGCGGTGAAATCTCTATGACAGGGGCGGCAGTGATAGCGTTGACGACCGGCGACGTCGTATCCATCACGCTTCGCTGCTCGTTGGTGACAGGATGGGCACGGGCACATGAAGGCTGAGTGTACCGAGCACCCAACGATTTCACAAACTCCTAATCGTTGTCGCCTCGTTGAAGACTGGCATGATCACTGAAAGTTTCATCACGAGATCTTCCTCAGTCTGAAAATCTTCCTATAACAGAGGAAGAGGAGGCAAGTATATCGTCACGAGTCTAGCGGGCCTAGCCGTCGGTTCAGATAAGCAAAGGATCACCTGTTCGGGAATGAAGAAAAATTTGACGCTGGCACGACGTTAGGGCCTGTCCATAAATAACTCGCACAATACGGAGCCTGCTTTACCCTTGCGTCA
>CAYTVL010000133.1:0-7875 GCA_964441775.1 uncultured Enterobacteriaceae bacterium
CTACTTGATGCAACTCCTCGGTTTTCACAGCACTTGAAGCGCGTTTACCGTGATTGCCGCCAGAGGTTGACGGCGGTGGAAGTGGGTCCGGCGCACGGGCAGGTGCGCCGCTACGAACTCGTTAATCTCTGCGCTGCCAGTGAAGAAGGACGGCGGGAATTGGAGTGGGAGGAGGAATGGTCGGGTAAGCAAGTGAGCCGATGGAGAGCCCTTTTCGTGGTGGCGTTTTTCAGTGCCGCCATCGCCGCACCAGCCATGCCAAACTCAGGCCTCCTCTTCTACGGCATTCTGTTCGGCGGCGGGTTCGTGAACGACTGGAACGGGAGGCGACAGAAGAGAAAACACAAACGTTCCCTGGCAGCCAGCAACGGAGCGCAGCAGCCCGCGCTACCCCGCTGAGGTCTGGTGCCTGGGGGTGAGGCTACGGTGGAGGCTGTCAGCATGCTGTTTTCTCTGGCATATTCCTCACACCGGGGCAGGAAAGAGGAAGGCAGGGGTGGAGAAGAGAGAGCCCGTGTTCACTGTCTGTGACTTCCCCTCTTGGCGCGGCCCGCCCTGTACGATAGAAGAGAGAAGAGTGGTCCAGTCCGAAGGAGATAACGGTATGCCCACGCCTCGTCCTACTTTGACGCACCTGGCCCAGCAGGCCGCCGCTCAGACCGGGTTTACCGTCCGGCGCTGGTGGCGTGATGCGGGTGATCCAACATTGCTGCGGGTGGAAGTGGAACGCTGCTTGGTCGGCGCACCGCCGGCGATCGCTGAACTGCGCGTGTTCCTGCCCACGCCTGCGCCAGCCCAGCGTCCGTCGGGGAAAGCAGCGCCGCCTCCTCGGCGCGCCCGTCCTCGTGCGTGAGCCGCTCGGGCGGCGAAAGGGAAGCGGGGCCGCGCACGCTGAGTGGTCGACATCGTTTCGTCAGGACTCGAGCGCCAGCCACCCTATCGACGAGAGTGTCCTCCGGTGACTCGGGGGAAGCCACTGCGGACACATACAATGGGCGAGTGTCCGAGAACGGCCAGTTTATCAAATGATACGCCAGGTGCGGGGCATGGCTCAAGCTGACGAGCTCATGGCGGCGTTGGGACAGCGACACCTTGCAGCTCAAGCTGCTTGACGAGAGAAACACGGGGGACCACTCTGTAGAATTCTAACGATCAATGGGGCAATCACACGAACGTTTCGGGTCCGGTATTAGGTCTTTTTAAACGTGTAGCTATTTGAGAGAACTCCTGTTAAATGGGAAGCTCTTATGGATAAATTGATGCGAGCTTTCTACGAGCAACGCTTTGTAATTCAGTTTCTTACACAGAAAGGGGCGGCCTTTCAAGATTTTTTCTCCTCACTTATGGAGAAACGTTATCCTGGAGACTTTGTAAAAGTCCGTCCATGGGGAAAGCTCGGTGACTGGAAAAATGATGGCTACATTAGGTCGCAACGTAAGCTCTTCCAATGCTATGCGCCTCTAGTCGAATTGAAAGACTCAATCCATGACACACTCAACAAAATAGACAAAGATTTCAACGGAGCTCTCCCCCATTGGGAAAAGTATTTTGACCATTGGCTGTTCGTTCATAACTCCTACGACGGATTACCCGCTCCAATACTCAAAAAGCTGCTTGAGCTTGGAGAACTCCATGCTTCTTTACAAATTGGCCCCTTCGGTTTTGCAGAGCTTAAACAAGAATTTCTTGGTTTGAATGAAACAGATCTTGTTTCTCTGTTTGGCCTAGTGCCTACGGAAAGAGAGATTAGCGCTATTGGATTTAGCGAATTAAACTCTGTCCTTTCCACTATCGCGCAGCAACAACCTCCCTCCGAGACAGACATTCGTCCTGTTTCGCCCGGCAAAATTGAAGCAAATGCCCTTTCCGAGAACGTTCGAGAACTTCTCACACTGGGCATGAAAAAATCAGACCTTGTTCGCCGATTTTTTAGGCAATGGTATGACCCAACTCTAGGAGACAGAGCTGCAGAAGCATTTAGAATGAAATATGAGGAGTTGCGCACAGCTGGCACTTTGCCTGACGATATCTTTACCCAACTTCAGATATTCGCAGGAAGTGCGGAGAGGAGAAGTCCGAGTCATGAGTTCGCTGTGTATGCCGTCCTGGCGTTCTTCTTTGAAGAATGCGATATTTTTGAGCCTGCACGGGATACTACACAATGATTCTTCCGACAAAACGACTCAATCCTAATCGCTCTCTTATCGTAATAGGAGCAGAGATTATCGACTTGTTGGAGGAGCCTAAAACTGTCTCTCGTCTTTGGTATGACTTGAAACAGGAACGGGCTAAGAAGAATGAAGGTTCGCCAGTTACCTATGACTGGTTTGTTCTTGCTCTTGACTTTCTCTGCTTCCTAGACGGTATAGAACTTCAACATGGAAAGCTTCGCCGGGTCCAGCAATGATTTATCGAATCTACAGCGACCTCCGTAGCTTCAAAGAACTCCATTTCCGACATGGGCTTAAGGACTTTGAGACAAAACCCACGAACGGAAATCAAGGAGCCTGTCATTGCGAGGAGTCGTAGACGACGAAGCAATCTCGCAAGAATCGAAAACCTAAAGCAAAGATTGCTTCGCTCCCCTCGCAATGACACGTTGACGGTTTGCCAGACTGGAGGAGTTTTGTCCCGTAGTCCTAATATTCTTCTAGCCGACAAGAGCGATGGTGCTACAGAGCGACAGACAAGGAACGGAGCAGGGAAAACAAGTCTCATTGAGTTGATTCACTTTCTTATGGGAGCAACCTGCGGTCCGAGTTCGTTGTTTCGACATGCAGCGTTAAGCCGCCTCTCCTTCGGAATGGAATTTGATTTAGATGGTATTCGTCCAGCAGTTGAACGCTTGGGAAGAAACCACCAAAGAATAGTTCTCGCGAAAGGCGGAGGATCTCCTAATTGGCCAATAACTCCTCACCTTGATAAAGAAGAGGGTGACTTTTATTTCCAAAATAATGAGTGGAAAAATGTTCTAGGAAGAATATTTTTCCACTTGAAAGATGGGGGAGATGGGGGGCAAAAAGAAAAATTTATTCCTACCTTTCGCTCTTTATTTGCCTATTTCGTTCGTCGACAAGAAGCTGGAGCATTTATTGAACCGCAGAGGCAATCTGAGAAACAAGAGCTTTGGGACCAACAAGTCGCTATTTCTTATTTACTAGGAATAGACTGGACGATACAGAGGAATTGGCAGTCTGTTCGCCAAAGAGAGCGTTCTCTATCGGAACTTCGAAAAGCAGCTGGGGATGAAGTACTCAAATCGGTAATTGGCACAACAGCTAGCCTCCGCACAGAGCTTATTATAGCTGAAGAGCAAGCCCGCCAGCTGAGAGAAACCTTGAGTGGTTTCCGCGTGCTCCCTGAATACAAAGCTCTTGAGCAAGAAGCCTCTGAAATCACAAGCGAGCTTGGACTTCTAGCTGATGGTAACACTATTGATCTTCAATTAATTAAAGAGTTGGACCAATCTTTTGAGGACGAAGAAACTCCTCCCCTAGATGATTTAGAGCGTCTGTATAAAGAGATCGGTCAAGTTCTTCCTGCAGCTATCAAAAAGAGATTTGAAGATGTAAAGCTTTTCCATGAGTCCGTTATTCAGAATCGGAAATCTTATCTAGCTGGAGAAATTGAAGCGGCACGACAAAGAATCAATAAAAGAGAACAATCAATGGGTCAGCTTGACTTACGACGAGCTGCAATCATGGCGATCCTAAATTCACACGGGGCTTTAGAGAACTACGCGAAGTTGCAGACCGAACTATCTCGGTTAGAAGTTAACGTCGAATCCCTTCGTCAACGCCTTTACGCTACAGAACAACTAGAGGGCCGTAAAGTAGAAATTGAGATTGAGCGCCGACAGCTTCTTCTTCGGCTTCAGCAAGACTTTCATGAACAAGACAATTTGCTAAAGCAGGCAATTCTTGGTTTCGAGCAAGTTTCTAAAGCCTTATACGAGGAGGCCGGAAGTCTGACCATCAACCCCTCTGCGAATGGCCCTGAATTCGGCTTCCAAATTCAAGGCTTAAGGAGCAAAGGCATTAAGAATATGCAAATCTTCTGTTTTGACATGATGCTTATGCAACTATGCGTAAAGCGGGGAATGGGGCCAGGCTTTCTTATCCACGATAGTCATTTATTTGATGGAGTAGACGAAAGACAGATAGCGAAAGCCCTTCAAGTTGGTGCTCAAGAAGCTGATAAGCTTAGCTTCCAGTATATTGTCACGATGAATTCTGATGTTTTCCCAAGAGGATTTGGGCTCGAAGAGTATGTTTTGCCTGTCCGACTTACTGACGCTACGGAAGATGGCGGCCTTTTCGGAATTAGATTTAATTAAATTTACTAGTTTTGCCGTCTTGAGAAATCCAGGTCTCCTTAATGGTATGGGCGATTCGTTTTCTATTAGGAGTTTAACATATGGCGACCAGAGCCATTGACTTGAGAGGTATCCCCGAGCCAATCGCACGAGGGCTTGAGGTTATTGCCGAGATGGCACGACAAATGACGGCCACACAGCCAAAGCCAAAACGGCAGAAACGTATCAAATTCGCGAGCCGGAAAGGGAAAGTACTGACGCCGCTTACACGAGAGGAAATCTACTCGGATGACGAGTAATGGACGGATACTGCTTGATGCAAACCTCTTGGTGTATGCTCTCTACAAAGACGCGCCGCAATATTCGGATGCTCGTTACATACTTGAGCAAACTCAAGACGAAAGCGCCGCTCTTTGCGTTAGCTCGCAGGTCCTTGCGGAGTTCTACTCTATTATCACCAACCCGAAACGGGTCACTGCTCCATTTACCAGTGTTGAAGCCTTGCGCGAAGTAGAGAAACTCTGCTCCGCGCCGGGGCTTTCAGTGCTGCCGATGCCGGTTGATGTGGTCGCTCGGTGGATAGCCCTCCTTCGGCGTCATCCCGTAGCGCGAAAGCGTGTGTTCGACCTTCAACTTGTGGCGACCATGCTCGCCAACGGAGTAGAAAGGATTTACACCTTTAATGTAAAAGACTTCCGGCCCTTTCCTGAGATTCAAGCGAGTGAGCCCAAAGCAGCATGAAGGTTTTCTTGCCCACACCCGTTCTCTCTCTGGCTTGGTCAACCCGGGGTGCGGCCGGAGCCGCCCGAAGCTGATTGGCATACTGTTGGCCGAACTTGCGGCACCACTTGCCGATGGCCTCATAAGTGACGACTGCGCCACGTTCGAGCAGCAGCTCTTCGACATCGCGAAAGCTGAGGCAGAAGCGGAAGTACAGCCACACGGTGTGGCTGATGATTTCCACAGGAAAGCGGTGATTCTTAAAAGTGATAGCGGCGGGTGGTGAGTCCATGCCGCTACTCTGCCATACTCTGTAGCTCCCCAACAAGTTGACAAGGCCCGTAGGATTAACATCTCGGTTTTCGGTTTGCACCAGTGGGTGATGAGCTGAAAGCTCACAGTGAAGGATGAAAATGAGTCCGGTCTGTGCTTTTCTTGAGGGCGCGTCGTCAAGAGCAGAGAGGTTGAAGGGTTCTGGCGCAGTATAGCCCGCGCACCAGTGTAACCGGAGCGCCCGCAGGCACAACGAATTGTCGCCGCCGCTGTGAGTGGCGAGCACGCGAGGGAGAGTCTACTGAGACTGGGCGTTCGGCTTTTGACGCGTGTCAGGAGGGAGTGATGCGCATCGTATATGCTCGCTGTTGTGGCTTGGACGTGCACAAGAAGAATATCACCGCTTGTGTTCTTTTGCGGGATGCGGCTGGGGCTACTCAGCAGGAGATTCGTCGGTTCGGGACCATGACCCGCGATCTACTAGAGTTGGCGGACTGGTTGCACGGCTTGCAGGTCACTCATGTGGCGATGGAATCGACCGGCGTCTACTGGAAACCCGTGTGGAACATCTTGGAAGGGCAGTTTGCGGTGTTGCTGATCAATGCTCAGCACATCAAAGCGGTCCCCGGCCGCAAAACTGACACCAAGGACTGTCAGTGGATTGCCGATTTACTCCAACATGGGTTGCTGCGGGGAAGCTTCGTACCACCACCGCCGATCCGGGAGCTGCGCGACCTCACCCGGCTGCGGACGAGCTTGCGGCAGGATCACACGACTGTCGCCAATCGCATGCAAAAGATCCTGGAAGACGCCAACCTCAAACTGGCCTCGGTAGCGAGTGACTGGTTAGGGGTTTCTGGGCGCGCTAGGCTCGCCCACCTGTTGGTGGGGGAAGAGGATGTCGCCAAACTCGCTGACCTGGCCCGTGGCCGGTTACGCGAGAAGATTCCCGCCCTGCAGCTTGCGCTCCACGGCCGCCTCACGGATCACCATCGCTGGCTGTTGCGTCTGCAGTGGGAGCAATTGGAATTCCTGGAAGCCCAGATTGCGCGGCTCGACGCGCAGATTCAATCGCATGTTACCGAGTACCAGGACGCGATCACTCTGTGTACCACGATTCCCGGCATTGAGGAGGTCGCCGCCGCCAATCTGGTGGCCGAGATCGGAGTGAACATGGAGCAGTTTCCTTCTGCCCAACACTTGGCCAGCTGGGCGGGCCTGTGTCCCGGCAACCACGAGAGCGCCGGCAAGCGTTTGTCGGGGACCTCCCGCAAGGGGAACGCGTGGTTGCGGCGTAGTCTCTGTCAAGCGGCTTGGGCGGCGTCACATACCAAGGACACCTACTTGGCGACTCGGTTCCGTCGCCTCGCTGCGCGTAAGGGGAAGAAGCGCGCGATTGTCGCCGTCGCCCATACGATCCTGGTGATGGTGTATCATATGCTCAAAGCCAAACAGCCCTATCGTGAGTTGGGAGCCGATTTCTTGGACCGTCGCAATGCTGAGCAGGTGAAGCGGTACCTCTTGAAACGACTGGAGCGTCTCGGGCTGCAGGTTACTGTACGGAGTTCAGAGGACACTGCGGCATTACTTGCTTGAGCCCTTATTTTCGAGGGAGATCCCGGTAGTGGTGCAGTTTCGCCTCGCACTGTATGCCGTAGGGGCGACCCCCCTGTGGTTGCCCGCAAGATGGGCAGCACGGGAGCCTGCCCCTACGGGAACCCACGATCAGGATCAAACTGCACCATTACCGAGATCCCTCAGAGGTTGCGGGCCCGAGGTGCTGGAGCTAGAATGCTTTCTGAATTTCCTATACGAAGCGGACGACTCGAACCAATATAAGCAGTTGGATGCGGCCTAGATCGACTTGGACATCAGATGACCATAGCAGATGTTGTGCGCCTGGCCGTGAGTGACGTTACTGGAATCTCGCTGTCGCAGCTTACCCTGGACACTGACATTTCCAGAGCCGCGATCGGCGAAACGGCAGTATGCCGCATAACAGACGTTCTTCGTGAGAGACTTCATCTCGGGTGGTTGGATGCCCCGTGGTTGAATAGATATCAGCTTGGCGAGCTGATCGACTGGGCCCGTAAAACGGTGCCGGTGTATTTCGAGGACGGAGACCGGCCCGGGTCTGTGAAACTCGACTCCCGCATCTTCCGTTGGCATCCCTCGCGTTACGCGCCTACTGACGATCCGGAAAGTTTCCGCGCTGCATTCGAAGACGGTCCATGGAAGTGGGATACGCAATGCCGCTTTGCCGGCAAAGGCATCAACCCCGGACATTTTTTTGGCCTCACTGAGGAAGCGGCCAGCGCGGAGGCAAAATATTATGCGAACACGAAGGAAGTCCCGGACGATCTCGTTCTGCTTACCCTTGATATAAGCCTCGACAACATTCTCGACCTTACGCAAAAAGATACAATCGTCGACATCGTTCGAGAGTGCGTTGATCTGGATGTGGAAATCAGCCATGGACAAGTGGCGGCGCTGCTGTTTGCCGTCGGCAAAGGTGGCACGCTACGCCGCTAACCGAAATTCCTGTTGATATTGTAAGGCAGCGGCCT
>CAYTVL010000134.1:0-7719 GCA_964441775.1 uncultured Enterobacteriaceae bacterium
CCCCAACCAGACCGATCTGTTCCGTTAGGCTCGAGCACGAAAAAATTGCGGTCCTCATCGTCGGTCCGACAGAACCGCTCAGGTGAGACGAAACGCTTGGAGCCACCTAGCGGGCGAGTTCCCCGTCTACTCCCTCTCTGATCCGGTTCTCGGTAATTAGTGAGAGACATGGGTGGTCCGGTGGGTCATAGTACCTCCTCACTCGGCCTTGATCGTCCCAGGATAGGAGCTGCGTCCATCGGTGGTCACAGTGAGGTCAGACCGTTTAAAGGGGTGCTCCCTTATGCGTATTCTGCCCATTGCACCGGAACCTAACAGCGTAGGGTCGAATCATGTGACACTCCCGATATCGAAAGGCGGGAGCAACAGGGACTACAAAGCAGACCTATACTCTGGAGCCGTCCTCTCTACGCGACAATTCTCCCTAGAGTAGGGCTACAAAAGGGGCATGAACGCTACAAAAAGAGACCCTATTCCGTAGCAAATGGCATAGCTCGGGGAGGGAAAAGAAAGAAGTAGTCAGTTCCTTTCCCGTCCAAACTGACCGCCCAAATCGTCCCCCTCCCTCAAATGTCCGATAATCCCCATTTATGGTAACATTGACCTTCGCTAAGTCCTTGATTTCATTGAGGTCACGACGCTGGCTATAAATGGGTGCGAAAACGTCCAGAATTGGGGCCTGTTAGCACTGCTGTTAGCGGCGATTTCGGGAAAAGCAAAACACGGAGGGAAGAAAAGTTGGGCGAGCTTTTTTATCACTCCACAGTCACGATGGTGGCACGACTACTCGCGCCGGAGTGAACTGCCATACCCCAAGCCTAGGAGCCAATTGCTGAGCATCTGGAGTCACCCACTCACCAGCCACCGCAGGAATAACCTGTTTCCCAGTCTTCGCTAAGAGCGACGCACTGGTGGCCGCTCGCTGCACGTCATCAACGCCAACCCCCCATGAAATTTCCGTTACTACATAGATCGGTGTACCAGTACTGCGTTGTTTCCCACTAATCACAAGATCCGTCAGGATGATTTCTTCGCTCTCTTGGGCAGAAAGTAAGCCTTGAGTTTCTGCGTCTGCTAGAATCGTATCAAGTTCTTCTAGCGATAAGGGATGGGGCCGCCGTACGACACGGGTCACCAAAGGCACTCCTCGTAGCCCATAGCGGACTTCCAAACCGTCACCCTTCAGTCGCCCCACGTCGACTCCAACCCGCTGAATCACTTCAGTCAGTGTCGTCATTTGATCAGCAAGCCGATTGACCTGAACTGTGAGCTGCGTCATTTCCTGCGGCAGCGATAATAATTCGTCTGTAAGAATGAGACGGCGCAGGTCCTTACGCCACTCCGGATGCGTTTCTAACAACTTCACGACATCATGAAAGTCTCTGATTTCTGGAAGATTGGTTCCTGCCATATACACTCCGCGTCGACTTACTCGCGTCCACTTCGGTTATGAACAAGAGGACTTTGCCGAATAGCTGTGTGAAGAATCTCGGTCAGTCGCGATTCAAAGAAAGCTATGGCGCGTTTATCATTAATCGGTCGTCTAAGACGAGCTTTTGTGAATTCTGTGATGAGCCTATCCTCAACTTGAAACAGAACGTCCCGGCAGGCTCTCATAATATTACTATGGGTAAGACTAACCTTTGCAGCAGCAGATAGCCGCCGAATAAGCTCGTCTGTCTCTCCTTTCTCAGTAGGAGAAACATGGTAACGCATGGTTCTTGTGAGGCGCTCGTCCCCTTCCCGTTCCAACTCAAAGGCTTTTTCTATTTGGGGAGTGCCCGCCACACGCTCCTCTGTTGATCGCATTTGTAGGATCTTTGATTCCTCCCGCACGATTTCACTTGCAAGATTACGTTCCGATGATAACGGACCACTTACTGCGTCGATCAGCTTTTGCGAAATCGGGCTAAAGCGTTTTTCTTCCGTCGAAGCGAACTTAGCCATTGACTACTTCCCCTTCCCTCTGCGGTTCGACCGGCATCTCAACTGGAATGCCTTCAAGCGTATTGAGTCGCGACTCCAGTTCACGCGCGAGTTCACGAAACTGATCTGTTACCTTGTGGGTGGGATAGAGTTGAAACATCGTCTTTCCTTGCTTCTGACTCTCACAGATGTACGTCGTCTCCGCAATCTGGGATCGGTAGCTGCGAATGAACACATCGGCTCCCTGATCAAAGGTCTCTTGTACATACGCAATAAGTTCTCTCTGAATCCTCGTGGTTCTCCCCTTTATTGCTGATAACACCACCCCAATGAGACGCAAGGAAGGATTCCCTTGTTGTCGTACAGTTGCAATATCCGCCAACGCATCGTTAAGACCTTCAATCGCCAGTGGTTCAGGAATCGCGGAAAGCAAAAAATAATCAGCGGCCTTGTAAGCGGCGACTGTGGGTATTGTTAAGTTTGGTGCTGTATCGAGGAAAATATAGTCGTAACCAGATCGCAATCCATTGACTAATGGACGGAGAATATCTTTGGGATTCCCAAATTTATATTTCGAACTCAATACAGCGTCGATTCCCTCAAGGTTGCGCCGCGCTGGAATAAGATTAACATTTTGTGGAAGCTCTATGCCCTCAATATCACCTGGCCGAACAACGACCTCGGCTGGATCTTCTGCCCCTGTTAGCACTTCAAATGAACCAAGGATTGGCATCTCAGCCGGAAGACCAAGCTGAAGCGTCGTCCCACGATTCATATCTAGATCCCACACCAAACATCGCCTTCCCATCTCACCAAGAGCAGCAGCAAGATGGACACTGAGTGTGCTCTTCCCTACCCCACCCTTTTGATTCCCTACCGCTATGACTCGAGCTCCTCGAGAATGTTCCATCCTTTTTTCCCTCCAGAAAAAATATTTTCTTCTATCATTATAGCGCAAACATTTGAGCGATAAAGCCCTGATGTTAGAGCCTAAACAATTGAGCGTTAATGCTACAACAATAGAGCGCTAATGATTCAAAGTAAGTAAAATGTTTCAAGGCAGAATAAAATTTAGGAATAGCAATCTATTCTTTATTTAAGCCCAAACAATAGAGCATTAAGGCGTAAATGTTAGAGCCCAAACAATAGAGCATTAAGGCGTAAATGATAGAGCCCAAACAAACAAAGAGACAGTTGCATATTTTTATTATGCGAGTAGTGTGCGAGCGAATTTAATGGTCAGGAATAAATCATGTAGAGAAGGGCACAAGAGAAAAATAAAAAGAGCGACTTTTGCAGAAGTCGCTCTTTAGAAACTCCGATTACGCAGGGTGCGACAATCGGGAAGATAGTGTTATCCTCCCGACCCTAGCGAACATAACCCCTCGTAGTCAAGTGTGGTGGTGTGCCCTCACTGAAGAAGAGGAGGGATGGTATGGTATTGCCAACGGCTCGCAAGCCGGAGGGAGGCTTTCAGTTCATTTCTGTCATGCAGCTGTGCGCTTTGTGGACCGCGTATGAGACAAGGAGCATTCGCCTGTTCGATGTGCGTGTGTGGTGCACCGCTCAGGAGGTAATCGCGCGCCGCTGTCAATGCACACCGGGACAGCAGCCAATGTTTCGGTCAGAAGAATGGACAGTATTGCTCAGTAGGCGAGGGGGGCTCACGGCCTCTTTCATTCGATTACAACAAGCAGAACTGTTGAGTTGGGATGGTACTGCCTTCACTTTTTCTTCCCCAGTCATCGAAGCAAATGCGTCTCTGATGACGATGCTCACGCGAATCCCTAACCATCATCGCCGTATCCCGGTCCCGCGCCGGTTGCTGCGATTTTTGGCCAAGGGGTGTAGTCGCGTCTTGCTGGCCACCATCCTCGGCCATCTGTTTCGCTGTTTGTACTACCGGCAGGGTCAGTGTCGTTCGGAGGGGTTCTGCAAAGCTTCCTGGATTGCCGAGGTCTTTGGTGTCAGCACCCGCGCCGTGAAAACCGCGCGCCAACGCCTAGAAACCCTGGGATTCTTGCAGCGCACAGACACCCCGCAGTGGGTACGCAATCGCTACGGCCAAAAGATGGCCATCAATTTGCGCTGGGAGGGAGGAACCACTGCAGTCGCCACTATCTCCGCATCTTTGCCTCCACTTGCACCGCCTCAAGCAGAAGAGATCGCACAACCTGCACCGCTTGATTCACACAAGGAACTTCCTACAGAACTAAAATACCAGAAACCCGCCAGTAGCGGTTCTCCTGGGGTCTTATCGACTTTATTTGCTCAGGCGCGGGAATGCCTGCGTAACGGCACTTCATTGATCGATGAGCTACCCCTTATGCCTCAGCTTTCCCCTACTGTCCGTACCATCAAGCAAGCGTCAACCCCGACACGGAAAACACTACCTGCCTTTCCCCCAAACCTCCACCATGTATGCTTGCCAGATCTCCAAGAGATGGAGCGGCTGTTGACCCTATACACCCAAGCGGTCCAAACTCACCTGATCGCCAAATCAGAAGCCGACCGCTTAGCCTTTGTCGCCTTGGCCCACCACGTGGTCGCTTTCCGCCCAACGAATCCTGGTGGTCTCTTTCTCCACCTCCTCCGCCAGCGTCAGTTCCACCTCATTACCCAAGCTGAGGAGGAGCTGGCGCAACAACGCCTGAAACGCCATGACTTTGCCACGTCCTGGCCAGCGTCTCTCTGCGCTATGGGCTGAGACTCTTCTTGGGAACGGGTGAGTGAAAGAAACGGTCATCGAAAAGAACGACTAATCGAAAGAGCGGTGACGATAAAGATCGAGGGCAAGATCGTTCCCCCTGAACGATTCCGCGACGGTGGACAAGAAGATTGGAGAACGCCCTTGTGTAAGCAGTGGCGGGCCACCCCATGACAACCTTGCACCGGACCCGGTTCAGCACTAAAGAAGAGGGTGAGTACGTCGCAGCGCAACGTCAAGAGACCTGAATTCGGCATAACGACGGAGATAAGTATTTGAAAACAAAGGGAAGCGTGCATTGCCATCGCGCGTTTCTGTCGCCACTGCCTTCCATGACTGCAAGACTCTTTGGAAAACAGACGAGCGCATCAAAAAGTCAGGGATCATGCCGCCAGAGCAGTGTCCTCTATTTGAAAATCAGGATACCACCGGCGGAAGGTGGAGGCTAACTCCTTGTTCAACGTCTTGACGCGAGCCTGCAACAATAAGTGTACTCCGCGCTTGGTCCACTGCATGGACTGTTTCTTTACAAACCGTTTGCTGAGCACGGAGTTTACCGTCGACTCCACAAACGCCGTCGAAATTATCTCCCCACGCCGATACCGTTGGCCATAGTTAGGAATGAAGGCCCGATTGTTCACGATATACGCGCGGAATTTCTGCACGGCTTTTTTGAGCTGGGAGAACCGCGGGTAGCTGTCGGCAAAGTAGGCAATGCGTTGCTCGACGTCCCAGAGGCGGTCCAAGGCTTTGGTGACCTTGCCATGCCATAACAACCACTTCACACTGTCTAGCCTTTTTCGAATACCCCCTCCCATCACTCGATCCAAACGGAGCAAGCCTTTGACGTATTGCCCCAAAACGGTCACGCGCATGGTGAGGTGCACCCAGTCGAGCAGATGCTCCGCCTGGGGATAAAGCTGCAAGGGAAGATGTCGTACTGTCTCGCCGCCATCGGACAAAAACGTCGGCGGTTGAGAGTCCTGTGCGCCTTGTGACTGTAACACCGAACCCAGTCGCCGTGTGGCTTTGGTATCGTAGCTCTGGACGAAGCCAAAGCATTTGGCCGGCTGCTCGGGCGGCACGGATTTGCCGACAATGACCTCAAAGTGGCGCTGTTTCTGCTTCCAGTCCCGGACATAGCCGCCGTCGAGCCCCACGGAGAAAGCTCCCGTGAAGGGAAACCCTGGCCCTTTGTCTCCCGGGCAGCGGTCCGCCCTGGCGTTCTGGTCCTCTTCTAACTCGTCCTCACAGCGTTGGGCCACGGTGAGGGTGTGATTCTGGGTGGTGCTATCCAAGTAATGCTGGCCAGAAAAAATGGACCTCTAACATCTTGGATAATCAGGACTTTTCTGTGACACGCTTCAGGCAGAGCATTACCAGGATCGCACTACCCCACGTCAGCAAGCTGTTCGTCTCGACCGCCGGCCACACGGTCCCGGCTAGTGCAGGCAGTTGGTTTTACGTCTTCGGCAGCGGGACGCTCCTTTGTTTTCTCATTCAGATCGTGACCGGCATCTGTCTGGCCTTCGTCTACGTGCCCTCGGCCAACGAGGCGTATACCAGTCTGGAGTATCTGAATTATCAGCAACCCCTGGGCTGGTTCCTGCGTGCGCTGCATTACTGGGGTTCTAACTTTATGGTTGGCATCATGGCCGTGCATATGGCGCAGGTGTTTCTGTTCGGGGCGTATAAGTACCCGCGTGAGCTGACCTGGATCTTTGGCTGCGTGCTGCTGTTGCTCACGCTTGGCATGGCGTTCACCGGACAGATCATGCGCTTTGACCAGGATGCCTACTGGGGGTTGGGCATTGGGGCGGCGATCACGGGCCGGACCCCTCTCATTGGGCCGAACCTTGTCCATTTGCTCCTTGCCGGCCCGATCATTGCCGGTGAGACACTGTCGCGATTCTTCACGCTGCACGTCTTCGTCATTCCCGGCCTCCTCATCGCGCTTATCAGCCTGCATCTGCGGTTGGTGCTGACGAAGGGCATCAATGAGTATCCGCGGCCCGGCACGTTGGTGAGCAAGGACACCTACGCAGCGGAGTACGAGGCGCTACTAAAAAAAGACGGAGTCCCGTTCTATCCTGCCGCTATTGGCAAAGACCTCATCTTCAGTGGACTCGTGCTCCTGGGAATCGTGGCCTGTGCAGCGTATTTTGGCCCGAAGGGGCCGGAAGGAATACCGGATCCGACCCAGATCGATACCATGCCGACCCCGGATTTCTTTTTCCTCTGGATCTATGCGGTGCTCGCCTTACTGCCGGCATATCTGGAGACATTTCTGCTGCTCGTCGCACCAGTGTTCGGCATCGCCCTCCTGTTGGCGCTCCCGTTTCTGTCCAATACCGGCGAAAAGAGCGCCCGGCAGCGGCCTGTCGCCGTGCTGAGCGTAATGCTCATTTTCCTGACGCTCGGCACGTTGATTTCCTTGGGGACCTCTTCCCCGTGGTCACCTCACATGGAGGCGTGGAGCGGTGCTCCCACGCCGGTGCAGTATGTGCAAGGGCGTTCGCCGCTCGAGTTACAGGGAGCCCTGGTGTTACAGAACAAGCAGTGTCGGAACTGTCACAGTTTGGGCGGCGCCGGCGGCCTGCGCGGTCCGGCGCTCGACGGCGTCGCTACCCGCCTGACGCAGGATCAGTTAGTCCGGCAGGTGATTCAAGGCGGAGGCAATATGCCGGCCTACGGCAAGAACCTGACGCCGCAGGAGGTGACTGCCCTGGTCGCCTTCATGCAGACGTTGCGACCGGCGAACGAGCCCGTGGCGCGTGACGCAGCGAGATGGGAAGAACCAGGACCGCGAGACCAATGAAGGGAATCGCCATGAACCGAAGCGGTGGGCTGATGACCTCGAAGCCCGTGATGGCCTGTGAGGCGCTGGCGCTGATCGAGCCACCCAGAGCCAACGGGTATGGCAGGCCCGCCATGGACACTGTGGTGGTGTTCTAGATATGGAGGCGACGAGTCGCAAGCTATTGATTCTTTAGAACTTTAGAAGGTGTATGTCCACATCTAGAACACCACCCTACTCTCCAATATACTGAATCAGCAGAGCTGTCTTGCCGTATGTTCTTGATAGA
>CAYTVL010000135.1:0-7590 GCA_964441775.1 uncultured Enterobacteriaceae bacterium
TGGAATTTGACGGTACGATCTAAAAGAGCGCAACTACCAAATTGAAACACTACCGGGGCTTGGCAACCAGGGGCGTCCATGTAGAGCACCACCCTCCGCCCGGTCTCTTCCCGAAGGCAGACCTCGCGGCGCACTCTAGATCCTTCCTTCCGCCTCAGCCGTCAACGCTCGAGCAGGGGAGCAGGCGCTCCTCTTCCATGAGCGAGCGGAGAGATAGACACTGTGCGTCGTCGCACTGTGTCTGCGGCAGATTGGCGTGAGCGTCACACTCTCCCTGTAGGAATTGGCTGCGCGCGAGCAGCAGCGCCACGAGGGTCTCCACCAGGGCATGATCCGCAAACGACCGCGTCTCTGCTCTCACCGAGGCTTCCAAGCTCCGCTCCATCAACTGCCGCACCACCGCCGCGAGTTCCATAGGGATGACTCCTTTCTACTGATGGGCGAGCTGCAGCTGGCTGTGCTCCACCGCAGCTACACCCGTGCCCAAAAGAAAAGGCCATCTGTGCCTGCAGATGGCCTTCTATGCATCTTTCGCTGATGTCGTCTGACTCCACCACCACCGCTTCCCTCCGATCAGAAGAAAAGCCTACGCCGTGCCGCCCCCGTGGTCAAGCATGAGCGAAGCCCCGGGTGCATACCAGGATTCTGGCAGGACCGTGGCAGAACAGATAAGGGAAGCAGGAAGAGTAGTGCGACAGTAGGGGGAGACGATGCGGCGGAGAGAGAAGACAGTGGTGGAAGCGGGGAAGGTAGCCTATGAGGTGCTGGAGGGACGGCGTGGAGGTGAGGGACTCTTTAGCCTGGAAGATCATGCTGACGAGGTCGCGCGGCACGCAAAACTCCGCAGTTTGGCCGAACAGATCGCACGGTACGACCGGGGCTATGAAGGCAGCCGGCGCCGCTGTCCTCGCTGTGGGCAAGTGCAACGGTAGAAAGGGGAGGCGAGCCGAGAACTGAGCTTTGATTGTGGCACGGTGGGTGTACAGCGCGCCTACTACGTCTGCGCGGGCTGTGAGCAGACGACGTACCCCTTGGACGAACGGCTGGAGCTAGCCGAAGGTAAAGAACAAGGACGCTTGCGGGAGAAGGTGGCATTAGTAGCCGTGTTGGCTCCCTACCATCAGGCCCCGCAGGTCTGTCAAACCTTGCTAGGGAGCGAGCGGCATGCGAGCGGGCTACGCCGGGTGGCGCTGCGGGAAGCACAGCAACTGAGTACAAGTACCCACCGCCACACTTTACCGCAGCGCGAACGGGAGCGGATTTATCTGCAAGTCGATGGCCAGCTGTGTCCGACACGGGAGCCCCGCCAGAGCGCCGAGGACCAGGGCTATCGGGAAGCCAAGGCAGTGGTGGCCTTTTCCCAACACGAGGTTGCGGAGATGAGTAAAGAGCGGCACGAGATTTTACATAAGGTGCTCCAGGCCAAGATTACCGATTGTGAGGACTTGCGGGGCATCTTTGCGCAAGTCTATGAGCAGGCACGCGGGGACCAAGCCGCCGAAGGGCGTTGTCAACGTGTTGCTGACCGGGGGCCACTTTTCCGGCAACGTGGAAAGAAAGAGCTCACAGAGACGCGGTTTCCTTGCCAAAAGTGGGAGAGAAAGCCCTCGATAAGACGGACGGCTCCGGTCGAGTGGGAGCTTCTTCCGTGCCATTTTGGTAAGTTGACAACGCCATTTTTGCCAATGGCCGCAGATGAAAATAATTGAATTCTAGTGAAGGGACAAACAATGGCTAACTCCACAAAGGTAAGCTCCTCTGGCCGTGCTGCATTCTCGTCCTCACTCGCAGTTATCGCTGCAGTTGCGATTGCCGTTTTCACTAGCGGAGTAGCTCCACTCTCAGAGTTCCTAGAACTTAGCTGGAGCTTGAGACTTGTCGTTGCATGGTCCTATGTCCTGTCCTTGGCGCTCCTGGCCTGGGCCTTACGCGAATGGACTGGTATTCGTTGGATAGGACACCCGACCTTGTCCTTGGTTGCAGGTGTGTCTGCCACCTCGATCGCAGCGATCGCTCTGGCGTTCACTCTCAGCAGTTCGAAAGATCAAGAGAAGAAGTTGGCCGAGCAGAGCAACTTGCTGAACAAGCAGCTGCAAACAATGAAGAGTATCGAGAAAAACCTACAAACCTTGAACGAAAGCCTCACCACAACTCTCTCGCAAGTAGCGCGAATCCATGAGCCGAAATATGACCTCTCCCCTTCCATCAAGCGGCCCCGCCCCGGCAAGTTGGGTCATGCTGCCTATGTCGAACATTAGAATCGACTTTGTTGCGTTATTCACCAATGGCGCTCCAGCGGTTACGATAGGATATGCTTAAATCTGCTTCCGTTTTCCGGTATCGGATCCGCAACTGGCGCGACTATAATCGTGCCCTGATCAATCGGGGGCGCCTCACCGTGTGGTTTGACGAGCACGCCATTGCGGCGTGGCGGAAGACCGAGTCTAGGCAAGGACCAGGAGCCCCACGGCTGTATTCTGATCTTGCCATTGAATGCGCCTTGGTCTTCAAATCGGTCTATCACCTCAGCTTGCGCGCCGCGCAGGGTTTCCTGTCTTCAGTTGTGAAGCTGATGAAGCTCACGCTGCCGATTCCCGACTACAGTACAGTGAGTCGCCGCCAAGGCGCGCTCCAGGTATGCAAGTCTCTTCCCTCGCGTAGCGGCCCACGCCATGTCGTCATTGACGCCACCGGGCTCAAGGTCTATGGCGCAGGGGAGTGGCACGTGTGGAAGCATCGCGTGAGTCGCCGGCGCACGTGGCGTAAGCTGCATCTGGGGATTGATGAGCGTACCAAAGAGATCATCGCGGTGGAACTCACCGGGAGTCGGGTGGGTACTGTCGCAAACTTTAGAGGAAGGCGAGCAATTTTATCACTTACTGTTACCTATGCAGCCAAAGCATAAAACTGCTCTGCTGGGGTTTCGACCGTGTTGCCGGTGCTCACCAACTGCCCCTTGCGAATCGCATGCATCACTTCTATGCCCGCGATCGTACAGCGGGCCGCCCAAAAGGACTTGAAACCGAGCATGGGACGTACGAGCCGTTTCACAGCGCGATGGTCCTGCTCTACGATATTATTCAGATACTTGGAGTGGCGGATCACGATAGCCGTCTTGTGCGTCTTATTATAGTGCTCAATTGCTGCCGTGTTGCTGCCACTTTTATCGATCGTGATTTTCTCCGGGAGCCCCTGGCTACGAATCGCTTTGCGCAAGAACGCCTCGGCTGCGTCGCGATCGCGCGTGGGGGTCAAGAGAAAATCAATCGTGTGCCCCTCTTTATCGACGGCACGGTATAAGTAGGCCGCTTTCCCTTTGATTTTCACATACGTCTCGTCGAGTCGCCAGCTGCGGCCCACCGGGCGCTGGCAGCGGCGGAACCGTTGTGCCGCCTCCGGCGCATACTTAATGACCCAGCGATTGAGCGTAGAGTGATCGACGGCGACACCCCGCTCGCCCATCATCTCTTCGAGTTGACGGTAACTGATGGGGTATGCCACGTACCATCTTACGCCCCATAGAATGATTTCCTTCTCAAATTGAGTCCCCTTAAAGTTCCTCTTCCCGCTCCTCCACCACCTCATTGTCAAGGGAAGAACTTAACGGAAAATTCGGCAAGTGAAAACTCGCGACAAAACCCAACATTGAAAAGTTGGCGCATCTGGGGTATGCGCAGTGAAGGGGGACTCCCGCGCGGTCGGAGCTGAGGGGCGAGAGCCCACGGTGAGGTTCCCTGAAGAGGCAAACGGACCGGCTGGGGACTGGGGAGCGTCGGCTCTATCCGCCGATGACCAGCCGTAAAAGGAGTTTTTCTACAGCCTCGTTAGGCCTCATTCTCTTCGGTAGGAGAGAAAGGAGAGGAAGCAGATGAGTGAGATCTTACAGGACCTATCGACACCAGCGCTGGTGGGGGCCATCGAAGCCAACCTCTTCGAGACTTGGGCCTGTTTCGGTCGCTGGCCGCAGGTGGAGTTGTACGACGGCCTGGACATGCTGCGGGTCATCACTGGGGTTCCCTTCCCCTGGTGTAATGGCGTCTTCCGTGCCCATCTCGCACCACAAGAGACGGACGCCAAAATCGCAGCGACCTTAACCCACTTCCAGGCACGAAACCTGCCTCTGATCTGGTGGACTGGCCCCGCCACACGACCCGCTGATTTGGGGGAGCGGCTGCAAGCCCATGGCCTGCGACATGCCGAAGATGCGCCGGGGATGGCGGTGGATTTGCGGGCGTTGCCTGAGGAGCGACCGACACCCTCCGGTCTGACCATCGAACCGGTGGGCGATGTCGAGACGCTGAGGAGGTGGCTCCGCCCCTTCACTTGTGGCTTTGAGTTTCCGGACTTTGCCGCCAACGCCTTCTTCGACTGCTATGTCAGCCTCGGCTTCAGTCCCCAGGTGCCGTTACGCCACTATATCGGGTGGCTGAGGGGAGAGGCGGTGGCAACGTCCTCGTTATTCTTGGGTGCAGGAGTGGCAGGCATCTACAATGTCGCCGCCGTCCCGGGGGTGCGGCGGCAGGGGATTGGGCTGGCCGTGACGTTGGCCCCCCTGCGTGCTGCCCGTGACCTGGGGTACCGTGTGGGGATACTGCATTCCTCACAGATGGGGTTCAACGTGTATCGCCGACTGGGGTTTGAGGAATATTGTCAAGTCAGCCAATACGTATGGCCCGGTGACACCGAGCAGGGGGAAGGGAACGGTAACGGCACCTGACGACGTGTTGGAGCCCACGCCGCCCACTGGCCTGTCTGTAGGCAAGGGTACCCAACGGGGGTCGATCATTGGCACACTGACGAGCGACCCGGCCGCAACATGGAATGCACCAGGAGGGTTGGTGGTGTTGGCACAGGCCTTAATGGCGACTGGGGACCTTGATCAGCCGCGAAAAACAGAGACGAGGAGGTAAGGCAGGGGAAGAGAAATGTAGTCATAACTATCCGTTAGATCTACACTGCCTAACTAGCGCCCTGCAGCGGACGCGGCCCTTATTGCGGAGCTGGATGACCCTGAAAGTGTTCGGTTGGGGCCTTGCCGCTGAGGGCTGGCCGTTAGCCAGGCGAAACAGGGCCCAGTGACTCCTGCTATGATAGGCACCTGCCGTGGAGCGCGCTACCGTGGAATAGGAGGTGATTGCGCATGCTCTGTCCTCCCCTTGAAGGCGGTCTCTACCTGTCCCGGAGTGACCATGGTTGAAAGGGACCCGAGCTTAGGCGGGGTCGAGGCCTTCGGCTATCGCCAAGAGCTGAAGCGGGCGCTGCGCCTCCGGGACCTGGTGGTCTATGGCCTGGTGTTCATCTCTCCCATCGCCCCGTTCGGGGTGTTCGGCTTCGTGTTCAACGCCAGCCAGGGCATGGCACCCCTGGTCTATCTCGTCGGCCTGGCGGCCATGCTGTTCACCGCGCTGAGCTATGTGTCGATGTCCGGGGCGTTCCCGGTGGCCGGCTCGGTCTATGCCTACGCCGGCCGCGGCATCGGCGAGAGCGCCGGCTTTCTGGCCGGCTGGGCCATCCTGCTCGACTACCTGCTGGCCCCGACCCTGGTGTATGTCGGCTCGGCGGTGGCCATGATCGCGGTCTTGCCGGCCGTGCCCAAACCGGTCTGGGTGGTCACCTTCCTGGTGTTCAACACCGCCATCAATCTGGGCGGCATCGAGGCCATCGCTGCCCTCAACAAGCTCCTGCTGCTGCTCCAGCTCCTGATCCTGGCTGCCTTCGTGGTTTTCGCCGTCGTCGGCCTGGCCCACGGGACCGCCGGCGCCCACCTGTCGCTCGCCCCGCTCTGGGATCCGGCCAAGGTCACCCCCCGCCTGATATGCGGTGCCTTGTCTCTGGCGGCGCTCAGTTTCCTTGGTTTCGACGCTATCTCGACCTTGGCTGAGGAAGCCAAGGGTGGTGCCAGGGCGATCGGGATGGCCACCATCCTTTCCCTGGTCCTCGCCGCCTCGCTGTTTGTCGGCCAGACCTATCTGGCGTCGCTGTTCGTGCTGGGTCGCGAAAACTTCCCGCCGGGCGATGAGTCGGCTAACGCTTTCTTGACGATCGCCAATCTGGTCGGCGGCGCGCCGCTGAAGGTGACCGTGGCCGTGTTAGGTCTCCTGCTGGCGGGCCTGCCTGCGGCCTTGGCCGCCCAGACCGCCACGACGCGCTTGCTCTATAGCATGGCCCGCGACGGCAAGCTGCCTCGTTTCCTCGCCCAGGTGGACGAGAAACGGCACTCCCCCCAGCGCGCTCTGCTGCTGGTCTTCGCCCTCACCCTGATTCTGGGCGTGTCAATGGTCAGCCGCCTCCAGCTGCTGGTCTCACTGGTCAACTTCGGTGCCCTGTTCGGCTTCCTAATGCTGCATCTGTCGGTGGTAGTACACTTCGTCATCCGCAAGAAGACGGAGCGCTGGTGTATGCACTTGCTCGTCCCGCTCATTGGCTTGGCCATCATCGGCTATGTGCTGTTCAACGCCGAGGCCCTGGCCCAGCTGGCCGGCGGTGCGTGGCTGGCCTTGGGCGCGGCCGTGCTGATCGTGCTGAAATCGACCGGACAAAGGGCCACGCTACCGTACAATCATGGGCCCTGACCCTACCCCATCGAGAGGGAGGACTCTTCGCGGTACTGTCAAATTGACGATGGATGCAGCAAATTGAGTAACCGTGAACACTCGAAGTCCAGCCTATCGTGGCTACCGATTTCCACCTGAAATCATCTCGTATGCCGTGTGGCTCTATCATCGGTTCTGTCTGAGTTTTCGCGATGTCGAAGAGCTCCTGGCCGAGCGAGGCGTCACGGTCAGTTATGAAGCCGTGCGGCAATGGTGCGTGAAATTCGGAGGATCCTTTGCCAAGAAACTGCGCCATCGCCAAGGGCGCTTAGGCGATACGTGGCACGTCGACGAAATGTTTGTCACCATTAATGGTGAGCGTAGCTATTTGTGGCGAGCCGTCGATCAGGATGGCGAGACCCTGGATATCCTGGTGCAGAAACGGCGAAACAAAGCGGCCGCCCTCCGCTTCCTACGCAAGTTACTGAAAGGGCTGCAGTATGTCCCTCATCAGCTGGTAACGGATAAACTCGCCAGCTATGGGGCGGCACGCCGGGAGCTACTATCCAGTGTGCCTCACCACCAAGGCGCTCGGCAGAACAATCGTGTAGAAGTTTCTCATCAACCGACGCGACAACGAGAATACCCAATGCGCCACTTCAAATCCCCGGGGCAAGCTCAGCGGTTTCTTGCCGTCCAGGGTCCGATCAACAACCTCTTTCGTCTGGGACGACATCGCTTGTCAGCTCGCCATTATCGCACCCTGCGTACGCAAGCCTTTGCGACCTGGCAGGAGGTAACGGGCCTTCAAGAAGCGGCATAGATGTAACCAACTGTGACCTTAACAGAGAGCTCCTTGTCTTCCTTTCTAACAACTTGACAATACCGGTTTTTGCCCTCTCAGTCTTCTTCGTCAAGTCGTTTGCGAACGGGCTGAAAAACCCGCGATTTTGGCGGGGTGTTAGCACCCTTCTCTGACTGCTTGCGAGAGACAGCAGAGCAGTTAGCACTCCATTCACCTACCCTTGATACCACGATGAAAAACCAAGAGCAGATG
>CAYTVL010000136.1:0-7442 GCA_964441775.1 uncultured Enterobacteriaceae bacterium
CCAGAAGCGCCTCCCGTCTACTCCCACCTTTTTCCAGGCATACTAGGACATGATCGGAGTCGAGGCCTCTGGTCTTGGCTCGACCACCCCCGAGCGACGCCCCTGGCGAGCGTGCTGGCGAAGAGCCCCTCAGCCCGGACTCTGTTCCCTCCGCTTGCCACGGGGGGGCCCCGCGACTGCGAGGCCCGGAGAAAGCGCCTCCACACTCAATGACTCCTCCGGAGATCGCCGGGGATCGCCGTTTCTCCTCGTGGTACGCCCTGCGCTCAGAGAAGGAGCCCGGTTTCCCTCCAAGAGGCGGTGGTTCCCCTCCTTTCCACTGCCTCTTTTTTTCTCTCTCCCTGACCTTGCTTCCCGCGGATTGCACTGGGCGGCTACTGCGCGCATACCACCATCAACTGTGATGATACGAACGTGTGCACAGATGACTCCTGTAACCCCAAAGAAGGCTGTGTCTACACGCCGGTCTCACGATCCTGTAATGACGGGCAAGTCTGTACAATGGGCGATACCTGCGTCGGGGGTGGGTGTGTGGGGCAAGCCGTGCCCGGTTGTTGCCAGAGCGCGGCGGACTGCGATGATCACATTTTTGTACGACCGATGTGTGCGATACCGCCACCAGAACTTGCAGCCTCCGGTTACCGTCACCTGTGTGCCCTCAGAGGACGTGTGCGCACCCAATGTGTGTAATCCCGCGAGTAGCAAGTGCGAGCCGGGCGAGCTGGACTGTGACGATCACAACGCCTGCACCACTGAGTTGTGTGACAGCTCCATCGGCTGTGAATACCTCGACATCAGCTGTGAGGATAACCACCTCTGCACCGATGATTTCTGCGACTCCCAGAAGGGCTGTCAGCACGCAAGAGTCGAGTGTGACGATAACGGTGATGTTCTAAAGGTGGATAACACTTAAAGTTACAGAGGCAATCCGAACTCATAGCGATTCACGAACAACCCGATTACCAGGTCATGCATCTGCACGGATCTGGAGAAGCAAATCGTTTTCCGCGCCAACCGTTTGAGCCGTGTCCGGAGCGTGAGATGCTTGCGTTCGATCGTCTGGGTTCGTCGCTTGCTAGGAAAGTGTTGCATACTGTCTAGCTGCCGTGCATACGCGCCCCAGTGATCGGTGTAGAAGCGGTTGATCCCAAACGGTTGTAGAAGTTTCTTCAACTCTTGCAACACTGCATCTTTGCGCCGGCCAAACACATATGCCAAGACTGCGCCGCTATGATGATCAATGGCGTGCCAGAGCCACCGTGGTTCTTTCTTCTTGCCGACATATGACCACATTTCGTCGACCTCCGCCGCGGTAACTCGGCGAATTCCCACTTTTATGTCGTTGGTCTTGCGCCGCTGCAAGAGCCCCCTGTTGACGAACTCAAGTTGCCCTGCCTTTTTTTCAGTTCGCTCAAGACGGTATCAGTGCTGATGCGTAAGACCCGGGCCGTATCGCGAATCCCACTACCATTGAGGGCCAGATCGATAATCTGCCGCTTCACCGACGGCAAGTAGCCCCGGTTGGTGTAATCCAAGATAAAAGTGCGCTGGGAGCAGGCCGCACGCCGACATAGATAGCGCTGCTTGCCGTTGTTTGTTTTTCCTCGTTTAACGATGTTGTTACTGTCACAAACGGGACACCGAACCGCAATCACTGTCATGTCACACTCCTTACTGATTGACCGGGGCGTAAGACGCTTCAACTTGGCAGCGATTTTGGCAAATGTCCATCTTTTGAACACTACCACCTCACGAAACCACACGAGCAGTGATGGTGGCAATGAACGTGTTAGGGGCCCAGCTACAGAAAGCAGCCTGAGAAGGATCTTTCCTCTAGGGTGTCTTCATGGCTGTTACCGATACAGTGTCAGCATAGCACCAAAGAACTTCGCAAACTCAATTCGAGAACACTACCGATTATTGGAGGGCTGACAGCCGTCGACAAGGGGATGGATGGTCCACTGGTTCTCGGGAAGCTCCTGATTAGCGACAGTTTCAGGCAAGGTAACAGTATCGACGAGGTCACACCAGCCGTCAACAAATGCTTTAATGTCGGTAATAGCTTGGAATTGGGCATCTCCATCAACGGTGATCTGGATTTCTTTCCATTGCTGATTCAGCATGGTCCCGATCTTCTGGCAGTGCTTAACGGGATGAATCTCGTTCCAGCCTGTGTGCGCCGAATCGTAGACCCAGGTTCCCTTTATCACCAGGATGTCAGCACCGCTTCCGTCCGGTGCTCCAGCTGAATGGATAGGGGTCATATTGGGATTCACGTCGTTCGGATTTCCTGTGTCGTTCAAGGCATTGAGAATCCCTCCTAGCGTGACCAAGCCAGCGGCGACACTGAGGACAAGACACGCAATCCAACCAAATATCGGGACGGCGCAAACCGCAGCGGCAGCAGTGGCGAGCGCCAGCGCCGCATAGGCAGCTTGCAGCAAATCGTAAACACCTCCGCCTTCAAACTCAGCATGCATGCAGTCTGTGACAAACTGCCCTCCATGCGGATCGCCGTTACTAAACTTGGTCACTAGGTTTCCCGAAAATGGTAGATGATAGCCCGCAAACGAGTAACCGGCCACACCCGGCTGCTCTTGCATAAATCTACCCAGTGGCTGAGACGCTTCGACTTCGGCCCGGGTAGCACCTACTAGGGTAGGAGGGAGGACGAGATTGAGGCTGTAGTCGGTGTCGAAACTGTCAAGGCCTGTTTTCTCGTCCGGTGTTTCCACAGAGAGTACGAACCCAACCACGCAGATATCGCCACCGTTACAAATGAGCCTGTCGTACAACCACCACAGGCAATACGCAATCACCGCCGATAGGGCAGCAATCATCAATACCGGGATGAAGGCACCACCTAGCAAAAGTGCCAGCGCCGCGGCCGCCACAGCGGCTCCACCTGCCATCACGTACTGCACCCAGGTGAAACCGACAAAACTCGATATGTCCACACATTTGGTGAATTGTCGATAAGCCATATGGGCTCCTAGCTGCCTTCTACATAGAAGGTCATTCCCCCCATTAGACCAGAGTCTCCAAAGACGTGGACGTTGATGGGTTGACGCCCAACGAATCCCGTCGGTGGGTTGACGGTGGCAATCACAGTAATCTCCTGCCCGGCAGCAAGCTGTGGATTTTGCGGCGCAAAAGAGATACTCCAGTCTGGAGGCAAGGGATAGTTACGGCGATCATGCTGCAGTGGTACCCTTACCGGGTCGTAAGGACGCTGGGGGAATGCCCCTGTGTGCCTGCCCTCGGTCTGGTTTCTGGTTTCGCCGCACGGAGGCACGGGCGGGATGGTATAAGAATCAGTCTCAAAGCGGAACGTCTGGGCAAATCGCTTGGCGTTACGCAGTTGAAACTGGAATGAAACTGGGGAATGGGAAGTTCCTACCTGGGTGTTCTCCTGTCCGAGGTTATTGTACGGATTGTAATCATCGATCCAACTGAAGGACACTTGCAAACAGTAATGCCCGGCTGGCGGTGTGGTCCATTTCGTCCTAGCTAACGCGGGGCACTGTGGGCCGCCTTTGACACCTAGGTCTACATGCAAAAGATCAGGACCAGGAAAGACTTTATTGGTTTGGACTCCGGCTCCGAAACTCAGATACGAGAAATGGATTGGCAATCCTGCCACAACCCCTTCCGTCGAGCCATTCCAGATTCGCGCGACCACGTCATATGTAGTATTCGGCTGGAGCTGGTCCGATGGGACGACCACTCCTCCCAGCTCCAGCCAGATATCAGGGTTGTCCCACGTAACCGCAAATCCTAACGACATTAGGTAGTACTGATCATAGATAAGCGGATCCGGCCGCTTCATTGCCGGATCGCTGATAGTGATGCAGTCTTTTGGAGACGCCTTGCCCTGCCTGCCCGGTAAGCGAACCTTTGCACACGCACGCCGACAATGCTCCCAGATGTTTCGCAATACCCGCCACAGCCCGAAAATCCAGCCGTACAGAAGAGCACGCAGGATCGCCAACAAAAAAGCAAATATAATCTTCAGAAGATTCACGCCCGAGATTTCCTTATTGAACTAGAGAAGGCAGAAATTACATACCAATTCAGTTTGCTTTCTCAGCGAGTCGGTGGAGTTGGTGCGAGAGAAGCCGAGGGTTGGGTATCAGCGGCGGTATTCGTACTGTATCCCCACGTTATTTAATACTCTCTATGGATGGATGAACAGGGCCAATGTAGGAGAAATGCGCTAATATCGAGCGAGAATCACGTGAGCTCGGTACAGGTCTCCTATTAAAACTGAAATTTAGGTATCGTCACATGTTAGTAACTAATCGTTAACCGTCCCTGAAAGATGCTTGCACTTGAACAACAACTGCAACTAAATAACGCGTAGCACAAAAAGTCAATCAGGAGGGAAAACCAATGTGGCTTGAAGATATGGCATGGATCTGGCTACCAATTGTCTGCATGTTGGCAATATGGATTGTGTGGTCTGTCGTTGAACTCAAGCGGCAGGTACATGCGTTGAGTAAGCGGTTAGCGAAATTTGATATCGAGGCAACAGCTTCTGATCTTGACAGCGAAAGACTGTCTTGCCCAGCGCTCTTCGATTATCTTTCAGCAAAATAAATGCGCTGACGGTGAAAATCGAAGGACTCCGTTCGTTGTTCCTATCCTACAAACGAGCCCTGTTCTCTTACGACAAAACAGCCCGGCACCGAGAAGAACTGCCGTGCTGTTTATGGGGGGCAGGGTATATGGTGCATCGAAGAACTCTTTGAATTTTTCAAGGACGCTTTTGGCATTATGCCTTCCACCTATCGTGCCTCCTATGCCCTGCCGATCCACCTGCTTATCAATGGCAGTGAGCCTGTGGCTCTTCCGTAGTTTTGATACCGCGTCGGGATGTTGTTGCACATTCCCTCATTTGGCTGTTGTTGCTACTGTGCCTCTCTGGCAAGAACTCCGCAGATCTTCCGCTACCGTATTCGTAATTGGCGTTCCTACAATCGTGCGTTGATCAACCGGGGCTGCCTCACCGTGAGTTTGTGAAATTGATTGGTGCTGCGAACCTCCAGGGCATGATGCCTCATCACTCTAGGGGCCATGACACACTTATGCAGCTTTTTTCAGCTGTGTGCCGAGAACGTCCATCGCCTCAACTATGGCTCGTTGGGTCTCGTGCACTGATGCCCGAGTCGATCGATACCGAGGCACCAGCGGGCGCAGTTTCACGGTGCCCCGGCGTAACGCGTGCAAGGTCTCGAAGCTCTCTAAAAACTTCGAGTTTGTGAAATTGGTTGGTGCTGCGGGCAGAGAAAGCTAGATGTAATCGTCACTAGAGGTGATCTGGATCTGACTCCCTCATGTGGCTTGGCATTGTCAACTTAATGGATCACAGCCTGAAATGACGACAACATATTGCGGTCGTTATTTTATTATCTACCTTATATTGTATTATATCACATTTAGTTAGCCTTAAGTTGACAATGCCATTTGAGCGCCTCCTGTTTCCCTTTCCCTCGCGTGCGTTGTGCTTCGTTGATTCTATCTCCGAGAATACGGATGAAAGAGCAAAAATATCTCTGCCATGAAGCAGTACCTGGAGGCAGTCTGTCTATTGCTATCTCCCGTTCTAGCCGTTCCGCCAATATTCCCCTGATTGTTCTTTCCCCATCAAGCTCCGCGCAGGCAAGGTCTACGATTTTGCTGAAATCATTTGGATCAGGACTTTCCGTTCGCTCATAGGCTTGACTAATTGCCTCTACCGCTACTTCTAAGGCAACAATCTGCACCCGCCAGTCTGGCCATCGATGACACGCGGGCGTTATCTCTATTTTCGCCTGTGCTCTAGAGCACAGCGCATTTTGCAAATTTTCAAAAGCTTGCTCTATGGCATATTTCGATGGGGCCCTGGCCGCCTTGAGGAAGAGATTCTTGCAGCCTTCTTTTATTTCCTGCCAGCTTTTCAAGCCATCTTCGGAGTCTTTCATGCTGAACCCTCCCAAACCCCTTACGAACGAATATACACTTAAAAAATAAAGATCGTCCCTATTTTCCCCCTAAAATTGTGTCCGCAGAGGTTTTCTCCTGTCACCCAGGGATCAAAAATCAAAGATTTTCACGAACTGCCGATATTTCTTGAACGAATGAAACTATAAGATTAACAAGGACAAATGACCCCTCAGATTCCACATCAAACTAGACGACCTGACTACAAAGCATTAGCCAGAAAAGTGGAAAAGGCTATGGCTACAATTTGTGAATGGTTTGTCGATGACCCTCAAATCCAGGACGAAATTGAAACATTTCTCGCGCCTATTGGGGCCGGGTTACGGCTTACAGGACACACCCCACCGCTTGGACTGATAAAAGAGATGCAAAGTGCGAAAGATACGGCACGAGTAATTCGTGTGGTCTTAGATACATTCAGAACGGAGTACAATATACAAGATGTTAAGGGATTAGAGGAGGTTGAAAGCATTCTTTTGCAATGGTGTGAATCTCATCAAAAAAGTAAACTCCATACATCTCCGCGCCGTTAAACCCACCTAGGCCTAGTCTCACTGTCAATGTTGAAAGTGTCAGAACTCAGAGAGAAGTTTGGCATTGCACTTCTGTCGGTGCTGTCATAAGGAGGAGCAGAGGGAAGGTGTGGGGAGGAAGCTATGGCGTGTCCGCATTGTGGGGCCGCTTCTACGACGGAACAAGCACAACGCACAGCGCTCGGGTATCGGAAGTTTTGCTGCCAGGTCTGCAAACGGCTTTTCAATGAAAGGACCGGTACACCCTTTAACTTCCTGGAGTATCCTACGGACATCGTGCTGCTTGTCGTGGTGTGGCGGGTGCGCTACAAATTGAGCCTGCGGGACCTGGCGGAGATGTTCTTGCCCCGCGGTTTCATTTTTACCCGTGAGGCGGTGCGAGACTGGGAGGCACGGTTTGCGCCGCTACTGGCTGACCGGCTACGTGCCAAGCGCCGTGGGCGAGGCGGAATCTCGTGGTATGCCGATGAAACCTACGTCAAAGTCCAAGGGCGCTGGTGCTACTTGTACCGCGCGATAGATCGTGAGGGCAATTTACTGGATGCCATGTTGAGTGAGACCCGTGACTTGGAAGCGGCTAAGCAGTGCTTTGCTCGAGCGTTAGCAGTCGTGGGACGGCCTCCGCAACGTGTGCCACTGATGGGCATCCCGCCTATCCGCGGGCGATGCGGGAAACGTTAGGGCGGCAGGTCCTCCACCGCCGCAATCCTTATCTGAACAGCCGATTGGAGCAGGACCATCGGGGAATCAAGCAACGCTATTATCCCATGCAGGGGTTCGGAAAGGTGGAGTCGGCGGCGCGGTTTTGCCAAGTCTTTGAGGAGGTGCGGCAGTGGTTCCGCCCCCGGCAACGGATGACACAGGCGGTGTCACTAGAGAGTGTTATGCACTTTGCATCATCAGCATCACAACTCGTTTGAGCATAAG
>CAYTVL010000137.1:0-7368 GCA_964441775.1 uncultured Enterobacteriaceae bacterium
CCGTCATGCCGATCACCCCGTTCATCGGCGTGCGGATCTCATGACTCATCGTCGCGAGGAATGCTGATTTGGCCTGGTTGCTGGACTCGGCCTCCGCCTTCGCTTGCCGCAAGGATACTTCTACCCGACGGTGTTCGGTCATGTCCTCAATAATGCCGACATACCCACCTACTGTTTTGTCATCAGACCGTATCGGTATCGCACGCGCCTGCACCCACCGTACTTCGCCGTCGGCATGTTGGAAGCGGAACTCTCCCTCATACTCACGTCCTTCCGAGAAGCACGCTTCCCACTCGGTGAGCACCCTCCCCCGATCTTCAGAGACGATCGCTTGCATCCAGCCATGTTGCTGTACGTCCTCCAGCGCCATCTCTGCAAGGGCTTGCCAGCGAGGGTTAACGTACAGGCACTGGCCGAGAGCATTGGTCAGAAAAATGCCGATCGGCGCTAATGTTGCCAGCGTACGGAACTGTTCCTCGTTCCTGCGTAGCGTCTCTTCGGTAATGGTCCGCGTGGCGATTTCAGCCTGCAATTGTTCGGTTTTGTTCGCAAGTTCGACGGTGCGCAGCGCAACCAGACGGTCGAGATTAGCACTATATTTGTGCAAAAGATCCTGCCGTCTGCCCCCTAAAGCAGCAAAGAGCCCGAGAAAAAACGGGGCGGTGTCAATGATCCAATGCAGGGGCTGCAAGGCTTGCACGGCAAGAATGGCGCTCAAGGATAGGGGCTGCCCTTGGACAAACAGATCTAACAGCGTTGCCACGATCGGGAAACAACCGCCGAAGAGCGCTCCCCACAAGGTGTATTGTGCGGTGGCCGTGGAGAACCAATCAGCGGGTCGTCGCATGAGTGTCTCGGTCAGGGATAGTTGAATCTTTTCGCATGGCGCCGCGCTCTTTGTCTTTATCGGCGTTTTTTCGTGAGTGTTTATTCGCGGCACAATCCCGCACTGCCAAAGAGCGCAGGTTAATTTTCTTCCCCGTCCTTCAGCCCCAACTCACGAACCTTCTGTTGGAGCTGCTGACGAAGCATTCCCATCTCTTCTGCCGCTTTGGTGATATTGTGGTGATGCCGACGAAGGGCGCGAGTAATGAAGTCACGTTCGAAGGCGTCAATCACTTGTTGTTTGGCTTCTTTGAAGGAGAAGGTAGCAGGAGGTGTGGAGTTGCTCAGTTGTTGACCGATGTGAAGATCAGTTGCTTGAATCTCCGGTCCTGGCGACAGGACCGCTGCGGCTTCAATCACGTTCTTCAGCTCGCGCACGTTGCCGGGCCACGGGGCGTTCAAGAGCACGGCATAGGCGTCAGCGGACAAGAGGGCTGGGCTGCGCGCGGGACGCGTCGCCGCTTCTTGCAGAAAATGGCTGGCCAATAAAGGGAGGTCCTCTCGTCGCTCACGTAGCGGCGGCAGCAGGATAGGAACGACATTGAGCCGGTAGAATAAATCCTCGCGAAATTTTCCCTCTTGCACCATCTGTTGGAGGTTACGATTGGTCGCCGCCAGCACGCGAACCTCAACTTTGATGGTTCGATTCCCGCCCACGCGTTCAAACTCGCGCTCTTGCAGCACACGCAGCACTTTAGCTTGGGTGTCCTGGCTCATGTCGCCGATTTCGTCAAGGAAAAGCGTGCCGCCGTCCGCCGCCTCGAACTTGCCTTCCCGCAGCGCTACCGCGCCGGTGAACGCTCCTTTTTCGTGGCCGAAGAGTTCGGATTCCACCAGCTCGCGAGTCATGGCGGCGCAGTTGACTTTGATGAACGGGCCGTTCTTGCGCGGGCTGTTTTGGTGCAAGGCGTTGGCAATGAGTTCTTTTCCCGTGCCGCTTTCACCGGTGATGAGCACGGTCAAGTCTGTCGGTGCGACTTTCTTCACCACGTCAAACACACGTTGCATGGCGGGGCTGGACCCGATCATGCGCTCGAAACGAAACGCTGCCTCGCAACGCTCGCGCAGTTGCCGCACTTCACGACGCAAGGCAGCCTGCTCTAGCGCTTGCTGGAGGATGATTCTAACTTCATCATTGTCAAATGGTTTTACCAAGTAGTCATAAGCGCCGGCCTTCATCGCCTCAACCGCAATCTTCTCCGAACCGTAAGCGGTCATCATGATGACAACCACATCTGGATACTGCGTCTTGACCTGTTTGAGGAGACTCACACCATCAAGGCCTGGCATACGCAAGTCGGTCAGCACGAGATCAAAGGGTTGACTGACGAGCATACGAAGCGCTTCGGCCCCGTTTTCCGCCAGCGAGACTTCATAGCCTTCCTTGGAAAGGAGACCATTGAGCCCTACGCGGATCGAGCGTTCGTCGTCAACGATGAGGATCGTCTGCTTCATGCCGCCGCCTTTGTCGCGACTCGCTGTCGTGGCAGCGTCATCGTGAAGGTCGTGCCCTGGTTGAGGGCGCTGGTCACCGTGAGAGCCCCGCCATGACCTTCAACAATCTTCTTGGCGATGGCGAGCCCCAGTCCGGTTCCTTTCTCTTTCGTGGTGAAAAACGGTTCAAAAATTTTCTCTTGCTCTTCCAGTGTTAACCCTTTGCCATTGTCAACGACTTGCAGTTGCAGTTGGGGCCCCGCAGCGGCGACGCGCACCACAATCTCTCCATTGCCGTTGACTGCGTCCGCCGCATTCTCAAGTAGGTTCAACAGGACGCGACGGATTTTTTCTTCGTCAACCGTCGCCAGCACTGGAGCTGCGTCTTGTAGCCAACAGTACAGGTTGCCATTTTGCTTTTGTTCAACAAACCGACCCAGGGTGGCGCGCACCAGGTCCGTGACATCGGACTCGAAGAAGGAAAACTCTTCTTTGCGCGCGAAGGTCAGCAATTGACTCACGCTTTGTTCCACGCGCTCCAAGTCTTCGAGTGCAAGCTGAATGTATTCTTTGCTTTGTGGGACGCCATCCAGTTCTTCTGCGACTTGCTGGAGTAGACACTTGGCCCCGGTGATTGGATTGCGAATCTCATGCGCCACTGTGGCGGCCAACTGACCGATGGCTACTAGCTTTTCCCGGTGTTGCATTTCCCGTTCAAGCGCAATTTTTGCTCTAATCAAGAAGATATTGTCAATCGCCACCGCAAGTTGCCCGCAGACAACTTCGAGCAATGCGATCTCCTGACTCAAGAAGGGCCGCCGGGAACTTTTCCCGCCCAGCAGCAACCAAGCGCGCTGTTCACGGCACGCGAGCGGCAGGATCAGTCCGATGCCTTTTTCACCGCAGCTTGTCTTCAATGCGCTTTCTGCTAACTCGTCAACGACGAGTGGGCGGAGACCTTTTGCGACTAGCAAAGGAGAAAGCCGGGCAAGCTCGTCTTCAGTCCAGGCAGAAGGCTGGAAAGAAGGCGCTCCACGGTGGGCAGTGCCGTCCGCGAAAAGGATGGCTCCTTGCGAGAGCCTGAGGCTTTCTGTCACTCGTTCCGTAAAACTCCGACACAGCCCGTCGAGGTCTGACCACGCTGTCAAAGTTTGGCTAAACCCCTTTAAGATCTCAGCACTGCGCCGATGGTGGCGAAAGAAGCTGCGGGCAATGGCTTTCTGCAAGCCATCTCGCGCCATGTGGAAAAGAAAGTGTGACGTGAGTAACAGCGCCAAGACACTGACAGCAAAGGCGACGCGATGCGAGCCCGCGAGCGGGAAGAACCATTGCCCACCGTATTGCACCAGCAACACGTAGAGACCAATGAAGAACGCTCCCAGCGCCGAGTAGAGGAGGCCTCGCGTCAGTACAACATCCATAAAGCGATAACGCAGTACGCCGTAGGCGATAGCTAACGCTGGCGGGAGGGCCCCAAATTTTCCCAGGAGTCCGATGAGAGCTGCTTGTTTCGGGTAAAACGGGCACAAAAAAGACGAAAGAGCCGCTAACACCAGCGCGCCGCCCATACCACCCCAAATCACCAACCGTGCCTCCGGGTGCTGCACGTAGCGGGCGTGCAGCTCTTGCCGTTTCCGAATCTCGAACATCGTGAGCGGAAGGTACACGAACAAGAGGCCGGAGAACGCGGGCCCATAATGCTCCGGTAAAGGACGTGAAGACATCAGCAAATGAACAACGACCGGAGCGATGCCCAGATAGTTGAGTACCACGTTCATCCCTTTACGCCAGCCGCGTTGGGCGAGTTGACTCAGCACCATAGTATGGCGGATGGCGGGTGGGACAGTGTAAAGCACTGGATAGGCGATTTGCAGCAGCAACAGCTCAAAAGTATTATGGGGGTTCTCAAGCACAGTGCCGAGCGCAGCGGCTAGCGCGTTGGCCAGACACCACACCGCCAACGCCATCATGGCGAACAGAAACACCCAGTCTTTTTCATTCTTCGTGCTCTTTTGCCACACGAGGAGGACAAGGAGCCCATAGAGAAAAGTCCCCACAAGAAAAGCAAAAGCAGCCAGAAGATATGCGAATTCAGTCATGAGGAGCACCTACCCATGCCGCTGTCGCTGTCATCTATAAGTCCGATTTCGTCATCATTGAGAGAAAAACGAGAGAATGCAAGAAAGGAGGCGCCGGAGCGTGTAAGGGCTGCCGCACGACTCCAGCTTTCCACATGTGTTACGAGTTTTTCTTGAACATCTGAAACGTTTGCCGTTCTAAAAAGGTGAAATCATTCGTCAAGGCGTATCCAGCAGTGGTCAATTCTTCACGCGTCGTTTCTTTCGGCGTCCAGTGGCCAAAGAGAAAGAGTCGGTGAACCCAACCCACTCCGGCTTTATTAAGGTCAATAATCGCGACACGCCCCTCCGGGTTAAGATATCGAGCCGCAGATTTGAAGTAGTCGGCTCGGTTTTGCAGGTGATGATAGACGTTGCAGGTAAAGATCAAATCGACGTCGTGCGGTGGCAACAGCGGATCATCGACCTTAGCCAGGATGGTTTCAACGTTGGTGTAGCCTTGCGCTCTCGCCTCTCGCGCGATGTAGTCAAGATTCCCCTTGTCAATATCAACCGCGTAGACTTTGCCGGCGGGACCGACAGCATCCGCCAGACGAAACGTAAAGTAGCCGCCGCCGGCGCCAAGGTCGGCTACGTGCGCGCCAGGCTGGATCGCTAACGATTGCATCACTCTCTCAGGTTGTTGCCAGCGCGCACGCCACGGACTGTTGTACAAAGAACGAGTAATACCCCCACATCCGGTAAAGACGAATAAGGGAACAGCTACCGCCGCAAACATGATCCAGTGTGTCATAATCGCTCCTCCTCTCTGTCAGAAAAGAAGACAGCTCTTCTTGAACTCCACCGTTACGGGATGGGGATGATCGTATAGTGCGCCAGGGCCCGCGCGAAACTGAGGAAAAGCCCCGCCGCAAGAACAACCGTGACTGCACCGAAGACGGCCTCGGCAACCGGAGCCTGCGAGAGCGCCTGATCTACCTTCGCCTTCAGTCGTTCCCAGGCCGAAGGCTGTACCACTGTGACCCGTAGCGGCGTCAACGACTGTCTCTGTCCACCCAAGGATTCCATATTGTGTACGTTCTGCATGAGCGATACCTCCTCAAGATTTGTCCGACCTGCTGACAAGAAAGAGCAAGGCGGGCGCCAAGACTCTGGAGCTGAAAACTGACCGCTTTTCAGCGGGTCCGTAAAAGAGAGAAGGAAAGAGGAGCAAGCCGCGAGTTGCGGTGGTGCAACATCGCTGTTGCAGACCCGAAGCTTGCCCAAAGCCAGGTTCGGCTGGGGCCTGGTTAACTGACGCGGCGAGGCTTGGCGGTGGCGGTACGTGGCGCAGAAAGACGCTTTTTCAAAAAGTAAAGCTGATGCCCAGGAGGGAATTCATCGAGCGTGGCGAAGAGTTCGTAGCCGAGCTTCTCGTAGAATGGTCGCGCTTGAAAGCTGGCGGTCGTCAACCAAGCATTATGACAGCCTTTCTCCATTGCGTAGTGTTCTGCTGTCGCAAGTAGCTTGCTTCCATATCCGCTGCGTCGATACGGCGCGGCTAACCACACATGCGAGACGTACATCCAGTCGCCCCAAATTTCACCAAGAATCCCGCCAAGAACTTCGTTGTTCGCATCGCGCAAGAAGACGGCGACGGGATAGTATTCATCGTCTCCCGTCTTGGCCACGCTGTACAGACTGAGCGCCTCGCGGACGAACTCTTTCTCATTCTCCGGAGCGTGCGGTTCTATGGTGATACGCGGCTTTTTCATAACAAGATGCGCAAGAGGTATTAGAGCCGGATGTATGCTCCTGCCGGGGCCAGGCCAGCACACTCTTGCGGATGGAGCATTTCCGCGAGGATTTCCGCGCTTTCAGCTAAACACGGCCCTGGGCTGTTGCAGTACGCATTCCCGTCTGCAACGTACACAAGATTCTGTTACACCGCAAGCAGCGGTTACTTTGTACGTCCCGTCAGCAATTGCCACTATTGCCTTGAAGGGAAACTCGCTGCGCAAACCCCCGTCCGAGTTGACGACCCCCGTCGCGGCGGAGTACAACTGCCTGACCAGGGCGATGAGTGGTTGCGGACCGTATAAAGAATGCCTGAGCTGAACAACATCAATCGAGGAACAACCTGATGCAAGTCGGATATTTCACCGAACGGCCGTATCGCTGGCTGCCTGAAGAGCTGATTTTGAAAAATCGCGCCTTCTTCGCCGTCTCGAACGAGCATTTCGACCGCGAAAAAGCGGCGGCTGACTACCATTACTACCTCGACGAATATTGCTACGCCGAGGACCTCGGCTTCGACGTCCTCGCTCTCAATGAACATCACGGCAACCCTATCTGCATGGGGTCGGTGATGAACGTTGAGGCGGCCATTCTGGCCTATCGCACCCGGCGCGCTCGTCTGGTGTTGATTGGTAATCCGCTGCCGGTTATCAAGCATCCGCTACGGATGGCCGAAGAGCTGGCCGAGATCGATCTGATCTCGCGCGGTAGACTGGTCACCGGCTGGGTGCGCGGCGCGGGCAGCGAGCAATTCTTCAATAATGCCAATCCTGCATACAACCGCGAGTTGTTCAACGAAGCACACGATTTTATCGTGCAGGCCTGGACACGACCCGGGCCGTGGCGCTACGAGGGAAAGCATTTTCATTATCGCCACGTCAATCCGTGGGCCCTGCCCTACCAAAAGCCCCATCCACCCATGTGGATTCCAGGGACGCTGAGCCCGGAGACCGTCGAGTGGTGCGCTGCGCATCGGTATCCCTATATCGGACTCGGCACACCCCTGGTGCCCACGTGCGAGCTGTGGGACTTCTACGCGAACGAAGCGGCCAAGCATGGCTATCAAGCCGGGCCAGAGAATTTCGGCTATATGGTCGCGACGGCCGTGGGGGAGACTGAGGAGAAAGCACAGCAAGCCGCCGCGGGGTTCGTTTATGGCGGTGGGCAGAATGCGTTCTCGGCGGCGGAATTTATG
>CAYTVL010000138.1:0-7310 GCA_964441775.1 uncultured Enterobacteriaceae bacterium
AGGGCACTCATTGAGCTACTCGTCTCATAAGACCCCGGAATCCAATAAGAGCGTCAAGGTAATGCTGGCCAGAAAAAGGAAGACTATAACATCTTGGACAATCAGGGCCTTTCTGCGACACGCATGACGCAGAGCATTACCAGGATCGCACTACCCAGGGCTAAGGGGCTTTCCAGAGAGTCGATGTGCAACACCCCGAATGGCGGCGAATCTTACTTGAACTTGAAGTCGGCCGTCCGTGAAGAGGACGTGCCCGCTTGGTCCGCGAGATTCAGCCGCAGGATACGGCATTGGCCCGCATAGCTCTTCGGCGTGGTCCAGTTAAATTGCCAGTCCCCATTCCCGAGGGATTGTAAGCCCGATGTGCCCGTGTACGTCTCGATGTCATCCGTGCCGCCGCTAAAGGCCCCACACGGGACTGTGGCCGAGGAAAGACTGACGAAACTGGCGGGATCGGTGATGGGCGCACCACTCGCCGTGGTCAAGTGCCACTTCACGGGGATGCCTTGGCCAGCTTTGGCTACGTTCACAACCGGGACGTTGTCGATGGGCTGGAAGAAGCCGTTGAAAAGGTATTCCGTTTTGCATATGGCAGAACAGCCATCGCCATTGATGGTATTACCATCGTCACACTGCTCACCGCCGGTGACGACACCGTCGCCGCAGGTAACAAAACTGAATTTAGCCACGAACGCATCGGCGCTCCCTCCGCCGTACGTCGCCTGGAAGGGATTCACCGTGGGGAAATCGTTTGCATTCGTAGTCCCTCCCACATAACTCGTCCCTGCCACATACGCGTTGCCAGAAGCATCAAGACCAATTCCAAAGGCGATTTCTGCACCCTTGCCACCGAGGTACGAAGAGTAGACCAGACCAGAACCATCGGGCTTCAGCTTCGCGACGTAGGCGTCAGACGAACCGCCTCCATACGCGAGCTGGAAGGCGTCCGGAGTCGTCGGGAAGTCCGGTGAACCAGTCTGCCCTGTTATATAGGCGCTGCCAGCGGAGTCCAGGACGATTTCGTTCCCATAGTCTCCAGCATAGGGGGTGCTGCCACCAATGTAGGTAGAGTAGACCATGGCCGTCCCGCTGGGATTCACTTTGGTCACGAAGACATTCCAGATGCCTTTTTTCGTCGTCTGAAAGGCTCCTGGGGTAATAGGGAAATCGGACGATTGGGTTGATCCTGTCACGTAGGCATTCCCGGAGGAGTCGACCGCGATGGCGTACCCGTTGTCATCTGAGGCGCTGCCGCCCAGGTAGCTAAAGTAGGCGCGCGCGGAGCCGGTGGGATTCACCTTCGCCACGAAACCATCGCTAATGCCGCCCCCATAGGTCGTCTGGAGCGCCCCCGGGGTCGGGAAGTGGGCATCAGCGTACGTGATTCCTGTCACATAGGCGCTGCCGGAGGCATCGACGGCGATGTCGAGACCATCGCGGCCGCCCAGAAACCCCGAGTAGACCAGAGCTGTAGCCGTGGCATTCAGCTTCGCCACGAAAGCAGAACCCCCGGGCGAATCCTGAAACGCCCCTGGGGTTGTAGGGAACGTGGCGGGATCGCCAGTTCCTGTGACGTAGACGTTGCCCGAGGAGTCGACCGCGATCCCATGACCATCGTCATTGCCACTGCCGCCCAGGTAGGTAGAAAAGAGTAGCATAGTCACCCCAAGGTTCATTTTCGTGATGAACGCATCACAGTTTCCCCCAAGGGACGCTTGGAGAGGATGCCAGGTTGGGAAATCAGATGAGCACGTATATCCTGTGATATAGGCACCGGAGGAATCCAATGCGATATTCAATGCGACATCACTCCCGCTCCCACCCAAGTAGGTAGAGGAAAGCAGCCCAGTGCCATCAGGTTTCACCTTTGTGATGAAGGCATCAGTACCGCCCCCGAGTGAGGCTTGGAGAGGGCTCACCGTAGGGAAATCGACCGAAGAAGTAGAACCGACCACATAGGCATTGCCCGCAGAGTCTACGGTGAGATTACCAAACGGATTTCCCACTCCATTATCGCCAGTCTCAAGGCCACTACCACCCAGAAAACTGGAGTAGGACAAGACCGGATCGATAATAAGCGGCTTGCTGAGGTCATAGGCAGCCACTTCAAAGCCAACCTCATGGAAGCCGGAGTCCGTCGTTGCGGAACGAGGGAGCACATAGCGACCAGAGATCGCGTGCTTCACTCCGTCACTCTCTTGATACACGTGAGGTGCGAGCAGCCGAACTTCTCCGCCGGCAACCCCGAGTATCAGGTCACCGTTCAGGTCGATGCGGAAGGACGTCTCGCCCAGGTCGGCAAAAGCGAGTCGGATAATCCTGGGGTCTACTCCAGGAGCGATAACAAAGTCATATTCCAGCTGGCGCTGATTGCCATAGTAGACCAGATCAACGCCAGGGTACACCTCCTGATACTTGACTTTGGCGTAGGTGGGAATGTTGGTGCGCCACTTTTGCGGATCATTACCGCGGAAATAATGGACCTTCCCCGGTAGCTCTTTTCCCCCGGCGCCGCGAGGGTTCACATTGGCCCCCACGAGCTGCATACGGAGGATGAGTCCGGAGTCCGTAGTGCGCGGTCCGGAGTCTGAAAGCTGTGGATGGTGCGTTGCTACTCTATGCTCTTGGCGCTGGGCTGTCGGATTCTGCGGTAAAGCAAACACCGCTTCGGTCGAGGTTAAGAACACCATGTAGCCCCGGCCGCGGGCAAGAAAATCGACACGTTCGTCTGTTTGCCCCTGGTTAGCCTCGAAGGCAAGCGGAAGTGCTGCGTATGCAACCTGGAGATTGGATTGGGCTCCAGCTTGCTGCTTCGAAGCCAGCATGTTTGGTTGCAAAATGGGAGCTTTCTGGTGCGTTCCGCACGCACTCACAAGCAGTCCCAGGGTGAGCATCACTGCCCAGAGTTCCTGACTCCTGCGAAAAATGTGTAGCCCTCTTTCCTTCCTTGGAGGAAGAATGAGTAAAGAGGCATTGTCAACTTGCTAGGTCTCACACAGTGTGACAAAGTTACAGTATGGACGCACCACCTGTTTCGACAAAATATAAGAATCACCGGTTTCCTGTCGAGATCATCAGTCACGCCGTGTGGCTCTACTTCCGGTTCTGTCTAAGCTTTCGCGACGTCGAAGAGATACTACTGGAACGCGGAGTCGTCGTCACCTATGAGGCGATCCGCCAGTGGTGCCGGAAGTTTGGCCAAGACTATGCCAATCAACTGCGTCGCCGACGTCCGCGACCCGGCGACAAATGGCACCTCGATGAAATGGTGCTCACGATGAAGGGCGAGCGTCACTATCTGTGGCGAGCCGTGGATCAAGACGGGAACGTCCTCGATATCCTGGTCCAACGTCGGCGGGATAAGCCGGCCGCGAAGAAGTTCTTCCGTACACTGCTCAAGGGATTGGCCTACGTACCCCTCGTCATCGTCACTGACAAACTCAAGAGCTACGGAGCCGCCAAGTGCGAGATCCTCCCCGGGGTGGACCATCGCCAGCACCGGTATCTCAATAATCGGGCGGAAAACTCGCACCAACCTACCCGTCAGCCCGAGCACCGGATGCAACGGTTCAAGTCTGCGGGGCACGCCCAACGGTTTCTCTCCGCCTATGGCCCTATCGCCCAACACTTCCGTCCGCGCCGGCATCGGTTTGCCGCGCCCGCATACCGGCAAGAATTGCGGAAACGCTTCCAGACCTGGCAAGAGATCACCGCCCTGTCCATAGCTGCCTGAGGGCAGAGTACGGTGGAGACCTCCTACCTCTCTACTCCGTGCTCACATCGGTGGGAACAAGTTGACAATGCCGACCGCGAGCATTATCCGCCACTCGAAATATCTCAACAATATCGTAGAGCAGGATCATCGCGCGGTGAAACGCAAAGTGGGGCCGAAGTGAGGATTCAAATCGTTTTGGACCGCCCGCTGTACCATCGCGGGCATAGAGGTCATGCACGCAATTCGCAAAGGACAGTTGCTGACACCTGAGAACGTGCCCCAAACGCCAGCCGCGCAATTCTCTGCTTTGGCTGCGTAGATCACTAAAAGTGAATATTGCGCTCGTCCTCATGCAAACTTTGCGACACAACCCTTTCTCACACCCCCTGCGCCACCTAGGTCTCGTGACCATTGCAAATCGCTCTCAGTGGAGTATCAACTACACCATAGGAGGACATCACCATGAGCGTTTGGCGTGTCGGGTATGTGGAAGTGCGCAGTCTCGATCTTGACCGTGACTGCCAGTTTTGGCGCGACGTCGTGGGGTTAGTGGAGACGACGCGAGAGAATGGGAAAGCGTACTTCAAATGTTGGGATGAGCAAGATCATCACTCGCTGATTCTCAAACAGGACACCAGAGCTGGGATTGAGCGCGTCGCCTTCAAAGTGGAGAGTGCTCAAGACCTGGACCACTATCGACGCAAACTCGAAACTGCCGGGGTGGAAACCGCCTACCTTCCTTACGATGTCGCCCGGGGTCCCGCCCTCCGTTTTCCGATTCCCAGCGGCCAGATAGTGGAACTCTATGCGCAGATGGAGAAAGTCGGCAACGGTATGCCACGGGTGAATCCCTTTACCCCTTGGCCTAAAGACATGACCTGGAATCGCCTCTCCCCACCCCGGGTAGATCACCTGAGTCTGCCGGCGGACGATCCTGCCAAGACCATCGCCTTCTTTACTGACGTGCTCGGCTTTCGCATCAGCGAGCGAGTAGTAGATGACAGCGGGACGATGCTGGCGGCGTGGCTCTATGCCACGGCGAACACCACGCACAACATTTCGATTCTCAAAGGGCCAGACACCAAACTGCATCATATCGGCTTTCGTGCCGATGACTGGACGGAGATTCGTCGCGCGGCGGATATCTTATCGATGCATGACGTGGAGATGGAGATTGGGCCAACACGGCACGCGATCACGCGGGGGTTTACCGTCTATTTCTTTGATCCCTCGGGTAATCGGTTTGAGTTCTTCCAAGACGCCTCCCGGCCTGACCCTGATGATGAGCCGATTACCTGGACCGCGGATCAATTAGGGCGCAGTGTGTTCTTGTATGAGAAGAATCTGCCCGAGGCGTTCATGACGCGCTGTTCGTGAGCACCCTTACTCTAGTCTGGGATGACGCAGGAGTGACAATGGCAGTGTCACCTTCACAGATCACAGCCTGACATGACCACGATCTCTGGCGGTCAGGCTGTTTTTGCCTATCCTCTATGGTAGAATGTCACATTTAGTTATCCTTCCGGTGACACTGCCCGCAACACCTTGTTACCACCTGCCTAGCCTTTTCCTCATGCGCAGGTTTCACGCTATGGTAGGATTCGAACACTGTGCTACAGCGCCGGCTGCTCTGCAGGCTGTAGAGCTGACAGAGAGAGGAGATGGATATGGATCATCACCGCTTCGACTACTCCCCTATAATCAAGAGACAACCACTAAGATGGCCACACGGAGCCAGGGTCGCCGTGTGGATCATCCCCAACATTGAGCACTTTGCGTTTGATCTGCCGGGGACGTCGCTCTTTCCTCTCAACGTGGTGCCTGATGTCCTGAACTATGGATGGCGCGAGTATGGGGTCAGAGTCGGCGTGTGGAGGCTGATGGAGGCGCTGGACCACTATGGCCTGCGGGCCACAGTGGCGCTCAATGCGGCGGTGTGTGAGCACTATCCGATCATTATCGAAGAAGGCAACAAGAGAAACTGGGAGTTTATGGGCCACGGCATGACCAACTCGCAGTTGCTCGCTGGGCTCACGGAAGAGGCGGAGCGAAACATGATCCGCGACACGATCCACACCCTCACGCGATCGGTGGGCAAAGCTCCAGAGGGATGGTTAGGACCAGCCTTGGCAGAAACGTTAATCACACCAGATCTGCTGGCTGAGGAAGGGATTCTCTACCTGTGCGACTGGTGTAACGATGACCAGCCGTATGGGATGCACGTGAAGACCGGGCAGTTGCTGTCCATGCCGTACTCCGTTGAGCTCAACGACATTCCTTTTTTCCTGGGGAAGGGGAACAGTGGGGCGGACTTTCTGCAAGCGATCAAGGATCAATTCGACGTGCTCTACGAGGAGGGGAAGACACAGGGTCGAGTGATGGCGATTGCCCTGCATCCCTTTCTCATCAGTGTTCCCCATCGCCATAAATACTTCGTCCAAGCGCTCGACTACATCTGTCGCCATAAAGAGGTCTGGCTGGCGACCGGCAGCGAGATTGCGCATTGGTACGCGGACCATTATCTGAACGCCTGAGCCCCCTGTGTGAGTTTGTGAAGTTGCGTGGTGCTCGGGCATTTTTGGCGTATGTAGCCACACTTTCAGTGACCATAATTATCAAATTTCCTGGAAAAACAGGTAGTCACTTCATGTGAAGCTCACGACAAAAGCGTTTTTTTTACGCAGCACCAGACAACGTCTCAAACTCCAAAAAAGGGGGGCCTGTCGCTTTGAACGTCGATGATTTCGTCCCGTCAATCGAAAAAGCGAAATAATCAGCCGTTGGTCGGACTGCTACGAACCAAAATTGGCTATCACGCTGGCCAAAAGCCCGCTTAGTTTGCTCCTCATGTCAGCTTCGCTATATTTGGGCCAAATCCCATGGCCAACAATGTAATCAAAAATTTCTTTGAGAACAGTAAGAGAAGAAAGTTTCATGAGAATCTATGTGCCGTTGTCGGAATTTCCCTCGTTGGGGACTCGTCCTACGATCCTGCTGTCGGTGTGGAGTCTCCGACTGGCATGCAGTCTCACTCTGGCCCTAGTATTCGGAGGCATGGGGGTAGGAGAACCTCTCCCCGCTCCGTCTCTAGTCACACCAGGGCAAGGGGCTCAGGAACCGCTGACGCCGATTCCCCTTCCTGTCGTAGCGCTTACACCGCAAACGCAGTTGGGAGAACGGCTGTTTCATGACCCGCAACTCTCTCATGACAATCAGCAGTCGTGTGCGACCTGCCATCCACTAGATCGCGGCGGCATGGACGGATGGCCGCGCGCTATGGCCCTGAACGGTCTGTCACGCCTCCGGAATACACCGACGATTTTCAACGTCGGGCTGAACTTTTGGTTTAACTGGGATGGGAGGACGCACACACTCGAAGCTCATGCGGAGCAACTCCTGCGCAACCCTGCGGTCATGAACACCACCTGGCCGGAACTGCAAGGAAAGCTTGCTCGAGAGGCCACCTACGTCTCGGCATTTCGTGCCGCCTATGTCGACGGACTGACGTGGCACAACGTCATCGCTGCCCTCGTTAGTTTCGACGCTCTTATTGGATTCCGGGGTCTTATGAGACGAGTAGCTCAATGAGTGCCCT
>CAYTVL010000139.1:0-7152 GCA_964441775.1 uncultured Enterobacteriaceae bacterium
TCAAGAAGCTGGATATGGGGACAGTCGTCTCGTTGGGCCGCCCGCAATTGAAGAACATCGCTGAGCGATTTCAGATCTATGCCTTGCTACCCGAAGCGCTCACAGGCATGCGCCAGAAGTTGCAAGTGCAACGCCTGAAGCTCTCGCGTCGCGTGCGCCCCGCGCATCGTCTAGCGTTAGCGGGACTGCTACTCTTGGCAGGAGGGCTCTTGGCAGGGCGATCTTTCTGGCGTCCTCCACTCAGCCCTCAGGACTCAGCCCTCAGGACTGCCGCCGCGCCAGCGGCGTTGCCTCTCCCAGACAAACCCTCCATCGCCATCATGCCCTTTGTCAACATGAGCAATGACCCTGAGCAAGAGTATTTCAGCGACGGCATCACCGAGGACATCACCTCGAGCCTCTCTAGGATCTCCAGTCTCTTCGCTATCGCTCGGAATTCGGCATTTACCTACAAAGGCAAAGCAGTGAAAGTGCAAGAAGTTAGCAAAGAGTTGGGGGTACGGTATGTCCTAGAGGGCAGCGTACGCAAAGCCGACAAGCAGGTGCGTATTACCGCGCAATTGATCGACGCCACGACAGGAGAGCATCTCTGGGCCGAACGCTTCGATCGTCCGTTCAAGGATATCTTCGCGCTGCAAGATGAGATCGTGCAGAAGATCGTGACGACGTTGAAACTCCAGCTCACCTTATGGGAACAAGGAGTTCTGGTGCGTAAGACTACAGACAATATCGAGGCCTACGATTTCTACCTCCGTGGGTTTGCCTCTTTTTTACAGTTGACCAAAGAAGGAATCCTGCAAGCACGGCAAATGTATAAGAAAGCTTTGGCGTTGGACCCCCAGTATGCTCAGGCGTATGCGGTCCTGGGTGCGACCTACTGGCTAGAGTGGTTCTATCAATGGAGTCCAGAGGTTAGCACTTTAGAGGAGGCTGTCCGCGTTTTACAGAAAGCAATAAGTCTCGATGCCACTTCTCCACGAGCCCATAGCCTCTTGGGGCAAGTATACATGAGGAAACAACAGCTTGATCAGGCTCAAGTAGAAACTGAACGTGCTATCGCACTCGATCCGAATTGGGCGGATGGCTATATTTGGCTCGCCGATGTGCTGAGTTTTGCCGGGAAACCAGAGGAAGCCAGCAAATTGGTGGGAAAAGCCATGCGTCTGAATCCCAAGTATCCGGGGACCTATTTGGGCCAACTCGCGTTTGCGTATGGGTTAATGGGGCAATTCCGAGAAGCCGTGCCTCTTTTGCAAGAAGCTCTCAAACGAAACCCCAACTATCTAGCGGCTCGCGTGATATTGGCCTCTTCCTATAGTGAGTTGGGTCAGGAGGGGGAAGCCCATGCTGAAATGGCAAAGGCTGTGGCGCAAAATCCGAATCTCTCCGTGGAGGGGTGGCGACAACGACTGCCCTTCAAAGACCCAAAAGTCTTGGAACGCTCGCTTGCTACCCTGCGTAAAGCGGGGCTCAAGTGAGTGGACCACGAAGCGCCTGTTTACCGATGATAATGACGCGGCCGAAAGACTATGTAGAAGCTTCCCGCGTGGCCTCTTCGATGAGTTCGGCCGAGACCCCGCGTTTCTTCAGCGCTTCTACCAATCGTGCTGCAGGGCCGAAGAGGTGCACGGCTTCGTCGCGGCGCAGCCCCTCACTGATATAGGCTTTGAGCAGGGCTTGGTATCCTGAGAACCCTTTGTGCGGGGCAATGGTCTTGAGTGACTCCACCACATCCGCAGGAATCCGCAGCGTAATCGAAGTCATGGGCCGATCTTTGCGCAACCGTGTCTTGAGACGATTAGGAATCATAATCTTCGCGCTCCCGTGATGTCGCTTTGCGGGCAGAAATGATGCGGATGTATTCGTCTTCGATCTCAATGTGAACGACGAAAAGCAAATGGCCAAGCGTGTCGAAGCCTATAACGGCGTCGCGCGCTTCGTCGTTGCGAGTGGCGTCGACCAACCGAAAGAATGGATCAAAGAAAACTTCTGCCGCTCGCTCAAAGGTGATGCCATCATGGGTGGCGATATTCGTGCGAGCTTTCTCTTCGTCCCAGATAAAAGCTGTACCGTTGAGTTCATAGCGAACATCCACGACCGTCACTGTGTCACGATGTATGTACTTCGTCAATACGAACAGCGTACTGGCTTGCCGCCCTACGCAAGGCGATGCTCAAATGAGTCCTGAGTGACGAGAGCTGAAAGGAAGGAGATTAGTGGCGCATGCAGAAACGAAATCTATTTTTGTCTTTAGCGATAGGTTTATTTGTGGTAGCGACTGTTGCTTGGCTAGGGCTGGGTGGGAGACAGTCCCCAAGCGACGAGCTATATGCTCAAGAAACCGGGCAGCAGCAAACGGTAGCAAAAGGAGGACGGTCGATGAAAATTACGCGTATCTATACTGGCGCAGACAATAAATCGCATTTCGAAGACATTGAGGTTCCGCTCAAAGCAGGCGGCAAGGCTGGGTTCATGTCCGACTTGCAGAAAGCGACTGGCGTGGTCTTCCGAGAGACTGGCGGCGACTATGATTTCGATTTTCACAATGCCCCACGGCGACAATATGTTGTCAATTTAGAAGGCGAGGTGGAGATTGAAATCGGCGATGGGACCAAACGCATCCTGCGCTCGGGCGACATCTTGTTAGCTGAAGATACGACCGGCCAAGGTCACATCAGTCGCGCGGTGGGCGGCAAGCCGCGCAAGTCGCTGTTTATTACTCTGGAGTAGACAATGATGAAACTGTACATGTTTCAGGTTGCGCCGAATCCGACGAGGGTACGTCTCTATCTTGCAGAGAAAGCCGCCGCCGGAGCAAAGATTGATCTCCAGCAAATCTCGGTAAATCTACCCAAGGGCGAGCAACGGACCCCGGAACATCTGGCCCGGAATCCGTTGGGACGTCTGCCCGTGCTTGAGCTGGATGACGGTTCTTACCTGACGGAGTCGCTCGCCATCGTTGAGTATTTGGAAGAGTGCTATCCGGAGCCGCCGCTAATTGGTCGCACCGCTTTGGAGCGGGCGCGGGTGCGTGAACTCGAACGTATTGTCGAGCTTGGGGTGTTGGGGCCTGTGGCGCGCATTATTCACGCCACGAAGTCGCCGCTCGGGTTGCCGCCTAATCCCCCCGTGGCGGAGCATTTTCGCAAAATGCTGCCCGAAGGGCTGCGGCTTGTGGAGGCGCGACTGTCTGACGGGCGTCCATTGCTCATGGGCGAGCACGTCACCATTGCCGATTGTACGCTGGCGGCGGCCCTACAATTTGCGCGGTTCGGCCAAGTAGAGCTCGATCCCCAGTTTCAACAATTGTTGCAATGGGACGGCCATTACCGTGCGCGGGAGGCGGCAAAATCAGTGCTAGTTCTCTGAAGTAGGGGCGAAGCATTTGCGGATCAAGCTTCTTGCGACGTTGGTCTCTCTGGGGCAAATGCTTCGCTCCTACGATCTGACCATTCTTGACCACTCTTGTGAGGCTCCTTACGATCGCCAGTCATTTACAGGATTGGCGATTTGTATTTCCTATGCAGAAAATCATCGAGATTAAAAACGCGACCGTGTATCGCGGCCAGTATAAAGTATTCAACAATTTCTCACTCGAGTTGGAGCTTGGTTGTAATACCGTCATTCTCGGGCCAAACGGCGCAGGGAAATCAACACTGTTGAAACTGCTCTCGCGGGAACTGTATCCGGTGGAGCAGGATGACAGTTATGTGCGGATTTTTGGACAGGAGCGCTGGGACGTGTGGGAGCTGCGCGATCACTTCGGTATCGTGTCGCACGATTTGCAGCAGCAGTATGTGAGCAACGCGCGCGGGATCAACGTGATCCTCTCAGGTTATTACTCAAGCATCGATACCGCGTGGCATCACCAATTCAGTGACGAAGACAAGGCCCGAGCACAGCGCGTCATCGAAATGCTCGGGCTCGAAGAGTTGAAGAATCGCATGTTCGGGGAGATGTCCACCGGCGAGCAGCGACGGTTTCTCCTGGGGCGCGCCCTGATCAACGATCCCGAGGCGCTGATTCTCGACGAACCGACGAGCGGGCTCGATCTCAGCGCTTGTTTTCAATACCTTGACACGATTCGTCGGCTGATGCGGGATGGGAAGACAATTATTCTTGTCACCCATCACATCCATGAAATCCCGCCCGAGATCTCACGTGTCGTCTTGCTCAAGCGCTGCAACATGATCGCTGCGGGAGACAAGACCGCAGTGCTCACCGATCACAATCTTAGCGCCCTGTTCGATACCCCAGTCAAACTGGTCCAGACCAATGGCTTTTACCAAGCGTTTCCTGGAGAAGGGTAGTGGTTCCTCCTTGCTCTGAGTGCAGTGGAGGAGTTCGTCCACTTGGTCCTGCTCGTGAAGAGGGACCCTGTTCTGGGAAAGGTTGACAATCCTTACGGGTCAGCCGGATAATCAGCGTTTAGGAGTAAGGACCAATGTCTGGGCAGACGCCCACAGTTGGTATAGAACGCAAGCTGATGTACCCTTTGCCAGGAGGAGCCAGGTGATTACTTCCCTCAGTGAACAGCCGCTGGGTGAGAAGAACGCCCTGGCGCTACTGGCCGGGATCGCTAACTGCTTGAACGGCTTTGCTCCGAAAGACTTACAAGAGGCAAAAGCCCTGCTCGCCACCCTCGCGTGAAGGGGGCCTAAAGAGCACGAAAACAAAGCTCTCCGTCGTTATAGTTCAACAAAATTAAACTGAACACAGACCGGAGGAATGCGATGCCCATTACCGTTGGAACCTTGGGACGGCTGCGCGCCGTCACTCACCGGGGCCAAGAGGTGGTCTTCTCTTTTGAGAGTTCGGATCTGGTTCTGACCCCAATCCTGCCAAACGTAGTCCGTCATACTTGGGCGCCCACCCATTGGCGGCTGTACACGGCCCGGGTGACCGGCTCCTATGCTGTCTCTCGTGACGATTGGCCTACCGGACCGATTGCTTCTATTACCGAGACGGCCGAAACAGTATGCGTGCAGATGGGAGAGCTGTGGATCGAGGCGACCCGCGACCCGTTTCACTTACGCTATGGTACTGCTGACGGTCGCGTGTTGCTGGAGGAAGTAGACGAAGGCGGATTGTCCTGGTCGTACTGGGAGTACGCGCTGCGATACCGACTCGCTGATGACGATCACTTCTACGGCATGGGCCAAGCCAATCAACTTGTGGAGCAGGTGGACCTGGACCACCGTGGCCACGTGCATGAAGTGTGGAACCAGCACTCCCCGCCAGCCGCGACCATTTTTCCCTCGCTTCTAAGCCTGCGCGGGTATGGCGTGCTCATCGACAATCCTCAAAAGGCAAGATGGGACCTGGGCCATACTGATCCGGCAGCGTTTTCCTATCACGCGCAGGGTGGGGGGCTGCAGTACTACGTCTGCTATGGTCCCGACCTCAAGCGTTTGCTGCATACCGTGATGGAGCTCAGTGGGTTCCCTCCGCTCCCGCCCCGCTGGGTGTGCGGCTTGCTCCAGTCCCGCTATGGGTATCGCAACCGCCAAGAGCTAGAGACGGTCGCCCAGACCTTTCGCGCCAAGGAGTTGCCGTGTGATGCTCTCATACTGGATGTGTTTTGGTTTCAGGAGATGGGCGACCTGGCCTTCTACCCCGCTGACTGGACTGATCCGCAGGGGATGATGGCTCAACTGAGAGAACAGGGATTCCGCGTGATGGTTATCGAAGAGCCCTACCTCACCGTCAATAGCCGCCATTATCCGGAAGCCCTGGCCAAAGGTTACCTAGCAAGGCACTACGACGGTTCCCCGTACACATTCAATTTCTGGCCAGGAGAATGCGCGCTGGTCGACTTTTCGCATCCGGAGACCCGCGCTTGGTGGACGACGCACCATCAGGAGCTGCTGGAGCTGGGTGTGGCGGGCTGGTGGACGGATCTTAATGAGCCGGCCAAACATCACCAGGATATGGCGCACTATGGCGGATCAGCGGCACAGGTGCATAATCTGACTGCGTTCTGGATGCATCAAGCGCTCTTTGCGGCACAACAGCAGTACGCGCCCCAGCAGCGCCTCTTCATCCTCAGCCGCTCCGCGTTTCTGGGCTCTCAACGCTACGGAGTCGGGCTGTGGTCCGGAGATGTCGACATGACGTTTGCGGCGCTGCGTAAGCAAGTGGCGCTCGGGCTTAACGTCGGCTTGGCGGGCTTTCCGTTGTGGGGCACGGACATTGGCGGGTTTGGATTTGCCGGAGAATGTACGCCGGAACTCTACGTGCGCTGGTTCCAGTTTGGCGTCTTTTGTCCTCTCTGCCGTCCGCATGGCGATAAGACTGAACGGCGAGAGCCCTGGCAGTTTGGCGCGGAGGTCGAAGCGATCTGCCGCACCTACCTTCGTCTGCGCTATCGGCTGTTGCCATACATTTACACAGCAGTCCATGAGGCGTGCACGACAGGCATTCCGCTCATGCGCCCGTTGGTCTTGGAGTTTCCCCATGACCCCCAGGTCCTGAACCTGAGCGACGAATATCTCTTTGGGCCCGACATCCTCGTGGCGCCGGTAGTGGACGAGGGTGTGACAACGCGGGACGTCTACTTGCCGGCCGGGGTCTGGACCGACTTCTGGACCGACACGATGTACACGGGGCCATGTACTTTGACAGTCCCCGCTCCGCTCGAGACCGTACCCCTATTCATACGGCAGGGCGCGATACTCCCGTTTGGACCGGAGCTGCAGTATTCGTGGGAACGTCCGATAGATCCGCTCACGCTAGAGATCTATCGCGGCGCTGATCGCGCCTTCGCGCTCTATGAAGATGATGGGGAGACGACTGCCTACCAGAGCGGGGCCTGTGTCCGCACGTCGGTGCAAGTCACAGAAAGTGCAGGAGCATGGACGTGTCAGATTAGCGCGCCGCATGGGAGTTTTGCTGGGCATTCGGCGGAGCGAGCGTATGAAGTAAACATCCATCACCAACCGCAGATGCGTGAAGTGAGCTGTAACGGTGAGTCGATCCCGGCGCTTGATACGCGCCAATCCTTTGCTTTGGCGTCGGATGGATGGTGGTGGGATAACAAGAGGGGCAGCCTCGCAATAAAGATTTCGCGGACGGCGCTGCCCCTCAGCATCCAGGTCAGCTAAGACAGAATGGAGCCGAAGGGAATTGAACCCTCGACCTCTAGAGTGCGAT
>CAYTVL010000140.1:0-7100 GCA_964441775.1 uncultured Enterobacteriaceae bacterium
GGCATCGAGCCATGCGCGCCCCGGCCGAACAGACGAATCTGCAGGCTGTCAGCTGCCGAGGTGATGGCGCCCACCCGCCCAGCGACGGTGCCGGCAGGTCCGACCATGACATGCTGGCCAAGGATCACCTCGGGCTTGGGGAAATGTGTAAAAAGTCCGTCGTCGAGCATCGCCTGCGCCCCTTCCGCCGTCTCTTCTCCGGGCTGGAAGACCGCCAGCACTGTACCGCGCCACGTCGTCCGCGCCTCGGCGAGCAGTTTCGTGGCACCCACGAGCCAGGTGACATGCAGGTCATGGCCGCACAGATGCGAGACGGACACCGCCTTGCCCTCTCGGTCTGCCGCCGTCACCTGGCTGGCATAGGGAAGGCCGGTCGCTTCTTTGACCGGCAGGGCATCCATATCGGCACGCAGCATCACCGTCGGCCCCTCGCCGTTGCGGAGCAGGCCCACGACGCCGGTTTTGCCGACGCCGGTCGACACTTCATAGCCCGCCGTACTCAGATGGTTTGCGGCGAGTCCCGCCGTGCGCGTCTCCTGCATCGAGAGTTCGGGATGGGAATGGACATCCTTGTAGAGAGACTCCAGCTCGGGAAGCAGGCCGTCAAGATTGCGTAGTACCGGATCGGCAGACACCACCTGCGTTGTGTTCATGGGCCAGATCCTCCGCTGTTCCAGGCTGGGGCGCGTGGTCGCTCGATCGACGTCTCCGAGAAGAAGGCCACCGGATTCCTGATGAGCCTAGCGCGGTTCGGCTGGCCGGAAAAGCCCAGACCGCTGGGCAGGAAATATCTCTGCCGGTACGCGGCACTCCTTGCTTATCACGGAGCCCTTGGGCGCAATGTTCCTCCGTACCGCAGCTCGTGATCCGGAGCGCAACATACTGCACTTGAACACACTGACTGCCCATATGCTTAAAAGTACTATGCCATAGCACCGTAGAGAGCTGGCTACCGTAGACCATGCTGGCTATGTAGAGGGCGGTGTTCCTGCTACTAACAAGGCAGACAGCCGTTCCATGACAGTGAGACACACTGGAAGGAGGGAAGCTCATGGCGACGACCGCAGCAACAGTGCTCTCCGTCAATGTCGGTGCCGTGCGCGAGTTCCACTACCACGGCCACCCGGCCAAGAGTGCGATCTGGAAAGCCCCGGTCGTCGGTCGGATCGCCGCCCGAGGGGTCAACCTGGCCGGCGACGACCAGGCAGATCGCACGGCCCATGGGGGACCCGATAAAGCGGTGTACGCCTACGCCGTCGAAGACCTCCGGTGGTGGGAACCGGAGGTCGGCCGCCCACTGGCCTACGGGGAGTTGGGCGAAAACCTCACGACGGAGGGGATCGCAGTGAACACGGCGCTCGTCGGAGAGCGCTGGGCGATCGGGACCGCCGTGCTGGAGGTGTCCGAGCCGCGGATCCCGTGCTGGCGGCTGGGCGTGCGGATGAATGATGCGCTGTTTCCGCGCCGCTTCACCGAGGCGGTGCGCCCCGGGGCGTACCTGCGCATCGTCGTCGAGGGTGAGGTAGGTGCCGGAGATGAGATTCGGGTCGTCGAGAGACCCGCTCATGAGCTCACCATTGGAGAGGTCTTTCGCATCTACACCCAGGATCGCGAGGAGGCCGAGCGGTTGCTGGCGGTGCCCCAGATGTCCGAGAGCTGGAAGCGGTGGGCAGAGAAATGGCGGCAAAAGACCACAGGCCGCCCCGCGGTTGTGGCCGAACCTGGATGTTGCTAGTGCATTTTCAGGACACCTTTTGGGGAATAACCGGACCTGTAGAGTGGAAAAACCTTCAATGCATCTACACTTACCCCGAAGCGATTCCCCAAGACTTATCCTGCACGAGCACTAGCTGGGCAGTGACAGCGGAGTTTGCGCATGTGCGAGAGGTTGCATGGAGTGGAAGCGATAGGGTCGGTGCGACGAACTGAAGGAGGCTAGTCGTCTCACTAACCTCCGGCAGCCGACTCACTGACGCTCGCGGCTGATGCGGAACGTGAAACACTGAAGAATGGCCCGAAAACGAAATTTTTCATTGTTCGGAAAATCAACAATTTTCAAACTCATAAATTTTGTAGACTTTTGACCCACCTCGCAGCGAGAGCGATTGTGTGGTCCTGCGCAAAGGTTACCCTCCCCCGCTGCTCGTCCTCGAAGAAAGGCAAACCAGATAGTTAAACGATCGCCTCGGTCCGCCGAGTATACTAAATAAGGGCTCTTTCCCCGTGTGCGGGCGGCCTTTCTTGGTGCAAGTGGTGTACCGATCGTTGATATTCACCTTTTTCCCCCGACCACCGTGAGTGGCTCTAGGGGCCGTTATGAAACAGTCCGTTGGTGCTCCCCGCGGTGGCTCTCCTGCCGCTCGCCTCTTGGAGACATCTGTCTCCGCCGTTCTTTCTCCTGACATCCTGGGTCCAACCTTCGCTATAAGCGGACAAGTGCCTGAATTGCCTCAATGCCTGGATGTGAGTAGTCGCCAATCCGTTCCGAGATACGTGCAAGAGGAGCCATTCAGTTCTTTAGTACCGACCTGCGGGCTAACACTAGCTCGAGTTCGCCACGTTCAGTAAAATAATTTTCATCACTGGCTCCGGACCCTCATCGAAGGGCCATGGAGTTGTTATGAGCTTTTCATCTCGTGCCGGGTCCTCCGACACTGCCTCGGCGAGCCTATCCGAATCAAAGGCTCCTTCCCCGGTTTCCCCTTCTGACGCTCTCACCGCCGCGCCGGATTCTCCCGTTCCTGCCTTCCCGAAACGGGCGCTCATTTGTCGCAGTGATGTGATGTCTCCGACAAGACATTCAAGGACCCAAATGCAGAGTGCTGGGATGGGGTGAGATACCCACGGAGGGAGCGTTCGAGGGATTCCGGCGAGAGCCAACCACGCAATGCGCTCCTTGTCCGCAGTCGCTGACCCAGCCCTTCACTCGTATCCATAGTGTAATGGCTGTACGGCTACGACTCTCCCATTCTCGAAGGTGACTTCCTACACGAACCGCTGCGGTCCAAAATCATAGAGCCATACTTCCGTGACCACCGGCTCGTACGCGGTTACCACGGGACAAGCCCTGAGTTACCTGCGTATGAGCGAAAACCGCTATCGTGCCCTGTCTGGGGCACCCTGCCAATAGGCTGCGAGAGCGTCTTTGGTAATCCGGTAGCCCCGGCCTACTCGCTTGGCCTTGATCTGGCCCGCTTCGATAGCCCGCAGAATCGTCCGTGTGGAAATCCGCAGCATTTGTGCTGCTTCCTCCGTCGTATACAGCTCGCCAATCGGATTCACCAAGACCTTCGCGGTCGGTTTTTGAGCCATAGCGTCCCCCAGCTCGCCAAGTGTAACTGCCGATTCTGTACCATTCTGTAGGCAGTCAGGAGCAACTAAGTTCTACTATGTCATATTATGTCGTCTTTTCAAGGACTTCAAGCAGCCAAATTCTGTACGCTTACGATAGCTAAATCCATATACTCCGCTTGCAACATGTACAGAAATGTCGTATTATGTCGCTGTATGTCGTCTTATGGCAGATAATTTCTCTCCACGAGGTCCTCATGAACCTGCTTACCTTCTACGAAACGCTTACCCCTCATCTTCCGGCCAGCCGGGCCAAAGACCTCAAGACCGCGATCCGCACCTTGGCGAAGGCGCTGGGCTGTAACGATCCTCAGCATTGCCCCCCAGAGGCCTACACCAAACCCTTGCCCGTCATCTACCGCTTGGTTGAGCAGCAACTAAGCGGCAAAGGCCCGCACTCCATTCGCAACGCCAAGAACAACCTCAGCACCTTGTTCCGTCTGGCCGACCAGCACAAGCTGCTGCCCTTACTGCCCGCCACCCCAGAACGACGCTTGCGATTCACTGACTTTCTCCTCCGCACTCCCCGCCCAGGTGGAAGGTGCAGCCAACGCACTGGCTATTACCTGCGTGGCCAAAGCTGGCCCTCCGCGCTCACTGCCGGCTTTCAGGCGTATGTCACCTGGGCTACTGCCCCACTCATAGAGGGTCGTCCCGCTGCCTGGCGGAAGAGCCTCTCTACCATGGAGCTGTATCGGCATCACTGTGAGGCTTTCTTCGGCTATCTGCACCACATCCGGCACCTCTCCCCGCTGACCTTTGAGCAGCTCTTTGAGTGGCCGTTACTCCAGTCCTTTGTCTCCTGGCATGTCAACGACCTCCACCAGCGCCCCACCGTCACGATTCGGCACTTTCTGCGGTGGTGCTTAGTGCTCACGCAACAATATCGCCCCAACCCCACCCTGCACCAACAGTTGCAGGAGCTGGGGAAAAATCTCCCGGCTCCCCTGCCGACCTATAACAAAAGCGATGTCTGGGTGCCCCTGGCCACGCTCGAAGAAGTGGGGAAAGCCTTGTGGCCCCGCAAAGCGCCAGCAGACATCGGGAGCAGTGGCCTGCGCACCGCCACCCAGGCAGGGCTGTCACTGATGCTGCGGTTATGGTGCCGCCGTCCTTACCGCCAGCGGAACATGCGCGAAATGCGCTTAGGACCATGAGACAAAACCCAAGTACAGTTCTGTAAGTACTTGTCAAAACGAACAATGTAGAAAGTACAGGAAGGTTTTGTCCCCTAGTCCTTAGAGAAGAACTTGTACCGCGACACGGAGGGCAAATGGATGATCCGCTTTACCGGCGCAGAACTCAAAGTGGCCAAGCGCCGCGGGCTGGTCAACACGTTTCTCCCCCCCTTTCCTGAAGACTTGGTCCCCATCCTCGAAACCTACTGGTTGTGTACCATTATAGTTGATGGGCCTTAAAAATTCGTTGGGATTCATGCAGTAGAGTGAAGGTGAGCAACTAAACTGATACACTACCCGCTTAAGGCCGTGAGAAAACACGGAGTGAGAAAAATTTGTAGAGTTTCTCGTTGGTGGAACTGTGCGAAAGCCGTGCAGCCCTCCCCTCCCCGCTGTTATGCCACGAAGAGGTAGTGGCTCATAACTTCTCCCGTGCCCGAGCGCGCAACTGTCTCTCTGCTGCGGTGTTGTACTGCAGGAAGAGTTATCGCTCTGGAGGCTTCTATGACGTCCCGCCTGAAAAAATGTGTCTTCGCTGCCCTTCCCCTCATGGGGCTCTTCCTCACGGCCCCGCCTGTTGTTCTCGCCAAGTCCCACGATCACCACTGTTGGGAAGAGGGGGACTACAGCCGCTCAGACGACGAGGATGATCTCTATAGCGATGAGGTGCCCTCTGATCGCTATCGCACTGGCCGACGTCCCTATGAAGAAGACCCGTATGATGGTCGCGGACCAGACGATGGCCAGAGTCCGTATTCCTTGCCTGAGATTCTCGGTTCGAACGCCAGCCCATCTGGTCTTGATACGAATGCGCTGCTGCCTGTGCTTTTCGGGTTGCTCCTGTCTGGCCATTGAGAGAGCATGGTGGTGAAGTGAACGCTCAGTGTGTTCATTCTCCGCCCCTCACGCCCAAGTTATGAGAGTGCAACGAGGGCGGTGCGTTATCCATGTGCAGAATCAGGATGCATTTTGAGCACGTCTCAACGTGCTCACTGACAATAGAGAATGCTTGTTTTTCTCTCCCACTCCCTCCTCTCTTCCGAAGGCCTTCATGCTCTTGGATGCTTCAGAAATAGACCTGTGGGAATCAGCCGCTCCACAGGCCCCACTCATGCAGCGAGATACCCTTCGTTCTTCGGCCACTCACGGTGTTCACTATTGGCTGGCGTGAATTGAATGTAGGCACTTGGATTTCTCGGGCGCAGACCCGCGAATATACGTTGCTTCCAACGGAGTGGGTCCGTGTGGTGGCTAGCGTGTAATCTCTTCTCAGTGTCTACCAGTTGGCGTTATGGGCATTGAGCTACTTTGGCGATCCATTTGAATCAGTAAACAGGATATTTTACACCTTGGGGGGTATCAGACGTTGCGCCGTTGCGCTTCGATCTTCGGTCCCTGGGCCGTGCAGGGACGGGGGCACAGAGACCTGCTCTCCGTGCGTTTGCCTCTTCTACTGATACTCCATCGTCTTAAAGGAAGGCTTGTCCAAGCGACACTTACAGGTGGAAGGCTGTTGGCGCGATCATGAGCGGTGGGCGTTGCTAAGGGAAGACTGGCAGGCAACGAGGGTTGCCTCATCAACCCACTACCCCGTATTGCCGCCCGAGACAGACCCCAGCCTGCTCGCTCAGCAGACCCAGAGGCTTCTTTGCTCGGGCAGGCTGCTTCGCTAGCGCCAGGCTTTCCTACCACCAGGGATGTCGATCGTATCGCGCATCCCACCCGTCCCGCTGTAACTCCCGCCGATCATTCCATACGGCTCGACGGTCTTGGGCTACTTCTCCCCACCGATGCGCACGTTGATCGCGCCAGAGTTCGCGCTGATCTTGACGAACTTTGGCCCGGTCCTGCCAGAGTTCACGGCGCTCGCGCCGGAAATCCTGCGTGTGGTAGTTGGCCTCACGCGGCCGCCACCGAGCGGCATCCGCAAAGCTGGGGGCCGCTGGCATCAAGACCAGCAGGCCGAGTGCACTTGAGGCAATGAGCGTTCCCATTCGCTGCCAGAGTTTCATTTGTCATCTCCTTCTCCGCAGGACACTGAAGCTGCGGCTCATGCAGACATAAACACCGCAGACTGGGGAAAGTTGTAAAGGCGAGGAGCACGGGATTGGCCCTGTACCGAAAGTACCGCACGGTGCCTTATGGTACTTTATCCCTCTCCTCAACAATCCTGCCCATTCACCAGCCGTATAGGAAGGGGAGAAAGGCTTCGCGCAGAACGCCCCGTTGGCGAGCACGCGCCTGATTCAGGGGAATAGCTTAGTGGTCACTGGCTTGAAGAGAGGACTGCACTACTTGGAGTACTGCGTCCATCCCTGGAGGCGGCTTGCTATCGAGGTGAAGTAGCGCAGCGACGACGCCCGAACGCGGGCGTCGTTGTTTGCGAGGCTGGGGCACGGGGCAAGGGGGAGCCGTGTCTTGCCCCGTGCCATGCGAGAGAACAAGCGGGGGGTTCCTCTGCCTAAGCCCTGGCGCGCCTTCGAGAGGGTCCCCGTAGGTGCCGACGACCGAGGCTTTCCCTTTACGGCAGGGAGCTCCCAAAACTCTGCCGGCCCTGCGCGAGGGCCACGG
>CAYTVL010000141.1:0-7099 GCA_964441775.1 uncultured Enterobacteriaceae bacterium
CGCATCCTTCCAATCTAATCACGCCCCCCTCAAAAGTGCATAACACCTTCTAGCCGTCAAGCGCCGCCGATTTATGGAGCGATTCACAGAGCTACAGGCGATAATGCTGGCCGCCTGAGTGAGGGGAGGGAGAGAGGCGCTAGAATATATAACTACTAGTGATCAAAGTATTCTGAGTTCTGACACTTCTCGCCAATGCATTGAAGGGGCGAGTTGTACCCAGAAATTCTTGCCGCCGTACTCTCCGGATCTCAATCCTATTGAGCACTCTTGGGTCCCGTTCAAGCAACGCGTGCGGAAACTCTTGCCTTCCTACAACCGCGACTTGCACAAAGCATTTGATGCTGTCCTGTCGTTACCTCAGACACCTTAGTGGGAAAGGCTATATGGGTCGATGCTAATCGGCAGGATTTCGAAGCAAAGTGGCAAGCATTAAGCGAGCAGAATCTTCGCTTGGTGTCACTTAGCGTCTACATCGAGGAAGGTATCACCAAGTTTGCAGGTGCTTGGCGAAGCGGCGTAGATGCTCATTACCTTTGGGTGGGCGCGGACTGGGAAAGCTTTCGGGCCAAATGGGAAGAATTGAGCCGGCAGTCGCTATTCCTGGTTGACGTGGCCGTATATCGGGAAGAGGGGACCACGAAATTCGCCGGTGTGTGGCGGGCCGGCGACGATGGACACTATCTCTGGGTCGGAGCTGACTGGACGAATTTTCACTCTAAATGGGCGGAATTGAGTACACAGGGTCTTCGCCTAATCGATTTCGAGTCCTACGAGGAGGATGCGGTAGTCAGGTATGCGGGCGTCTGGCGTGCAGGCCAAGACAACCACTATCTGTGGAGCGAGGCAAATTGGGAGAGCTTCGTCGCCAAGTGGGACGAACTCGCTAAGCGCAACCTTCGATTGGTCAGTATTGATGTGCGCGTGGCGGACCCGGTGTTTGGACCTCGACCATTCTACGTTGTTGGGCATAACACCAATACAATCCGCGAAGTGCGAGATGCGCTCACTAATGGTGCCAATGCGATTGAACCGGATGTGAATGTGTCTGCTGACCGACGAGACCAGCTTTGCATCAGCCATTCACATGGTGAAAAATAGCGATCCATCACTGATCGAGTATCTACAGAGTCTGCACGACCTCGTCGTGCAAGAAGGATCGCCGTTGGCGTTAGTGGTGTTGGACTGTAAACCGGACGTGGCAACTCCTGGCCACGGGGCAGAGCTTTTGCACGCCATCCGTAAGTACTTGACCTATGATAACGACCTGAACGTAATCATTTCGGTCGGAAAACTTGCGCACACCGCTATCTTTGACCAGATTGCTAACGCCTTCGGTCCAAGCGAAGGCGCGATGATCGATGCTGAGGACAATCCAGTTGCAGTCGCTGAGTATTTCTCGAGCCGCGGCATTACCCATCAATGCTATGGCAATGGTATATCGGTCCTGAACTCGGTCACCGGTCCCCATTATCGCTACACGATCGAGCACGCGTGTGAAATGAAGGCCTCGCAGTACCAGCCGCGCTGGCATTGTCAACTTAACAGATCATAACCTGACGTGACTACAATATATTTCGGTTCTGATTTTTTTCCGCACCCTATATTGTGGTAAATAACAATCAGTTAGCCTTAAGTTGACAATGCCAGCGCGACCCAGGGACCGGGGACCGGACCGGTATTAGTGCTCGTTGCCCACTTCGTTGAGTATCTCAATGCGCTTCTGTTCGCGGGTAGCTGCCACCGGATCCGGTACGGATGCCACTCGACCACCGGAACCGCGCGCTCTCTTGCCTACTACGACACCCGCATTCATCTCCTGGACGTCCACGCGGATCGAAGGCTGTGGTGGAGGGGTCAGGCTGCGCACACGCTGCAGACCTCGCTCCTTTGCCTGGGGGCTCAAACGAGCGTACTTGGCTGCCACGTCGTCGGGAATCGGGGCTTCAAGCTCCCGTTCTCTCGCGATCCGACCACCACCAGTGAGCGCCTTCGCGAACGGTCTAGACACCGGTCCCGTCACGTCCCATCTAAGGTGAAGCTCGCCCTCGTACCAACCGCGCTCGGCCGGATCCCCAAGGAAAAAGGTCAGTGTCGCCCCACTTCCAGTCACTACGTTAGTGATCACACCCCCTCTGCCCCGCAAGTTATTTGACTCGTTCGCTATGGTACTAGGTAAGTAGGTCAGCCCGGTTGCGTTTGGCATGGAGATAAAGACTCTGAGCGTTTGCGGCTGCCCTGCCGGTGCCGTGAAAACCTGATGCTGACTGTTTCCACAATACCCTTCATCACCAGAGTTTCTGACGAAAAATGCCCATGTGTCATCCGTTGGGTCTGGGTTCGTATGAATGAAAAGCACCCACACTGGGTGCAGCTCGCTTTGCGCTGACTGGTTCGAGTGGAAGTTGTTCCCGTCGATTGTAAGAAGGCCGATGGCGATCGCGTCGTGTCCGTCCATTTTCCTCCGGGCTGCATCGTCGCTGTCATCGACTGCAGCATGAAAACATTGCCACCAATCGTTATTTCTATCGCAGCCCTTTCCCCACCAGTCGACGGTCTCATCTGAATCGAACTCCCCGACGATGCTGGTAGGATTATCAGCGGTGTAAAGATTCCCGTCAGCCCTGACCAAGCTGACATTGTAATCGTCATCGCCGCCAAGCTGAAGAACCGTCGCGCCAGTCGAATGGTTGTCCCAATAGATTTGCCCTTCGTAAGTCACCGGAAACCAGTTATAGTGTCCCGGCGTACACGAGCCACGGAAGGTGCTCGTCTTCTGCGTGTCGACGGTGATAGGGTCAGTGCTGCACGTCGTGAGAGCCGTCGTCCAATCGGCGGTTCGGTTGTAGTCGGGGCATACACCGCTTACTTTGGGGAATCTTAGGTTGTTATTCCATTGGTACCCCCAGATCGGATTCTTAAAAAAGCCGTTCTCATCGTACCCGCCAATGCCGATAACAGTCAGTGGGCGGGGCGCAGCCGGGACCAGGGCACCTCTTAGGAGAGGGACGACGGTGATGCCGTTTGCAAAACTATCCATGGCGGGGTCAGCCCGTACTGTCGATATTGGCGTGACCGTTGCTGCAACGAGAATGATCGCTATGCAGTATATTACGTATTGCCTGCGCATACAGCCCTCCTCGAAAGCTCCCGCACCGCAGCTAATCGCGCTGTATAGCTCATAATGATCTCCAATCTTCCTCTTGAAAGGAAGTCATATCAGTGACAGTTGGATTAGCCTCCTTTAGGAGAGTAAATCTGATAAACTACTTCATACGATCCGTTGCAGCCAGACGTGCGAATCTGAGTTGACTTGCCACTAAAATAAAGGGAAAGGACTAATGATCTCATCACATCGCTGGCCGTGGATGGAATCATGACCCAATGATTATTTTCTCCGCAGGGGCCGGGGTCTAGCAAACCATCAAATCGTATATAGATATCGGCTCCTGGACCCACTGCAATGGCCGTTAATGCTGCCGCATCGTAAATATTATCGGCATGAGCGATTGAGGATGAAGTAACCACAAAAAGTGTGGTAAGAAGCACAATTGCCGTTTTAGAAAATCTTTTCATCTAAGGCTCCTACTTGCCGTCGTTCCTTTGAAATCAAGCAAAACGCATATTATGCTAAAAGCCGCAGACTGTAAGAACACTACCCTAGAGTCAGACTAACCTTCAAGCGGAATTAGTAAACTACCTTCCGATTCGCGTTGCATAATGGTGCTTTGACGACCCCCATGTGCAGGTTTGAGCCTGCTGACGTCTCACAAAACGGTGGTTTTCGAGGGTAGTGTGCCATTTTAGTTGCTGGGCCCCGTGAATGCGTTGGAATTTACGCAGTACAGTGAAGGCGAGCAACTAAATTGATACACCACCCTACTTTCCCGTTCTATCGTGACCGATCAGTTGGGCAGCTATGGAGCCGCGAGCCGGGAGATGTCGCCCAGTATCGCTCATCGCCAAGACCGACGCTTGAATAATGGGGTCGAGGTTCCCCCTCAGCCTACTCGACAACGAGAGCGCCCGATGCATCGGTTCACATCTTCTGGCAGGCCCTGCGGTTTTTTTCGGCCCATGGTTCGATCAACAGTATTTTCTACTGCGTCCGACACCGGATGAGGGCCGTCCATTATCATGTGTTCCGTGAGCAGGCCTTCGCGACATGACGTGAGGTAGCGGGGCTTCCACAGGCTGCTTAACGATAACAAGCGGTGATAACCACCGGAGCTACCTTGCTCTTCCTCCAAACAACTTGACAAAGTCCAAAGCTGCGTCTGAGCCGGGCCGATAATCCGAGAGGTTAGCGAAGACGAACGTCAGGCCGCGTTCGGCCACCTGGTTCTATCATGCTAACCTTACCAGATGCATCAAACATGAGCTTCGCAGTAAGCTCGCCATTGCCTCCCTTCGTAACTACGGCTCTGCCAGAAGCTACGAGATGAGCGCCCTGGCGGGCGACTACTATCGAATCTTCAGGAATACTAAATACGTATTGACCGTCCTGATAAAATTCTTCGGTAAGACGGAGGTAGGCCAATACCGCTTCACGGGCCTGCTTCTCGTCAAGAATTGGAGGGAGCTTTTCGGTAAACAACCTCGTTAAGGTGGTAAGGTTTTTTATCTGCTTCACAGAACCGTCAGATCTCACCAGGATGAGGTTATTGAGCCCCAGGGGACGGGGAACAAGCCCCGGCCTGGGGTACCCCACAAAGAAGCGCACGGTGTAGAAATGTTCATCTGGGAGAATATTGCGGATTGCCGGGTCGTCTACCGGTGCAACTGTGCCTGCCTTTGCATTTGGTATGCGGGCAAGCCAGGCATCAAGTGCGGAACGGCTCGCACGAGCCTTCGGGCTGTCTTCCTGCGCTGATCCGTCATTACCAAATACCACGGATGCCAGTACAAGAGCTAGAGTCAAAGTGGCGACATTCACATGAAGCATAGGATTTCTCCTTGCGGTGCGACTACATAGTCCGCCCAAGGCTGCTCAGCTCTATCTTAACTGTGGTGCAGTCGGTTGCAAGGCAAACTCCGTGTGCGGTCTAAGGCTTGCGTTTCTTTACCTTACCACCAAGCTGCGTCCAGTAGCGGTGCCATCTGTGCGCTCCTCGCCCAGCGAGGGGAATATATTGCCTGTCTGGTCTTTGGTGACTGTGATCCGCGCCGTGAAGATTTGTTCCGACACATTCTTACGACGGTCGGTCCAACTAGGACAAAAGAGTCCGCCGACGACTGACAGGCCATTGTAATCACCATATTGGTTTCCTCCATCAGCTTTCCCAGTTGTCTCATCCGTCATCGCCGACGTTACCTTCGTTGCTGGAGAGCTCCAATGCTGTCCGCCGTCGACGGAAGCCTGGAACATCAGGTTTGTCTTCTTGCGGACGCTGTTTGCCGCAGTGTCGTAATAAACGATCCCGAGCGTGCCCGTTGCTGGATCGACCGCTAGCTTGTGGTTGAATTGGTCACTACGCAAAGCCGAGTCGTTGATCTTCTGTGGAGGATCCCAGCTCGTGCCACCATCGGTGGATCGTGTGAACCAGATGCGAGACTTGCAGGGAGAGGAGACGTCGTGGAACGGCTCGTTGTCTGGGACATTGCAACCTGCTTCGCCGGAGAGATCGACCCAGGAGAGGTAGACATCGTTGTGATTGCTGTCGCGGAAGGCCGCGATCGAAACTCCGATCAGTGCGGCCCGCTCGGCAAATGCCGGGATTCGGACCTGGAAGGAGCCGAACGTCTTGGCGATCGGGCGGGGTTCACTAAACGAAGCGCCCCCGTCGCTCGACTTCACGATGAACAGATTTTGGGTGCCTGTGTCAGGCCAGGCAGCGAAGACGTCGCCAGCGGAGTTGGTCGTGATATCGCTGCCGATCGACGTGCCTGTAGTTTCCGCCCCGCTGACCTGGATCGGAGGCTGCCAGCCTTCTGACGTCCGTCGAGCGATGAAAGCAGGAGCAGCATTATGCCAGATTACATAAATGTTGTTGCGGAATGAGGAGGTCGTACTGTGGTCGACCCACATCATCTGTTTGTCGGTGTTGGTTTGCTGGCCCGAAAACGTCGAGTCGAAAGTCCACGTCTTCCCGCCGTCCTTCGAAAAGTAAGCCCGCATCTGAAGGACGGTCGAGCCGGCGCTAATCCCAATCGTGGTGGCCCAGGCCGTTCCGTCGGAGGTCCAGTCAACGGTAGGATCAGAGTGCATAGAGTCGCCTGGGCGGAGTGGCAACGTGGTCTGTCCCCAAGAGACTCCCCCATTCCCAGAGAAAAACTGCGCCTGTCTGCCATTCCCGATATTGTTGGACGCCGCGATGATCTGCTTCGCATTCTCAGGATTGATCCGGATGTCCGATTCGCTTCTTGGCGTGCTCTGCTGGCCAGAGATCAGCAGGTTATTTCCAACTGATACTGCCCTGGTCACAGGCACACTAGGAGGGGCAGCGGGTGGCTGTAGATTTTGGTTATGAAGCATCCAAACATAAAGATCTTCAAGGGCCATGGGCAGGCCGCCTGTGGGATCTTCCGGCTTTGCTGCTGTTCGCAACTCCGTATGATTCCTGAGGTAATGGGCACGGAGCCAATCGGGAATATCAAGCTTCGAAGGCTTAGAGGTAAGGTGAAACAGGGCGATACGCGGAGTCGTTTCACTGACCAGCTTCGCTAGGGCCGTTCCAGGTTTGATAGGAATCTTTGCCAGTTCCTCCGCTTCAACTGGCGCGATTGCCGTTGAGAGACAGCCTATGGTCAATACCGTAAAGACAGCCGCGAATCGCTTGCTCTTCATACTAATCCCTCCTTGGATTTAAGTAATCTTGTCATGATGTAGGACAATTCAACAAATACGTTATGGCTCTGCTTGTGTACGCTAGACCAAAACTGTTGAGCATCTTCAGCAAGAATCACGTTTAGAACTCTAGTTTCAACCCTCCGGATATGAGCAAAGGCGTCCCGATTTTGAGGATCTCGCCGCCGCGATCAACGGCGTAATCACGATCAAGGAGATTTTGTATACTCAGAAAAATTTCTCCCGCTCGTATGTACGGAAGTAGCCAGTGCGACGGCAGTTGATAGGAGGCGGTGAGGTCAATGACATAGT
>CAYTVL010000142.1:0-7000 GCA_964441775.1 uncultured Enterobacteriaceae bacterium
AGATGATTTTTTCGAGCCCACACTGGCGCTTGCGCTTAGCTGAATGTATATGCCCTGCACACCACCCTGCTTGAGCTCGTGGAGGCGGTGAACGAGGTGTTTGACGACGAGCAGTTGGTGGTCGCCACCATTGCCTACCTCGTGAACACGCACCGTGTGCGGTTGACCGGGACCTTTAAGAACACCACCCTCGTCATCGTCTAACGAGGGTGTGAGAAAGAGATTTCCATGCCGATCCGAGAGGCAAACGTCAACGACGCCATGGCCATCGCTCGTGTCCAGGTCGCGACACGTGGCGAACCACCTACACCGGCCTCGTGCCTGCGGCGTATCTGAGCAGTCTTTCGTACGAGCATCAAAGACAGAGGTGGGAACATTTCCTCTCTACCATCAGTGACGCCACGAGCATGTCTGTGGTCGAGACGCCCGCCGGATCAGTAGTCGGCTTCGCGCACGGCGGGCCGGAACGGAGGGGCGCGGAAGACTACCGGGGCGACTTATACGCCCTCTACCTCCTGGCAGCATATCAACGCCAGGGGCTGGGCCGCCAGCTCACAGGAGCAGTAGTCAAGAGATTATTGCTCCATGGAGTGTCGTCACTGCTGGTGTGGGTGTTTGCCGCCAATCCCTAACGCGCGTTTTACGAAGCGCTCGTTGGGCAATACGTGCGGGAGCAGGAGATCACTATAGGCGAAGCTCAGTTGAGAGAAGTGGCGTATGGCTGGTCTGATCTGTGGGCATTGGCGGAGAGGATCACAGGGAGAGACGCTGCGGGCCGTGAGACAGCACCCTGAGGAGAGAGGAACAACAGTGGAGACTTTGTCATTGCGAAGAGTCGTGGCTGACGAGGCAATCTTGGTGTTCGCCAGCAAGCGCCTCGCTCCATTCGCCTCAAGATTGTGACGACGAACCCCGACACTCTACACGACAAAAAGACCGCACGCAGACGTGAAGACTCTGGCTGCCTTAGGCTTCTCCAACGAAGCCGGTTGTGTTATCGTGTAAAAATCCAAAACGTTATGCGTAGGATCTCTCCCATGTCGCACGTCCGTTACCGGCTGACTCGATTTCGCTACCCCCGGGCCCTGTATGAGGTCCTGGAGGGGAGCACTGCCGGATAGCGCGCGTAGCACACGCTCTTCTGGCAACGGGTTGCCGCGAACGCCTCCAGGACTGGGTCCCGGGGGCGTTTGTGTTTTCGCTATCGCGGCCCCCTACAGCTCAAAGAACAGGAGAGCACTATGTCAGTCCCAGTTTTATCTCATGAAGCTCTGCTCCGCGCGCTCCAGCTGCGCGATTTAACGGACCCCCTGCATGGCTCCCATGCCCTGCAACTGCTGGTCGCTGCCATTCATGATGCCTTAGCCACCCGCTGGCGCTGTCAGCGGTTTGTCCATCGTGCCTGCCCACTGGTGTCCGTTGGTGACAATTATGACCACCTCGGCATCCCAGCCGATGGGGCCGCCCGCGCCGACCGCTACACGCGCTATGTCACTCCTGACCTGCTGTTACGGACACAGACCTCGGCCATGATCCCGCCGCTATTGCGGGCCATGGCTCTCGACCCTCCACAAGATTTGCTGCTGGTCTGCGTCGGCCTGGTCTACCGGCGTGACGCCATCGACCGCTGGCATACTGGCGAACCTCACCAACTCGATCTCTGGCGTATTACAAGGGGCCGGCTGACGCCTACTGACTTGCAGGAAATGATCAACACAGTCGTAACCGCAGCCCTACCAGGATATCGGTACCGAACCCTTCCCACCAGTCATCCCTACACCACTGACGGTCTGCAGATCGATGTCGAGAAAGGGAGGGACTGGGTGGAGATCGGAGAGTGTGGGCTTGCTGCCCCCGCCGTCCTTGAGCGTGCTGGCCTGAACAGCGCCCACGTCACAGGCCTCGCCATGGGACTCGGGCTTGATCGGCTAGTGATGCTGCGCAAAGGGATGGAAGATATCCGGTTGCTACGCGCAGATGATCCGCGCATCGCTAGACAAATGCGTGATCTGGCTCCGTATATCCCAGTCTCCCGCCATCCTCCTATCCGACGTGACCTGTCGGTAGCCGTAGAGAGCGCGCTGACGGCGGAGGACCTGGGAGCGAAAATCCGGGAGGTGTTGCCCGCCTCCCTGCACCAGGTCGAGAGTGTCGACGTGCTGAGCGAAGCTACCTATGAGGACCTGCCGCCGGCCGCGCGTGCCCGCTTGAATCTGCAGGTGGGACACAAGAACGTCCTGGTGCGGCTGGTGCTGCGAGACCCGACCCGCACCCTGACGAGGACGGAGGCAAACACGGTGAGCGACCACGTCTACCGAGCCATTCACCAAGGGGTTTCTACGGATGGAGCACGCGCACAATCCTAGCACCACTTGTTCGGGCTCTTGGCTGGAGCACCCCGGCGTGCTCCAGCTAGCAATTGGGCTCTCCCTCGAAATAATGGCTCAAGCAAGTAATGCAGCGGCATCCTCTGAACTCTGCACGGTCACACGCAGTCCGAGACGCTCCAACCGTTTCAGGAGATACCGCTTTATATTCTGAGCATTGCGGCGGTCCAAGAAATCGGCTCCCAACTCACGATAGGGCTGTTTGGTTTTCAGCATATGATACAGACTCACCAAGATGGTATGAGCCGCGGCGACAATCGCACGTTTCTTTCCTTTGCGGACCGCCAACCGCCTAAAGCGCGCTGCTCAATACGTGTCCTTGGTGTGGGACGCGGCCCAAGCTGCTTGACAGAGACTACGGCGTAACCACGCATTCCCTTTGCGGGACTTGCCGGACAAGCGCTTGCCTGTGCTCTCAGAGTTGCCGGGACAGATGCCCACCCAACTAGCCAGGTATTGCGCAGACGGAAACTGTTCCATATTTATTCCGATCTCCGCGATCAGGTTAGCGGCCGCCACCTCTTCGATGCCAGGGATCGCGGTACACAGGGCCATTGCACCCTGGTACTCAGCGAGATGGTCCTGAATCTTGGCTTCCAACTTCATGATCTGCGCCTCCAAGAACCCCAGTTGCTCTTGCAGACTTGTAACAGCCAGCAATAGTGTTCCGTCATGCGTCCCTCCAGAGCGAACTGCATGGCCGGTCGCTTGGCTCGCAAACGTCCCCACGACAGCTGGGCAAGTTTCGCCGTGTCCTCTTCCCCTGCCAGCAGCTGCGCGAGAATGGCCCGCCCCGACACTCCCAGCCAGTCGCTGGCGACCGAGGCATGCCTGATATTCGCGTCCTCCAGAAGGTTCTGCATCCGGTTGCCGATAGCCGCGTGATCCTGGCGCAGACTGGCGCACATCCGCGTCAGATCCCGTAACTACCGGATCGGAGTCGGCGGCACGAAACTCCCGCGTAACAACCCATGCCGGAGCAGTGCGGCGATCCACTGGCAATCTTTGGTGTCGGTCTTGCGCCCGGGCACGGTCTTGATGTGTTGGGCATTCACCAAGACCACCTCAAACTGTCCTTCGAGGATGTTCCTTACGGGTTTCCAGTACCTAGTGCGATCCTGGGAATGCTCTGCTGAGAACATGCTGCAAAAAAGCTCTACTGATTCAGTATGTGGCAGATGAGCATTTGCCCACTAGCATTATTTGGACATCACTACCCCTCGGCCTTCTTGCTTAGATCAAATCATGAATCCCGCTTTTAGCGTGTTCCTCATAAAGGGTTCGCTTAGCGAGCCGCTTGCGGCACTGCCTTTTGTGCAACCCCATTGGATGCGCTCCGCTGGCCCTTTGCGGCTGCTTCTCCATCTTTTGCGACACTCACTGCCGCTCCAGTTACGTCCGTATCGTCAGAGTGTACAGGTTGCAGCTTCTCTACCAGGGCCCGGATGCCCAACAAGATGGGCTCTGAGGCAAACCCTGACGCAAAGCCGAGGACAATGGATGTCGCACGAGAGCCCGGGACAAGGATATGGTAAATCGTGACGGCGATCAGGGGGGCTGACACTACTTGCATTATCTGGAACACCAAGTGCTCACGCGCCCGCTCTGGCGTCATGAGATCAGAGGGATCTGCGGTACGCCGTTGGTACTCGGGGACCCGCCGTGTCATACTGACGGCACCGCCGATAAAGGCGAGCACGATAATATAGATAGGCACGACGAGCCCCCCATTAATTTCGATCCGCGGCCGCCGCCAGAATTCGTGGGCGTCGCCTGTTTTTTGCCAGACCTGTCTCAGGGGCACCCCACCGATATTAATCAGCCATTGGTAATTCTCTGTCTCCCCAGTGCCACACCGGAGTTCGAGCGGGATGGCATTGGGCTCTTCCCCTGGGAGGAGTGAACTACAGCCTAAGGTGATCCCGAGCGGACTATCTAAGGCGAGGATTCTATACAGACTGGGCGGTAACAGGAGAATCGCGCCAACCATCAGGATCGGGCTGAGGACCGCAACTAACGTAAAGCCGTAGCAGAAGGCAATGATCTGATTTAACTTCTGACGGGTCACCACCCCGGTAAACCAGTAGGAGAATCGCCAGACAAATCCGACACTCGCCGTACTCAAGAGTGCGAAAAACAGGACGACCGCCAATATACCCTCGTCCGTAGCAGTAGCGGGGGACCCAAGCAAATACCGAAGGACCCAGGACCAGAAGACGAGCGAGAAACCATACACCCCCGTCATGAGCGCCCAAAACCAGCGGGATTGCTGCAGGCGCGGGCTTTCGAGGAGGGAAGCCGATACGGGAGCGAGGCAGCGCGCGAGGCACCAGTAGGCTTGCTGAAACTCGGCCCGTTCCTGCCACGACGGAGAGGTTTCGCGGTGAAGGAGGTCTTCGGCCTTGGCCAGTTGCTCGATGATGACAGGGGTCAGCTGCGGCTCGCCGTCTTTGTATCTCCGTCCTTCTGTGATCGCAAATGTCAACAGTCTGCGCGCATTCTCTACCTCTCTGCGAAATACTTGGAGCTTCTTCTCTGGCCGAGTGAGTGATCGCTGGCACTTGCGCAGCGTGAACAGTTGAAAAAGTGAGCGCCAGTGTCCTGAACGAGAGCCGGGGATAGCGTCTCTTCGCCTTGGGGTGGCATTTCCTTGCAGTTCTTGTGGTGCCATGGTCTTCTCCCTGTGGCTGTGTTTGTCAAAGGCTTTCCTTTGTCGCTGTTGGGGGTAGTCATGCCATGACAGTCGGAGTGAGTGGAGTTTCTCTGGTGCACTTCCGACTCCCTTTTCTCCTTCCTAGTCCACTGCTGTGTTGCTGTTCTCCGACTGGCATGCGGCCGTAAAGGTAGGGTTGCGGCTGCGTCCCGGAGGGAAGAGGAGAACTGAGGGAGCGCGTCCGCTGCCGAGAGAGGTCGATCTTCGCACCGGCGAAATTGCCGCAGAGCAAGACCTTTCCGCTGTTGATGAGGTAGGCGACAGTGGCGACGATCTCCATGTCGGTGTTCGCGTACCTGCTGACGGTCTGGACCACATCGAGAAGTGTGGCTTGGATGGGAATGCTCATGCCGATATCCTCCTTTCAGCTGCGAGTCGGTTACGTCCCGATGCCCCCGCAGAGCGGGTGGCTTCTGGGTGAATAAGACGGCAGAGTTCGACAGATTGGATCACCTCGTGTCTTAAGGGAGTGTTGTGCGGTATGGCTAGTTACTAAGTGAGGTTGGCGAGCACATGGGAACGCCATGGGAGAACAGAGAGTAAGGCGAGAATTCTACAAAGATTGGGACGCTGTGATAGGGTGATGTATCAGTTTAGTTGCTCACCTTCACTCTATTGCTTGAATCTCAATGAATTCACGCAGCCCATCAACTGAACTGGTACACTACCCGCCCGCAAGACGATCTGCTTCTCCAAATCGATTCTCATGCACGACATTGTCATTGGCTTGTTTGTCAATCGCTATGAGTTTGGTCTGTCAGTGTAATCTAATCCATGAAATCCAGATCTAAAACACTACCAGTTGTTAGATAGCGCACTCTACGACGCTGCATCGAGTTTTCACTACCCGCCAGACCCGGTTACTAGAGCGACTCGATCGCGCAGTCTTTCTCGAAGGTGAACGTTGTTCGCGATTGCTCACCTGCCATCGGCGTCTCTCCCGTCCTCCTCAGTATGCGCGGCTACTGGTTCTTCGGCCCCGGGTCTATGGTCTGTGTCGGCGGCCAGGATCATTGCTGCCTCTGCTTCCACTCTAGTGCCCTTGAAAAAATCCTTGTTCATCCCGCCATGTAAGCGGACAGGGTTCTCCAGTGCGAATCGCCGGAAGTCCTCCGGACTCATGAGGCCGCGGTCGACCAGTTCATGCGCCTCTTCCAGGACTCCGCGCATGTCTTCCACATCGAAGTGGCCGATATCAGAGCCGAACATTGGGTTCAAGGACGCGCCGTAAGGGTTCATCTTACGATCGAAAGCAGCGGCGGCCGAGCGGTCGTCGCCCTCGCAGCCAAAGAAGAAGCTGGGCACGAAGAGATCGCGGATGTGCTCAGGGCGTTCGATTTTGCAGTCGCGCCAATCGTCTAATTCCTCCATTCGATCGGCGAAGAGCGCGTCCTTGACAACCTTGTCGAGGTACGGCTTCAGGCGCTCGTGCCCAAATTCATGGATGAGCTGGCCTAGTAGGACGGTATCAATACGAGCGGGATTGAGGCGTTGCATCGCCTCGTAATTGCGCTTCTTCCAGTGCTCCACCAGCCGTGCATAGAGCGCGATCGCCCAGTTGGCGCCGCCCTCCAGAAATCCGAAGCGCAGACCAGGAAAGCGGCGCGTCACGCCCCCGAAAAACAGGGATTTGCACACGGCCTCTCCTCCTTCCGCAAAGCCACCAAGTTGGTTGTATTGATGGCGGCCGATCGACGCCCGAGTACCGCGGCCGATAGGAGCGGAATGAAAGGTCGGAGCCACGCGCAGCTCGATGCACTTTCGCCAGACCGGGTCATAATCGTACGGGCTGTCGATGCCGAAACAATCGTAGTAGTAGAGTTCGGCCAGCGCGGCTGAAGCCCGTTCCGGTTTAGGGACCGGGCGCACTACGTCGGCTGCGAACACTGCAGCCTTGAGA
>CAYTVL010000143.1:0-6885 GCA_964441775.1 uncultured Enterobacteriaceae bacterium
TAAGAAAAGAGATTGTACAATGTTCTTCATGCCGCCTATAGAGGGAGGATGGAGTCAGGGCTTGCAATCAGGCATTTTGAGGATTCGAGAATGAACGCAGGGACGGCACAATGCGCTATTGCAAGACCTGACTCCAAAGGCGTTTACGGGGCGCTAGCGTAGCAGCCCGGCGGCCTTATCACCGGCGGAGCGGTGTTCAACATGATCGCTATTTCATTCTGTAGGTAATAGCGCCATCAGCTCAGCGACCGCAAGAACTTCAGAAACGCATTGATGCATTCCTCAGGCTCATCCACATAAATCTCGTGCCCCGGACCTTCAACTACAGTCAGACGAGCGTTGGGAATTAAGGTGCGCATGGCAATTTGGTCCGTCAGTGGCGTAATGGGGCTTTGTGACGGGGCCAGGATAAGGGTTGGGACTTTGATTTGCGGGAGGATCGGCGCGGTGTCTGCACCGTTGAGTGTGCCGGCAATGCCCTGCAACACGTGCGTGGGAGTCTTCTCCCATTCGTTGAGCACCCACTCGATGTGAGCTGGATTCTTGCCGCTGATGATTCTTTGCTCGATCAACAAACGGCCCCAGCCTCGTGATCCGCCTGTGGCCAGAGCCTTATGGACGTTGCCATGCTGTCCCGACAGGGCTTTCCCGCCCTGCGGACGAATTGTGGTGGGAGAATTACAAATAGTGAGACTCTTGAGTCGTTCCGGATAGCGCGCGGCAAACAGCACGCCGAGAATGCCGCCGATCGATTCTCCCACATAATGCGTCTGCTGGAGACCGACCGCGTCCATGAAATCACGCATATCTGTGACTAGCTCGTCGAGAGACCACTTATGATCCGGGCCGGGATCGGCTGACTGGCCGTGGCCGCGCATATCGCGGCGCAAGACCCGGTACTGGCCCGCAAGCGCAGGAACCCAGTGATACCAGAACTTGGTGCTGCGTCCGACGCCGTGCTGAAGCCAGACCGTGTCCTTTTTTGCCAGCCAGGGATCGGTATAGTCGTCAATTTCGTAGAACATTTCGCAGTTGTTGGCGGTCACTCTTGGCATGGGCTCCTCCTTTGTCCCGGGACCAATCTGTCTTTGGCGTAAAAGGTGAGTGTCGGCTTGCTGCATTGTTGTCTTGAGACACGGACTATCCAGTTAGCCCCTCGATAAACTTCAGCACAGCCGTGGCGCATTCTTCCGGGTGCGCTGCGGCAAGGTGGTAGGCCGTGCTCGGCAAGACCAGCAATTGAGAGTTGGGAATCTGCGTTTGCCATTCACGCACCGTTTCGACTGAGGCGAGCGCGCCCCGATCGCTGGTAATGACAAGCGTAGGCGCGGTGATGCGCGGCAACAGTGCAGTAATGTCCATCGTGGCCACATAACGAAAAATTCCTTCCATGGTCTGTTGAGGCGCTTTCCCCATTTCTTTGATCCACCATTCCCGCATCGCTGAGCTGACGTTGCCAAGCCGTCTTCCCATTGTCGACCTGGCCCAGGCTTCTACCCCTTCGCGTTGCACCTGCTCAAGCCACCCGCCGGGATTGAGGGAACTGCGCTTCAGAGTGGCTGGTCCGCCAATGACGGTCAAGCTTTTCACCGCAGCCGGATAATCGTGCGCAAACTGCATCGCCACGCTTCCGCCCACGCGCTGGCCAACCACGTGCACGGACGAAAGCTGCAGCTGGTCTAGCAAGCCTTTCAAGTCTCGCGCGAATCCGGTGAGGGACCATTGGTAGTCATGCGACGGTACGCTGGACTGGCCAAACCCGCGCAGATCGGGGCGCAGGAGGCGGAACCGTCGGGCAAGCTGTGGAACCCAGGCGAACCACGCCTTGCTCGTGTCCGCCACGCCGTGGATCAAAAGCATGGTGTCTGGGATCGTCCAGGGATTGGTGAAGTCGTCGAGTTCATAGTGGAGCGTAAGCGTGTCGTCGATTCGTACTTGTGGCATGATTCTCCTCCTTCCAGAAAAGGAATCAGGCGGTTACACTCGGACGTTGTTTCATAGCGGCGCGCCAGCGCATGAGATGTGTCCACGCTGGGTCAAGCTCGAACTGAGAAGCGGCGGCAAAATCGATTCCCACCAACAAGGTGATATCCGCCAGTGAAAACGCTCCGGTCACCCATTCTTCGTTTTTCAGGTGTTCATTGAACAGAGCCAGTCGAGCGCGCAGGGTCTGTCCCGCTTCTTCCACGACCTTGGGATTTTGCTCGACACGATTGGCGAAGAAGGGGCTCGAATGAAAGAAGCGGCGTGTGCCCTGTAGCGCCACGCCAAGTTCGGCGCGTCGTTCCCACGCACGGATCAAGGCCCGACTAAGCGGATTCGTTCCGAGCAACGACGGGGTAGGGTGAAGTTCCTCGAAATACTCCATGATCGCCAGCGACTCGGGAATCACTGCGCCATCGTCCAGTTCGAGCATCGGCACGGCCCCAAACGGGTTGCGCCGTAAATATTCGGACGAACTTTGTTCACCCGCTAGGAGATTGACCGGACGAAGGGGAACCTGGAGCCCCTTCTCAGCGAGATAAATGCGGACTTTGCGGCAGTTCGGCGACCCGGGAAAATCATAGAGTTGCATGGCGTTCCTCACAGTGGAGTGACTAATAGGGATTGGATGCGACACGTGTCTACAATGACTACTTTTTCAGAAAACCGCGCTCTACCGTCCTCGAACACGATCTGATCGAGATACTTGCCCACGCTGTATACCTCGGTTTCTCCATAATGGATAGGATCGGCCATCGTGCGGAACACGGTGTAGCTCGTCTGTACGGCGACCTCATCCTGTTTATGATCGAGGAGATGAATTGCGCTGAGCATGTGACGATAGTAGTGGGGCGCGTATAAGTTGGCGGCGCGATGGGCGATGACACGATCTTTCAGCATCCCCCGGCTGTCACAATACATCAGCGCAATTGGTAAATGCTGATCGGCGTTCTCCCGGGGCACGACTTTATAGACACAGTGCTCGGTGAAAAACTCGGGCCATTCTTCCAAACGGTCGTCATCAATGCAGTGGACGTAGGCGTACTGTAGCTCTTCAACCGCGTCCCGCATCTCTCTGGGGCTCATGGCGTCCTCCCTTTTTCGTGGTGTGGTCAGAAGCCCATGATCTGACGGTAATACTGCCAGAATCCGCGAATGGCGGTTTCGTTGACGAGATTTTCTTCGTCTCTTATCTCAGCGCCGCCAAGTTCCAGGATGGAACAGGCGTCTTGCTCATGCACGATGGCTTGCTGGGCAATCTCCGCTGCATAACCATCCTCCATAGAAATGTAGCCTGCAGGGCCCACGAGATTGGCTTGCTTGATGCGCTTTTGTAGCATGTCCTCATCGTCATCCTCGTATCCAAAGAACGTGAAGAGCAGCTCGAAGGAATCGGGTCCCTTGGGAAGGATGTGGCGAGTAGCGAGCGTATTAAAAATTTGTTGAATCACCAGACTCGGAAAAATGGAGTGGATAGAGTTCGTGAGCTCCACCTCGAATTCCTTGCGCGTCTGGAGCAGCGAGGGATCGGCAAGGGTGTAGCTCTTTTGATAGGTGCGGAGATTCGTGGTCTCATACGCGGCGCGTTCTGCCGCCTCAGTGCGTTTGAACGCGCGCAGCATTGAGTGCCGATGCGTATCGTCCATGATCGTCCCGCCGCCTTGCGATGAGCGATAAATGCCGAACGTCGTGTGGAAGAGATGCAGAAGACTCGCGTGATAAGGGTCGCGGGTGTTTTCGGCGTACAACTTCCAATTGGCGCGGATGAATTGTCGCCCATAGCCAAGGACGCGGACCGGACGGTTGAAGACGCGGTCGAACCACGGCCGTTGTGCGGGCCCGAGATAGTTTTCGATGGGTTCGATCTCTTTGTCAAAAGAAGCAAACACGACGCCGTTGTAGGTCGCCACTTGGAGTTGGGAAAGCGTGATTTTGGTGGGATCAAAATCCGGGCCGTAGCCTCCCTTGCCTTCGATGCCGCGGCGGAAGGGCACGCCGATCAACTGGCCGCGCAGGTCATAACTCCACTGATGATAGATGCACACATGGGTATTGCGGTTGCCGCGCATCTCTCGACACACGAGTGCGCCACGGTGCGCGCAGCGATTCACGAACGCACGCAACTCACCCTCGCGGTCGCGGGAGACGACGACCGGCGTATCGCCAATGAAGGTGGTTTTGAAGTCGCCAGGATTCGGGACTTCAGCGTCGAGCCCAACATAATTCCATACCGGGCCGCGAAAGATGCGCTCTTGCTCTTGTGCATAAATGTCAGGGTCGGCAAACACCTGATACGGCACACGGGCGACCCCGTCCTGTGTCCAACGAAATGGTTCCCGATTTGAGACGTGGGCTCTTTCCATAACGCCTCCTTGTTGTGGGACCTGATATGTTGACGTTAACTCCGTCAGGGGCGCGTGGTCAAGCGATCTTTGGACGTGTTCTTTCCGGCTATGAAAGATGCTAAAGACAGAAAGCGCCCTGATAAGAGAAAAGAAGCTTAAAGGACTGCCTTGTCAAAGAGGAAAGAGCGATGCCGGAAAGTCAACTTTTGCAACTAGGGATGACTGAGGTCCTCCAACGCATTCAGGCGCGGGAACTCTCGCCGGTGGAACTCGTACGCGCGTATCTCGAACGGATTGAAAAACTGAATTCAGCGTTGAATGTCTACCTAACGGTCATGGCCGAGAGCGCACTGGCGGCGGCGACAGCGGCGGAACAGGCTGTGATGCGTGGAGAAGCGTTAGGCCCACTGCACGGTGTGCCGGTGGCGCTGAAAGATAATTGCGACGTGGTCGGGGTGCGCATGTCGGCGGGAACGAAATTTTTGAGGGAGAACGTTGCAACGGCGGACTCTGAAGTGGCTGCACGCTTACAAAAAGCTGGCGCTATTCTGCTGGGCAAACTCCACATGCACGAATGGGCGATTGGCGCGACGACGCGCAACCCTCATTTTGGTCCCTGCCGTAATCCCTGGGACCCGCAGCGCATTCCTGGCGGCTCTAGCGGCGGCTCAGGCGCCGCGTTGGCTGCGGATATGGCGCTGGGAACGATCGGTACGGACACAGGTGGTTCCGTGCGTATTCCTGCCGCGCTTAACGGCGTCTCCGGGATTCGGCCCACGGTGGGGCGCGTGAGCATCCGTGGCGTAGTCCCGGTGAGCTGGACGTTTGATACGATCGGGCCGATGGCGCGGCGCGCGGAAGATGTGGCCCATCTGCTACAAGTCATGGCGGGGTACGATCCAGCCGAGCCCACCTCGGTTGATATTCCGGTCCCGGACTACTTTGCGGAGTTACGCACTGGCGTCAAAGGGCTGCGCATCGGGTTGCTCGCGGGCCACTTTCAAAGTGAGCCTGAACCTGTGGTTGCTGCTGTTGTGCAGCAGGCCGCGCAAGTTTTTGTGGCGCTCGGGGCGCAAGTGGAAGATGTCGAGCTGGTTGGCGCGGTTGACACGATCGACCGCATGAGCGAGCTGATTCTGGCGGACGCTGCCGCCTTCCATCAAGCGCGCATGGCGGAACGACCGAAAGATTTTGGGCAGGATGTCATGACCCGTCTGCAACGCGGCGCGGCGGTGACAGGAGTGCAATACGCCCTAGCCCGACAGGAGCAGCGCCGCTGGCAGCGTTACATGGAACAGGTATTTTCGCGTTATGATTTGCTGTTAGTCCCGACTTGCGGCACGGCGGCCCCATTGATTGAAGAGAGCGAAGGTGTGGAGACAACACGCCGTCTCACGCGCTTTTCCTATCCACTCAATCTTGCCTGCGTGCCGGTGATCAGCATTCCTTGTGGATTCACGCCGGAAGGTATGCCTCTCAGCCTGCAGTTAGCCGCACGACATTGGCAGGAGGCCCTGGTGCTGCGAGCCGCCTGGGCGTATCAACAAGCGACGGACTGGCATGTGCGCAGACCGGCGCTGTAATTTCGTAATTGCTATCAATTGAAAAGGAGGAACGACTATGGCTATTTTTCGTATGTACACTGGCAGTGATGGGCATTCTCACATCGAAGAGCAGACGGTGAGCGCCCATCCCGCGCTCTCACAAGAGCGTAACACCGCACACATTCAGTTTCGCGAATTACCGACGGGAACCGCAATGGATTGGCACAACGCACCCCGACGGCAATATGTGATCGTGTTGTCTGGTCAGATGGAGGTTGGTTTTAAGGATGGTACGACGCATCGCATGAATCCCGGCGATGCAACGTTGGCGGAAGATCTCACCGGCTCGGGGCACACGACTCGGGTCTCTAGCTCGACTCCCGCTGTCGCGGCGATAGTGCCATTGGCCTAAAGCCACGGCGTGGCCGAGCGAGAGGCCACGCCCTCGACGCTCATTCCAGCGTCTCCATTTGACAATCGGACGAAGCCTGTCACATAATCGCCTCCATGAGCGCGGAGGCAAACAAACCAAAGCCAGTTGAAACTCGCAAGCTGGCCGCGATCATGTTTACGGACATCGTGGGCTTCAGCCGCCAGATGGGGGTAGATGAACCCCGTATGCTGCGCCTGCTGGATGTTCACAATGACATCATCCGGCGCGCAGTTGCCGAGCAGCATGGCGCAGTCATTAAGACCATCGGCGATGCGTTCCTCGTCGACTTTCCGTCCGTAGTCCACGCCGTCCAGTGCGCGCAGCAGATCCAGACCCAATTCCGCACGCACAACAGTGAGCAAGAGAACACCGAACAAATCCATGTCCGCATTGGCATTCACTTGGGCGATGTGGTCCAAAAAGATGGCGACGTGTTTGGCGACGGCGTCAACATTGCCAAGCGTCTACAAGAACTGACGGAGCCGGATACGATTTGTATTTCAGACGTGGTGTACCGGGACGTGGTCAAGAAGCTGGATATGGGGACAGTCGTCTCGTTGGGCCGCCCGCAATTGAAGAA
>CAYTVL010000144.1:0-6821 GCA_964441775.1 uncultured Enterobacteriaceae bacterium
GCTGGCAGCGGCGGCACCGCAGGTGATTTTTGCGCGAACCTCGGGCTCCAGGACTTGCACTACACCACCTCCCTCCAGGAGATGGGCGGGGCTATGTGTGTGTCCGCCGTCGAGTCCGCCGCAGTTGCGCTCGCCAGCGGCATTGCTCATTATGCCCTGATTCCAATGTGCAGTCGTTTCTATTCTGGCCGTAAAGCCCGGCAGGTCACATCTGATCCCGGGACGGGCTTGCAAGCTGCCGAGACCATCCGCGATTTCTATGCCCCGTTCGGCGTGGCGGCCCCGCCCCAACACTACGCGTGGATGGCGCAGCGTCACATGCAGCTCTACGGCACTACACACGAACAACTGGGCGCGGTGGCCGTGGCGATGCGCAAACACGCGCAGCTTCATCCCAATGCGCTGATGGGGCGCGCCCCGCTCACGCTGGAGGATTACCTGTCATCGCGCTGGGTCAGTTATCCCTACCGCCTGTTGGATTGCTGCCTGGAGACCGATGGCGCCGCAGCATTACTCCTGACCACAACCGAGCGTGCTAAAGACTTGCGCAAGCAACCAGTGTACGTGTCAGGCGTGGCGTCGGGGCACCCCTTCCCTCCGCACGATATTCCCAATCGTCCGGACATTCTCAAGATCGGGCTCGACTTTTGCGCCCCACGCGCCTATACGATGGCAGGGGTGCAGCCCAGCGATATCGACTTTGCCGAGATTTATGACTGCTTCACCGGTCAAGCCATTTTACAAATTGAAGCGGCGGGTTTTTGCAAAAAGGGCGAAGGCGGGCCTTTTGTGGAAAACGGGCGGATCGAGCTCGGCGGGGCGCTGCCCGTAAACACGCACGGCGGCTTGCTCTCACAAGCACACAATACCGGTATGAATCATCTGGTCGAGGCTGTGGCTCAGTTGCGTCATGAAGCCGACGCGCGGCAAGTGAAAGACGCCCAGCTCGGCGTCGTCACTGGCTGGGGCGGTCACGGTCATGGGTCCATCGCGATTTTACGTCGTTGAGGTGTCGCTGCTATGAAAACTGAGAGCGCCAAGTCGAACGTGAGGTTGCCCATCTTGCATGGGTATACGCAAGAATTCTATGAATGGTGTCACAAGCACGAGCTGCGGTTTCAGCGTTGCTCGCAATGCGGAGCCTGGCGTCATCCACCACGGCCCATGTGCACCAGTTGTCATTCGTTGCAGTGGGAATGGTCACCCACCAAGGGGAAAGGGAAAGTCTACTGCTGGACAACCGTGTATCAGGCCCTCGATCCCGCCTTCGCCGACGCCGTCCCGTATGCCGCAGTCGTGGTCGAATTGGACGAGGGGCCGCGTCTTACTACCTGGGTCACGGGCGTATCGCCTGACGAGTTACGTATTGGCATGCCGGTCGAACTGTGGTTCGATACGGTGAGCACTGAAGTGACATTGCCAAAATTCAAACCGCTCGACGCTTCCTCAGCGGCGAGATAAGGAGAAGAATATGTTTAAAATCGGCAAGCTGTTTCATCTCACCCACGTGGTAGATGACATCGAAGCGGTGGACAAGTGGTACGATGACATTTTTGCGGTCACTCGTTTTTACCACGGGTATGAGAAACTGGCGGGGCGCGTGGCTTCGCTCATCGCTATCGGTGATGTCATTATGGAGCCGATGATGCCCGCTCGCGTAGAGGACTTGCGCAATCCTTCGGTCAAGAAATTCCATGATCGCTTTGGTCAGCATTTTCACTCCATCGCTTGGTATGTTGACGATGTTGAAGATATTTCTGTTCGGCTCGATCAAGAACACTTGCGCCTCTACAACATCGTTGGTACGCAGGTCAAACCACCCCACAAGATGGCTGCGATTTGGACTCATCCGAAAGAAACGTCCGGACAGTTGGAGTTCGCCTTGTATGGAGATTTCACCAAAGACCCGCGCTTTGAACCGAATTGGTCGAATGCACCCTGGCGCGAACATCCACTTGGCATTGAACGCGCCTCACACATTGGCGTGGTGGTAAGAGACCTCCCGACGGCAAAGCGACTCTACTGCGATATCTTGGGCGGAACGTTGATTCATCAGGAAGAAATTCCGGGACGTAAGCAGAGCGCCTTTGTCGCTGTTGGTGAGGACACAGTCGTCGAACTGATCCAATCTCACGATCCCAAGAATCTTGAGGGACAGGACATGGAGAAAAACGGCGAAGGCATCCATTCCCTGATTTTCAAGACGAAGGACCTGGACCAAGCACGGAATTTCTTGAAAAGTAAAAACTATCGACCTGAGCCCGACGGCGCCGACACGATTGTCCTCGGACCAGACCAAGCGTTTGGGATGGTGGTTGGCTTTACCCAGCGTGTGCTTCCCAACGATCCTCGCTAACGATTCTTTCAGGCGAGACGCGTTCAAGACCGTCATTCTGAGCCGCAGGCACGGCGAAGAATCTCGATTTGAAACCCTTCGCTGCGCTCAGGGTGACATGCCTGTCAGTGTTAGGAATGACCTGTCCTACTTCTTCCCACCTCCTAGCGCTTGATTCAGCGCTTGCCGAAACGGATACGTGTCCATGTAAATACGCAAAACTTTGAATTTCCCATTCTCAAATGTCCACAAATTCAAATTGCGCATCTCAATCGGCGCGCCATCTTTCGTATTGCCCACGAGATGCAGAGGCGCCACTAGTTTGTCGCCGTCGATAATAATATCCGTTGGCGCAGCGTGGTAATCGACCAGATTACTCGTCAGGTTGTTGTAGAAAGCCCGTAAGGCGTCTTTTCCGCGAATGCCTTGTTCGCCTGTCATCGGGTTAATCATTAACGCGTCATCGGCAAAAAGAGAGAGGATGCCGTCGACATCGCCTTTGGTGACGTAGTTGAAATAGGTACGAGCGGCGGTTTCCATTTGCTGTTCGGTCGGGGTACGCGCCATGACGATTTCCTCCTTCACGAATACCCTACGCCAAACGCTGCTCTTGAGCGAGCAGCAGATCACTGTACGAACCCGTCACTAAGTCCTGGGGCTGAATCGCAAACAGCGCCAGAAACTCTTGGCATTGAGCAAGCAGTTTTTCCTTACCAAGGCTCCCATCCACATCGATAGCTTCGACTTCCATGAACGAGCCCAGGCCAGGCACTGTGTCGATGTGAAATTTAACATTTGCAAGAAAATAAATCTCGCGCTGCTTCTCCACCACGACCAGTACGCCGAGCGCCTGGCTTAACATGTCTTTCAGCGACGCCTGCGGCGGCACGGGCTGCAGCAACACCTGGGACTGTTTGGGTCCGGCTTGGTCTTCTCGTTGATAGAATATCAACGCGTTCTCTATCCGCCCTTCGCGTAACTTCAACCGCCCACGTGTAGTGTTGAAATAAGTGTCGACTTGATGATCGACGCCACGGAAGTCCGCCTGCCGGGCGAGTAGCGCATCACGAATACGCTGAGGCTCGGCGCAGCGCGCTTTGATCTCAATAATATTGATCGAGTTCATGTTAGCGATTGTGAAACTTGCCTTCGCGTTTCTCCCTGAACGCGGACACCGCCTCGCGCATATCCTCGCTAAGAGATGTGCCGAGCCCCAAATGTGCGTCAGCATAAGTGATGTCGCCGGCGCGATTGACGTTCAACGCTTGGAAGAATTCTTTCGTGCGCCGCACTGCCATTGGCGGCTTGTTGAGAATTTTCTCGGCCAAGGCGTGTGCAGCCGAGAGTAATTCCGCAACGGGAACGACGCGATTGACGAGTCCTAGAGCCAGCGCTTCCTCGGCGGTCACCTCATCGCAGGTCATGACGAGTTCCTTAGCTTTGGCCATGCCAATCAGATTAATCAAGCGAGAGATCGAGCCCCACATATAGGGCACGCCGAGACGCACCTCGGGAATCCAGAGGCGCGCCCCGCTGGCTGCGATGCGAAAATCACACGCCATCGCCAGCGACAAGCCACCACCCACGGCAAAGCCATTCACCGCGGCAATAGTAATCTGGTCGAGCCGCTCCCATTCATCCATGATCCGCCAGCCCCGCTTCGCCGAGCGGAGTCGCGCCGAATCACTCATTGGCTTGCGTGCGTCGTATTCCGCACTGCCCGCCAGCATCTGCATATCGGCGCCGACACAGAACGACCGTCCCCGCCCAGTTAGGATGATGACACGAGTATCGTCGTCCTCTCGAAACTCCTGCGCAATAGCAAGCAGCTCCACCATAACTTTTTCGTTGATCGGGTTGAGCTTCTCTGGTCGATTGAACGAGACCGTCGCCACTGCGCCTGTGCGCTCCACCATGAACGTTTCGTATGCCATAGGTGTTCTCTTTTCTCGCCGAAAAATCTAGCGTCTCTATTTTGGTGAAGGTCGCAAAGGGAGTAAAGAACGGTCGCTGCCGCAAACGACGGCGCGTCAGGAAGGCAGATGAGGAAGGCGACCCTCGGAATGCGCAACATAGACAGCAGCAGTCACGTCACCCGTGACGTTCAGCACTGTGCGAGACATATCGAGGATGCGGTCGACCCCGAGAATGATGCCGATTCCTTCACCGGGAATGCCGACCGATTGGAGGATCGGCACCATCATCGGCAACGATCCTCCGGGCACGCCGGCGGTTCCAATCCCGGCCAGCACTGAGACCAGCACCACCAGCGCTTGAGAGCCCAGCGTGAGATCGACCCCGTAGAACTGCGCCAGAAAAAGAATGGTCACGCCCTCAAACAACGCGGTGCCGTTTTGATTCGCGCTGGAGCCCAATGTCAGCACGAAAGAGGCGATATCACGCGGGACTCCCAGTTTTTCCTGCGTCACTCGTAGCGCCGTCGGCAGCGTGGCGTTGCTCGAACTAGTGGAAAACGCGGTCATCATCACTTCACTGATTTGCTGGAAGAAAAAGCGGGGGCTCATCCCGGCCAGATACTGCACTAACAGTGAGTAGGTCACAAATTGATGAAGGCAGAGCCCGCCCAGCACGACTCCCATGTAGCCTAGCAGCGGCTTGAGCACGGAGACCCCAAAGCGCGCCGTCAAGGTAAAGAGCAGCGCGGCCACACCGTACGGGGCCAAGCGCATCGCCAGGTCAATGAGCTGCATCACCACGTCATACAGCCCCTCCAACGTCTTCACCAACGATTCGACTCGTTCGGGAGGAGAAAGCGCAATGCCAATACCGACCATAAGAGAAAAGAACATAACCGCGAGCATGTCGCCTTGTGCAGCGGCGCGTAGAGGATTATCCGGGACGATGGCATTCAACATCCGGACTACAGGATTTTCATTCGCCGTCATCACTGGAGCCGGTGGCGGCGGCAGCGATTGGCGCAGCATCGTGCGCGTTTCCGGCGTGAGGCTGGCTCCAGGTCGAAAGAGATTAACAAGGAAGAGGCCGAGCACGACGGAAACCGACGTCGCCACAATCGTGAAGAAAAAAGTTTTTCGTCCGATGCGTCCAAGCGTGCGGATGTCGCCAAGCCCCGCCACGCCCAGCGCGAGCGCGGAGAACAGCAACGGCAGAACGATCATGAAAATCAGGCGCAGAAAGAGTCGCCCGAACGGTTCACTGACATAGGTCGTAAAGGTGACAAGCTCTTCACTCTCACCGAACACGAGATGAGCAAGCGCGCCGCCAACTGCGCCGACACACAGCCCGATGAGAATACGGGTATGGAGAGGCATTTAGGCGTCAGCCTTGCCGAGTTTCTCAATATGCCCAGCAAGGTCGAAGTCCTTTGTTGTCAGCCCGCCGGAGGTATGGGTCCACGAGGTCAAGGTCACCTTATTGTAATTGATGGTGATGTCCGGGTGGTGATCCGACTTCTCCGCCAACTCTCCCACTTGGTTGACAAACGCAAGCGCCTCTTTGAAGTTGCCAAAAGAGAATTTCTTCTGAATGGATTTCCCTTTCACAAGTTCCCATCCAGGTAGGCCCCGCAGTTTTCCTTGAATTTCCGTTTGAGAGAGCGCCATCTTGTCCACCTCCTCCAGAGAACCTGAATCATACCAGCCGATCGCCGCATCATTAGGGCGTCACGACGGAAGCCGCCGCGCCAGTAACACGCACGGTGGGAGCAGCATCGGCTTGCAGCAAAGTAAAATCATCGTAGTCGGCTTCCGCTACCGTGCCCGTCGAGTCCGCATCGGTCAAGAGCGCCACGCCTTCGGCCTCGGCTGGCTCAAAGCCAAACAGCTTCTTGTAGTCTTCGTAGAAATTTACTGTCTCTTGTTTCCATTCACCGGCGCCGCCGCTCTCCAGCACGATGACTTTCGCCCTCCAGTACACTGGGCTGTTGAACTGCGTCCCTTTCGGCAAGGAAGCACTCCACACATATTTAATCACGCGTGGGACCAAAGAGCTGTCAAAGACCACATAGACGCCAGCCGCGGAGTCGTTGGTCACGGTCACTCGTTCATCAGCACCGACAGGAAATTTCTCGACTCGCCAACGCCATTGCAAGAGAGGAAATTGTTTCGGAGGGAACGCTTTGCTCAAGCCAATCTGGACATCCTGCTTCTCCGCGTGGGCATGCAGGAAGTGATTGCCTTTTTCTTCGGCTACCTGGTAGACCTGGTGCGCCTCTTCATCACTGCCGCGCACTTTCCATTCTTGCGGAAAAGTATTCGACCGATATTGCTCGAAATTCTCAAGTGAGACGATAGGTTCGGTCAGCGCAATCGGCTCGCTTGCGCGCGCCATATTCCCCACCCCCAAGAACAGGAGAAGCAATGCGAACTTCATCTTAGCCATGATTTCGTTCATCACTATACAAACCTACACACTCCGAAGAAAGTCATCCTGCGTGAAGGTACGCTCCAATCTAAATCGAACCACAGGACATTCATACACTCAAGCAGCAAGTTGTGAGATCTCT
>CAYTVL010000145.1:0-6736 GCA_964441775.1 uncultured Enterobacteriaceae bacterium
GTCTAATCTCTGCCAGTCACTTTGCCCCTGGTGACAGCTTCGCTATATCTGGGCCGAGAACTAGCCCACAGGAAGGCGTGAGGCGGAAGGCTCTCTGGCCGCTTGCGTCTTTCTCTCTTCTGGGCGGCAATGTTGGCTCGTGGCAAGTCGCTCAGGTTCTGTCAGCTCTCGCGCCCGTAGTGCTATACATGGACGCCCCTGGTTGCCAAGCCACCTCTCTATGCTGAGGAACGAGAGGCATTGTCAACTTAAGGCTAACTAATTGTGATTCACCACAATACAGGGTACGGAAAAAAATTAGGACCGCAATATATTGTAGTCACCTCAGGCTGTGATCCATTAAGTTGACAATGCCTATAGCATTAAAGAAATACCAAACAGTAACACTACCAATGTGAGAAAGAGGAGGACACGCTCAGGGTTTTCCCTCTAGGGAGAACAGGGACTGGTCCCCCCTCTACTTTACAGTGTTTGCCGCATCGTGTCGTGTCTGCGGGTCGTGTATGACCATGCCTATATGCACACACGAGTACCGCCCCTGCGTCTCCTCCTGGTCGATAACAGTCAGCTGTATCTGGACGCCGCCATTAACGCGCTGACCACAGACCCCCGCCTGGAGGTCGTGGACCGGGCGTTCTCCGGCCAAGAGGGAATAGCGTTGGTGAGTCAGAGACAGCCCGATGGGTGCTGATGGATCTGGCGATGCCGGGCATGAATGGCATGGAGGCGGCACGCCTCCTCCAAGCTTACCCTCAGGCACCGTACGTCATTGTCGTGACCTCCTACGGGCTGCCCCGCTATCGCAGCGCGGCACAGGCCGCGGAGGCGGTTGGATGCATTTGCAAGGCCAATTTCGACTCCGAGTTATTGCCGCTCCTGGAGACCTTGCTTAACGAGCGCAGCGCTGCTGGGTCCTGACCGAGGGCGGCGCTGCTTTGAGGTGGAGTATGGCACAGCAACCACGTTCCTCCAGTCGAACAAGACAAGACGGCATCGTCGTGTGGGATCAGCGTGGCGTGGTCGTGCGGTGGGCTGATGGCGAGGCCAGCCGCTTCTCGTGGGAGACGCTGCGCCATGTCAGTGGCTGTGACGCCTGCCTGGCGCGAACCAGCCCCGAGGAGGCGAGTACGCACCACTCACCCGTGTCGACGCTGTCTTTGACCCTCTAACCGCACAGCGGAAAAGGAGTTTGACCCATGTCGTTTGACATCAAGCGCACCTATGTCGATACCCAACCCGGGATCGAACTGGTCAATATTCATTATACCTGGACGCCGGTGGGGCAGCAGCCCGAGTGGGAGCAGCATCGGGAGACGCGGGCGATGCCGCGCGGCGGCACGCTGATTCGCGGCCTGGGCGGCACCACGGTGGCCGAGTCCCGTGCGTATGTGCAGACGCTCGCCCAGACCGTCGAACTCCCGGACGACGGCGTGCGCCGAAAAGTGCTGCGGCTGCCCACGGATGTGTATGACCCGGCGGCGGGGCGGTACGTTGAACACTACGCCTTCCACCACTGCTTTGAGGTCTTTCGCGACGGCCAGCGGGAAGTCGGTCCGGTGTACACCGAAGAGATGGTGAGCAAAGAGGTCGAGTATATCGTTTACACCAGCAACCTGGGGGCATATGTATCTTCTAGAGCGTCTATGACTGGGATGCGCCCCAGTATCAACCAACCGAAGAGCCGCGCTTTATCGAGAAGTTCGGCGAGGACAGCTCGCATCGATCCTCCAAGTTCTACGGGAGCGAGGACCAGGAGACCTTCAGCCGCATTCGCTCCGAAATGTTACAGACGATACCAGCGCCGCGGCGGTTCGTGGGGAAGGTGCGGGGGCCGAAGGGGGCAGAGGTGCATCACAGTTGGCACGTGGGTGGAATGTGGACTCCGAATCGAGATCAACGGTGGGAGAGCTATCGGGGCTATGTGGCACAGACGCTCTGAGGTGCGGTCAGCGGTTGGTTGCACGCGGCGATCGCCCAACCACCAAGGAAGAACGGACTGGCCTAAACTACAGTGCATATCCACCTCAGTCTCTGGAAAGACCGGGGTCAGGGTAGGGAAGCGGGACCCCGTCATGGCGATCAATCTCTGCGGCCCGCTCCTCTCACCCAGCCAGTGATTCCGTTCATGCGCCGCCAAGGCGGATGCAGTATCCTCACCACTCTACCGCGATTCAATGGAAAAGGAAGCATATTATGGTCTATAGACGAGCGGTTCTCGCGTTTGCCGCAATCGTATTTTTCCTCGCCCCGTCCGCCGCACGCGGCGACGATGTCGATGACCTCAAAGCCCTTTTTGAACAAGAGGTCAAGGCGCTCAACTCACGTGACTTCAACGCCTACGTTGCCAATGTGCATGAGCAGGTGGTCGTGTTCGGGATCTTCCCGCCGTTCGAACTGGAAGGGATCGAGTCATATCGGAAGAGATATCACACCCTCTTTGAGACTCATCAGAGCGTAACTTTCACGCCGTTCAATCCCCAGTTCCGCGTCATCGGCTGCATCGGTGTTGCCTGGGGTCACGACAAGTTTGAGTTAAAGCCAAAGAACGGCCCGATGCAAGTCTACGGTGGTCGCTACACCTTCATCTATATGAAGGCAGATGGCAAGTGGGTCAGAGTGGTCACACACGCCTCACCGCCTCCGTCAACTGAGTCCCTTGAGGGCCGGTAACCAATAGTGTTCGGCTCACTTCTTGCGCAGAGACGCAAAAATCATGATTTTCCAGAGAACTTGGTCACTTTGGTGTCCTCAGGCTCCAAGGGGAAAGAACTCGGACTGCCTAACTCTCTAGGGTGCCAGAACATTGACCTTTTTCACTTCTGGGCAACATTTGTGCCGAACAGTAATGGCCGAGGGCTGTCATTACCATTGTCCTCCCAATTCGGTAAAGAAGGAAAAGACTATCGTATGTCAGGCCTTACCTTATGGCAAACCCGCTCAACAACTATTGCGCACGGTACTAAGCTTAGGTTCGGCAGCGATCGTGGTGGCCAGGAGCAAAAGTTCTTTCGCCGCGTGCACTACTTGCGCAGTGTACCTCTTCGGGTGCGGGATGACCTGTGCCAGCACACAGCGGCGCGGGTCTACCGACTGCCGGAGAGCTGAACGCGAGTCGGCGCGACGAGGAACAGCGCTAGTATTAAAAAAAGAAAGTGGTATGAGCACACAAACTGTTATGAATATCGCGACCACGTCACTTCTGACCATCGCGCACCTGTACGGCAGTGGAGGCAGCTTGATCGCCCGCGAACTGGGGCACCGTCTCAATTGGCCAGTGTGGGATAAGGAAATCGTGAGACAGATCGCGTCTCAGCGTCTGGTGCCGGAGGAATATGTTGAAGCCAAAGACGAGCGAGTTGAGTCAATCATGAGTCGCGTCGCCGGGTCTCTGGGCATCTCGGGGTTCGAGAAAGCGTATAATATTCCTCCGCCACTGTGGTTGAAAGATGCGGAACTTGCCGAGATGACGCGAACAGTCATTCGGGAGGTGGCGGACAGCGGGCGCGCGATCATCGTGGGTCGAGGGGGCGCCTGTATCCTGTCTGAACGACCTGCCACGCTGCATTTGTTTATTTTTGCTCCGCTTGCAGTACGCGTGGAACGGGTCATGCAGGTCGAAGGGCTGACGCAGGCTGAAGCCGAACGGCGTATCGTGAGCATGGATCGGTTACGGACCGACTATGTACGCACCTTTTACCATGCCGACTGGCGCGACCCGAGTCACTACAATTTGATGATAGATTCCGGCGTGTGGGGCGAAGAGGGTGCCGTCGACCTGATCATGCGAGCCTTGGGGGACGCAGCGTAACCACAACAAGCTACAACACTTGTCTCTGCGCAGGCAGAGAAAGACGGATGACTCTGACAGCAGCAGAACAGCAAACAGTCCGCATTCTGTGGTATTTTGAAGAAGTTGTCCGTAAGGGCAATTTGGAAGCGCTTCCTGAGTATGTTGCGCCCAACGTTGTCTTTCGTGGACCATACACCTCGGAACTGGTCATTGGGAGAAAAGGTTTCACGGAGTTGATTGCGATGGTGCACGCCACCTTGTCGCCTACCAGGAGCAGCAACTTGTGGCTGGTGCCATCGCTCATCACACCGATGAGGTGGTTGGTCTATCGAATGTCTTCGTTTCACCGTATGATTCGGTGGCGTGCTGGGCGGGCTGTGTCGCTATGGCCCAGGAGCGTTTTCCAGGTGTGCCGATAGTGGGGTATGAGCACGGGCCCGAACTCGCTATCGCTCAGGAGATCGGCTTTGAAATGCTTCATTCGTTGAAGGTCTGGACCCAGGAGGCAGAGTCTGGGTGAGGCACCTCAGCATGGCGCGCATAGTCATCACCGGCGGCCCCGGCGCAGGGAAGACCACGCTCTTGCTGGCGCTGCAGGTGCGCGGCTACCCCGTCGTCGGCGATAGCGCGCGCACTATCATCCAAGACCGCCGTAGGCGCGGGCTGAGTCCGCGACCGAATGCGTATGAGTTCGCGCACGAAGTGCTGCGGAGGGACATCGAGAACTTTGTTCATCACGCTGCGACCCCAGGCCACGTCTTCTTTGATCGAAGTATCCTCGATGCTCTTTGCCTGCTCGATCACGTCACACCCCTGAACGAGAGCGAGTTGAGAATGTGGCTCTCGAAGTACCACTACTTTTCCAAGGTCTTCGTCTTGCCCCCGTGGAAGGCGATCTATGCGAACGATGCCGAACGCGACCACACGTTCGAGCATGCGGAGTCGGTCAACAGGATCGCGCAGGAGTGGTACCGTCGATGCGGATATCAGGTACTGGAGGTCCCCAAGGTTTCTGTTGCAGAGCGGTGTACGTATGTATTGCAAGCGCTGGCAAACAGAGACGTCTAATCCCTCGGTCGAGGCGAGGCTCAACGGCTTGGCATCGCCTTACCTCACCGTTAGAGTAAATTGCACGTTAGAGTCCGATTAATTAAGAGATACTGTTGGCCTACGTATAAAATGTTGAAAAATATTGTGTTTTTGCTACAACCGGGCTTTTTCAGACCGTGCTGAGAGGCTGGGTATCTCTCATAGATATTTTAATTTTGTTGACTCACCTGAGCTCGCCTCTAGGGTTTGCGTGCTGACTGGCCGGAGAAGAGGAATGGACCGGGGTTTGAGTGACCTCTGCACTCTCAAACTCCGGGGCAGAAAACAAAGAGATCCACAAAACCTCTGTAATTTAGCTATCTTATAAGTTGACCAACAGTTCCACCTGTCCCTGCGGAACGCCACCAGGGATGAAAAAAGGGTATACTGCCCAGGCGCGTCCGTCAGGAGCCAAGATCGGGAGATTCTCGTGCCCAGAGCCGGTCAACAGTTGGATCTGGAGGGTCGGACGGATCACGAGGTGTCGCGCCGCACCGTCGGCAGCACGCAGAGGAGTATTCCTAAAGAGCGACCTTCCCCTGGCGCACACGCCACGTTTGCTCAGGAGGTGTCGTCATGCAAGTGCTCTACCTACGATGCTGTGGGATCGATGTTCACAAAAAGTTTGTGGTAGTCTGTGTCCTGCTCACTACGCCTGACGGACAGGTCCAGAGGGAGGTGCGGACCTTCAGCACCATGACCCACGACTTGCTCGCATTGGTGGATTGGGTGTACGCCATAGGCTGTACTCACGTGGCGATGGAAAGTACAAGCTCCTACTGGCGGCCGGTCTACAATCTGCTGGAAGGGCAGTTCACCGTCCTCGTGGGCAATGCGTACTACATGAAGACTGTGCCGGGGCGCAAGACCGATGTGAAGGACGCGGAGTGGATTGCGGATTTGTTACGGCATGGACTGATCCGCGGGAGTTTCATCCCCACCCCCGCCCAACGCCAGCTCCGTGATCTGACCCGATATCGCACGCATCTGGTGGAAGAGCGCGCCCGGTTGACCAATCGGCTACAAATGGTGTTGGAAGACGCCAATGTCAAGCTGGCCTCCATGGTCACCGATATCCGTGGGGCCTCAGCGCGCGCGATGCTTGCGGCTTTGGTGGCCGGAGAGACCAATCCCACCCTCCTGGCCGAGCTCGCGCAGGGCCGGATGCGAGCCAAGCGGGAGATGATCGCCCAGGCGGTCGTGGGGCGGTTCACTGCCCATCATGCCTTTCTGCTGACCGAGCATCTCAGTCAGCTGGATTACCTCGAAGACGCCATCGCACGGGTCAGTGCAGAGATCACGCAGCGACTCGCCGATGAGCAGGAGGCCTTGGCGTTACTCGATACGATCCCGGGCGTGGGCCAGCGCGCCGCCGAGATCATCTTGGCCGAAGTGGGCGCGGATCTCTCGCGGTTTCCTAGCGCCAAACACTTAGCGTCATGGGCGGGGATATGTCCTGGCAACACCGAAAGCGGAGGCAAGCGCCTCAGTGGTAAGACTCGCAAAGGCAATATCTGGCTGCGACACGTGCTCTTTGAGGTAGCGCACGCCGCCAGTAAGACCAAGGACACCTACCTCTCGGCGCAGTATCGCCGCCTGGCGACGCGACGGGGCAAGCAACGAGCGCTGATTGCGGTGGGACACTCAATCTTGGTCATGGCCTATTACCTCCTGACCCGCCGCGTCCCATATCGGGAAGTAGGCCCTCTGTATTTTGATAACTTGGATCGCCAGCGGGTCCAGCAGCGTCTGGTGCAGCGCCTCGAACGCCTGCGCTACTCGGTCGAGTTACAGCCCACGGCCGCTTAGAGCGGATTGCAAATGGATGCGACCTACTGCAAAGTAACCGTATGGCTC
>CAYTVL010000146.1:0-6725 GCA_964441775.1 uncultured Enterobacteriaceae bacterium
GGTTATACATGAACCGCGTGGAGTTCGGCTGTGCTGCCTGCTAAGGCACCAAGACTCAAAAGGAACTTCACTCTCGATTTCAACAATGGTACCCAGGCATGATGGACGAGGCCGAGCCAGAGTTGCAGCTTGCTGTGTAGCCCCCGTTCCTGCCCGCTCTTCTTTAATCTACGATTTGCACTACTACCTTCCCGTGCGCCAGTCCCGATTGCGGGGAAGAGGCAAGCATTCTCCAGTTTCTCTTTGCTCGCTCCATTTGCTACGTCATTCGCTACATTTTCATTCCCCCTTTTGTAGCACCCCTCCACAAACGTAGCACTTTGTAAGCACCCTGACCTGCGACCTTACCATCGAGTGATAAGGAGCATGGAAAGGACACTCCGTACGCGTATGCTCTTCGATGCTACCCCACCTTCTTCTGACATGGTACGTCCCGCTTCTCTCCTCACGAGTGAAGGGTTTGTCGGGCGTGAATCAGAAATGGCGACGCTTCGCGCGCACCTCGAATATGCATACGCAGGGGCCGGACGGCTCGTGTTGTTGGTCGGGGACCCAGGCATTGGCAAGACCCGGGCCGCGCAAGAATTCGCTGGCCACGCGCGCCGCCGGGGCGCACGGGTCTTAAGCGGCTCCTGTTATGAGGGCGAGGGGGCTCCTCCCTTCTGGCCGTGGGTGCAGATCCTCCGCACGGCCCTCCACGAGGGCGACAGTGAGACCGTCCATGCCACCTTGGGGACCGGCGCTGCAGCCATCGCTCAGGTCATTCCCGAAGTGCGAGAGCGATGTCCTCTGCTACCCGAACTCCCACCGCTGACGTCTGAGCCGGCCCGATTCCGGTTCTTTGATAGTTATACCGCCTTCCTCAAGAATCTGACTCAGCACCAGCCGCTCGTGGTGATCCTCGACGATCTACATTGGGCTGACGCAGGGTCCTTGCTGTTGCTGCAGTTTCTCGTGCAGCAAGTGGGCGATCTTCCAATGTTGGTCGTCGGCGCCTACCGCGAGGTCGCTGTGGAACTCCATCATCCCTTCCGACAGACCCTAGGACATCTTGCCCGTGCTCCAGGAAGCGACACCATCGTACTGCACGGACTGACGGAACCCGAGGTCGCAGCGTTTCTCCACCAGGCGACTGGGGTGTCGCCTCATCTGACTTTACTCAACGCCGTCCACCAACACACGGAAGGGAATCCATTCTTTCTCATGGAAGTTGTGCGTTTACTCGCAACCAAAGACCAACACCTCGAGCATCCTTCTCCACACACTGTGACTGGGCTGCCTCTTCCACCGCGCGTGTCTGACATGCTTAGTCACCGCCTAGCCTCGCTCTCGCCAGCATGTCTGCAGGTGCTAACGCTGGCCTCGGTCATCGGGCGTAGCTTCACTCTCGAAGTCCTGACCCGTGCCTGTGACCTTCCAAGGATGCAGATCCTTGAGAGGCTGGAAGAAGCGCTCCAGGCGCGGATCATCACCGCCGATCGTCAGGCGATCGACCATTATGGTTTCACGCATATACTCCTGCGCGAGACGGTGTATAACGAGCTGACGCTCACCCAACGTGTCACGTTCCATCGCAAGATTGGGGAAGCCGTAGAACAGGTGTCGCTGGTGTTTCCCTCACCACTCGCCGAGTTGGCGTATCATTTCGCTATGGCCGCGCAGAGTGGGCAAGAGGTAGAGAAAGCTATTGCCTACGCTACACAAGCCGGGGCACAAGCGGCAGGGATGTTAGCGTACGAGGAGGCGAGCAAACACTATCTCAGCGCTCTGCGTCTCCTCACGCTCCAAGCGCCGGACGAAGCGAGGCGCTGCGAGCTGCTGTTGGCGCTCGGGGACGCCCAGCGACGAGCCGGACAGCGCGCCCAAACGAGAACAACCTTTTTGGCTGCGGCCACCGTTGCACGACAATTGGAAGACCCTCGCCAGCTAGCGCGGGCGGCCCTTGGGTTTGCGGGGCTCTGGGTCGCGGTCGGTGTTGTGGATCAAGCCGTGGTCGCCCTCCTCGAAGAAGCCCTACAGACCTTAGAAGAAGAGGAAGCGGGGCTCCGTGCCAGACTATATGCGCGGCTGGCGACGGAATTCTGGTTCGCTACCTCGCGCGACCAACGAGTGATGTTCAGTCAACGAGCAGTCCAGCTTGCTCGTCATACGACTGACCAAGAGACCTTGGGCTATTGTCTGCAGGCGCATCATCTCGCGTTGTGGGGCTCTCCCCACCTCGAAGAACGGTTAAGCACGACGGCGGAAATTCAGCAGCTGGCGGAACAGATGCGAGATCCCGAGCTGGCGCTCCACGGCTATAGTCGCCGGGTGGCGGATTTGCTGGAGGTCGGAGATATTGTCGCCGTTGACACCGCCATGGCCGCGTATATGCGGGGAGCAGAAGAGCTGCGCCAACCGCAGTACTTGTGGCAGGGCGAGATCTGGAAAGGGATGCGAGCCATCATGGCTGGCCGGTTCGAAGACGGGGAACGCTTCGCGCACCAAGCCTTGGCGCTTGGACAACAAGCGCAGGTGTCTCAGGAGGACGCTGTCCTCGGCTTCGGCATTCAACTGTTTACGATTCGCCGCGAGCAGGGACGACTCCTAGAAATGGAGGCCTCGCTCAAAGGCTTCCTTGCCCAGTATCCGGCCATTCCCACCTTCCGCTGTGCGCTGGCGTTTCTCTACAGTGAGGTAGGGCAAGAACCCGAGGCGCGGGAGCACTTTGAGGAACTCGCGAGACAGGGGTTCACCGATCTGCCCCAGGATCTGACCTTGCCGCTCTCCCTCGCGTTTCTTGCGCACGTCTGTGCCTTTCTCGGCGATCCTCACCGCGCCGCCCAGTTATATCCCCTGTTGTTGCCCTACGCCGACGGCAATATCGTGACAAGCTCGGCTATCGCCTACCATGAACCCGCAGCCCATGCCCTTGGCCTCCTCGCTACCGTGCTCGAACGCTGGGATGACACGCAACATCACTTCACAGCCGCCATCACCATGACCAATCGGCTTGGAGCTCGGCCTCGGCTGGCGGACGCGCAGTACGCCTACGCTAAGCTCCTTCTCACTCGTGAGCCATCAGGCGATCGAGCGCTCATTAGGACCCTCCTGGATTCCGCCTTGGCCACCGCTCAGGAATTAGGAATGGGAAGACTAGAAGAGAAGGTCACCCAGTACCAAGCCAAGGAGCAAGCTGAAACCCAAAGGCTACAGCCGAGAAGGGTTACTGTCCTTCCTCCCCCCAGCCCCTACCCTCTCGCGCATCATCTTCCTCAGCTCTCGGTCCTTACCCCTCCTCCTTCGGTGTTCCGTCACGAAGGCGACTACTGGACGATTCTTCATCGAGAAACCAGTTTTCGCCTGCGACATATCCGGGGGCTCGACTATGTGGCCCATCTGCTTCAACATCCCCATGTCGAGATCCATGTGCTCGACTTGATCACCCGTGCGCAGCCGCTGCCCTCTTCGCCTCTGACAGGGTGCGAGGTCGCTTTCGCCGAGTCAGGTCTTCAGGTTGCTCATGCTGACCATGGGGAGGCGTTGCTCGATGCCAAAGCGCGAGGGGCCTACCGGCAACGCCTCAGAGAGTTGCAGGAGGAACTTGAGGAAGCGCGCGCGTGGCATGATCTCGGACGGGCAGAGAAAGCGCAGCAGGAATTGGACTTCCTCTCTGCTGAATTGACCCGCGGGTGCGGACTCGGGGGTCGCCCGCGGCAGAAGGCGTCCGCTACCGAGCGAGCACGGGTCAACGTCGTTAAAGGCATCAAGGCCGCCTTGGCCAAGATCGCTGACCACAGTCCCCTTCTGGAACACTATCTGGCGACCACCATCAAAACCGGCGTGTGCTGCGTGTACACGCCCTCTCCCTTTCTTCCTCTCACCTGGGAATTGTAACTCTCAACGATCCGCCGTGGGTGGCACCGTAGAAAAAGACCAAAGGAAGGGGTAGTACGCGATTGCCGGCAAAAAGTCTCAGGTGAGCAGCGGCGTATAGAGCGAGGCAGGGGGCAACTTCCTCCTCGCGGCAGGGCCCTCTGCTCTTCAATCGGCCTCAATCTTTACCGGAAATCGCGTGTAGTGGTCCCGCTCTTCCTTGAGCGCAAGTCTCCATTCATGCTTTTTCGGTTGCTCCTTTTCTACTCGTTTCTCTCCGAGTCACATTGTTCCTTACACAGTCACGCCTCAAAGGGAAAGGCAACCCGGTCAGGAACCGCAAAGGAGGGGGTGAGCAAAATTGAGCTCGTCTCCCCGATGAACAACACGGGGAAGCAGAGGCCGCAGTAGGAGGAGGAATACACGCATGACCCGTTTCCGCCCCGGCGTTTCTTGCTTCCCTTGCTCACTTACCCGCAAGGAGATTCGTACGATGCCTCGACACTTATCACGCACACACACCCTGACGCTCTCCCTTATGCTGCTCTGGTTATGGAGCGGGACACAGCGTAAGACGCCTGTCGTCTTTTCTGCTCGTCCTCGGAAGCAGAAAGTCACGCGGTTGCAGCTTCGGCGTTCGTGGAGCGGACACCAGCTCCAGCCACCATCACGGAGAGCACCCAGCACTGCGCCCGCACTTCGACAGTCAGCGGAGAATCGGTGCTGCTTTGACGGACGTCAGTGGAGATTCTGCTGGGCAGGGAAGACCGTCACCCAACGCAATCTGAAAGGGTGGTGGTATCTGGCTTTTCTGCTCCAGCATCCTGGCGAAGACGTACACGTCTTCGATTTGCTTGCGCTGACGGATGCTCGACTGTCACCTGACTTGGCCGGCATAGCGGGAGTCTCCGACACGCAACTGGCGGCGCAAGGGTTGCACACCACGCGCGATCTCGAGGAGCCTTCCTCGTGTGATGCGACCGCCCGCGCCGCCTATCGTCTGCGGCTGCAAGAACTGCTGACGCAAGAAGAGGAAGCCACGCGGAACAACGATCCGGGCCGCCTCGCCGCTCTGCGCACAGAGAGAGAGTTCCTGCTCAGTGCCTTGGCTGAGGGGTATGGCTATCGACCTCATACGCGGGGGCGAGGAGCAGCGGCGGAGAAAGCCCGCAAAGCCGTCACGAATCGCATCCGCGATGCGCTGGCCAGAATACAGCACACCCATCCGCTGCTTTGGCAGCATCTGTTTACCGCACTGCGGACGGGTACATTCTGTACCTATCGGCCTCCCGTTCCAGTCCGGTGGATCTGGACAGAGGACCACAAGCAGACGGCCATGGCTTTTCCGCTGGCTCGCTAGCACCCCCTCGGGTGCTGACAGCGGGTGCGTTCCGTACGTATTTGGTGCCGACCTCTGCCGTGCGCTATCCTGGAAGGAGAACGACGAAGCAAGGAGCACACGCATGGATAGGCAAGGGAAAGGACTGCTGGTGGTGGGGGCTTTACTGTCTGGAGTGGTCGGAGGAGGCATCGGTCAGCGACTCGGAGGCAATACTCCTGCTTGCGCCCAGCCCCCTTCTCCCCTCGCCGCCGAGATCCGTGCTGTCCGGTTCGTGGTCGTGGGGAAGGACGGTCATTCTCAAGCAGTGCTAGGTGGGACGTTAGAGGGCGGGCCGAGCCTAACCTTACTGGACCGCGAGGGACAGACACGGGCGACCTTCGGCCTCTCGGACGACGGGGATCCCGGGCTCATGCTCTACGATAAGGGCCTGAAATACCGGGTGGCGCTGGATGTGTCACCCGATGGAGCGCCGGCTTTGGCGTTAGCGGGTCCTGAGGGCCGTACCCGTGCGGGGCTGATTCTCAGTGCGGAAGGAAGACCAGGGCTCGTGCTGTATGACCGAGGATTACACCCACGGGCAGCGCTGGATGTCTCCCCAGAGGGCGTTCCTGCTCTGGAGCTGGCAGGACAAGATGGAAAGCCGCTCTGGCACGCTCCCTAATTGGTTCTGTCGCGAAGTTTAGATCCAAACGAGTAGGCACCTCACTTTCTGTGATGTACGCAGCCAAAGGATGGCACTGCACTGCTGGTATTTGGGACAGGGTTCCGATGTCGGACAGTTGCCCTTTACGAATCGCACGCATGACTTCGACGCCCGCGATCGGGTGGTGCGATCCAAGTAATGCTTGCGTAAGATCCGTGCTACTGTTGGTCACAATCGAAGCAGCGGAAGGCAAGACCAGGGTGAGTACGAGAATGGTGCGCGAAGGATGTCCACATCCGTTTTGTTGGCGTCCATGCCGAGTGTGATCAAATCGACGCGGAGACGATATGAAGACCATCAAACCGATCAAGACCGAAGCGGACTATGAGGCAGCACTCGCCGCCGTTGCGCAGTTGATGAACGCTGTGAGGCCGACAGCGCCGAGGGCGATCAGCTCGAGGTGTTGGTGTCGCTGGTGGAAGCAGATGAAGCTCGCCACTGGCGCATCAATCCTCCAGATCCAGTCAACTCCTTTCCTCGAGTATGCAGTGCACTGCATACTCGAGAGGATGGGCAAAAATCCCCCATATGCTCGTGGTTTGGTGACTCGGCACACACCCCCGTCAACAGCAAAGCGCGGGCTACCCTCTGCGGTTCGCCCGCGCTTGCTGCAACGGTATTGGTAACGAACCTAAGCGCTGGCCGCGGCCCCTCGCGCCCCCACGCCCGGTCAAAGGTCGAAGCGATCGAGATTCATCACCTTGTTCCACGCAGCCACGAAGTCACGCACGAACTTCTCCTTCGAGTCGTCCTGTGCGTAGACCTCCGCCAGGGCTCGGAGCTGGGAGTTGTAACCGAAGACGAGGTCGACGGCGGTGCCGGTCC
>CAYTVL010000147.1:0-6578 GCA_964441775.1 uncultured Enterobacteriaceae bacterium
GGAATGTCGTCGGATACCCCCGCCCCGCATAATCAAAATCCACGAATTCTTGGCGGACCATATCGGGATGGATTGGGGCGGCGGTGTAGGACCGGACTTCCTGAATCCGCCACGTCTGCGGCTCGAAGACGAACCAGTCCACCCCGCGGGCGATCCGACCCTGTTGGGGGTTAAACGACGTCCATTCCAGGATCGCCGCGCCGCGGTCGGCATCCGTGAGCAGTTGGTCCACCGTCCAATACCTCCCCTGTTCCCGGACGATCTGCACTAAATTGCTGCTGATGGTGGCGGCCCCTGACCAGCTGCGGAGTGGTGGAAGAAGATAATGGGTCGCCTCCGGACAGAAGCACGCGGCAATCGCGGCGGCATCGGCCTCGTTGCAGGCCTGGAAATACGTGCGCATGACTTGCTCCATGCGTTGAGCAGAAGTGGGCTGTGCCATCGTGTCGTTCCTCCTTTTGCTTTGGTCTTGGGGTACGTGTTTCATTAGTCTACTTGAAAAACATCATCTCTTGTCTTGACGGTGTAGAGCGGCCTAACGCTAGGTTTCAGGCGCTGCCGGAAGCCGAAGCGAGGCACGAGCGTAGGCTGGAAGCAGTCGCCTACAAACCCTTGTTCGGCAATGACTTTCTGTTGTGTTTCACTCTTCGCAAGGGACCTCGCCTCTATCTGCCTTTATGGGCGTATGGTCACGTGATGCCCGAGGAGAGTATCGCCATCGAAAAGTATCTGGCCCTGGAATTGCTCCCCTGCCAGCATGAGCGGAAACCAAATGCGATCGTCCGCCCACATCCTGTCATACGGTATCTGCTGGAGCGGCGTCCATACTGGGAGAGCTTCCGCGGTTTCCTGAGGTTCCCCGTGATAGTCCGTGGCGGTAAAGACATATACCAGAATGGCAAAGCCATCCGTGAACTGAAAGGCGAGTTCCCCACACTGCTGCACCCCTCGTGGCGTGATGCAGAGTTCCTCCTGGACTTCCCGCACAGCGCCGTGAAGGGGCGATTCACCCAGATCGAGCCGTCCGCCCGGCCCGTTGATTTTGCCAGCGCCAAGGCCGCGTTTCTTGTGGATCAGCAGCATCCGGCCCGCACGGATGACAAACAGCAGCGTCGCCCGCTCCTGCGGGTGCCAGGTGGCCCAGGGCACGTCTTCAAACCGGGCGTATACTTTCCCATCGTGCGTCGTGGTCATCACGTCCCCTCCCTCCTCATATGCCCCTGCGAGCGCGTGCATGGTCGTGGCCATGTGGCGGTACAGCTTCCCTGCGGCACTCAGACCGCTGCGCCCCACTGCTCATGGGTGTCCATGCGAGGGAGCAAGTCCCGCGCATGGACTTTCTTGAGTTCCCCGCCATCCACGCAGGAGGATGATAGATGCAAGGTGGTTCTTAGACCCTTCTTCAAGGGAGATGCATAGTGCGTGTTGCCGAACGCCAAAGCGCACCGCGAGCTGCCCAACCACGGCCATTCAGGTTTATCCTAAACCGCAACCGGGCAGCGATGCGGTGGCGCGACGGGTTAGCCGTTAATCCCTTTGTTGGTCATCCAGATTGTGCTTCTCCGTGCCTAGCCTTACTCCAGACGTATCCCTTCAACTATGCTTCTTGCCGAACCTTGAGTAGGAATGATCCTGGTCAGCTTAAATCCTGCCGCCTCGAAAAGCGCTCGAAACTCTTCCTCTGTCCGTTCGCGTCCCCCAGCGAGCACTAGCATGTTGACGTCGCTACCGAAGATAATCTGGCTGGTCGGGGACTGATCGATCCGTGCCGGTAAGGCTAACTCAGCTAGCAGGAGTCTCCCCGCTTTGTTCATGGCACGGTGACAGCTTTTGAGAATCATCAGGCTCCGCTCATCATTCCAATCATGAATGACACCGGAGAGCACGTAGGCGTCACCGCCACTTGGCACCGAGACGAAGAAGTCCCCACCCACTATGGTGCACCGTTCTGCAAGGCCGGCGGCCTCGATTTGAGGCTTGGCCCCTTCGACAACATGGGGCAAGTCAAAGAGAATGCCCCGGGCTGCCGGGGTGGCGTGCAGAATCGCTCGCAGCAGCGCTCCGTGCCCACCTCCTACATCGACAATCGTCCCAAAGGGCGAGAAGTCGTAGGCCGTAACCACTGCGGCGGCAGCCTGCGTTGAGAGTGCGGTCATGGCCGCGTCGAAGATCGCCGCTTCGTCCGGATGCTGGGTGAGATACGGAAAGACGCTCATCCCGAAGCGATGGTCAAAGGCGATCTCACCCGTCTGGACACTGTGCAGAAGGTCGCTCCAGCTGCCCTGGTGCCACGGCCCGGCGAACTGCAACACTATCGCCCGGAGAGAGGCAGGAATGTCCATTTGCAGATAGGCACCAATGGGGGTCAACCCAAAGTGCCCCGCTTCCTTTTCGGCAAACACGCCTACACTGACGAGTAGCCGCAGCAGGCGAGAAAGCGAGGGGGCATGGGTGCCCGGGCGTTGGGCAAGCTCGGTGCAAGAGCACGGGCCATCCTTGAGTACATCAGCAATCCCCAGCTTGGCGGCGACGTAAAGCGCCTGGGAGATGTAGTATCCAGTCGCCATCTGAAAGAGGCTGATAAAGGATGGGGCATCAGCGGGTGCTGTGATCTGTTCTTGTGTTGACATTAGTGTATCCCTCCTTCTCAATTGACGGCTAACGGCCGCGCCTCAGCCGCCGTGGCCCCACTGTGGCCATTCACGTTCATCCAGAACCGCTCGCGGGCCACGGTCGCGCTGGAGGCTGTTGTTAGGCCGCCTCATTTGCGGGGCTTCTCGTTATGGGTTTCTGCAAGGAACACCGCTAGAGTAGATGCCGCACCAACCGCGAGTTTGGCGTGCCGCGAGCTTAGTCCTTTGGCTCCGGCGGCTTTCCCGTGACCTGTGCCGTAGTGGTTCCGTAGCTCCGCGATACCTTGCGTAATTGTTGCCAAGTTACTCAGTAGCCGCTTAATTGTTTCCGCCGCCTTGGCCTTATCGGGAATATCGTTAGGTGTGAGTTCAAGTTCTTTGGCCGTAAGCTTAACAAGCTCTGGCAGGTCGGCTGACTTTGAAAATGCAATGCTTCGCGTCTCGAGAATCGTTTTACAGCAGGTTTCGACGAACTCCTTTGCGGTACCAATTGCTAAGGCTGGATCATTAGTTACCGCCGCCTCCATCCGAGTGATCTGCTGGAAAATGTATCCCGGATCAGTTCCTCCCAGTGTCGTCTTCGCTCTGGATACGGCAGGAGTCACTCCCACGCCGACATAGCGCCCGATGTAGACGGGCTTACCGGATAGTCTCGTTTTCTCGACAATTTGAAAACCGTCATTCCGTAGATACTGATTGTAAAGCTGACAGATTCGTTCAGCTTCGGTGGGATCCGGCCTGACAACCGGATGAATAGTCTCGCACAAAAATGCTAAGAACGTTTCATCGTCTCCATTCATCAGGTTGAAGCGGGCGTCGTAAAAGACCCAATCGTCATCCCAGTCAGAGTTGTTGATCCGATGCTGCCATATGTCACCTGCAGCATCCTTAAACCGGGAATCGTCAGACGGGAGGCTAGCCAGGTTGAGGAGGCGTGAGAGGAATTCAGGCTCCTCCATTCGACCGCTCCAGTTGATCTTCTCAACCGAGATTGCGTCTACGATGTCTCGACGGGTGATCTGAGAAATCTTCATCGAAGTTGATATGCATCCTGCGGGCCTAACGTATTCGGTCACTTGCCGCCGCCCAACCGCGTCCTTTCATATTCATCCCGAACCGCAAACGGGCGGCGGTCACGTGCACGGCGTTGGTTAGGCGGTGCCCAACGCTGGCACCTGCTCAGATCCGCGGCCACCACCGGTGAACCTGTTTGCAGTAGCTCTCATACTCCGCTCCGAATGTCTGCCGCAGTGTCGGCTCTTCGTACGCGATCACGAACACGTGCGTCGCCAACAAAAACATGCCAGCATAGCCCAGAAGTGGTAGAGACTGATAGAATAGCGCGGCACCGGCCACGGCAAGCCCCGCGCCAAGGTACATCGGATTTCGCATGACATGGTACGGACCTTGAACGACGAGGTGCTGCGGTGGATCAAATGGCGCTGGCGTGCCTTGCCCGACGACCACGAACGTCAGGATGCACCATAGCGCCAATAACGCTCCGATAGCTACCACTACCAGCCCAGTAACTTGAAGGCTCCCAATGGTTGGCGGCCGGACAGCTCCGGACCAGGAAAGCACTTGGGCTGGCAAGAACACCAGTACAAGGCCCACGAAGAGTGTGGCGTACGTGAGGGCCCGGATGAAAACGAACACTTCAGCCTCCTGTGTGAACGCGCGGCCTCCGTGCATCGCCAAGCGAGCATGCACCCTGCTCCTTGCGCCGCCTAACGCCCGCCGTCTCGGGCCGCCGCCCCGACGGGTCCTTTCAGAGTCATTCCAATCCGCAAGCGGGCGGCGGTCCCGCGCACGGCGTGTTAGACGGGTCGACGGTCGGTTCCACAGAAAACATGCCGGCTCACCTGTCCCGGGCAGACAGAGTGGTCTTCGCCCATCGCTCGATGCTTCGCAAGCCTAGGTACTCCGCGTAATTCTCTGCCACGGAGGTCGTTTCGATCCCAGGCAGGTGCGGGAACCACATCCTCTCGATGCGGATTCTCCAAGCTTCCAAGGCCTTGATGTCGAAGTTGCTCCAGAAATCGAATTCCGGCGCGGGCACGTCCGGAGACAGCGGAAGCCACGAGCGGATGGTAACTGCTACTTGATCCGCAAAGATAGGCGTCTGCTGTGGGTCAGCCACATGCCAGACCCGAGCGCGGATCTGACACGTGTGGAACTGGTCATGTTCGACAACTCCAGACGCGCCAGGAAGAAGGTCACAGATGTACTTGATGCGGTATTGATCCGAACGCGGCGGAGCCATCCAGCAGATTCCGAAATTCCGCAGGAGACGCTCTCGGACGATCGCGAAACCGGGGAAAGGATGCTTGAGGCCAAACTGGAAGGCGGGATCAAGATCAATAGCGAGGTCCTCGGGGTCCGCTTCGGGGCCGACGGCTGCTGCATACTCAGCCATCTCATGCATCAGATCGTCGTGTTCCTTCTGCCAAGCGACGTACCGCATTAGCATGTAATCAAGCAGCGTGAGCCGATCGTACTCTTCGATCTCTGTAGAAGTGATCCGTAGGAGGGGGAGGTTCGCCAGCTTGCAAAGGCTGTTCTTTATCGCATCGCGCTCGATCGTCTTTGGATCATGCCGGTGATCAATGCCGTCGAACTCGACCGCGAAGACAGGCATTTCGCGTAGGGCCACGACAAAGTCGAGATGGGCGCGGGTCAGAAAGTCGAATTCGCGAGCCGGAAGGCGTTCGGATCGATCGAGGCCGATGGCGTCTTGAAGCCGAACCTTGGGATAAACCGAGTATCCCTCCTTCGCGAGGTGTCGCTCAAGAATTGTTCGAACTTCTGGTTCGCGGAAGTAGAGAAGTTGCCTTTTATGCATCAGTATTCTCCGGCTTTTGAATCAGCGCTACCGTCTAACGCCCCCGCGCAGGGGCCGCTGCCCAGCCGTATCCATTCAGGTTCAGCAGGAACCGCCATAGGGCAGCGGTCACCTGCCGCGGTTTGTTAGGCTGACCACCCAAAGTACACAATGACCCCGGCCACGACGTTTAGGAGCAAGGAAAACGATGAGCTGATTAAGAAGTTTCGCACCTGTTTTTTGTTGCGTTCGGTCAATTCCTGAACGCTCGTGGCGTCACCATTAGTTAGACAAAACATCCGAAAGCTTCCGTACTTTTGTATGGCCTTTTGAGCCTCTCGAGAAATAAAAGTGGAACTTTTATCAACGACGTAAAGCAGCAATAATGTGGCAATAGCCCAACGCGAGAGCAGCAACGCGTCAACCAAGGTCAAACCTACATTAGATTCAACAGGGTTTTTAAATAACAACCTTAATGACATAAATGCCGCTAAGCCCGCAATAATCGGAGCAGAATATCTCAGGACATTACAAACCAGATCATCATTCTTTTCAAACCACGAGAACCATGAATGAGCAACGGACGGTTGAGGTAAACCGCGAACCCATTCATCAACTACCGCAATCAGTTCTTTGCTCAAAATATGATTCACAAAATCAACACGACATAATATTGGAACGAAGCTAATTTCAATTGCGTCAATCTCCGACGGGTCTTTTGAAAATACGGCGCGCATAACATCAAAGGGCTTGACTCTTGGTGAGAGCTTGACCGTAACAATATGCCGCTGAGGCACCTCATACCCATGAACGGAAACCAAAAATTCCCATTGGCACCTAACTTCTGAAGTGACTTCTGGGCCAGTCCACCGATGCTGTTCAAACTCTGCCCACGTTCCAAATTGAATAGAATATTTATCCTCGAAAGTCACATCTACGGTAGCAACTAGCCCGGATACCTGATGATTGGCGAGTTTTCCCTGCATGCGGCCATGGAGGTCTTTTATGGCGTCTACGTCGACGATAACTTTTCGGTGAAACATTTGTTGAGTGGAGTCGGGCTTTCCGACTAAGTAGACCCGCAAAAGAACTTGGGCGGAGTTAATATTCCAGCTACCCTTCGT
>CAYTVL010000148.1:0-6569 GCA_964441775.1 uncultured Enterobacteriaceae bacterium
TCTACTTGATGCAACTCCTCGGTTTTCACAGCACTTGAAGCGCGTTTACCGTGCCCCAAACCCCCAGTGACGAGTATGGGGAAAATCACCGTGGTCTTAACGACGGACAACGTCGCCCTGCTCCAGCGCCTGGCGCAGGAAGCCAGCGACCAGGGCGGGCGGACGATCAGCGGGTCAGCCATCCTGCGGGCGCTCGTGCGGTATGCCGACAAGCGCGGCACGGCGTGGCAACGGAAAAACATCCTCCCCGTGCTCGAAGAAGAAATCGCCAGCGGCACGGTCTGGGGCACGAAGAAAGAAGCGCGAGCTGAAAGTGCAAACGCTGGCAAGCAGCCGCGCCGCGCCCAGAGGAGGCGCTAACAAGCCGCTAAAATCAACGACTTTTTCGCATCCCGACAAACGCCTTGACAAGGATGACTCAAACGTAAAAAACCCGCCAAAAGTGGGAGGGCGACTTGGCCATAACTAGCACTTATCGGACGCTGATCTTGACGGCCAATGCCATACGGTTTACGGCGCTGGCACGGGGTCGCTCTGGTCGCGGGGCGATCTAGGACACAGTTCCACCTCAACCGTCACGTGACTGAGACTTGGCAAGTCCTGCAGCCGCGCTTTGTACGTGCTCGGCCGCTCCGGCTGATCCGAGACCAGCGTTACTACCGCCGCGTGATGCCCAGGGCCGACCCGCCAAACATGTAGGTCCGCAATACGATCCTGTCGGCATTGTCAACTTAAGGATAACTAAGTGTGATAGAGCACGATATAAGGTATTCGAAAAAATGACGACTGCAATATATTGTGGTCATATCAGGAGATGATCCTTTAGGTTGACAATGCCAAGAATCACCGCTTTCCGGTCGAAATCATCAGCCACGCGGTGTGGCTGTACTTTCGCTTCTGCCTGAGCTTCCGGGATGTTGAAGAGCTGCTGGTGGAACGGGGAGTAGTGGTGACGTATGAAGCTATCCGTAAATGGTGCCGCAAATTCGGACAGACGTATGCGAATCGGTTGCGTCGCCGCCGTCCACGGCCTGGAGACAAGTGGCACCTTGATGAAGGTGCGCCACGAACGCACAGCCAGAAGGCTGGAGTGCAGTGCTGTACAGGAGATGAGGGGAGGCCCCTCGGAGCCGGCTTGCAGGAGCAGGCTCCAAACCGCCTCAAGCTGCAGCGGTAAAGAGCCGTTGTAGTGAGCGTTGAGGAAAAGGCAGGACCGAGAGCCTGTCAGGTGGAGAGTAAGGAGATGAGCGCAAGCGAACTGCTGAAGACGTGTCGTAAAGGTCTAGGCGACGTCAAAACCGGGGGGATCTTCGTTACCCCGGGAGGAGTGTGGGGGATACCTGTCTACTGCCCACATGGCGTCCGGCATGAAGGCAGCATGACCTTGCTCTGGGCTTCTGTATGGAACGTGGGAACCGGTCGCTCTGATGTGAAGGGAGAAGCCCCAGTGGGCAGTCCCCATAAGGGTGAGAGTACCGACGCAGAGCACCGGGACGGAGCAGTCTGTAGTAGGAGAGAAGGGCCTGTAATGGGCCTGGACCGAAGGGGCTGCATTGTCCGGAGTTATGCCGTGGCCAACCGGCAACGGGAGGAGCCGCGTGGATAACGCCAAGCCTTTTAGTATTTCAAAACGCGAGGTGTGGGAAGCCTATAAACGGGTGCGCGCCAACCAGGGCGCGGCCGGAGTCGATGAGCAATCCCTTGCGGAGTTTGCAGAGGACTTGGCAAACAACCTCTACAAGCTCTGGAATCGGATGGCCTCGGGGAGTTACTTTCCCCCGCCCGTGCGACGAGTGGAGATAGCCAAGGACAATGGGGGGATCAGAAAGTTGGGCATACCAACGGTGTCTGACCGCATTGCCCAGATGGTGGTCAAACGGTATCTGGAGCCCATCGTGGAAAAGGTCTTCCACCCGGACTCCTACGGGTACCGCCCGAGGAAGTCGGCGATAGAGGCGGTGGGCGTCGCCCGGCAACGGTGCTGGCGCTACGACTGGGCCTTACATCTGGACATCACCGGCTGTTTTGACAACATCGATCGAAACTTGTTGATGCGGGCGGTCCGCAAGCACACAGACTGTCCCTGGGTGTTACTGTACATCGAGCGCTGGTTAGCTGCGCCCGTGCAGTTACCCGATGGCAGTCTGATTCAGCCAGAGAAAGGGGTACCGCAAGGGGCGGTTGTGAGCCCCGTGCTGAGTAACCTCTTTTTGCATTATGCGTTCGACGTGTGGATGACCCGCTACCAAGCGGGTATTTGCTTTGAACGTTATGCCGACGATATGCTTTGCCATTGCACGAACCGAGGGCAGGCTGAACGTCTCAAGGTCGCAGTGACGCAACGCATGGCAGACTGCGGGTTGGAGGTGCATCCGCAGAAGACTCGCATGGTCTACTGTAAGGATAGCCAACGGAGAGGGACGTCCCTGGAGTATCAATTCGACTTCCTGGGGTTTCGGTTTCACCCCCGCAAGTCGAAGGATCGCTTCGGCCGCTACTTCACCAACTTCACGCCCGCAGTCAGTCCGCAAGCAGCCAAAGCAATGCGGCAGACCATGAGACGCTGGGCCCTGGCTCAGCGCAGTGACAAGGCGCTCGACGATCTGGCTCGGATGTTCAATCCCGTGGTGCGGGGCTGGCTCAACTATTACGGCAGCTATCACCGATCGGCGCTGTATCCGACCTTTCATCACCTTAACGAGCATCTGACGAGATGGGCCGTACGGAAATACAAGCGACTGCGGGGACATCACCGACGGGCGCGGCACTGGCTGCAACGCATTGCGCAGACGCAGCCGGAACTGTTTGCCCACTGGCAGTTCTTTCAGGCGACGGCTGGACAATAAGAGCCGAATGACTCGCGAGGGTCACGTTCGGTTCTGTGAGAGCGTGGGGGTGCGATTCCCCCGCGCCACTCGACCCTACGTGAGAATTAAGGGGAAATGGGCCTACCTCTATCGCGCTGTGGTGCGATCCGTTCCCTCGAAATGGCGAAGGGCCAGGGATGAGGGACTGAGACTGAAAAGGTCTTTGATAACTTGGACGTTGTAGAGGTGCAATTCCTCTCCCCGTGATGCACGGGTGAGGCACACTCCCCACTGGGGCGACTGATTCTCAACCTGGTGAAGCGGGAGGGAAAGGCGGTCCCGCAGAACCTACCTGCGCATCCCGCCGAGCAGAGTTGCGTAGGGGTAGGCAGACGAACTCACGCCTGAATCGTCGTTAGGTACAACAAGCCAACGTACGAGGGCGAATAGCGCCGAGGGGCGCCGCCCGAGCACAGGTCCCGAGGAGATCGCTTAAAAAGTCAGCGAGTGCTCAGCCATACCGCTGCGCAGCGAATGCCTGGAAGTCATCTGCCCAGCAGAGCTGAGGACGAAGGCTCTTGAGGCCGGTCAAGGCCATCGGCTCCTGTAACCAGGATTAGGCAGCAGACGCGGCACTTCGACGAGGTTGATGGTCAGGGAGAGGCTCTAGCTTACTCACTTCCTGTTCGTCCAACTTCCATTTCCGCCGGAGCGCGCGGATCTGGTGTTGTTCCACCTCGCTGAACCCCTTCTTGTTCCAGCGGTCACTGACACGGATCAGGACCGCAAAGACGAGCTGCACGAGACTGCGCTCGGCAAAGAGATGGGGGATGACCTTGGTCCGTCGGCGTTCTTCCACAAACGCTCGCTCCGCCAAGTTTGAAGTCCGCACGTATTGTTGATGCCGCTGGGGCACCTCCAGATGATTGAGACTGGCCTCCGCGTCATCGAGCAAACAGCGACAGGCTTCGGGAAAGTCTCGCTGATACTGGGCCACGATCTGCTCGCGCCGTTCTTCGGCTTTCTGCCGGGAGGGAGCATCGCGCATGTCGATTACCAACGCTTTGAATGCGGGCCACGCTTGGGCAGGCACTTTTTGCTCCAAATTTTGAGTTTGCGAAGTTGCTTGGTGCTCGGGCATTTTTGTGACATTTATCATCACTTTCAGTGATGGTATACGTCAAATTTATTGGAAAAACTACTCATCACATGAAGTGAAGTCCGATTAAGAGTATCTTTTTTCAACAAGCACCAGACAACTTCTCAAACTCCTCGTAAGGCTTCCACACTTACGGTTTCCCGTGCCCCAAGCCACTGCAGAATGGCGTGCCGCTCCTCTTCTCCTAAATAACTCTCGCTGCCACGGTGCCCCAGTCGTAGGACTGCGCCGCCTCCTGCTTCATACAACCCTTTCCACTTACTCACATATTGCAGCGAGACGTTGAGGACTTGGCAAATCTGAGCCGGACTAAACCCTTGGGCGCTCATCTTTACACTCACCGCTCGCTTCATCTCGCGGGCATCTCTTGCTTCGTTGATGATCTCATCCATGTCCTCCATTCCGCTCGTTGCCTCCTCCGAGCGATTATAGTCCACAAATCAAATAGGATCCCTATAGCACGCGAATCGCCGCTACGACATGCGTGGAGTCGGTGCGCTGGCGGCCCCGCGCCTTGAATAGCTTGCGTTCCCGACACCTCTGGAGCAAGACATCGAGGAGTAATTGTTCCGCACTGCCGGTGATCAGGCGGGCACGAAACTCACTCAGCACCGTATGGTCAAAGCCCGGATCGGTCAGCTCCAGGTTCAGCGCGTATTGCCAATCAATCCGGCTGCGCACGGCATCGGCCGCTTGCCGATCCGGCAAGCCTTCGGCGTACTGCATGAGGGTGACCAACGCTAACCGCCAGGGCGCTTCGGCCGGTTGCCCGTGAGGAGAAAATAAGGAGGCAAAGGCTTTGTCCTCATAGATTCCCCCTATCTCATCACGCATACGCATATAGAGGTTGCCCTGGGGAAATGCCGCACGTGCCACACGGGCGGTCTCTAACGGAACGTCAGTGAACGACTGGGGATGTAATGACATAGACCTCCTCCTCTGTCTTCCCTCAAAGCAAAAATCCTTCGAAACAACTAGAGTTTACTCTGCTGCTCCCCCTCTTCGTGAATTCGCCACCAGGGTCAATAGTGCTGACACCCCGTTTAGGCCACTTACGCATTCTGCTCTTCCTCTTCGCTCAACCTCGCAGAATCACGCGGCCTTTAACCGCCGCTTCCCGGCAATAAGCTGAATCTCTAACTGTCCACGGAGCGCAGTGGCAATACGTTGCAGCATCCTGAGCGAATGCCCGCGATAATCGGCGTCTTCCAGCCGGGCAATCACGGGCTGTGTAGTTCCGACCCGTTTCGCGAGCTGCTGCTGAGTAAGCCCTGCCTTCGTTCGGGCCTCATAAATCAGCCGCGCCACTTTCGCATTGAGTTCCTCTTCGGCAATGAGCTGCTTGAGGTCCTCATCCTTCCCCGTTATCTGATCGAGAATTTTCAGCGCGTCCTTAGTCTTCGCCATTCGTGACCTCTTCTTCGTAAGTGTAACGCGCAGGGTTACGCGCGAAGGCTTCTTTCCGTTTGATAGTCCGCTCAATCTCGGCATCTGGGATAGCTCCTTCCTTCGTCAGCGCGTGTCCCAGAATTGCCAACTGTGGACCATTAAAGAAGTATAAAATTCGGTAGTTCACCCTGCCCTTTTTCACCCGCAGCTCATAGATCCCTTCGCGTAAAAAGTCAGCTTCAGGTCGCCGCAATTCATGCCCCATTGCAATGAGGCGACGGATACGCACAACGCACTTTGCATACGCCTTGCGGTCCGTGCGCCGGAGCGCGCGTAACCACTCCACCACCGGGGCCTTTCCCGCCTCATCCTGAAAGAACACCACCACCGTCCTCGGCATAGCCACCCTCTCCCAGTGAGAAATATACCAAAATTATTATAATCCGTCCACGTTATTTTTCTTTACAGAACTTCCTCACTATTCAGTCAACTCGGCGTTGTTGCATAATTAAATACCTCATCAACTGTTCTCCTTCCAGCTCACGGGGGGTCAGAATACGAGCACGGTCTGAGGCATTCCTAAGTGTGTCATACGGTTGAGCACCGAGCACTTGACTCTCGCTTCCGTGCGCTGTGTCTTCAGGCCCCGCGCCCAGAGGGATTTGTCGCAACTTTGCATGTGAGGGGCATTCCACTATGCTATTCCCATACTCGTGAGGTGGAGGCGGAGTGGCATGATCGACTTTAAGGGAAGTCAGTTTGAGCAGGAGATCATCTTGTGGGGAGTGCGATGGTACGTGGCCTATCCGATGTCGTATCGGCAGTTGGAGGAAATGATGGGCGAACGAGGTGTCACTGTGGATCATTCCACACTCAATCGCTGGGTCATCAAATATGCCCCGGAGCTGGAGAAGCAGTTCCGTCGCCGACAATGTCCGGTGGGCCGGAGCTGGCGGATGGACGAGACCTATGTGAGAATTAAGGGGAAATGGGCCTACCTCTATCGTGCCGTCGATAAAGCGGGCCACACCATTGACTTTCTGCTCACGCCGAATCGGGATCGAGACGCTGCTGAAGCCTTCTTACGGAAGGCTATCCGTACCCAGGGGCTGCCAGAGAAAATCACGATCGATCAGAGTGGGGCTAATATGGCCGCGATGGTAGTGCTGTCCAGGTAAGGCTCTCATAGTAATCGTGCTATTCTTGGCCAGAAC
>CAYTVL010000149.1:0-6458 GCA_964441775.1 uncultured Enterobacteriaceae bacterium
GCACTATGATGCCGTATAGAGCAGGGGCGTCCATTCCATTATCCTGGTAAGGCTCGCCAGAAAAAGTGGAACTATAACATTTTGGATAAACAGTGCTTTTCTGTGCCACGCTTCATGCAGAGCATTACCAGGATCGCACTACCCCCTACGCCGGGGGATGGTGAAACTGCACGCCTTGGTGCCTGGGTAGCGACCACCGCAAGCGTCGGAGCAGGAAAAGGTCCGCACGGTGATTACAGCTATCGAAGTGCTGGGGACTCAACTCAAGAAAGCAGCCTGAGGGATTGATAATACTCACTTCTAGTGACTCCTCTCATCCCCCACCAACAGGCCTAGAGCACCAGGTAACTTCACAAACTCCAGAAACCGAACTGGAACAGGTAACTTCACAAACTCCAGAAACCGAACTGGAAAGGGAAAGAGAAGAGAGCTGACGTGAGTTCCGACTCTCGACTTTCTGGGTTTTGACCTTTAGACTTTGGGCCTGAAGAGAGGACAAGAGCATGAAACTTGCTAACAAGGTCGCATTAATCACCGGAGCCGGGTCGGGCATGGGGAAGTCTGCCGCCTTGCTCTTCGCTAGCGAAGGCGCAAAGATTGCGGCGGTCGATATCAACGAAACACAGGTGAGAGAGACTGTCGCCACCATTAAAACCCAGGGAGGACAGGCGCTCGCCCTTCGCGCCGATGTCTCGAAGAGCGAAGATGTACAGCGGATGGTCGAGGAAACCGTCGCTCACCTGGGCGCACCAACGATTCTGTACAATAATGCCGGGATCGAGGGCGCGTCTCACTACTTTGCCAACCTGCCCGAAGAAGAGTTCGACCGAGTCATCGCCATCAACCTGCGCGGGGTCTACTTGGGCATGAAGTATGTCTTGCCCCACATGATGAAGGCGGGCGGCGGTGCGGTGATTAACACGGCGTCCATTGCGGGCTTAGTCGCCGTGCGTGGCGGTGCCGCCTATGCCGCAGCCAAGGCCGGCGTGATGGCCTTGACTCGCGTAGCCGCGCTCGAATACGGACGCTACCACATCCGCGTCAATGCCATTTGTCCGGGCGCAATCGAAACCCCGATGGCGCAGCGCATCCGTAAAGGTCAGCCCCCCAATCCTAAAGTGATCGATCGTATCTCGGTGCTCGGCCGGATGGCCGAACCTGAAGAGATTGCCAAGGTCGCCTTGTTCCTGGCGAGTGATGATGCGTCGTTTGCAACCGGCGCCCCCTTCATTATTGACGGAGGCTGGACGGTAAGCTGACAGGAGGTGTGTCATGAATGCCGTATGGGCAAGAGAGTGGGCCGCTAATTTCGCAGACCCCGACAAGTTGATGGACATGTACGCCGACGACGCCCAGTTCGAGGACGTCATTATCGCTCACAAAGAAAGTGGCAAGGCGCAGATTAAGCAATTCTTCGTCGCCGCTGGCAACCCAGCGTACGCGGAAAATACCTTCACGGCCGTTGGCTACTCCGGCAACGCTGACGGGGGGGCAGTCGAGTGGACCTGGCAGGCGAAGCACGCCGCCGGCAAGATCCTCGGTGTGCCGGCAAAAGGTAAGGAGACCAACGCAAGAGGGGTCTCCGTTTTGACGTTTCAGAACGGCAAGATCACCACGCAGCGCGATTACTGGGATGCGGCTGCGGTCCTGCGCCAATTAGGGGCGATCAAATAGGCCCGACGGGAGGGAACGTGCGATCTGCGGCAACAAGCCGGACAAGCTGATAAAACCAAGCTCCGAGAAAAGGGAGGGGCGCGGAATAAAACGTCTCTATAGAGAATTTGCGAGGATCCTATGGCTGACGCGAAAAAAGCACGTGCTGTGGGCTTCAATCACGTCGCGCTTGAAGTAGGCGATATCGACGAAGCCCTGTCGTTTTATGGACGGATAGTCGCGTTCGAGTTGCGCGGAAAAAGCGAGAACATGGCCTTTATAGACCTGGGTGACCAGTTCCTCGCGCTCCAAAAGGGTCGCCGCCAACTCTCGGACGACGGCCGGCATTTCGGGCTCGTGGTCGACGACAAGGAGGCCGTTCGCCAAGCGCTAGCCCAGGCCGGCGTCGAGACGCTACCGGGACCTTTCCTCGATTTTCGTGATCCCTGGGGCAATCGCGTCGAGATCGTCGGTTACGAGAACATTCAGTTCTCCAAGGCGCCCAACGTGCTGCGCGGCATGGGACTGGCGCACCTATCCAAGAACCCGCAAGCGCTCAAGGAGCTCGCCGACAAGGGCATGGCACCGAACGGAAGTTCATGAACATGCTTTCGGGGCGCGGGCTTTCGCAGATCAACTCGCAGCCGGATCGCTGCGCTCGGCACGGTCCGGGTCCGGCTGCGGGTAGTATTTCAGTTCTGGACTTTCGCTTCACGATTTGCCATCTGAGTTCCTCTAGCGGAGGGGAACGCGATGGTACGTGTTCCGGTTGATTGTCCTTACTGTCAACAGGATCAAGTGGTGAAGCGCGGCAAGACGGACACCGGCAAACAACGCTATCGCTGCCACAATCCGGACTGTTACCACCAATCTATTCTCCTCGATTCCGCCTACAAAGGCCGCTCTCCCCAGGTCAAACAGCAGGTGATTGAGCTCAGTCTTAATGGCAGTGGGGTGCGTGACACGGCCCGGGTGTTGGGGATCAGCCCCACCACCGTGATTCAGGAGCTGAAAAAAAAGGGGCGGCACTCTCACCGGTGAACCCTCCCTTGCTCAAGGCTCTACCCTCGCGTCACATCGAGGCCGTCCGTCCTGCAGCGTGTGGACCAGGCCGAAGTGGACGAAATGTGGAGCTTCGTGGGCAAAAAGAAGAAGCCACGGTGACTGTGGCACGCCCTCGATCACCGCAGCGGGAAAGTGTTAGCGTACGTCTTTGGTCGGCGCACAGACGAGGCCTTTGTGAAGTTGAAGACGTTGCTCAAGCCCTTTGGTATCCGGCGCTACGATACCGATTCCTGGAGTGCCTACAAACGGCACCTCGCCTCCAAAGTTCACAGTCCCGGTAAGCGCAACACGCAGCAAATCGAGCGCACACAGCTCACGTTGCGCACGCGCCTTCAGCGGCTGGTGCGCAAGACGATCTGCTTTTCCAAATCTACCGTGATGCACGATACAGTGATCGGCTTGTTCATCAACCGCTACGAATTCGGATTGCCCGTGTAGATCATGAAAGCCAGATCTGTAACACCACCCTTGTTTTTATCTAACCGCTCAAATAGTCCCTCTATGGAGCCCATTGGAGATGGCTCCATAGAGCTGTTTAAAGTTGGCTACCTAGTAGACCGGTGAGTCTCTTTGTAGGAAGATATTTCTGCTCGTAGCTAGGACAGATTGCCATTGAATTAGAATGGGATGGGGAGGCGTCCATCAAGTGAACTTACCCCCTCACGAATATGAGTGGGACATCTTCGTTAGTCATGCACACGAAGATAAAGAGCCGGTCGTACGCGAGCTTGTAACTGCGCTTCGAAGCTGTGGTCTACGCGTATGGTTCGACGAGGACGTTCTCACAATCGGGGATAGCCTCAGGCGTTCGATTGATGCGGGGCTACTGAAAAGCCGGTTTGGTGTCGTTGTCCTTAGGACTTTGAGACAAAACCCACGAACGGAAATCAAGGAACCTGTCATTGCGAGGAGTCGGAGACGACGAAGCAATCTCGCAAGAGTCGAAAACATAAGGCAAAGATTGCTTCGCTGCGCTCGCAATGACCCCCGACCTTCTGCAAGGCCGTGGGAGTTTTGTCCCATGATCCTTAGCCCCCGCTTCTTTGTCAAGGAATGGCCCCGTAAGGAACTTGATGCCCTCGTAGCTCGAGACGATGGACGTGAAAAGGTGATTCTACCGATCTGGCATGAGATCTCTTTCGAGGAGGTCAAGCGATTCAGTCCTCTTCTCGCAGATAAGCTCGCGCTTCTGACCAGTCAGGGACCACACACGATTGCTAAGGCGATTGCCGCACTCGTGTTTGCAGAAGCGGGCAAACACTCCCGCGCCACTTTTCAGGAGGTACGATGGGGACCCGTGGACGGCAAACCAGCCGGTATTTCGGTGGAAGGGTACGACGGCCAGAGTTTCATTGCTTGGAATGCTTTACGATCGGAAATCGAAGCATCTATCATTCCTCAGATGGACTACATTCCTCCAGGCTGCACCGTAGCTCTGGGAAGTTACGCTGATAAACCAGATTGGGTCGTTCGGGTGTTAGAACCGGGAGGGACGGAAGTGGCACACATCTGGTTCGGCCCAGATCCAAGTGACGACTGGGCGCACGATGGACTGATTAGAGTGGGATTACCTAAAGATCCAGCAGAGGTTTGGCATATCTTCGAACGGTATTCAGATGGCTCCTACAGAAAAAGGGGGACGAAGTGATACTGTTCAATCAACTCATGCGCCCAAGCGGCCCATCGGGCGTGAATCCGATGGCAAACCACTTGGTGGCAGCTGGGTGCTGCGTGTCGTTAGATTCCAAAGAGTAATCTGAAAAAAGGAGAAACGTACCTGTCTGGAAAAGTAAGAATTATCGAACCTATTAACTAAGTAGACAATGGTCTACAGGGGCCACATGCTGGCATTGCCATCAAGTCATGACGGCGGGGGCTCCACAGGCGGCGCGTTATCGCGTGGGTGGACGGGATCTCGAAGCCCAGCCCTCGGACGTCACCTTTGTCATATACGAGGAGCATACGCGTGGTTCTGTGCATCTGCGCTCAATAGCGTAGACTACTGCGATACCGGGCAGAAATATGGACAAACTATGATCGTTTCTTTCTTAAAGAGATGCATGTTGTTGCTCTTTCCTTCACGATGCAGCCGGCACCACGGCAACCTGGCTGACCAGTGACGCCACAGGTCCGTGCCTGAAGGCGGGGCATAGGGCACCATGCCAGCAGGGTATCCCTTAAGCCTGCCTGTCCGGTTGCGTCATCGGCCACGGACCGGGGGCTTGACGATCACACGCTCACCGGCCGCCTCGTCCTCTTCGTGCTGCCCATGTACCCCTCGCTTCGCCTTGCCACCGCGCTGGGCAGTGTCCTTGCGCGTCTGCCCGCGGTTCACCTTGAACTGCGCACCATCTATGACGTGCTGGCTGGCTCGATCGCGTACCGTAAGTGTGTGCACGCCGGGTTCCTGCGGAGCCGCTATCGTCGCCATGAACGAGCCATCGTCGCTCACCGTCACTTTGGCGACGACATCCCCATCCACGAGGATCTCGAGGGCGGCACCAGGCGCAAAGCGCCGGCCGACAACATTAAATCGGTCTCCCATGACCAACCTCTCGATATCCCGGCCCGGTAGCGCGAGATGCACATAAGGCTTGGTGGCCGTCGGCGAGATGCCCCGCTGCTCGGACTCCTCGGTGTTTGTGTCCTCGGCGGCCATCACCGGCTCGCTTGTCGGCAGATTTGAGTGTGAAAGCGCAAAGCCTCGGAGACCCTGCGCTTTGTCCAGTGCAAGTGCGACAACCTTGGCCTCCCCATGCGGCCATGCCTTGAGCCCGGACACGGTGCCCTGCAGCCCCACGAACTGTCGGCTCTCGGTAATCTTGATCTTCGGCGCAGCCTCCGGCTTGGCAATGAATCCGACCGAGCTTCCCGGCGTGACAAACAGCTCGGTGACTCGGCCTCGCTCCACCCGAACACCCTGCGCACGTCCTTCAAAGATGACAATGCCAGGGTCGATCACATCGGGTGGGGGATCGCCGCGATCGATCCACTTAATCAGACAGCCGACGATGCGGCAAAGCGGCCCGAAGTCTGGAATCCAGCGCACCCCCTGCACACGCCAGAGGCCGCGCCCGTAGGTCGACACGATGACGTCGGTCGTACTGCGCCACTCGAGCGACGTGATGTAGGTCGCCCGCTCGGATCCCGGAACTCGTATCCAGGTCGTCCCGTGATCGCTTGAGAGCATGATGCCGTTCTCGTGCGTACCCACGGCCACCATGTTCGGATCGCTAGCGTAGTAGCTCACCGCCGAGGCATGAGGAAAGATCGAATTGCGAAACTGATAGCGGCCTCCATCCGTGACCAAAGCGGTGAGTGCAAGAATCTCGGTCCAGTTGTCCCCGCCATCGCTTGTCTGCATCATCTTTTCGTTGATGACGTCCGGCGCGATGAGGTAACGCCGGTCCTTCGGATCGACGCCGAAGACCTGATACCAGGCGAACATAGTCGGATTGATGCCGATTCCGCCGAATCCATTCATCGCCGGGTAGTAGACGCTGGCCGTTGAGGAGCCGAGGCGCTTTGACAGGCGCACAAGGTGATTAATCTCTAGTCCTCGCGCCGCGTCGAATCCCGTCCGGATCGACTGGTACTGCACTGGCAGGGAAAGCCATCCCAGCGCGTTGCGCCGGGTGAGTTTCGGCAAATCGTTACGCTGCTCGGGAAATGAGGCGTATTGCGACCAGGTGCCACACTACGCCGCTAACCAGCTGTCATCGGGAAGGGGAGAAAGTCTT
>CAYTVL010000150.1:0-6448 GCA_964441775.1 uncultured Enterobacteriaceae bacterium
GTCTCCTCGTCATTCATCGCCATGCGGCGGAACGTCTCTCGAATGTACTTTGCTGCATCGCGCGGATCCGCGTTGAAGCCCGGTCCCTGCGGGTTTACGTAGATCAAGCCCATGTGATCGGCGCCCAAAGGCCCCTTGATCTGCCCGTCGCCCGCGTGGCGCTCGTCTCCAAGCCACGTGTTCTCAGGGCCCCAGAAGATCTCGTCGGGCTCCCAGAGGTCCTCCCGCCCGAAGCCGAAGCCGAATGTCTTGAAGCCCATCGACTCATAAGCACAGTTGCCGGCGAAGATGATCAGGTCGGCCCAGGAGATCTTGTTGCCGTACTTTTGCTTGACCGGCCAGAGCAACCGGCGCGCCTTGTCGAGGTTCGCGTTGTCGGGCCAGCTGCCGAGGGGAGCAAAGCGCTGCATGCCGCTGCCGCCACCGCCCCGGCCGTCGGCAATGCGGTACGTGCCCGCAGCATGCCACGTCATCCGGATAAAGAGCGGCCCGTAGTGGCCGTAGTCGGCCGGCCACCAGTCCTGCGACGTCGTCATCACCTGCTCGATGTCCTTCTTCAGGGCATCCACGTCAAGTTTCTTGAACTCCTCCACGTAGTTGAAATCCTTGCCCATCGGATCGGAGATGGGATTGTGCGCGTGGAGAATCGAGAGATCCAGCTGATTCGGCCACCAGTCCTTGTTCGTCCTGCCGTGGTTAGACATATTGATCCTTCTCCTTTCTAGCTGTTCCCTGTAACTAATGGCAAAGAGCGAGGCCTATCTTGATCTTGCCGCTGATTTACGCCGCCCGGGGTCGTATCGAGGTCCAGCGACGCCGCGCTCACGCGTATACTATACTAGACGCTAACGTGCTATGAATATGAACTGACGCATACAACCGACAGTAAAGAAAGTCAATTCTAGCGGCTCTGGCGCCGAGGTCGGGGACACACGTGGTGCTGCGGCCGTCCTGGCTCCGTTGCCACCTGCCCCCCACCGACCGCAGTCCCGCCTGACGTCGGCGGCTCGCGTTTCGTGGGCTTCCCGCCAAACACCAACGTCTTCAGTCGTTTCAGACTTTGCTTCGCCTTGCGTAACGCAAAGAGCAACCAGGATCAGCGGGCTCACCTCAACAGAAAGTTACCGGTTTCGAGCTTGAAGCTTACGAGAAGAGCAGAGGGCTCTGCGTGATTGTCCTATAAAATCGAAGATAAACTCGCAAAGATGTTAGCAAACGAGCAACGGCCTGGGGTTTTCCTGACATCAATTTCTGGATGGATTTTCTGACAGTTTTTCGTGGCTGCTTCCTCCCTCTTGGGGACTGTCGAAAAAACGGACGTTTCTCTGACAACTTTGGATAAGCCGGCGAAAACCAAAGAGAAACGGTATCGAGCCCAAAATTCATTTTGCAGATCCTTTTCTCTGGAATTCAGAACCGTAACTTTTTGCGCACCTGCGCCCGCTGATCCATTTTGTTGATCCAACGTATCTTTGGTCCTGACCGTCAGCTCAAACACGAATCGCTGATCGCCCAGCTCCTACACGATAAGAGTCCAAACTGACCACCCATCCCACCCCTACCCCGCAAATGTCCGACAGGTCGAATTTATAGCAAATAGACAAGTAAAAAGTTTTCGGTTTTTCTCTTATCATGTCACTACATGTGAGAGCAGTGGAAATCGACGAGAGATTGTAGGTGTTCGCACCGCTGCTATCGTAGCTTTCGTACACAAGAGAACACGGAGGAAGAAAAATTTTGAGATTTTTTACAGTGACATATCGGAGGAAAAGGGATCTAATCACGCGTTTCTCCTTTTGCGCTTCTCTTTACGTTACCAAAAAATCCGACGAACTAAGATTAGATGGCTCTTGGCGCAGTCTTACTGCGGAAGACACTTGCTTTTTCCTATTTTCCTGTGTTCGTTTTAGCACCCCTTCTTCGCAGCCCTGCCAAATCTTGTCGTCACTTTCTCCTCATCCCCCCTCCCCTCTGACTCCACCAAATCTCCTCTTGACCTATCCTGTAACACAACAATATAGTCGGGTCGTGACTCCACGTTTTGATCAAACCGGGAAGCTTCCGGTTGGGATTTATTGGGGAACGTGGACAGAGCTTGTCAGGAGGTTGAGTTTCACACCGAGACGCCAGCAGCTCCTCACAGGGTTAAGAGCCGCACTGACACTCCTCAAGCATGCCGGGTGTCGCACAGTGTATCTGGATGGGAGTTTTGTCACCAGCAAACCGGCGCCAGGAGACATTAGAGATGCGTGTTGGGTAATCGAGGGGGTCGATCCCGAACGGCCGGACCCGATCTTTCTGAACTTCGCTGATGGACGCGCCGCACAAAAGGCCCGGTTTGGATGTGAGCTTTTCCCGGCCGAGGTGCCTGAAGGCCCGACCGGCAAGACCTTCCTAAGAGTTCTTGCAAATCGATAAAGAGACCGGCTCTACCAAAGAGATCGTAGCACTTAACCTTCGGAGATGGCGACCATGATCAAGAAAGAACGGCAGTATCGGATCACCAAAGCGCAGGCCGCAAAGTCCGCGCGGATCATGCACGGTCTTACCTCCCGGCACAGCAAACCTTACCTCGTCAGACTCTTTGAGCTAGGTCGACCAGTGCTTGACGAAGGGCCACACACGTATATCGCGCCGACAGGAAGACTCTGCCATGACCCGCTCCCTACTCTTCATTTGCTTTCCCCTCATCTGTGTCCTCGCTGCGTCGAGCGCTCAGGCCGCTGACTGTCGGACGACGTTTGACGATGGCTGCCTGGCAGCGCTCTCCATGAGGACCCCTGCCGTAGACTGCCAGACGACGTTCGATGCGCGCTGTCTAGTCTTTCACGCCACCGACGCTGAAATCGAAGCCGACGCCCTTGCCTCTCAGCACCGCATCGAGGTGATGCTAGAGGAGCAGCACGCCGAAGCGGCCTGGTGGGAGGGGGTGGAGCAACAGGAAGCCCTATGGCGGGCGCAAGCCGAATGGGCAGCACGGCTGTTCACGCCCACCGAAACACCGCCGGCCACGTACGTTTTTGCACCGCTGCGCGTCGTTCCTCGTCGCTGGCACGGACGCCGCTGAACAGAGAGAGCCGCCTACGGAGTGGGCCCGCTGAGGAAAGTACCAATCGCAGAGTTGCCAGCCATCATCGCCTAACGCGAGAGCCATGATGAAATGGTCCACCTCGCCGACGTCGCGAAGGGCGCGCCCCAAATGCCTTCTTCGATGAGAGGAAGTGAGCATCGTTGCTCAACAGGCGAAGTCAGAGCGCGGGGCTCTTCTATCGACAGCGCCTTTGTTCCTGCTCCGATCCCCTTTCCGCTCTTCAGTGTGGCGCTGGACTTTTTGCTGGTCGATCGCCACACTGGAAAGACGTGCAGGATGTCATCGACCACATTCTTCCCTTCCTTGCCCCGTCTGAACAAGCCGTCTATTTGCGGCTGTGGCGATGTACGCACGCGGAGGGTAAGCCCCGCTGCGCCATGCGGTACGAAGATCTGGCTCGCCGCGCCCACGTCTCTGTGTCAACTCTGAAACGCGCCCTTAAGAAGCTCGCCCATCGGGGCTTGGTCCACGTAGAATGGCAAACGAAACGGGCTTCGCTATTCACGGTGCACGTACGCCAGCTCGCTCCATTTTCTGCGCTCGATTTGGGGCTTGGCCCCAAACTCTATGATTTTTTCTCGGAGGAGGATCGCGCTCTGTTCCTGTCGTGTAAACGATCTCTCTCGCCGCACGATCAGAGAGCGTTGGACCACGAAGCCCAGGGCCACACACTTTTGGCCGATGTCCTCCTCTTCCGTCGGACCTTTGGCCCAGATCGGCAACGGAAGTATGAAGAGCTGATCGATCATCTGCTGCACAATCATCGTCTTCTGTAAAATGAAACTCGCAACACACCGACCGCTCCTCATTCTTCCGTGCCACGCTACAGGTACTCACAACTGACGACCCAGGGGGAAAAGGCAAAGGCATGACCATCCTCCTCCCATCGTTGGTGTGGCGGTTCCGCTCGTCCACGGTTCCCTTTTCTGGTGAGAGTATTGGTCTTTACTGTCTACTTTGAGTACCATAACGAGACGATCGTCCGCGCGTTAGCGCTGTTGCATCAGTACGAGGGGGCCTGCGCGACTGGAATAGCGGTCTCCGTCGAGAGATTGTGTGAGGCAAAGGGCAGATCACGATGCGTGCCGATATAGCGAAAGTTTTGGTCGAACGTCCGCGCCGGGGCAGCCAGTACCACCGTAAGGGTCGTAGCACGCCTACGGAACTCCTACCAATCAAGGAAGGGATGCGCCGGCGGTGGACGGATCTCAAAGAGTTGAACGAGCACCTGGCTCCACTGCGCCGATTTCTCGCCAATCGCGTGGGACGCCACTGGGATAGCGTCTATGGCGAACTGAGTGCGCCTCTCACACCGCGGACCGCCGTCCAGCAACGTGTCCGCTCGCATCTTCCAAATTTCGTGGCGCTGCATCTCATCGTCACTGCAGACGGTACATTAGTGCGACCCAGGTTGGCGTCCAATCGGGTGGCGGCATGGGGACAATTTTTACGTTGATCCTCGCGATGGCGTCCTTAAACGCGTCTTGTCAGACAAAGCACGGCGTGGTGAAGCGCAACAGCAACGGCAACAAAAGGCGCTCCACCGCGCCGAGGCTGAAGTGGTGAAGTTGGGGCCGATGCGCGAGCTTCATCGTATCCAGGGGATCTGGTATCAGGTGGACTTTCTCCCAGTCCAGCTGTCCCAGCATGCTGTCCCTCTGGAGAGTGAGTGTCGAGCCGATGTAGCATGGCCCACCGCTCGGCGTACGATGTTCTCCAACGCGCCTGGGTGATGACAGGCGAACGGTACGCGGCAAGCAAGCGGCCACTGACGACCCGCGAACTGCGTCAGCACAATTTATCGAATCAACTTTCCTGACGGCGTCTTCCTCCCTCTGCTGCACCGCCGCCCGGATGAGGAAGTGGCAGAGGGATCATTCACACATATCTCTACGGCGAAAGCAGTCAGAGCAACATTCCGCTCTGTACGTGTTGTTGTCACGGTAAAGTCTTCACGAGATCGAGCTGCATGGGGAGACGCTGACCGTGAACGAGGCGCTGGAGATGTGCAAAGGGCTCAATGACCAGTGAGGCGAGTGACACACCCAAGTCGTGCATGGGGAGTCGCACCACTGGCCGATGAGTAGATATCATGAAGCTAATGACAAACATCCATGAGTTGACAGAATTGGCGCAGATGGGTAAGCGGTCAGCGAAAAGCGTTCTTCTTTGTCAACAGAGGGGGCGGTAGAAGGGAGGCCTGACAAAGGAGGGCGGTATGGACGAGCAGAGCAATGGCAAAGTGCAGCGCCGCACCGCGGACTGGTAAGCGATTTTGGAGCGCTACGAACAAAGTGGCCTGGGCCCCCCACGTTCTGTCGGCAAGAAGGCTTGGTGTTCAACAGCTTCAAGAAACGCTACTACGAACTGAAACAGGGCCGGCGATCTGCACGAGCGTTTGTCGAACTAGCCCCACCGCCATACGTGAGCATGGAAGAGATTTCATACTTCATACACAACCACGTGCCCTTGAGATTGATGCTAAGGACTTTGAGACAAAACCCACGAACGGAAATCAAGGAACCTGTCATTGCGAGGAGTCGGAGACGACGAAGCAATCTCGCAAGAGTCGAAAACATAAGGCAAAGATTGCTTCGCTGCGCTCGCAATGACCCCCGACCTTCTGCAAGGCCGTGGGAGTTTTGTCCCATGATCCTAAGGCAACTTTTCCAGTCATGAGTCCTGCCATCGAAAAACCTCCTGTCCGTTCACAGCGTTGCAATCTTAGGGCGTTAGCTTCATGGGAACACGCACGTAGCGTACGACCTGATATACAGGGAGGGTGCGGTATTGTCGCGCCTATCACATTACCTATGCCATGGCTCCCCGATACCCATATTCGCGCCCTCTTTCTCCTGGGGACAGAACGCTGAGGCCGAGGGGTGCCCCCCGGCCTTCCTTCCTCGTCCCGGCCCCCGGCCTGCTTGTCCATCCTCTTATCCGCTACGGGTTCTGGGTGCCAACGGGCTGATCGAACTCACGCCCGCGGTGGCGCTCGAGGAGCCGCTCTTCCTCCGGGCCCCACGATTTGTTCACCCGCCGCCCCCGGTGCACGGCGGGGCGAGCTTCCATGTCCTGCACCCACCGCAGCACATGCGGGTACGCGTCAACGTCCAGAAACTCGGCGGCTCCATAGATATTGTGGGCCACTAACGCGCTGTACCAGGCATAGTTCGCCATGTCGGCAATCGTGTACTCCTCCCCACACAGATACTGCCGATCGCGGAGATGAGGATTGAGCACATCCAACAAGCGTTTCACCTCCATCGCATAGCGATTGATCGGGTACTCAATCTTCTCCTGGGCGTAGGCATAAAAATGCCCGAACCCGCCGCCGATATACGGCGCGCTCCCCAT
>CAYTVL010000151.1:0-6407 GCA_964441775.1 uncultured Enterobacteriaceae bacterium
GTCACAATCGAGGAGGGAGCAGCGGTAGCCTGAGCAGGCAATTTTCAGAGCAGGCCATCCGCAAATGGTGCCGTAAGTTTGGCCAAGTGTATGCGAATCAGCTCCGTCGTCGCCGTCCCCGGCCGGGTGACAAATGGCATCTCGATGAAATGGTTCTAAAGATTAAAGGCGAACAGCACTATCTGTGGCGGGCCGTGGATCAGGACGGGAACGTACTGGATATCCTGGTGCAGCGGCGGCGGGACAAGCAGGCCGCGAAGAAGTTCTTCCGCAGGCTCCTTAAGGGTTTATCTTACGTGCCGCGCGTGATCGTCACTGACAAACTCAAGAGCTACGAAGCGGCCAAGCGCGAGATGCTCCCAGGGGTGGAACATCGCCAACATCGATATCTGAACAATCGCGCAGAGAACTCTCATAAGCCTACCCGCCAGCGGGAGCGGCGCATGAAACGGTTCAAGTCCTCCGGACACGCCCAACGGTTTCTCTCGGCTTATGGGCCCATCTCTCAACATTTCAGTCCGCGTCGACATCGGTTTGCTGCGCCCGCATATCGTCAAAAGCTACAGCAACGATTCCAGATCTGGCGAGAGGTCACCAGCCCAGCTCTGGCCGCATAGCCTCCGTGCCGAACCTCTCCTCCCTCTCGGCTCAGTGTTGACCTTGTCTTTAATAAGTTGACAATGCCACGTGGAGTTTGGCTGCGTTGCATAAAAAGGAACAGCTACCAAATTGGAACACTACCCTTTGTCCTTGCCTTGGTGGTAAGGTCAAGCACAACCCTTTCTCGATACGGTGGCGGTTTCTGACGATGCGCCCCTTGACCCCAGCACTATCGGTGCTAGGGGAAGAGAAGCGAGCTGTGGGGAAGATTAGAAGCCCGGCGCCAGACGAACAGAAAGCACTCCGTCTCGGTCTGCAGCAATCAGTAAGGAGGGTTTTGTATGGCAGACGATGAGTTGGTGATTCAGAGCGGCGCGATTGGTGAGAGGCGAGGGAGGCCCGCCAGCAAAGCCGATCCTACTCTCCGTTTCGGCGCGGTCGTCATCCTCCGTCACCTCACGAGTCGCCCCCGCCCCGCGATAGACGCCCACTGTGGCTGGCAACGAGCGCCCAGCTTCACCTCTTGGCGACGATGGGGCCAGAGACGGCGACCTCCGACCGCCCCCGCGCACGTGATCTCTCATGCCTCACCTTGCTGGTGATTCTCCGGAGCTCCCCCTATGAGCACCAGCAACTCCTCGTCTTTGGTCTCGATGGTCACGATGACCGAACGTCCGACCCGCATCCGTTGGCTCATCGTAGGGCTGATTTTCTGCACCTATGTGCTCATGATCAGCGACCGGGTGAACATTTCCATCGCCGCCAAGTACATCATGGTGGAGTACGGGCTCAACGACGTCCAAATGGGCTGGGTGTTCAGCGCCTTTGTCCTGGGGTACGCGATTCTGCAAATTCCAGGCGGCTGGCTAGGCGACCATTTCGGTCCTCGGCGGATGCTGGCCGTAGCGATCTGCTGGTGGTCCGTGTTCACAGCGGTGACTGCGATCGCCGGAGAACTATTTCTTACGGCGCTCCTTGGCGTCCTAGGATCATTTATCGTGGTGCGAGTGTTGATTGGTGTCGGCGAGGCCATCGGCCCCCCAAGCGGCAATCGAGTCGTGGCCAATTGGGTGGCGGCACAAGAACGAGGACTGGCGTTGGGTATTGCCATTAGCGGCAGCTCGCTCGGCGCAGCTTTGACCCCGCCGCTCATTGCCTGGATCATGGTGACACTAGGGTGGCGCGCCGCCTTTCTTTTGGCTGGTGGCGTCGGAATTCTTTTGGCCGCCGTGTGGTATTGGTTGGTGAGGGATCAACCTGCGGACCACCCCTGGGTCAACAGCGCCGAGTTGCAGTACATTGCTCAAGTCTCAACCTCTCTCTCTGATCAGAGCGTGACGCCGGACCCCCTGCCCTGGCGAGTGATTCTGGGCCGCACAGATCTGTGGTTCCTCACGGCTTCTTACTTCATTCTCGGCTATATCGCGTACATCTACCTTTCCTGGTTCTACCTCTACTTGGTGAACGTGCGCGGCTTCTCGGTCTTAAGCGGCGGGGCCTATAGCGCCGCGCCATTTCTCGCCGGGGCTATCGCTTCCCTTGTCGGAGGCTGGCTGACGGACGGTTTGAGTCAGCGGTTTGGGAAAAGAGTGGGACGATGCGGGATGGGGCTCGGCAGCATGTTACTCACGGCAGTACTGATTTGTGCTGGTGCGACGGTTGAGGATCCCTATCTGGTGATCCTGCTCCTATCCTTGGGAGCGGGCGCGTTACTCTTGGGTGCGGCGGCATACTTTGCCACCACGATCGACTTAGCTAAGTCCTCCGCTGGGATAGTCGGAGGGTTCATGAACATGGGCGGTAACTTGGGGGGCGCGCTTTCACCCACCCTTACCCCTTTTCTCGCCCAACGCTTTGGCTGGGGCAGCGCACTCTACGTCGCCGCGGTCCTGGCTCTGTTTGGCGCGTTCTTCTGGCTGTGGATCCATCCCGAACGAGCGATCGACCTCAAAGAAGAAGCGTTAGCGCTCCCGAACCCCACGCTTGTTGTTAAAGACAGGCCCCAGGTCTAGCGACATGGCCCGTGAGTGACCACGCCCACGAAGGAGAAGATGATGAAGAGAACATTTCATACGGGAAGAGATCCTCCTGGCAAGCACTGAGGAAGATTTCTTGGGATGTCGCGCGCCAGGTCTCTGGGGTGAGAGTGTTTGTAACCGCTGTACAAAAAGGAGATGGTCATGGCAGAATTTGATGCGCTGATCAAAAACGGGACGATTGTCGACGGCACGCGCGTGCCACGGTACACTGCTGACCTTGGTATCAAGAACGGCAAGATTGTCAAAATCGGCAATCTGAAGACCAGCAGCGCCACCACGGTGCTGGACGCCCACGGGCTCATTGTCGCCCCAGGCGCCATAGACCTCCACACCCACTATGATGCGCAGCTCCATTGGGATCCGTACTGCACGATCGGGAGTTGGCACGGAGTGACGTCAGTCACCATTGGGAACTGCGGGTTCGGCTTTGCGCCCGTGCACCCGCAGGACGCTGAGCGGGCCATGTTGTCGCTAGCGCGCAACGAGGCCATTCCCCTCGAACCTATGAAAGTGTCGATGCCCTTTGACTGGGAAACCTTCCCCCAGTGGATGGACCATTTAGACCGTATGCCTCTAGGGGTGAATCTCTCCCAGTTAGTGCCAATCACGCCGCTGGTGGCCTATGCGATGGGAGGGTTTGCGGAGGCGAAGAAGCGACTGCCGAACGAAAAGGAATTAGGAGAGATTGTCCGGCTGTTACATGAAGCGATGGACGTTGGGGCGGTAGGCTGGGGAGCGCAACGGCTGATGCCCGATAGTTTTGTCTCAGTACAGAGAGACTACGACGGTACGCCGATGATATCGGATGTCCTCCCTGACGAGTTTTATCTTACCATGGCCAGGGCCCTGCGTGAGAAGGGTGAGGGCTGTATCCAATACACACAAGCTAGCTCTCGCATCGATGATCCGAACCGTGGTCCTCGCTACGACTTTGACTTCAACGTGCGCTTAGCCGAGGAAAGCGGGCGACCAGTGCTGTTCAACGCCATCATTGCTAATGATCGCTATCCTGAGGTGTTTCGCTCCCAACTCAAATGGTTGGCTGAGGCCAACGCCAAGGGTATTCGCGTGTTTGGCCAAGCAGCCTCAGTGCGGTCACCCCTTACGTTTACCCTTGAGGATTGGAACCTATTTGACAACAGTCCGGCGTGGCGCGAGGCTACCCTGGGTACGGTGGAGGAGAGAAAGGCGAAGCTCTCCAACCCTGCCATCCGTAAGGCCATGAAAGAAGAATATGACAGGGCCCCGGAGACCTTGGGCGTCCTCTTTGGGCCGTTCCCCATGTACATTGCCAAGAAGGTGCATCGGCCTGACTTGGAAGAGAAGTATGAAGGGCTGTCGCTGGCGCAGATTGCCGAGAGGGAGCACAAACATCTGATTGATGCGATGCTCGATCTTTCAATCGCGGATGATCTGAAGACGCAGTGGCGCACTCCACTACGGAATTCTAGTATAGAGAACAGCAGAGAGCTGATGAACTCGCCCTATACCTTGGCTGGAGTGTCCGATGGTGGAGCCCACATGAAGTTCATCACCAACGGCATCTATCCTACGGATTTGTTGACATGGATGGTTCGTGATACCGGCATCTTGTCGCTAGAAGAGGCCCACTTCCGCCTGAGCGGCTTACAGGCTTGGGCGGCGGGCTTTAAGGATCGGGGTTCGCTGCGGGAAGGGCAAGCCGCGGATATCGTGGTCTACAATCTAGAGAAGCTGGACATCAAGCCGATGGAGATTGTTCACGATTTGCCGGCTGGAGAATGGCGGCGGGTGCAGAAAGCTGAAGGATACCGCTGGATCATGGTCAACGGCCAAGTGACCTTTGAGGAGGGGAAGTGCACCAACGCGACCCCAGGCAAGTTACTGCGCCACGGTCGCGCCAATGACATGGTATAGTAGGGATGTTTCGTGTGAGAGCAGGACAGAGCCAGGAATAGAGTTATGGCTGAACTCGTGTCGCGCCCACCAAGCGTGATGCTCGCTGAGTTGACGTGGCTGGAGGCCGCTCAAGTGCTCACCCCACAGACGGTGGTCGTGATCCCGTTGGGCGCTGCAGCTAAAGAGCATGGGCCGCATCTCCGTCTGAAGAATGATCAAGTGTTAGCCGAGGCGCTGGCGCAACGGCTGGCAGAGTCGACGGCCGTTGTCATCACGCCCACGGTAACCTACTCCTTCTATCCTGCCTTTCTTGCCTACCCGGGCTCGATCTCGTTGCGCTTGGAAACGGCTCGCGACACGATCGTGGACATCTGTCGTTCACTGGCGCGTCACGGCCCCCGTCGCTTTTATGTCTTGAACACGGGGGTATCCACCTTGAGCGCCTTACACCCAGCTGCCGCCATCCTAGCGCGTGAAGGCGTTCTCCTGCACTTCACCGATCTCTCGGCGCTTCTCGCGCCGCTCAGCGCTCGCATTGGCCACCAAATCGGTGGGTCACATGCAGATGAGATTGAGACGTCGCTCATGCTGGCGCTCGCGCCAGAGCTGGTCGATATGCAGCGTGCCGTCAACGAGTACCACCCGGGCCGTGGCGCGCTGACTCGCGACCCGCAGGGGCACGGGATTTTTTCTGCGAGTGGGGTGTATGGCGATGCCACCCTTGCGACTTTGGACAAAGGACGCCAGCTCCTCTCGGGGCTGCTCACCGGGCTCGTACACGAGATTGAACAGCTGCGCACCTTGCCCACAGAAATCTAACGTGCTACGCAGCGCCGGTAGCTCCGCCTCGCCGTGCGGCCCGATTGGCGAGTGGCGGCGTGCTCGCCTCCAGCTCAGCGGCCAAAGAATCCAATCTGGGAACACGACACGACCGAACAATGGGACCATACTTGTTCAGGCAGAATGCTATGCGCCTGCTGTAAATTTTCCTGAGAAACTGGTTCAGACGCAGATTTGATACTGCTGGCGAATGTTTAGGTCAGGAGGGGCACCATCAGTTTGGCAAAGGAAGAGTGCCGAGTCTGGGCGAGGGGCGTACCCGCGAACCAATTGCTGAGGCGCACGAAGTTGAGTGCGACGGCCGTCCCGAGATGTTGACGGTGCGTTTTCGCCAGCCCGATGGAGTGCGCGCGGCGGAGCCGACAGCGCCGTAACCCCCGCGAGAGCGTACCCTCAATCCCCGCCCGCTTGTCGTAGGGCTTGCCATAGGTAGTGGAGCTTTCTCGCTGCCGGGCCGCCGGTAGCGCCGTGTCTCTCCGGCATGCGTGCTTGACATGCTGCGTCGAGGTGCTGCTTGAGTTTGTCCCCTCATGTTGAGGGTGTAGCACTGAGAGGGCGTGTCCCCGTCTTCACGGACGTGGGTCTTGTTTGCTATAAGCTCTACACTCTCAGGCTGCTCCTGTTCGCTCAGTGGTGGACCGGCGCCAGGAGGGGAAGAGTCCTCGATGCCGCATCCGGAAGAAGGAGTTTGCGAAGTTGCTTGGTGTTAGGGTATTTTTGCGACGTTCTTCATCACTTTTAGTGACTGTATGCATCAAATTTCTTGAAAAATGACTGATCATACGAAGTGAAGTTCGATATAGCAGTATCTTTTTTCAACAAGCACCAGACAACTTCTCAAACTCCTCCGGCCAGCCTGAGCAACGGCGCGTGATCGACCTCTATGGGGAGCACATCCTGCCACGTGTTCGCCGTAAACTGGAAACAGCGCCACCCTTACGAACGACGTAAACTCACGCGTCACATGTAACAATAGGAACACACACGGCGTAGGGAAATCACTTTGGGTCAATAGCATACTGTGGAGCTGGCTCCGCAAGGTGAGAGCGA
>CAYTVL010000152.1:0-6281 GCA_964441775.1 uncultured Enterobacteriaceae bacterium
GAGCGTGCCTCTTGCTTTATCCGCAGGACGGATTAAATCCTTTGCGTTAGGCAGCCAAGAGCATGGGAGCGATCGGTCTGCGGGTGACTCTCAACAGCGGAGAAACTGAAATGAGCATCGAGACAATTACACAACTGAACAGAGTAATCAACTCATATGTCTCATCGGGTCTCCTCGGTTCAGCAGCGGAGAAGATGGGAGAACTTGCCACTGAGCTGCGTGCACTCCGAGGATCATCCGACCTCGCTACGATCCGCGTCGCCATGGATGCATTGGCGGATTCGGCCCAGGCGTGCGGATACTCCGGAATCCCTCAAGCGCACGCCGTGTACGAAGCAGCCGTGGCAGTCCTTGTCGGTGCTGGGACCGCTGCACTTCCACACGTGAAGCGGCATGTCGGGCACTCTGATCCATACGTGAGCACCGCCTTTCGGCGCGTCCTCGACAGTCTGGGGGGAGGATGAGCGAGCTGTCGCGAAGTGAACGGAGGGAACAAACACGTGCGAAAACTCTTCTCATCAGATGACAAGGAACTGCCGTTTCCTTTCTACGGCATGACAATCCACGTTCCTGGGGGGTGGAAGGTCCGCGATGCGATGTACCCTAACCGAATCGACCTCGAATCGGGCCGCCGACATTTGAAAATTTGGTTCAAGAAGTCCACCGACAATGATGACATCGTCTTCGACAAGTCACAGCGTCGCGTGGCATACGAGGGGAGGTTCGAGAAAGAGAGCAGACCGAGTCTCGTATCGACGGACCGGGTCGTTGGCCGTAGCTCAAACGCTGTGTACTTTGAATATCTTGACCGTGAGAACAACCCGGACGGAAAGTGTAATTGGCTCTCTATGGTCTACGGCACGTGCGAAATCCAAATCGCTCTTACCAGGGGTAACATTGATGACGTCTCCACTCGGCGCGAGTTCGATGCATTCCTGGGCGGGCTGGAATTCTAAGCAAGAGAGGCCGCCAAGAGGGTTGTTGCCGTAGGATTAGTCTGCCTAACCATCCACGCCACCGCATCGCGGCCCGCTTGCGGTTCTGCAAACACCGAAGGGCCGCGGTTGGGCCGCTCGCGGTGCGCGGGGGCGTTGGGCAGCAGCAGAAACACACGAGGGGTAAACAAGTTGAGTGCGAGGGCCTATGCCTACTGGGTACATCTACATCGCCATCAACGAGTCGTATGGCGAACGAGTAAAGATTGGTAAAACGTCCCATTTGCCAGAGAAACGAGCAAAAGAACTTTCAAGTCATACTGGCGTACCCACCAGATTCCATATCGCTTACCAAGAGTATGTGATTGACTGTGATTTGGCGGAAAAAATCATACATAGGAAACTTGCAAGGTACCGTGTAAACAAGCGGCGAGAGTTCTTTGAGATTCCGCTGAAAGACGCCATTAAAATCGTAACTGAAGTCGCGCAAGGAATAGGCAACGAGGATCTCATCGAGAAGATAACTCCCGATGTAATGGTATATGGGTTTGCTCAGTTATCACTCGCTTATCAAACATTAGGACAAAGAGAAAAAGCAATACAAGCCGCGGCAGAAGCAATGAGGGTCTGGCTCGACAAGGTGGGTGGCTACAACTTATACCTCCCAGGTTTGGAAAACTCTGATCTCAGGGAAGATGAGATCGTTAAAAGGTTCAAGGCAACATTTTTATCTGATGAGTTCACAAAGACCAATCCGTTGTTGGCGGCTCGCATCGAATACTTCCCCTGTGGGCTTACGCTCGAATTAAAAGAATCCCAGGAAAGACTGAATACTCTATTGGCGGCGTCGCAAGCAATCAAGCATCCGGCACCTTACAACATAATTTCCGATTACTATTCTGACATCGGTAATGAACCACAACGAGTTGACTATTATCTGCGGTTTCGCCTTGAAATTTATAGAAGAACTCAGGAATCCGATCTCGGCTGCATCGCCTATATCACCAAAGAGCATGAGAGTCTTTTCGATTTGCCTCATCGCATTGCGGAGGCGAAGGAGATTCACAAAGTTGCTATTAAGCATACGCAACTGGCACGAGACAACGAAGAGCGTGAGGCTGTATTTGGCGACTTCTATGACCTGTACTGGAGTGAAGTGTTAGCGTTGCATGAGCTGGAAGAAGAAATGAACGAGGCTTACAGAGCTGTATTTGGGTGAAAAGGTTCTCTATCTGCCGCCCAACAGCGGCGTCCAGCGGACGGCGCTTCGCTAGCGCTCGCGCCGCTGCTGATGCCGGGTCGTTAGCGTTCAAGAGGCATTCCGAAATGAAAATGCTCTCCGTGGCGCTCGAGAAGCATGGGTTTACGCGATTCACGAATGACTCGGCGTCTGAAAGTACGATTCATATCGCCGAGAAGATCGGAAAAGTTTTGTCCATCCCAGGAGTTCCTCCGATCCAGACGCTCGTTCCACGCACATCGGCTTCCCGTGAGAAGAGTAATTACAGCGGCATCTATGGAACGCACGAATTCCCGATTCATACCGATATGGCGCATTGGTACGTCCCGCCGCGCTACTTCCTACTGCGGTGCATCCAGCCCGTGCATGAGGTCCAGACCAATTTCCTACATTCCCGCGACTTGTTCGAGGGTGAGGATCACGTGTCGCTTAAGAGGGCACTATTCAGGCCTCGCCGACGTCTTGACGGGCGACTTACCATCTTGAGGTTATATGATGGCGAGTGCTATCGCTGGGACTCAATCTTCATTCAGCCCATCAACGGTTTCGCATTCGACCTGCGGGCTCGGATACTACAACGCATTGATGCTGCGATTGTGCAGGCAGTAGCATTTGAAAGTCCTCAGGACTGCATTGTCGTAGATAATTGGAGGGTCCTTCACGGCCGCTCCGCTGTGCCAGCCTTCGGAGCCGGGCGTATCGTTGAGCGTGCATACCTGAATTCGGTAAACCTATGACAGATAAAACGAATCACGAATGGTCGAAGGAGCAACTCTTCCGTAAGGCGCAGCTCTACGCTGTGACCATGGCTGAAAATGCGGATTCCGGCTGGCAGTTCGGGCTCTGGTCGGCGTTCACCTTGGAATTCCTGGTGCGCTCGGCCGTGGCATCGATTTCTCCAGCCCTGATTGCGGACAATCAAGATTGGATCAATGTCCTCTACGGTCTAGGTGTGCAGCCAAAAAGGCCCAAGTTCGTGCCTAAATCGGCAGCTATCACTGATCTTGTTGCCCGAGCAGAGGAACTCGTTCCCGAGTTCACAAGGGAGCACGCGAACTTCTGCGCCAGCCATTTCGCGCGACGGAACAGCGAGGTCCATACTGGTAATCTATCTTTCGAGAACGTGGGGTCTTCAATATGGTTGCCCATGTTCTACTCCGTTTGTTCGGTGCTCGTTTCGGCAATTGGAGAAACGCTCGAGTCTCTGTTTGGGCGAAATATGGCAGTGCAGGCTGAGGAAGACATCGCAGCGCTTCGTGATGAAACGGCCAAATCGGTGAAGGGCACGACCAATGCCCATAAGACTGTGTGGGAGCAAAAAACTGACGACGAGCGTGCTACAGCTAAGACACAGGCGGAGACCGCGTCGCTTCGCCATTATGGACATAGGATTTCGTGCCCTGCTTGCGGATGTACCGCAATGCTGCAAGGCAAGGGAGCTAGTGTCGCGCGGCGAACCGTCGATGACGATGGCATCCATGAGCGTCAAGTGATGAAGCCTGATGCCTTCTATTGTTTAGCCTGCGGCCTCAAGATCACCGGCTATTCAAAACTGCTCGCAGCAGGCCTGGGTGACACGTTTGTATCGACCTCGCACTATGATGCGGTAGAGTACTTTGAAATCGACATTGAGGAACGCATCCGAAACATGATGGAGGATGACAACAACGAGAATTTTTGAGTGGTGCGATCAATGAGTCACGCTAACCAGTCGTTGCAGCAGACGGGGCCGGCATCACGGCCTTCCGTGGTTCAAAGGCTATCGAGCCGGCCCTGCTGCTGAACTCGGGCGTTGAGGCTGTAGAAAAACCTCTGAGATTTGAATTTTCGCGCGAAAAAGTCCTGTGTTTTCAAAGGTCAATTTTTGTAAAAGCGAGTTTTTCTACAGCCTCGTTAGCCCGCAAACAATCAGCATAGGAAAATGAAAATGACTTGTAGTGCCGTGGTGTCCGTTTGTGCCGTTGCGGCAGTTATCGGCGCAGGCCCAGTGTGGGGCCTATCACAATCGTCAGCGATCGCACCATCTGTTGCAGTGACGGCCACGCCTTCCGTTCAAATTGTGCAATCAACCGATACCACCGCACAAGACGAAGTGAAGCAAGCTGAACTGCGAAAACTGGACGCGGAGCGGGTCAAGCTCGAACTAGAAGCAAAAGAGATCGAGCGGCGTCTGAATGCAAGGTGGTGGGAAGGGTCAACATTCTCGCAGTATCTCATGGCTGTGGTTATCACGTCAGCGATCTTGTTCGGCTGGGCGCGAACATATCTGGAGCCAATCCTACGTCGAGAGTCAGAGTTAAATGCACTGGCAGAACGACGCAATCAGGCACTGAATACTCTGCTCGAAGCGGAAAACAGAAAGATGGAGGCCGAGAAACAAGCGTTAGAGGCGAATCGTGATCGTTTGACTAAGGAGGGCAAGCAACTGATGAGAGAACGCGATGGGCTAAGGGCCGACCAGGAATCCTTGAAACTGGTGGTCTCTGGCTTGAAGATAGCCATTGATCAAGTGGAGAAAGGAGGCAGTAAGTTCTTTTCCATCCATAATAGTGGTGACCCAATTAATAAGCTGAGGGACTCATATGGATGGGAGGCATGGAGCGATAACCGGTGGGGGAGCCTTGGATACTATTTGGTCCTTAGGACTACGGGACAAAACTCCTCCAGTCTGGCAAACCGTCAACGTGTCATTGCGAGGGGAGCGAAGCAATCTTTGCTTTAGGTTTTCGATTCTTGCGAGATTGCTTCGTCGTCTACGACTCCTCGCAATGACAGGCTCCTTGATTTCCGTTCGTGGGTTTTGTCTCAAAGTCCTTAAGCATCCAAATGTGCGAGACGGTAAAGAAATTGTTGTTACGCGAGAGTTCGAGATTAACGTGCTTAAAGAACGTCTAGGGAAAGGGTGGGTGGACGAAGTTGCAAGGGCTACAGAACACTTTCCCGTCCTAGTTCTTGACTATAGCTACCTCGGGCTCCTAGCCGATGAACGTGCACCTGCTGGGGGAACGCTCTACAGGGTTGGGCACGATCCCGTTGACTTTCATGCACCGCTAAGCGAGTGGGCTAAGGAGTTAGCTGTGTTGTTCGGTAGTACGATTCTGGTGATGCTCTAGGTAAAGCGTGTCGTATAAAATCCTGACTATCCAACACATTACGGCCCTGTCTTTTTTTGCCAGCATGATTTGGATAGCACTAGCCGGCGTCGACATTCCGCCTGGCACTTTGAACAGTATCCTGAAGCAGGCGGGATTGAAGGAGGAAAGCGATGCGGTACCTCGTGATCATTGAAAAAGGTGAGTCGAGTTGGGGTGCTCACGTCCCCGACCTCCCGGGCTGTATTGCAGTGGCAGCAACACGGCAGGAAGCGAGAGCACTGATCAAAGAAGCGATTGACTTTCATCTTGAAGGTCTGCGTGAGCACGGGGAGCCTATTCCAGTTCCTTCTTCCGAAAGCGAGTTTATTGAGACAGAGGCGGCCTAACCATCGCCCCCAGGCCGACCGCTGCCCGTCTGCAGTTCTGGCTGAGTGTGAAAAGCCTCGTTTGGGCCGCGACGGCTGAGGCGAGAGCCGTTGGACGACAACGGAGGGAGGATGTCAGTGGAACTAACTGTTTACGAAGACAGGTATTTTCGAGTCGTTAGCCCGGCGCTTCCTCTTAACTGTCGCGATGATGGTGGGCACCTGCTCCTGCTCAAGAAGGCAAAGGTCACGGATCGGTCCGACCTGACCTACCAAGAGGCCATCGATTTCATGCGCATCTCCATGGCCGTCGGCAGGGCCATGTACGACGTGCTAGGCATCGAACGGATGAACTATGAAGACCTCGGCAACTGGGGCGTTGATGAGCCTGGGGGAGCCAAGATGCATCTACATTTTTTCGGCAGAGCGCGCGAGCAGATCCACCAAATCAGAGGGCATCACCTGTTCCTCTATCCGAAAGGGCACAAGATATATGAGGGACACCTGAAGCCCTTCACTGAAGAGGACGTGACACGACTCAGGGCAAGAGTCGCGGAAATCCTGAGTGAGCCAAAGTATCTCAAGATGGCTGAGCTGGCTGAATTGTGAGGGTCTCGCTCCATAGGCGCGCAAATATGTCGCCCAA
>CAYTVL010000153.1:0-6241 GCA_964441775.1 uncultured Enterobacteriaceae bacterium
GGTAAGTGGCGGGGCCGACGAGACTCGAACTCGCGACCTCCGGCGTGACAGGCCGGCGTTCTAACCAGCTGAACTACGACCCCACCATGGGCGGTATCCGGGTCGAACGGATGGCCCTCGGCTTGTAAGGCCGATGCTCTTCCTCTGAGCTAACCGCCCCTGCTAAGGACGAAGTCAACTGCCCGAGAGGGGGGCCCTCCTGTAAGCAACGGAGCGAGAGAAATACCACCTCAAGTCTTTTCTGTCAATCTCCTCTTTCTCAGTGGGCGACGATCTCAGACGAAGCAGGCTCAGGCTCCGTCGGATACACCGTTGCTTTCTGCACAGCGGCATCTTTCTCGACGAGGAAGGATGCGGGATCTGGTAGGAGCAGAGCTTCACGTAGGACTTCATCCACGTGCGAGACAGTTTTGATCTTCACTTCCTTCAGAATGGGAGCGGGAACGTCTTGCAAGTCTTTCTCGTTTTCTTTGGGGACGATGACTTCCTTGATGCCTCCCCGATGAGCGGCGAGAATTTTCTCCTTTAGTCCGCCAATGGGCAGGACTCGTCCACGCAGAGTAATCTCCCCTGTCATGGCGACATCGTGGCGCACTGGCGCTTTCACTAATGCAGAAACGAGAGAGGTTGCCATTGTTACGCCTGCAGATGGACCATCTTTGGGAATGGCTCCTTCCGGTATATGGACGTGGATGTCAATCTTCTGGTAAAAATCTTTTTCTAAACCTAATTCATCGGCGCGGGATCGCACGTAGCTCATTGCCGCCTGTGCAGACTCCTGCATCACATCGCCAATTTTTCCGGTAATGGTCAGATGCCCTTTGCCAGGCACCACGGTTACCTCTGTCGCCAGCAGCTCGCCGCCCATGTCGGTCCAGGCTAATCCCGTCACCACGCCAATCTTATCTTCTTGTTCAGCTTTACCGATGCGGAACCGTGCCGGCCCAAGAAATTTAGCGAGATTCTTCGCATTAATCCGGACCCGAGTGTTGCGGCCCTTTTTGACAATTTCGACAGCAACTTTTCGGCACAGGGTGCCAATCTCTCGTTCGAGACTCCGCACGCCGGATTCTCTTGTGTAGGAACGAATAACATTCATCAAGGAGTTTTCCGGACAGTCAATCTGCTGTTCAGAAAGCCCGTTGGCGTCCCGTTGTTTCTTCAGTAAATATTTTTTCGCGATATGGAGTTTTTCCCACTCGGTGTATCCAGGAATACGGATGATCTCCATACGGTCCTGCAAGGGACGAGGAATGCGCTCCAAGCTATTCGCCGTGCAAATGAAAAGGATCTTTGAGAGATCATAGTCGACGTCAAGATAATGATCGTTGAAAGTCGTATTCTGCTCTGGATCTAACACTTCCATCAATGCAGCGGAGGGGTCGCCACGGAAGTCCGTTGACATCTTGTCTACTTCATCCAAGAGAAATACCGGGTTGCCAGAGCCCGCCTTTTTCATCCCTTGAATGATCTTGCCTGGCATAGCGCCAATGTAGGTGCGACGATGCCCACGAATCTCTGCTTCATCCCGTACGCCTCCAAGAGAGACGCGTACGAATTTTCTTCCCGTTGAGCGCGCAATAGATTTCCCTAACGAAGTCTTCCCCACCCCGGGAGGACCAACAAAACACAGAATCGGTCCCCGAAGTTCGCCAACCAAACTTTGCACAGCAAGATATTCAAGAATCCTCTCTTTGACTTTTTCAAGACCGTAGTGATCTTCTTCAAGAACCCTTTCGGCTTCCTGAATGTCGAGTTTGTCTTCCGTGTATTCAGCCCACGGTAGCGACAATAACCAGTCTATATAGTTCCGCACCACCGTCGCCTCGGCAGACATGGGCGACATCATTTTGAGCTTCTTCAACTCTTTTTCAATTTTGTCTCTCGCTTCTACCGAAAACTTTTTCTGGCGGATTTTTTCTTCCAGTTCTTGAATCTCGTTCTTGAACTCGTCCTTCTCCCCCAGCTCTTTCTGGATCGCTCGCATTTGCTCGTTCAGATAGTACTCTTTTTGAGTCTTCTCCATCTGTTTTTTCACGCGATTGCGAATGCGACGTTCGACTTCAAGAATTTCGATCTCCGAACGCATGAAGCCAAGGACTTTTTCTAGACGCTCGGCTGGCGCAAACGTTTCCAACAAAACTTGCTTGTCTTCTAACTTGACGCCCAACTGGGCAATGATGGTGTCGGCTAACCGCGCTGGATCATCAATAGACGCGGTAGACATGATCATTTCGGGGGGAATTTTTTTGTTGAGCCGCACGTAATTCTCAAAAGTGGAATTAATCGTTCCGATCAACGGCTCAATTTCAGTAGTACGCTCAGAACGCTCCTCGATTTCTTCGATTTCCGCCCAAAAGCAATCGGTCTGACCGAGGTGCCGCACCACACGACCGCGCTTTTTCCCTTCGACAAGGACCTTCACCGTCCCGTCCGGTAGCCGCAAGAGCTGCACCACGTTGCCAATAGTTCCGACTTGATAGAGGTCCTCCGCAACCGGGTCGTTCACCTTCGCATCCCTTTGGGTCACGAGGAAGACCATCTTTTTCCCAGCCACCGCTTCTTCTAAAGCTTTGATTGATTTCTGCCGCCCAACAAAAAGGGGGACGACCATGTGGGGAAACACAATGATGTCACGCAGCGGCAGGAGCGGCAACCGAGACGCTCCCCCAGTCTCACGGTTATCTTTCTTGTCGTTACGAAATAACATGGGCGGGTCTCCTCTTACCCCTACATACTCAGGCGCTTCTGGCCGCCGTATTCTGATATTCTATAACAGGTTGTATATCGCCTTCTTTAGTTTTCATGAACCGCACTTCTTTAATACTTGATTGCGAGGGAATCTCATACATGACATCGAGCATGATATTTTCCATAATTGCTCGAAGCCCGCGCGCTCCAGATTTTCTCTTCAACGCCTCGTGCGCAATAGCCGCGAGGGTCTCTTCATCAAAGCGGAGGTGCACATTCTCCATATCAAAGAGTTTTTGATATTGACGAACGAGGGCATTTTTCGGTTCTCGAAGAATGCGGACAAGCGCTTGTTCATCCAACTCTTCAAGCGTTGCAAGTACTGGGAGGCGTCCGACAAATTCAGGGATCATGCCAAATTTCAATAGATCTTCAGGCTGCACCTTGGAAAGAATCTCGCTTTTTTCCTGCTTGCGTTCTTTCTCGCTTTTCTCTTCCGAGTTAAATCCTATACTCTTGCCCACTCCAATACGTTTACTAATAATATCCTCCAACCCAACGAAAGCCCCTCCGCAGATGAACAAGATGTTCGTGGTGTCAACTTGAACAAATTCCTGTTGCGGATGCTTGCGGCCACCTTTTGGAGGCACGCTCGCCACAGTCCCTTCAATAATTTTCAATAGGGCTTGCTGCACTCCCTCTCCAGATACGTCTCGGGTAATGGAGGGGTTGTCGCCTTTGCGGGCGATTTTATCGATCTCATCGATGTAGACAATTCCCTTCTGCGCTTTCTCTACATCATAGTCGGCATTCTGCAATAAACTTAAAATGATATTCTCAACGTCCTCGCCGACATATCCTGCTTCGGTAAGGCTGGTGGCGTCCCCAATGGTAAACGGCACCTGAAGAAATCGCGCCAGAGTTTGCGCCAGTAAAGTTTTGCCGGAGCCCGTCGGACCGATCAAAAGGATGTTCGATTTTTGCAGCTCAACGTCGTTAGTCACCATTTGTGAATCGACGCGTTTGTAATGGTTATGGACCGCGACGGCGAGAATTTTTTTTGCACGCTCCTGTCCGATCACGTACTGGTCAAGGACACGTTTGATCTCCGCAGGTTTGGGTACGGTAGAGACCGAAGAAAAGGTCTCCTCTTGGTCACATTCCTCCGCAATAATGTCATTGCAGAGGTCAATACATTCATCACAGATGTAAACGGTCGGCCCCGCAATGAGCTTGCGCACTTCGTCTTGACTCTTTCCACAGAACGAACAGACTAAGTTGCCCGGGCGATCATCAACGTGTCTGGCCATAACCGCTCCTCATTCTTTCTTCGCGCCCCGACTCGATATCACCTCGTCGATGATGCCGTACTCCAGCGCTTGTCTACTAGTCAGGAAGAGATCACGATCGGTATCTCGCTCAACGCGTTTCAAGTTCTGCCCTGTGTGTTTCATCAGGATATTGTTCAACTGTTCGCGCAGGCGCAAGATTTCTTTTGCTTGAATATCAATGTCGCTGGCTTGTCCTCGCGCGCCACCTAAAGGTTGGTGCAGCATGATTCGAGCGTAGGGCAAAGCATACCGTTTTCCCTTGGCGCCAGCGGCCAAGAGCCACGCCGCCATACTCGCCGCCTGCCCCAAACAGAGCGTGGAAACAGGCGGGCGGATGTACTGTATAGTATCGTAGATGGCGAGCCCCGCAGTTACAGATCCGCCAGGGGAATTAATGTAGAAGTGGATATCTTTTTCCGGATCTTCGGATTCGAGAAAGAGTAACTGCGCGGTAATCAAATTCGCAATATCGTCGGTGACAGCCGTCCCTAGGAAAACAATGCGCTCCTTCAACAAGCGAGAAAAGATATCGTACGCGCGTTCTCCTCGCCCCGTTTGTTCAATAACGATAGGAATCAAGCTCATAAGCAACCTAGGATTATCCTAGTCTTTTTCTTCCACCCCAGCAACGCCTGCCTCTGCCACAGCATCACGCTTCTCAACGGTCTGGATCTGCGCTTTCTCGACAACAAGGCGGAGCGTTTTTTCTTGCTGAAGACGATGCTCAAGACTCTGGCGATTTTCAGGTCGCTCGTACAAGGCTTCAATCTGTTGACGTCGCTCTACCCCATTGGCGGCGACGATGTCAGCGATGCGTTGCTGAATTTCTTCTTCTGCAACTTGAATATTCTGCTGTTTTCCGAGCGCCTCTAACAAAAGAAAGGATTGAACTTGTCGACGGGCGCGAGCAGAAAATTCTTCGCGAAATTGTTCGGGTAGCGCCAGTCGACTTGTAGAAAGCTCTTCGTCGGGTCGCAAGAGCCCCGCATCAACGAGCATGCGCCGTTCTTGTTCACGAACGAGACTAGGAGGAACTTCGAAGGGATTCCGCGTGATGAGTTGCGAGAGAATTTCGTCTTCAAGCCGTCCTTCGTCTTGCCGGTCAAGTGAAAGCTGCAGATTTTGACGCACTTTTCCACGTAGCTCTTCTAAGGTGTCACATTCTCCGTGGTCCTTCGCGAATTCGTCATCAAGTAGTGGAATTTCTTTCCGTAAGAGATCTTGCACCACGACACGAAAATCGGCAGTGCGAGCTGGAACTGGAGCTGTCTCTTTTTCTTGTTCTCCAGGCTCTTCGGGAAAAGGCAGAGAGAATCCCACCGCGCTGCCTTTCTTTGCCCCAAGCAATTGATTCTGAAAGCCGGGGAAAATACTTTCCTTCCCCATTTCGATCAGACGGCCTTTGCCTTCTAACCCTGGTGCGGGTTTCCCGTTCACGGAGGCAGAGAAATCGAGGCGGACCATATCCCCTGGTCCAACTTCGTTACGGTCCACAATCGGATGCAACTGGGCGAGTGATTCCGCAAGACGCTGCAAAGAACTTTCAACATCAGACTCTTGCACACGCCGCACCTGTTTCTCAACCTCAATGCCTTCAAAGTCAGTCACCGTAATTTCGGGCCGTACTTCGACCGTCGCCGCGTAACGAAAGGGCTGCCCCGCTGTCAGATGCTCAGGCACGATATGCGGCTGCGTCACTACCGGCAATTGATGTTCTTTCAACGCTTCGGCGTAAGACTCTTCAACAAGATGCGCCCTGACCTCTGAGGCGACCTGATCGCCGAATTGGCGCTCAATAAGCGCTCGGGGAGCTTTCCCTGGCCGGAATCCTTTAATACGAGCCGAATGCTGGAAAGAATGATAAACTTTTTCAAGTTCCTTGCTGACGCGTTCAGGAGGAATCTCAAAATTTAATTTCTTTTCTACAGCACTAATGGTTTCAATGGTAACTTTCATAGCAATATCACACCGATTTTATATATGAACAATGCCAATTTTCGGAAACGCACCTACCAGCACGCACCCGTGAGCGTTCGAGGGGTAACAGAGAGAAATCCTTAGAAGCCATTGCGAGAGGGGGGACTTGAACCCCCATCCGCCGGTAAGCGGGCTAGATCCTAAGTCTAGTGCGTCTGCCAATTCCGCCACTCTCGCATTCGTCACGGAAGATGGGCCGCCGGAGATTCGAACTCCGGACCCGCTGATTAAGAGTCAGCTGC
>CAYTVL010000154.1:0-6237 GCA_964441775.1 uncultured Enterobacteriaceae bacterium
CCGCCGCCTTCGCCGAGCAACTCGTGCTTCGCCACGCGCAGCCCGAACGGACCCCAACTCCGGTCACCCTGAGCTTGTCGAAGGGGGATCAGCAATCTCGCCTGCGCCCCGTGCCCCGCTGGGTAGTGCCAGGGTTCATCCTCGCCGCCGTCGTAGGAATAACCATTCGCTATTGGCCTTCTTCACCCCCTAATTCCCAACTGCCGCTCAGGACTCAGGCTGCGCCAACGGCGCTGCCCCTGCCCGACAAGCCCTCGCTCATGGTCATGCCATTTGTCAACATGAGCAAAGACCCGGACCAGGAGTATTTCAGCGACGGTCTCACGGAAGTATTGACCGGTGATCTCTCCAAAATCTCCAGCCTCTTTGTCATCGCCCGCAACTCGGCGTTCACCTACAAAGGCAAAGCGGTGAAGGTGCAAGACGTAGGGCGCGAGATGGGGGTGCGCTATGTGTTGGAAGGCAGCGTGCAGAAAGCCGACCAGCGGGTGCGCATCACCGTGCAGTTGATCGAAGCCGCGACTGGTTATCATGTGTGGTCAGAGCAATATGATCGGCCACTCACAGACATCTTTGCTCTGCAAGATGAGATCGTGCAGAAAATTGTGACGACGCTGAAGCTCCAACTCACCGTGCAGGAGCAAGGATGGATCGTGCGCAAAAATACCAACAATCTGGAGGCTTACGATGCCTTCTTGCGCGGCGCAGAATACTTTTTGACCCAAACGCAAGAAGCCATAATGCAGGCGCGACAGCTATGGGAGAAAGCTATCGTCTTAGATCCACAGTACGCGACTGCCTATGCGTTACTGAGTCATACCTATTGGCTGGAGTGGGAATTGCGTTGGAGTCAGGACCCTCAGACTCTGGAGCGAGCCTTCGTCCTAGCGCGACAGGCAGTCACCCTAGATGAGTCCTTACCTGCAGCGCATACGCTCTTGGGGCAGGTCTATGCATTGAAACAGCAGTACGACCAAGCCATTGCAGAAGGGGAACGGGCGATCGCCCTCGATCCCAATAATGCCGACAGCTATCAACTACAAGCACAAGCGCTGCTGTTTGCGGGTCAGCCAGAAGAAGCCCTACAAGCGGTGAAACAAGCCATGCGGCTCAGTCCCCGCTATCCGTGGTGGTACTTATTTGATTTGGGTGTGGCGTACCAGTTGACCGGGCGCTACGCCGAATCGATCACCGCGCTGAGGGAATCCATCAGCCGAGGACCGTACTTTATTTACGCCCACGTGAACCTGGCTCTCAGCTACCTGTGGCAGTGGGTTGAGCAACAGAGCCCTCCTGGCCAAATGTTGGAGCCAGCCGTGGTAGCGACACAGGGCGCGGTAGCTCTTAATGAGTCTCTTCACTTTAACCATATGCTTTTAGGTTGGCTCGCTCTCTACCAGCGGCAGTATGACCAAGCTGTGGTGGAGATGGAGCGGGCTGTGGCCTTAGGTCCGACTGAGGCGGGGACCTATGCAGCACTGGCAGAGGTGCTGAGCCGCATGGGCAGGACGGAGGAGGCGCTAGCCGCCGCTGCTCAAGCGTTGCGCCTAAAACCTGAAGCTCAGGTAGCAGACATCCATTTAGTCAATGTTGGTACTGCTTATGTAGTGGCTGGACGCTATGCAGAAGCGATTGCCCCCTTGCAGCGCTATCTCAGTCACTATCCCAACCTGCTGTGTGGCCATCTCATGCTGGCTATGGCTTACAGCGAATTAGGCCAAGCCGCTGAGGCGCGGAAGGAAGCTGCCGAAGTGCTGCGGCTCAATCCGAAGTTTTCACTGGAGATTCACAAGCAGCGCATGCCGATCAAAGATCCCGCAGTATTGGAGCGGCATATCACCGCGTTAAGAAAGGCGGGGCTCAAGTGAATGAAGTAGGGTCTTAACGATGTAGGATGGTTTCAATACCTGTCAGCACGGCTTCAAGCTGGAAACTTGGGATCTGGCCAACCAATTCGGTCAAGACGTTACGATCCAGAGCGAGGATTTGTGAGACGTTCGCTACTGAATCTTTGGGTAAGCCCGTGTGCTGCGCAAGCAAAAGTACGTTGCCAGGGGCAGCGGACCATCTCAGATTACTCGTTAACGGGACACAAATCACGGTGGCGATACGACTATGATTGAGGGCTTCTCCTTGGACGATCAAAACGGGTCGCCGAAACCCCGGTCCTGAGCCGACTGGGTCAGGCAAGTCTGCCCACCACACTTCCCCTTGACGGATCACCACTCACTGCGCTCCAATCCCCGCCGCACTGCTCCCGCGAAAGCAGGCTCAAGGCTTGTATTTACCTCAGCGCAGACGGCATCCATTGCTGCTGTGAGTTCATCAGTTGTCATGGTCTCTTCTGGGATCAGGACGATGAGACGGACCGGTCCTTGAGGCAAGTCGGTCGGCACCTGCGCTTGCAGTTGATGTTGCGCATTAATCTGGCCCAGCACTTCCACTGCCCGCATAGTCTTATTCCTTTCTCTGCTTTATTTACAAGGATTGTAGCGTGACACAAAGGGAAACGACAACATACCCTCCAGTGTTCCGAAATCGGAGGAGGAGACGCATCAGATTCTAGAACAACTCGACATAATCGTGTAAAGGCTGTGAGAAAGGAGGATTCTCATGGAACTCAAAGTCGTCGGGACCAATCTACCGAAAGTGGACGCCCCGGAGCGGGTGACAGGGAAAGCGGCCTATGGCGCGGATCTGAATCTTCCTGGCATGCTGTGGGCCAAGATTGTCCGGAGCCCTTACCCCCATGCGCGGATTAAAAAGATTGACACGAGTAAAGCGGCGGCTCTACCAGGCGTCAAAGCGGTGATTACCGCCCAGGATTTTCCCGTGCTGGAAAAAGGCGCGACGGCGCCGCTGGTCGGCGAGGTGAGCATTAGTCTGAATGCGGTGCGCGAACTCGCCCTGGCGTCGGACAAAGTACGTTACCACGGTCAAGCCGTTGCCGCCGTGGCCGCGATCGATCCGTTCATTGCGGATGACGCCGCCCGGTTGGTTGAGATCGAGTACGAAGAACTGCCCGTCGTTGGAGATCTCTTGGATGCGATGAAGCCGGATGCCCCGCTCGTGCATGAAGATATGGTCACGGAAGAAGACGGTAAACGTGCGCCAGGAGCGCGACCGAGCAACATCGCCATGCACATGGTGTACAATCGCGGCGATGTAGAAGCAGGCTTCCGCCAGGCTGATGTGGTGCTGGAGCATACGTACCGCACGCAGATGGTGCATCAAGGCTATATGGAGCCGCAGGCCTGCGCCGCGCGCATGGAGTCGGATGGCAAGGTGACGGTGTGGACTTCCACCCAAGGCGTATTCACAGTCCGCACGCAACTGGTGGCGCTCCTTGGACTACCGGCGAGTCGCGTCAAAGTCGTGCCAATGGAATGTGGCGGCGGCTTTGGGGGAAAATCGCTGGCGCTGTTTGAGCCCACCGTGGTCGTGCTCGCCCAGAAGACCGGTCGCCCAGTCAAACTGGTGCTCTCACGTGAAGATGTGCTGCGGGCTACTGGTCCAGGATCACCAACGGTGATTACGGTGAAAGCCGGCGCTACCCGTAACGGCAAACTCACTGCAGTGTCCGCCAGTATGTGCTACGACGCCGGCGCGTTTCCCGGCTCTCCGGTAAGTCGCGGTATCTTGGTTGGTCTTGCGCCATATAAAGTGGACAACATGTGGGCGGAAGGATTTGACATAGTCACCAACAAGCCGCGCGTGCAGGCTTATCGTGCGCCCGGCGGCACTCCGGCGGCGTTCGCGGTGGAGTCGCTCATGGATATGCTCGCAGAGCGCATCAGCATGGACCCGCTGGAGTTCCGCGCCAAGAATGCAGTGCAGCAAGGCGACACATTTCCTTTGGGCATGCCGATCAATCGCATCGGTCTCAAGGAAATCATTGACCGCGTCAAAACCCATCCGTGTTGGACGACGCCGTTGGTCGGTCCCAACCGTGGCCGAGGGTTGGCATTGGGCTTCTGGATTGGCGGCTCTTTCACTTCGAGTGCGCAAGTGACGATTAACTCGGATGCCACCGCTGCTGTCTATATCGGGTCCGTCGACTTGACAGGGACGCGCACCACCATTCTGCAGATGGCGGCGGAAGAGTTGCAAATGTCGCCCCAGGAGATCGCCGTAACCGTGGGGGACACAGACACCGCTCCCTTCGCTGATGTCAGCGGCGGCAGTCGTATTACCTACACGATGAGCACGGCGGTCTATCAGGCGTGTCACGATGTGATTGCTCAATTGAAAGAACGCGCCGCGGAAAAACTCAAGGTGGCTGTGGACGAGCTTGAGTATGGGGAGAAGCGCGTGTGGGTGAAGAGCGATCCTCAGAAAGTCGTGCTGCTTAAGGATCTGGCCCGTGAAAGCGTAGCTTTGGGAAAGGGCCCGATCGTTGGCAAAGGCAGCACGACGCGCATGCAGCCTGCTCCCGCCTATGCAGCGCATGTTGCGGATGTCGAAGTTGATCCCGACACCGGCAAGGTCAAAATTCTGCGCTACACCTGTTTCCAGGATGTGGGCCGCGCCGTTAACCCCGCGCAAGTCGAGGGACAACTGCAAGGTGGAGCCGTGCAAGGGATCGGTTGGGCGTTAAGCGAGGAATATGTCTTTGACAAAGGCATCCTGAGAAACGCTAACTTGCTGGACTACCGCTGTCCGGTCGCGTTGGACTTGCCGATGATCGAGACTGTGCTGATCGAAATCCCGGCGTCGGAAGGACCCTACGGGCTGCGCGGCGTGGGAGAAGTACCGATCGTGCCGCCGGGAGCGGCGTTGGCCAATGCGATCTACCGCGCCGTCGGCGTGCGATTGGATGAACTGCCGATGACGCCCGAGCGAGTCTTTTGGGCTACGCATTCACAAACGCCTCATCGTGAGCCGCAACTGGCGGCGGATTAACACGAAAGGAGGAGAAACCCGTGCATGAGTTCATATTCGCTGCTCCACAAAGTGTACAAGAAGCGGTTGAGCTACTTGCTCGTGCTAATGGCGAGGCGCGGCCTCTGGCCGGCGGAACGGATCTGATTGCGCAGATGAAGGAGAATCGCCGCAGCCCTGGTGTAGTAGTCGATGTCAAGAAGATTTCCGAGTTGAATGAACTGTCCTGGGATGCGCGGAACGGGTTGCGTATCGGCGCGGCGGTGTCGTGTTCACGCCTTGCCGCTTATGCCCCGGTGCGCGAACGCTATCCGGCGCTGGCCGAGGCCTGCGCCTTGGTTGGGTCGGTGCAGATCCAAAATCGCGCGGCGCTCGGCGGCAATTTTTGTAATGCCGCCCCATCTGCCGACGCCGTACCGCCCGTTCTTTCTTACGGAGGAAGGTTATTGATCGCTGGTTCAAACGGACGCCGAGAAATTGCAGCCGAGGATTTTTTCGTCGGTCCGGGGCAGACTGTGCTCGGCAAAGATGAACTGCTTGTCCAGATCACCATCCCAACACCGCCGTCTCCCTCCGGGGCTGCGTACTTGCGCTTTATTCCTCGGGAAGAGATGGACATCGCCATCGCCGGGGTTGGCTCCTTCGTACAACTCAGCGCCGATCGAACACGTTGCGAGCAGGCGCGCCTCACGCTGGCCGCCGTGGCCCCAACGCCCGTGCGTGCGCGGGAAGTTGAAGCGTTTCTCATTGGGAAGCCGTTAGATCAAGCGACGATTGCGCAAGCTGGAGAGCTAGCGGCCAAAGCGGCAAAGCCGATTTCCGACGTGCGCAGCTCGGCGGCCTATCGTGTGGAAATGGTAAAGGTGTTAACGCGCAGAACCTTACAGAAAGCGCTGGAGCGGATGTCATGAAACGTGAGATTGATCTCAAGGTAAATAGTGAACCCTACAGTATTGTTATTGATACCCGAGAAATTCTGCTCGATACGTTGCGCTATCGGCTTGGCTTCACGGGGCCGAAAGAAGGCTGTGGTAACGGCAACTGCGGCAGTTGCACGGTCGTGCTCAACGGTGTGACTGTCAATTCCTGCCTCACGTTCGCAGTTGAAGCGGATGGCGGGGAAGTCACCACCGTGGAAGGGGTTGCGGTGGATGGTCAATTACACCCCGTGCAGCAGGCCTTCATTGAAAATGCCGCGTTGCAATGTGGATTCTGTACGCCGGGCTTTATCATCTCGGCCAAGGCCCTGCTCGAACGGAACCCGAACCCGACTGAAGAAGAAATTCGCTTGGCGCTCTCAGGCAACCTCTGTCGCTGCACGGGCTATGACAAGATCGTGCGTGCGGTGCAGACCGC
>CAYTVL010000155.1:0-6212 GCA_964441775.1 uncultured Enterobacteriaceae bacterium
ACTTAGAACCCATAGCTGCTTGACTTCCCATATTTTCAAGAGAGGATCAGCGTTGCGGGAGAGCCCGGTTAGGAATGGTCTCGGCTGCGAGGCCCAATCCCTTGCTACGTCATTCGCTACGTTTTTCTCCCCCATTCGTAGCGTCAGCCGTCCAAACGTAGCACTTCTCTTTTGAGCGCATGAAGCTGGATAAAGCTCAGCTCGTGCTCAAACTCATGAGGCCTTTGGCTTGCTGGATCACGAGCAGCAGAAGTCAATCGCTTGCCCATTGCGCTGGGACGCGACAGTCTAGGAGACCTTGCCACAGTCTATGACACTCTGCGTTTTCATCACTGTGAGAGCACGATCTTGAACGCGGAGTGCGAAGGAGGAACCATGACACAGCGAGCAGTCGTAGTTGGGATTAATGATTATACTGGCATCGACCCTACTGGCGGATCAAACTTAGGCTGCTGTGTGGCGGATGCGACCAGCATCGCGGACCTGCTGCCGTCCTTCGGTTTCGACGCCGCCAACATCGTGACGTTCACTGACGGGGCAGCGACGCGGAGCGCTCTGCTAGCGGCGCTTACCGATATGGTGCGCGCCAGCATCCCAGGGGATGTCGCCTGCTTCTACTATTCGGGCCACGGCTCCATTGAACCTGCCGATCCGTCGGATGCGAGCTGCGAGCGCTTCTACGAGTCGCTATGCACGGCCACCCGGCCCTTTCTCACAGACAAAGATCTCTTTGCTATCGCCAACCAGTTACAACAGTCGGTCGTCAATTTCACTGTCATTGCGGATTCTTGCCATTCCGGTGGAATGGATCAAGAAATCGATGCGGCAGCAAAATATAAATCACTGGCGTTCGGGAGCGATCTCGCCGAGCGTGTCCAAAATTTCATGCATACTTGGATCCCGGTCGGGATCGCGGTTCCTACGAATTCTGACAGTTGTGTGAACAACGTGAGTCAGGTCACCGTGAGTGAAGGCGGCCATCTCAGGTGCGAGGAGGATCCCAGCCAGATCTTCGTGCCGCTCGCGAAAATGACGCTGCTCTCCGGCTGTCGATTTTGGGAGCTCTCCTACGAAACGAATGGGCATGGTCTGCTGACGCAAGCGCTGCTTGATACGGTCACCGCCGATAATGTTCAGATGAGCTATGGCGCGCTCCTGGAAACCCTGCAACGAAAAGTCGCAGCGGCCTTCCAGAACCTACTGCCGGCTGTTCCTGCAAACTACCCGCAGAGTCAAACGCCGCAGCTTCGCGGACAAGCCAATCGGATGGATGAAGGTTTTCTCCAGGCGTGGTCGGCGTCACGCTAGTACGTAGGCCCGATAGGAGCCGCCGACAATATCTCATGCCCATTGCCCTACCTGTTTTAGGCGTACGATCATGGAGCACGACACCATCATGCTGACGAATGCCGTCACGAAGTTCATGGAGAAAGACGGGAACCTCACCCCACACTTCCAGGCGTATCTCCAGCATGAACATATCTACAACAGCAAAGTAGAGGCTCGCAACAGAGCCTACTCCGCCGCCCTCAACAATCCTCTGCAGCGGCAGCTCTGGCCGATTGAAGGAGCGCCCTATCAGCACGAAGTCGACGCGGCCTGGGAGAGCTGGATAGGTCTTGGATTCAAGCTGGAGATTGACCAAGCTCTCCACCTGCTCAACGCACAGGGAGCGCATCCCGCCCTCGCGCTGATCGCCCGAGCGAAGAAGAAATTTCAAGACAGTCGACGTAAATCCGCAAGCAAAAAATCTTCATAAAGTAAGGAGGCGCATGATTATGGCGCAAGATGTTTTTAAAATGTTGAAGGATTTAGAGCTCAAGGCCGTTGGCCTGGACGAGAAGAGCAACAAAATGCAAGAAGGCTATTTTGTGGCCTTTCGGAGCATCGGGCTTCCCGTTCATCCTGATGACTACACGAATCCTTGGTCGCCGCTGGGCGTGAACCTGGAGAAAAACATCCCCAAGACCGATCCGGTGGACCCGAAGGACGCGCCGAAGACTGGCAGCGAGAAAATCGACACCACCCAGGCGTTCGCTGCAAATATCGCGAAGTCGCAACAGAGCTACCTGAATACCTATGTCTTAGTGAACAACAAGTTGCAGATGAACAATGAATATTCCGTCATGCCGGGCTCCAGCAAACTCGCAGATACCTGGTTTGCGATCATTACCGGCGCGAACGGCATTCCCCCAACCATGGAACTCAACGACGCCATGAAGCAGGCCTATGCCGACGCCACGGCAAAATTAATGGACAAGGACGGCAACGTCACCCCGCATTATCAGGCGTATATGCAGTATGAGGACGCCTATAAGAGTAAGGTGAAGGCCCGGAACAAAGCGTATTCCGCCGCCTTTACTGATCCAATGAAATTACAGCAATGGCCGCAAGACGGGGTCTCTTATCAAGATGATGTCGACGAAGCCTGGGACCGATGGATAGGACTTGGATTCAAGGAAGAGATCGAGAAGGCGATCAATACGCTGGCCGCACAAGGGACTGATCCCGCCATCGCCCTGATCGCACGCGCCAAGAAGAAATTTCAGAATAGTCTCTTTGAGTTCCTGGGCTACGGGGAGATCCCGTATACGGTCCTCAGCCCCCGCACCTGGTATGATGCGGATAATGATGAAGGATGGAATGAGTACACCAGCACGGATTTTCATTCCGAGAGTCACTATTCTGCATCCCAAACTTCCTACGGAGGCGGGGGTGGCTTCTTCGCCGGACTCTGGGCTGGCGGCGCGAGCTTCGAACATTCAGACACCCAGGTCAACAGCAATTGTGAAGTCAAAAATGTCAAAATTAAGTTCAACTACGCCATCGTCGATATCGACCGCCCTTGGCTTGACACGTCCCTCTTAAACTTAAGCAACTGGTTTCTCGTCGGCGACTACCAGAAGAACTGCATCTCGACGGGATTAATGGGTCAGCAGAAGCCGGGCACCGGCGCCGAGCCGACGTTCCTGCCCTCAGTGGTCACGAGCCTAATCCTCGTGAAGGACGTGCATATTTCCTGGGATGACTGGAAATCCCAATGGGCAGCACACACCGAATCGAATTCAGGCTCTGCTTCAGTCGGCGCCTGGTGCTTCTGCGCCAATGCTCACTACAGCCATGCCAAGCAATCACGGGACTTCAGCTGTGACGACACGGGGGAAGAACTCGTCATCCCCGGCATTCAAGTGCTCGGCTACGTCTCGCAGATCCTCCCATCGTGTCCTCAGAAGGACTCGAAAGATTTCGAGAAGAAAGCAGCCTGAGAGGCCCTGGCCTACGGGCCTGCCGAAAGGAGACCTCGTCAATTAGGAGAGGAACTATGGCCGCAGTGACCATCTACGAACACGCCAATTTTCAAGGACACTCTCAGGTGTTGACCGAGGGGCAGTACGATGACGCCCTCAATCAACTCACGATCGGGAACGATACCTTGAGCTCTCTCCAGGTGCCTCAGGGACTCGCCGCCCGACTGTATGAGCACTTTCATTTCCAAGGGCAATTCATCGATATCAAAGAGGACACTCCGGCCATCAGTCAATCTTGGAATGACCGCACCAGCTCCATCATCGTGTATAAGGACACGGAACCGTCTCCTATTATCAAGACCGCTCTTATCTTTGAGCATGCCAATTACGGAGGGCGATTTCAGCTTCTCCAACCAGGGAAGTACGATGTCGCTCGGCTCCTTATTGGCAATGACACCCTCAGTTCTGCTCTGGTTCCTTCCAGTCTGGTCCTCAGGCTGTATGAACATGCCAACTTTCAAGGGGCATTTATCGAGATTCGGGTAGATACTCCTGCCGTGAGCATGGATTGGAATGACCGCGTCTCTTCTATCATCGTGTATGAGGCAGCTATGGCATTGTCACTGGATACTATTTATCGCCCGTTCAATGAGTTTTTCTCCAACAAGTTCGCCGCTGGCGAGGGGGCGCGGGTAACGTTCCGCTTTGCTCACCTGCCCCGGGTTTTTAACGACAGCGATTTTCTCGCCCCCCTGCATCCCGAATGGGGACCGTCTCCTGCTATTGCGCAGGAATTACTCTCCACTGCCGTCGACGGCGTTCCCCATCTCGACGACGATGGCCGCACCGTCTGGCTCAACACCGCGCGACTCAGCGACCTCTATCATGATGAGATTGTTGGTCCAGCGATCCCCTTCGTTCCCGCTGAGGTTACTGCCGAAACGGACAAACAAGCCCGCATAGACGCCTTTACTACTGCCAAGGCTGACGCCATCGGACGCTGGGAAAAGATTAAGGCAGTGTCATTGATTGAGGGAGCGGGAGTCGAGTTCCGTCCCTCGACCGCAGCGCCGGAGAAATGGTGGGACAAAAACGACTCGGGGGTCTGGATTCACCAATCTTTTCAGGTGAAAGGAGCCGCCTCTGTTCCAGGGCAAACCCCTCACCCCGTCGACAAGCTCCTGCGGATGAAAATCGACGACACCGTGTTCCGATCCGTCCTCCAGTCTCATGTACAAATGCAGGCGTCGCTCCCATCAACATCAGCAGGAGGTCGACCGCAAGTCATGCTAAATCGTCCGATCCTCATGAAGGCGCAGCCTGCTTTTTCTGCAGCCCTTGCCGCCGATGCCGCTGGAGCCGGATCTCCCCGCTTGGTAACGCCTGCGCTGCGGCGGGCCATCATGCTCGAGCAGCCGCCGAGCACCGGAGCTATGCTCAAGGAAGCTCCCCCAAAAATGTCAGCGTTCCCTTTTAGGCAGCGGCTGGAAATCCAGGCGGAGTTGGCGACAAATGCGCCAACTCAATCTGTCGTCACCAGCGATGTGACCATCAGTTTTGACTATTGCATTGTGACTGTCTCGCGACCATGGCTGCATGAAGCATTCCTGCACAATCTCTCGTGGCGCATCCCCGGCCAAGGCAAGGGCCAGCTCTCGGCGAACGATGGACATGGATTGCCAGCCTTGCCGGTTGGTTTCGTCATTGTCAAAAATCTCAGCATTCAAGCCCCGTGGACACCAGAGGACATCGCGAATCTTGAGCAGTCGGTGCAGTTTGGTCCGTTTAATTTCGACTCCAAGGTGGTCAATGGCGCCATTACCCATGAGGGCCTGCAAATTGTCGGTTGGTTACTCCAAGACCTGCCCGACCTGCCTCCCAATACTGCGCCAGGGGCCTGAGCAAAAAATAGAACCAACACTCTTATGAGGATCTCACGCTATGACTCCACTGGAATTTGCAAAAAAATACTTTGACCTTGAAGCTTTCCTCTCTCCACTAGAGATGAATGAGGGAGAGAGTTCTGGGCCAGGCAATGTCTCCGAAGAAGGCTGGCGGCCTCTTCGAGTCGCACGCTATCGGCTGGGCACGAGTTCTTGGCCCAGCCAGTTTTGGCAAGACATCGCGCCCCACGTGCGCGACCCCCTTACACTCACCATCAAAACCATTGCCGATGAAACGCAGGATGTGACCCTCTCGGCGGAACAACTTCGGTATCATTTTCATTTCCCCTTTGTTGGGAAAGGTTCGCCTGAGCAGGCCCAACTTGCTATTCAACTCGTCTATCGGTATCACAAGGCCGTCTTCACGCCGGAGCAATTCGTCGAAAAAGATTTCATCGGCCTGGATTGTAATGGGTTCGTCGGTAATTACCTCCAACGAGTTGTGCAAAATACCCCATGGCTCGAGGCCCACAACGATCAGGATCCCGGGCCCACAACTTTGATCGGCGACCTACTCGCCACACAGGGGAACGACAATCAGATGACAGACTTGAATGATCTGAGGGCGGAAGAAACCTATCTCTTTGGCTTCTGCGCTCCCGATGGCTCCATCTATGATCCCTCAAAGGATCGTCCCGGTAGTTCTGGTCACGTCATGATTACGGAGCCAGGCACTCTAGAGCAGTGCGACCAGGGATATAAGATTGGCGTGGTGGAAGCGACTGCGGCGGGAAACCGCGAGCTGCGGTATCTGGACTATACCCTCACCGGAGCGACGCAAGCACAGTCCGGCACGGTGTTTCAGGTATTGCGAGGCTCTCCCTCCGATACCATGAATGTACGGGTGGCGCGGTTAGTGGTCTCATAGAATGAAAGTGAAAATGAAGCCTTTGTTTGAGTTTGCGAAATAAGCTGGTGCTTGTGGCACACTCAGCACCCATGATTCTTTGTCCTACTTGCCAACAGGATTGTGTCAGAACTCGCCCCAACGGGAAGCGAGATCCTACGGCAGTCTCACTTA
>CAYTVL010000156.1:0-6015 GCA_964441775.1 uncultured Enterobacteriaceae bacterium
GTGGGTTCGGCATTGTGGCTATCAAGTCGCTCCCATTTGATAACTGCTGTAAGATTGCTCCCGCCGAGCTTGTCATCAAGACTTGCCTCGCGGGCGTACCCTAGGCTGTCAAACAAAGGGGCTAAAGTATGTTGAAGCTGAAGGGTTGGTGCTTTGCCAAATGTCAGAATGAGATGCTTGATTGGAGCTGTAAAGACAGCTTGGTTCACACCATTGACTTTCCATCCTGCTGCCTCAAACACGCTCTTGATTTGTGAGGCAAGGGAAAATCCTTCCGTATCCCCAAGAACGCACGTGATTTCGACGTCGAGAGGTTGAACGGCTTTCAAGTTTGAGACCAGCGTGTTCTTCACTTCTGTTTCCAGAATGCGTTCTGGTGAGATTCTCCGAGCAGCGTCTTGGACACTGCCAATTGCTTGTTCTAGCTTTGCTAGAAAGAACTCAAGTCTTTGGTCAGGGGGGATGTTGGGAAATGTTCGCTCAGCCGCCGCGAGGAAAGGCGCAAGCTGGATTTGCGCTTTATCTCGTTCGTGTTCTGCTTTCTGAATGCTGGCCTGCAGGTCCTCGATTCGGTGTTGCTTCAGGGAAATTTCCGATTTCAGTTTAGGGGCCTCCACAAACTGCTGGTAGCCTCCAAAGACTAGTGGAACAGCAACAAAAAGGATGACGATTACGCAAACGAGCTTACGCCGATGCCACAAATCAAGCAAATCGTCTATTGCCGATTCGGTCTTTCTGACGATTGATGACTCTCCGCTCATGTCTTTCTATCATCTCGAAAATCTAACGTGGCCCGCGTACAATGGCAAGAAGTTTCTCAGCTCGACGCTACGGAACGCACCGGCGGCTTTGGGCATACCGATGTGAAGAAATCATAATCAGCAACTCCATCTATTTCACTGCCCAGCGATCACGAGACGGTACCCCAGATCGATTTCGTTAAGGGCCATGAGATCTGAGTATCGTGCACGCCAACGTCCATGTCCCAGATCGAACTTCAGCTGCTCCATTGCAGCGGAAACAATACCCTGGTCGAGGAGCGCGAGCCCTGAGATCGCTCCCCGCACTGTCGGGTCTAGATACGCATACGGTCGTTTCCAGTACGCTCCGAAAAAGCCATCCGTACAGTCGTCCGGCACTAACAACTTCTCAGTCATAGCGGGTCCGAGATGGGCCGAGACCATCGTAAGGGTAGCCAGTTGGGTCTCATGTTCCGCTGCCTCCGGCAGATAGTCACGCACCAGCCAGAATTGTTTGGCGAACACGTCTGGGTCCCAAGTAACGACGACTTGCTTCCGCGAAACCCTCCGCATTTCCGCTAGGCCTGCGGTTGGGTCAGACCAATGATGCACCGAGAATACGGCCAGAGCCACGTCAAATGCATCATCAAGGAACGGTAGCTGCTCGGCCACACCGCAGACCACTGGTGCGGCCGCTGACGAGCGCTGTTTGATCATGATCTGTGAGGGTTCGACTCCCACAACGGACATGAAGGTGGGTTCGTAGGAGCCGGCGCCAGCCCCTATGTTGACGAGCGTGCGGCAGCCGTCGAGCGCTTGGTGAATCTGGGCAATCCAGCGTGCCTCAGGCCTTCGCATGGACGCGTAGTCGGCGCCAATTCGATCGTAGATCTCGGCTGTACTCATGTGCTTTCTTTCAGGCAGTCATGCTGTAAGATAGCCTCTCAGTCAGATCAACCTGGCAGTACACTAGGCACTACCTGGCGGCTGTGGCGACGGTAAATGCGAAAGTCGGAATAGGTAGTGAGCAGGACGGGATCGGTAAGTATTTCAGTCATGCACACGAGGCAAATTCTGGCCATAGCCCGTGGCTTTCAAATAGTGCTTCTTCCGTGAGAGTTTTCATGGAAGCAATGTATGACGGCGCTGTCAGACATGCAAGACAGAACCAAACGGAAGAGGATGGGGCAAAAGGCAAGGGGCAAAAATCGAAAGGTAAAAGTAAGAAGACAAAGGGCAGAGAACAGTCAATCTATCATGACTGTACATTTCTCCAAAATAATGAACGGCGCCAACCCGACGTTGACTCCTTTTCTGGCTATGGTACATTTTTTCACTCCATATGCGGGTGTAGCTCAGCTGGCTAGAGCGCGTGCTTGCCAAGCACGAGGTCGCCGGTTCGAAACCGGTCACCCGCTTTCTTACAGCCTCTGGTTTTCCGGAGGCTTTTTTGTTTTCGGCAAGCACTGGAAAAGTCATGCTATTGAATTATTCAGTCATTGAGCGATTGAGGCATTTAAGTCATTTATCGGTTCAATGACCCGATGGCCTGATGATTCAATGAGGCAATTGTGAGTCGCTTGACGCCCGGCGGCGCACCTGACACAGTTGCTGCGTGGTGAATGCACAAATGGAAGTGTTTCTTATTGACGGACAATCATATATCTATCGCGCCTTTTACGCCGTAAAAGAGTTGTCTACCTCCAAAGGGTTTCCGACGAACGCCATCTTTGGCTTCGTGAACATGCTGCAACGTATCCGCGACGGATACACACCGAGCCATCTGGCGGTGATCTTTGACGCCAAGGGAAAAAACTTTCGTCACGAGTTGTATCCCAAGTACAAAGCGCGACGCTTGGCTATGCCCGAGGCCATGCGTCCGCAAATTCCGCGCATCAAAGAAGTTGTCCGTGCTTATCACATTCCGGTCATCGAACGGGAAGGCTATGAGGCGGATGACATCATTGCGACATTAGCAACTCGTTGGGAGCAAGAGGGTGCTGACGTAGTGATTGTGTCCGGGGATAAGGATTTGATGCAACTGGTATCCCCGCGTGTCATGATGCTCGACACGACGAAAGACGAGCGCATCGGCGTCGAGCAGGTGAGGAACAAGTTTGGCGTGGAGCCTGTGTATGTGGTGGACGTGCAAGGTTTGATGGGAGACCCCACGGATGACATCCCTGGCGTGCCAGGCATTGGGGAGAAGACTGCGATCAAACTCATGCACGAGTGGCGGACCTTGGAGAATCTGCTCGCGCATGTCGCGGAAATTCCCGGTAAACTCGGAGACAAAATTCGTGAAAACGCCGAACTCGCGCGTGTCTCAAAACAGTTGGCGACGCTGCGACGAGATGTCCCGGTCGAGGTGCAGCTTGCTGACCTGGAAAAGCGAGAACCTGACCGCGTGCAACTGAAGGCGCTGTTTACGGAGTTTGAGTTCCGTCGCTTGCTGGCCGATCTCGAAGCCCCGTGGGAAGATCCGCCGGAAGAGCCCGCTGTTGTGGGCGAGTATGAAACTGTCCGTACGCCTTCACAATTAAAACATGTATTGGCGACGATCCGGAAAGCGCAGACCTTCTGTCTCGATACGGAAACAACCTCGTTGGATGCGCTGACCGCTGAATTGGTGGGGGTGTCGTTGGCGATCGAGGACGGCAAGGCCTGGTATATCCCTGTCGGACATCGTGCTGAGGATGCGGAGCCGCAGCTTACCCTTGGAGAAGTGGTGGCTGCTCTGCGCACCTTGCTGGAAGATCCGACGCTGGCGATGATTGGCCAGAACACCAAGTATGACATCATGGTGCTCGACAAATATGGCCTGTGGCCGCGCCATGTGGCCGGCGACACTATGCTCGCTTCCTATCTGCTCAATCCCTCGCGTCGTCACAACTTGAACGACCTGGCGCGAGAACACTTGCAGTACCGCATGCTGGAGTACGACACGGTCACGGAGGGAGGAAAGAAGAATTTTGCCGAGGTCTCTGTTGCTGAAGCAACCCGCTACTCGGGCGAAGATGCCGATATCACCTTACGTTTGGCTCACACGTTGTTCCCGCAAGTACGCGCTGAGGGCATGGAGCAATTGTTTACTGAGGTGGAAGCGCCCCTGGCCACCGTGCTGGCGCGTATGGAGCTTACCGGCATCCGCATCGACCAGGATTTACTGGCGGTGCTGTCGAAAGAGTTTGGTCAACATCGTAAAGAATTAGAAAAAGAAATTTATGAGCTGGCTGGAGAAACCTTTAATATCGGCTCTCCGCAACAACTCCAGAGTATCTTGTTCGAGAAGCTTGGCTTGCCGCGCGGCAAAAAAACCAAGACCGGCTCTTCCACGGATTCTTCCGTGCTTGAAGCCCTTGCTGAAAAATATCCCCTGCCCGCAAAGATTTTAGCTTATCGCGGGTTCACCAAATTACAAAATACCTATGTGGATGCGCTGCCTAAACTCCTTCATGCAAAGACGGGCCGTATCCATACCTCGTTCAACCAGACGGTGACGGCCACGGGACGTCTCTCGTCCAGCAATCCCAATCTGCAAAATATTCCTATACGGAGTGAAGAAGGTCGTCGCATCCGCGCCGCTTTCGTGCCGGAGCCCGGTTATGTGATGCTCTCGGCTGACTATTCGCAGATTGAGTTGCGCTTGCTTGCGCATCTAAGCCAAGATCCCGTCTTGATCGAGTCCTTCCAAAAGGGGCAGGATGTGCATGCGCGCACCGCGTCCGAACTGTTTGCCGTGCCCCTCGGTACAGTCTCCAGCGATCAGCGCCGCGAAGCCAAGACGATCAACTTCGGCATCATCTACGGAATGGGCGCTCAGCGACTAGCGCGTTCACTCGGCATTCCTTTTAAGACCGCGCAGGATTACATTGCCCAGTACTTTGACCGCTACGCCGGGATCAAATCTTATATGGACGGCGTGCTGGTTGAAGCGAGAGCGCGCGGCTATGTGACAACGCTGTTCGGCAGGAGGCGGTACGTAGCAGATCTACAAAGTAAAAACCTGCAATTGGCGGCGGCGGCTGAACGGGTTGCGGTGAACACTCCCATTCAAGGAACGGCGGCGGACCTCATCAAGATGGCGATGGTAGAGATCGACAAACGTTTAGGGCAAGTACAGGCCCCGGCGCGCATGCTGCTGCAAGTGCATGATGAATTGCTGTTTGAAGCGCCGGAGTCGCAGATCGAGCACGTCAAGCAATTGGTGCGGGAGTGCATGGAGAATGTCATATCGTTGCGCGTGCCGCTGAAAGTGGATGTCGGGACCGGCTTAAACTGGGCGGAGGCGCATTAAGAGACAAGGCAAAAGTCGTCAAGCCGTCAGGTCCTCAAGTCATCAGGTCGATACTGACTTGAAATTTTTAGACTTGTGACTTGGGACTTTAAGACTTGATGACTCAAGCTCATGTTAGCGTTTATGCAAACTTGCCGGCTTGTGGAACAGCTTGACCATCGTGGGAATGGAGAAAAAGAAACCGTACGGCACGAGGCCGACAAGGTAGAGAATCAGTAAAGGGATGCCCCACAGAGCCCCAAACAAGGACCACGCCGCGATGACAAGCGCGAGAGGTGCGACATTCAAGAGGATCCACACTATGGTAATAAGACCGTGACGATCGGGTAACATGCGCCTACCTTACCATGCGCTCGCTCTTGATCAAGGACCGGGACAGATTGACTGAGAAAGAGAGAAGAGGAGGATTTGGAAAATGGACTACAGCAAATATCAACATCTGCTCATTGACAAGAAAGACGGTATCGCCTTGTTGACGATTAATCGTCCCGAGACGATGAACTCAACGAACGCGCGTCTGCACTACGAGTTGAGTAAGATCTGGTTGGACATCGCCGATGACCCTGAGGTGCGCATCGCGGTGATTACCGGCGCGGGGCGCGCGTTTTCCGCTGGTGGCGATTTCGGCATGGTGGAAGCCGCCGCCGGAAACTTTGAAGTGGTTGCGCCGCTCATGAAAGAGGCGCGCGATATCGTGCACAACATGATTAACTGTGACAAGCCGATTATTTCTGCGATCAACGGCACGGCAGTAGGCGCGGGCTTAGCCGTAGCGCTCATGGCGGACATCAGCATCGCCTCCGAGAACGCGAAGTTCACGGATGGGCATACGCGTCTCGGTGTGGCGGCGGGCGATCACGCTGCGGCTATCTGGCCCCTTTTAGTGGGCATGGCGAAGGCGAAATACTACTTGCTCACCTGCGACATGCTGGACGCCAAAGAAGCAGAACGCATTGGGTTGATTAGTATGTGCGTCTC
>CAYTVL010000157.1:0-5819 GCA_964441775.1 uncultured Enterobacteriaceae bacterium
CAACGCTGATCCTCTCTTGAAAATATGGGAAGTCAAGCAGCTATGGGTTCTAAGTACAGTTTCTGCTTGCCGCGAAAGCAGAACACCTCATCGACGGTCCATTGCCGCCCGACTCGCCGTCGGTGTTTACGTATCACAGCGGCCAACTGCGGGCCAAACGTCTGCACCCAGTTCAGCACTGTGCGGGCGGAGACATCAATGTGCCGCTCGGCTAATAAGCGCACGACCTGAGCGGCGGAGAGCGGCAAGCTGCAATTCCACCGGTAGTGCACCATTTTAGTTGCTGGGCCCCGTGAATGCGTTGGAATTTACGCAGTACAGTGAAGGTGAGCAACTAAATTGATACACCACCGTCTTCCTTCAGCGCTCAGAATGAGTCCAGCGCGCGTGCGGCCCTCTGGGCTCGCTAACGCTAAGGCGGGCGCGCCGTCCGGCGAGACATCGAGCGCAACCCGATATTTGAGGCCTTTATCGTACAGGAGTAAGCCGGGGTCCCCGGTGTCCGAGAGGCCCAGGGTCGCCCGGGTTTGGCCTTCGTGGTCAAGGAGAGCCAGACTCGGCCCGCCGTCCATCGTTCCGCCCAACACCGCCTGCGGGCGGCCATCCTTACCGACAATGACCACCCGCGGGGCGCGGATCTCGGGGGCGATGAGAGCGTCGGGGTGAGCGTAGGCCGGAACATTGCCTTCCAGGCGCTGCCCGAGACTTCCGCCCACCACCCCGGCCACGAGGGCTCCCATCACTAGCAATCCTGCCCTTAGCCCATGCATGCTCACGTTCTCCTCGCCTCATTGGTTGTCCCTTCAGGATAGCGCAGGGCAGGCGGCGGGGCCAAATACGCAGACAGCGGCAGTGCGCCGTGTCTCCTCAACCGGTGGGACCGTGCCGCTCCCTGACCGACTCATCCGGCCACCCAGCCACTACACCCCCATTCTGGCCGGTCAGTTTGGCCGGGAAAAACGCTTTGATTAATGCAACGTCCGATAATGGGCATTTATAGCAAATAGACAAGTAAAAAGTCCTAATCTTCTTGTAAGGATTCTCACAAGCAGTGAGAAGAAAGAAAAAAATCCAGAATATTGTAGAGTTTGCACTCCAGTTTGCACCCGTAAAAGGCTATTCATAAATACGGAGGAAGAAAAGATCTGAACAAATTTTGTGAAACTGTAAAACAGCAGCGCAGCCGAGAAAGCACCAGCTTTTTAGCGCCGAGCGAGCATGTTCTCTTGGAGCCAAGTCGCTATAATATCTCGATAATCGACAAAGGTGAGCTCCGACGCGCCGATGTGCAGACGCTGACAAATCGCAGGAAGATCTTGCTGAAACTGCGCAAATCGGCTCCATATCATCGCTCCTCCTGGAATGGCCGTTCTTTTAGACACCGTTCGTAGCCAATTGCGCAGTTGGCTAATCAACGTCTTCGGATCTTCATGGTGAGCTAAGATATCTTGGCCAGCAATATCGGAAAGGAAGCGTTGATAGCGATACGGTTCACTATCAAACACTAAGCAGGCCTTTAACCGATGAAGACGTGCCCCAAAGGCGCGACAGCCTAGAAAGATCCCCAATTCCAATGGCATATTGAACCGAGGCAAGCCAGACGCCTGGTCCACGCTCGTTCGCGAAATGTCATGAACGCCATACTTACACTCGCCGATCAAGGCGATGATTTTGGCTAACCGGTTCTCTGCGCTATCACCAATTTCCAATGCACAGCGAGCCACGAAGCCTGCATCATGGATTGCAAAGATTGCCGCCTGGAAGAGAGCAGTATAAGGATCGTCGAAAGGACAGTTGAGAAAGACCAGATCGTGATAGGCAGAAGAGGAAGGCATGGATGACCATCGTTAGGCGTGACGTTCCTTCACTACCGCAATGACAGCTTGACGAATCCGCTTGCGACCCAGTGGACTCGCTTGCTTCGCGAATTTGACTTCCCGCACTTTTCGTGATGTGGGAGTTTCTGTTGTTTTGCCCCCTACTCTTTTTGCCTTCATCATGCCGCTCCTTTAGATTAATATTTGTAGGTCATGTCGCACGACACTCTATAGAGTGCGCAACCTTTGACAATGCCCTTCAGTAATGAGAGATTTGTTAACGGAGTCGTTCGGCAGCGCGAAATGATGCCGAAAGAATCTGCGCGAGTCGATACTCAAACTCAGCAAACGCAAGGGACGAGCCTCACGACTTCATCCTCCCTAACTTACTCTGTTTTTCTCCTCCGGGGTAAAATCTGCCAGCTCCAATCCTCACGTCAGTTTTTTACCTCTCTCTTCCCTTTTATCGCAAAGAATTCGCGAGCACATTCAATTCTTGCTTGCTCACGAATGCTGTCGTGTTTATCAGTAGCCACCGTTTCGAGGAGTCGCCCTACCCTTTCATCGGCCAAGCGGTCAATGGCAGCCTTGTCCTCTGTGCTTGCAACAACATAACGATGAAGCACTTCTAGGTCTGGGTCTACTTCGACCGTAGGAAGTAAACGTTCGGAAGGAGTCATTGAACTGCGCTGATCGAGCTGAGCTTCGATCATACGTTCAGTGATGAGTGGTCCTCCGTTTCGCTCAAAAGCAGCTTTTAACCAAGCGTTGGGATTTTGGATAATCTGCTTTGCCGTCTTAGATTGTTCCACCAGATAACGAATGGATCGGCGAAATTCGAGGGGTGACATGTCTGGTAACGCCTCTGCGATTTTGATGAGTGTCTGTTCTCTAATTTGCCAATCTGGCGGGCACAAACGCAAAAATTCCGGCATGTATGTATGTATTTTACTACTTACATACATACGCAGACCGTCTGATATATCAGACGCTGCTTGTATCATACGGTCTGATATAACCTGACTGGAAAGTTTCCTTTGCTGAAGTTTATGGGATTCTTGCGCTGAAATCGGATGAAAAACGATAGTAGGATTAAGTACAACACGAAACCCCTGCAAGACTGCACCGTCCTGTGTTTTTTCTCGGACTGTTGATCGCGACAGTATGCCCCCTTCTCTTTCGATGGTCCGGATTGCTTGGCGAATTCCAGGGATAGAGCCGTTCACGAGAGAGGCTATACCCTGATAGGAGAGGACTTTCCCCTCTGAGTTTTGTAACTCTTGCCATACGCGCCATTGGAGAGGAGCCAAAGGAATGGAAGAGACAGAATCAGTAACTTTGGGAGGGGGAGTAAAATCTTCTTTTGGGGAAGGAATCAGGGGAGGGGTACTATCAGACCGTCCTTGTATCAGACCGTCTGATATAGTTGGGTCTGACGGTACGTCAGACCGGGAGGTCTGATGGTGCGTCAGACGGTCTGATCCTGTGTCTGTCAGAGGGTCTAATATAACGTCAGACAGACGGTCTGATACAATCTCTATCAGACCATCTGATACAACCTCTATCAGACCATCTGATATGTCAGACACTTTAGTTGATAAACTATGATCTTCTGGAAGGATTTCTTTAGGAGAGGACTGCTGTTCTTGATCTCCCTTTGGAACAGCTAACGGGCGTGCGTCGAGGCCAAGAATTTCAAACGCTGAAAAGCGTTTGACTCGCTGTTGGATAGCTGTGCGTATCTCATTACGCTTGGAGCTCGCCATCAGCCTCGACTCCCTTAGGCTCTACGTCATCCTCTACCGGCACACTTTCGAGTCCCAGACGTCGGAGTACTTCGCGAGCAAGATCCATGAAATCCGCAGCGCTAGGACTCTTTCGGTCATGTTGGAAGATGGTTTTCTTGACGGCTGGCGCTTCTTCAATCTTTGCAGTGAGCTTGATAGTTGGCTTGAGCACCAGGTCCCCAAAGCGTGTGCTGACTGCTTCAAACATTTCTCTATGGATAGTCTTTCTGCCGTCATACTGATTGATGATGATGCCGAGCATCCGTAAGGTCGAATTGACCGTCCGAACTTCCTCGACTAACTCCTCCAGGTCTTCGTATCCATCCATGGAGAACGTACTGCCTGATTCCAGTGGTACTAAATAGGAATCCGCTGCGACTAGAGCATTCACAGTCAGAAGTGAGAGGGAAGGGGGACAGTCGATCAAGACGATACGTTCTCCTATGGCCATGCGTTGGAGTTGGTTGCGCAATCGGAACTGCGGCATTCCTGCACTTGTTAGTTGGCGTTCGACTTTAGTCAAGGAAATATGGCCATAGATGAGGCTGACATTCTTTTCGATCGTATCGTGCCAAGGAGCCAAAGGGATATAGCCTTTAATGTCGGACAATAGCTTTGCAGTTGTCCATATTATCTCGTGTGGATATCGAAGGCCGAGAGCTGCAGAGACGTTAGCTTGCGGGTCCATGTCGACGACTAGGACTTGATGGCCAAGTCGGGCGATGGCGCTAGAAAGGTGGATGACAGTTGTAGTTTTTCCAACTCCTCCTTTCTGATTAATCACACTAATAACGTGTGACATAGACACCTCCGCCTTCTTAAAGTGAAACATACTCTATCAGTTGAGATTATTTTGTCGAGTTTTAGAAAGAAAAATTTCGGAAATTAAGCAAAGAATAATTGTGTCATCTGGGATGTGTAAGGAACACAGAGGCTTCATCGATTGCTATAGCTCACAGCATTCGTGTCGGATTCCAAACAAACAGACCCACTAATTCGTTTAAGATTAAAGATTGCCTTGGACAACCTGGACGACCTTGCAACAGCCATCAATTTGCAGATCATCAAGTGATGGCATAATTTACCAGCAGTATGCTGCCTGCCCGACGCTTGTTGCATGTGAAGGACTACTTAGCTGGCGGGCTGTTACGGGAGATCGGTCTCTATGAGGTGCCCAAGAGTCGGAAGTATCCGGATGGTGTGAAATACTCGTGCTACTTGGGGGACCTCGACACGGGAGCAAAGATCATCGGGTATGACATCCATCCCGATAAAGGGCATCATCACCATGTCCGGGGACAAGAGAGCCAGTATCCATTCCGAGGACTAGAGGCATTGTGAGACGATTTTGCAAAGGACGTCCACGCTGTGCTTGAAGGAAGGTTATGAAAGTCCGTCGCCCAGACGACTCGCTCGGGGAAGCGAAAGCCCTGGCCAGCCGCTTACAAGCAGGGAAAACGCTGCCGGAACGGGAAGAAGAACTGTACTTTCCAGATATAGGGACGCTCCGCAAAGTATTGTCGCCCAAACGGCTGGCTCTGGTATGGGCGATTGCAGAAAAGGAACCACATTCGGTATGTGAGCTCGCGGAGCAGGTGGGGAGGGACATTAAAAATGTCAGCCAAGACCTGACTTTTCTTTCGCGTTTAGGGCTCGTGACGCTTAAGGAAGCCCGTTGTGGGGGTACCAGTTATACCGACCGTTCCGTATACTGAGATTGATTTGAACCTGTGTATCCGGCTCTCGTGACGGCACCCCAGTGTGTGTCACTGAGGAGGGTAAAGAAGGGAAGGCTCGCACGGGCGACATGTTCCACGGTTTCACAAACGCACGAAAAAGTTTTCTTCTCTCCGTGGGTTCTTTTTCCGGAAGCAGCTGCTAACAGAGGTGCTAACAGCCGCCAATTCTGCGGCGTTTCTTCCTTGCTCAGAGGCGCTCTTACGACCTCAATAAAATCAATTACTTAGCAACATCGGACTTTACCATAAAATAGTATTATCGGACATTGCGTAAGACGGGGCGGTTTGGGCGGTCAGTTTGGACGGCTACCACGACCGCTACAGTCGTCCTCACATAGCCATCAGGTAAAAGAATCCAGCAACGCGTTCGCCTCTTGCAAGTCTTTGGTGTCAAATCGGGTAGTGTTCTAAAATTGGATAAGACTTTGTTGCGCAATTCCCCGATGCCATGCCAACCGTTACGATAAGGCATGTCC
>CAYTVL010000158.1:0-5778 GCA_964441775.1 uncultured Enterobacteriaceae bacterium
TACGGACGTATTTGCTTGCTCTATTAGTCGAGGCGTATGGGAAAGCGGGGCAGGTTGGAGAAGGACTCGCAGCGTTGGCTGAAGCGTTGGAGTTTGTAGACAAGACTGAGGAACGCTTCTATGAGGCGGAGCTATATCGGATTAAAGGCGAACTGCTGCTTCAGCAATTAAAAATTAAAAATGAAGAATTAAAGATTACAGAGGCAAAGGGCAAACAGTAGAAACAGAAACCGATCCGTGATTCCTGTTGCCCGATGCTTAGATTTTGGTTCACCAACGAGGAGGGCTATGAGAACCTGGGTGTCTTTGCTGGCGCTGGTCATAGACGGACTCTGCTTCGCTTTCGCGCAAGCCGCACCGCCTGCGCCTGATCTTCCGACCAGAGCAACCGTGGAAACGCTTGTAAACGGGTATGTCGATCATGATTTTATTTACGAGCAACTGCCACCCCCGGCCCAGTGCGAGCAATATGCTGAGAAACTGCTCTTTACCTATGACTGGCAAGTGGTCCTGAACACCATCGGGCCCTATGATTCCGCCCAGCAGCAGGTGCCGGTCACGGCTACGATTCTTACTCGGTGTGGCCCAGTACACTCGCCATCATCTTCAACAGAGAAAGCCGCGCCTATAGCGTTCCCGTTTCAAATGGAAACGCCTATCGATTTTCAACTAACCGTCGCCCCCGAACAAGAGCAGACGTGGGTCGTGCATGACGTGACATTGTGGAAGAGCAAGCAACACGTGAAAGAGCCGTAGAGGCCGGGGCAGGTTTCAGTTGTAGCCAGTACAAGGCACGATCTCTAGCCGCTCATCCTGAGCCCTTCGGCAGGCTCAGGATAAACTGCGCGGAGCGAAGTCGAAGGACACAGAACCCGGCGACGCTTCGACTTCACCGCTAACGCGGCTACGCTCAGCGCGAGCGGGAGGAAGCCCGCGTCTTGTACTGCAAACAAAGCTCGCTATGAGGCCTACTGATGTTGGCAGGCGCCTGCATGGGCGTCCTGCCCCTTCTCGTCTTTGGCTCTGGCGAGCCACCCTTTATCGGTTCCGATGGTCGCGGGCGAGCCCCGGTTGCTTCGGGTGTGGATAGGGGTGCGGAGTCGGAACCATCTCGCGGTGGAAGGCCTGGGCGCGCCCCATTGCCTCTCGATAAATCTCCGCGAGGCGGTCTTCCGTCTCGTAATCGAACGTGTCTTGCAGGCGCTGCTCGATATCGCCGCCGCGCTCGGGTTGATTCGCCACATACCATCGCGTCGTGCGGCGCAGAGCTTCCTCGGGCGATAGTGGGTCGCGGTAGCCGAGCTGCTGCCGGATTTTTTGGAGATCTAACAGCTTATGATGTGGCGTTACCTCGAGGCTGACGCCGCGCGCGGGATAGGCGACCTCGGCGGGGAGGCTGATAATCTCGAGCTTATGTTGCAACTCGTCAGCGATGATCTCGACAATCTGACGGATAGAGAATTGCACGTCGTCACCACAGTTGTAGACTTGTCCAGCCGCTGCGTCAGGCTGGTCCACTGCCAGCAATACCGCATGGGCAAGATTACCCGCGTAGCCATGCGTCATCAGCACCAAGCCGCCCTCAGAGAGGATTATGAAGGGCCGCTTGTCGAGCGCACGACGAATGATGCACCATTCCCGCGGCAGCAGTTGATATGGTCCGTACACATACGGATACCGATAGACAACGCCGCGCGGGTGAGCCTCTAGGACCGCTCGCTCCGTGCTGGCAATCAGATAAGAGAAGCGGTGTTCCTCTTCGGTCTGTATGGTTGGCGCGGTCTCGGGGATCGGGGTCGGGAGACCCTTCGGGAAATTCACCGAAGGAACGAAATAGCCTCGATAGACCGGGACGCCGCCGATGGCGATGAACTGTCCCACTTTGCCCACGAGCGCCTCCGCGATCGTGCGAATGCGTCCGTACGTGGCGATCACGACATCGAACGTTCGTCCACCGAGGGCTTCATCAAAGGTCTCACGGAAATGAGGGTCCCCGTGAATATGCTCAACGTTGGCAGGAATTTCAGGAATCTCGTGAGTACCACGATGGAAGATCGTGACCGCGTAGCCGCGCGCTTGCAGTCCTTCGACTAAAAATGGTCCGCTGGGACCAGTGCCGCCTACTACCAGAGCAGTTTTCATCGACCGTACCACCTTTCTTTGAGCAGATGTTGGAGCCCAGCCGCAACGCTGGTTGTCCGTCCGCCTCCGCCTTCTTAGGGCCTCTCCACGATGGTGTCAACTTCCAGTCTCCACATGGGTGCATAACAATTTCTTGGCAAATGTTTCTCAGTTCTCCCTGGATTCCGGCTTTCGCCGGAATGACGAGCGAGGCGGAACCGTCATTCCGGGCAAGGCCGTAGGTCACGACCCGGAATCCAGAATTTTGTTTGTGCCCCTCTGCCTCACGCCGCAGCGATTGTAGGAGCTTCTTTCCTATCATTTTACTTTTGTTACAGAGAATCTTTTCTGTTGCCGGGGCAAGTAGATCAAGGTCGCAAGCATGTGTATGCTGCTGCGCAGAGCAAGGTATATAAAAACCAGGAGGGAAGAATATCATGGCAACATCCACCGCAACCCGCAGTGAGCAGCCCCTTTTACCCGGCCGTCTTGGTGATCCAGACCGAGTCTTAAAGACCGATCCTCGCGCCGATCCGCGCTTAGTCGCGGCTATGGCCCCCTTTGGGCTAGACGCGGCTCCGCCACCCGCCCCGGTGCGCGTAGATTCGCCCTTGCAGGACAAGCTCGCCTATCTCGCTGCTAACGAAGCGGCCATGGAAGAGGTATTTGCCGGGCTCTTTGCCGACCTGCCGCCATTGCCGCAGGTGGAGCGGCGTACCGAGATTATCAAAGGCCCGGATGGTAATGATCTCGCCTTGTATATCCACCGGCCCCGGAATGCTGCTGGTCCACTGCCCTGCGTCTATCATACACACGGAGGCGGCATGGTCATCCTGACTGCCGCTGGCCCCACCTACGCCCGCTGGCGAGACGAGTTGGCTGCCGCAGGTCTAGTGGCGATCGGCGTGGAGTTCCGCAACGGGGCAGGCAAACTAGGTGCTCATCCATTCCCTGCTGGCCTCAACGATTGCATGCGTGGCTTACAGTGGACGTGCGACAACAAAGCTGTCTTGGGGATCTCGAAGATCATCTTGTCAGGCGAGTCCGGCGGCGGCAATCTCGCACTCGCCATTTGTTTGAAGGCCAAGCGGGACGGCCGACTGGGGCAGATTGCCGGGGTGTATGCGCTGTGTCCTTACATTTACGGGGCCTGGGCGCAACAGAGCCAAGAGCTTCGCTCCCTCTACGAAAACGACGGCTATTTGATAAACCGTGCCGACATGGGCGTGCTGGCCACCGCCTATGACCCTGAGCACAAAAACGGCGCCAATCCGCTGTGCTGGCCCTACCACGCTACGCGTGAGGACCTGCAAGGATTGCCGCCGCATGTCATCTCTGTCAATGAGTTAGACCCGCTACGTGATGAAGGCTTGAAATACTACCAAAAGCTCCTGTCGGCTGGGGTGTCCGTGTACAGCCGGACGGTCAATGGCACGTGCCACGCGGCCGACGTCTTATTCCGCAAGGCGATTCCGGATGTGTACGCGGCTACGATCCGCGACATCAAGGGGTTTGCGGATTCGCTGTAGGGTAGCACCCGGATCGGAACTGTTACCCTGAGCCCTTTGCCTAGGCTCGGGGTAAACTCTGAGAAGGGTCTCGCAGGGTCTCGCAAGGAAGTGAGAGATGAGATGCAGTGCACGAGCTGCGGATTTGAGAATCTGGAAGGGATGAAATTCTGCAATGAGTGCGGGGAGCCCCTCAAAGCGCACTGCGCTCAATGTGGATTTGAGAATCGCTCACGGGCGAAATTCTGTGGCGAATGTGGCGCTGCTCTTTTAGAGAAGGCAAAAGGCAAAAGTCAAAGGGCAAAAGTCAAAAAAAGAAGCCAAGCCCTAACCCCTGAGCCCCGTCCCCCGATTGCCTACACGCCGTCCCATTTAGCGGAACGGATTCGCGCGGTGACGGTGACGGATGGAGAACGCAAGACGATTACGGCCCTGTTTGCTGATCTCAAAGGCTCGACGGCATTGATCGAAGGGCTCGATCCTGAAGAAGCCCAGGCGATTATCGATCCCGCATTGCAGCTCATGATGGACGCCGTGCATCAGTATGACGGCTTTGTTGCTCAGGCCTTAGGTGACGGCATCTTCGCATTGTTTGGTGCTCCCCTGGCTCATGAAGACCATCCCCAGCGAGCGCTGTATGCCGCGCTGCGCATGCAAGAAGAGATGCGCCGCTACGCCGATATGTTACGTCAGAAAGGTTATCCACCGCTGTTGATGCGCGTGGGGCTCAACACGGGCGAAGTGGTGCTGCGCTCCATTCGCAAAGACAATTTACATGCGGACTATGTCCCGGTGGGCCACTCCACCAATTTGGCAGCTCGTATGGAACAACTCGCCGCACCCGGCTCGATTGTAGTGTCGGCGTACACGCATCGGCTGACCGAGGGCTACTTTGCTTTCAAAGAGTTGGGGCCGACGCAGATCAAGGGTGTGGCCGACTCGCTGAACCTCTACGAAGTGCTCGGCGTGGGACCGTTACGTACACGGCTGCAAGTCTCCGCACGGCGAGGCCTGACGCGGTTTGTGGGTCGTCAGCGGGAGATGGAGCAACTCCAACAAGCGCTGGTGCAGGCCAAAGCGGGGCACGGGCAAATTGTCGGGACAATGGGGGAACCAGGGCTGGGGAAGTCGCGGTTGTTCTATGAATTCAAGCTACTCTCTCTGAGTGGGTGTCTAGTGTTGGAGGCCTATGCAGTCTCGCATGGCAAAGCTACGGCGTACTTGCCGGTACTTGAGTTGCTCAAGAGTTACTTCCGTATTGAGTCCCAGGACGATGAGCGTGCGCGGCGGGAGAAGGTCACGGGCAAAGTGCTCAACTTAGATCGCAGTCTGGAAGACACCTTACCGTATCTGTTTGCCTTACTGGGCATAGAAGAACAACCCTCGCCGTTGCAGCAAATGGACCCACAGATTCGCCGGCGGCGCACGTTTGAGGCGCTCAAGAAGTTATTCCTCAGAGAAAGCCTTAATCAACCACTGGTGCTGATCTTTGAAGACCTGCATTGGATTGATAGAGAGACGCAAGGCTTCCTCGACGTGCTCAGTGAGAGTGTGGCCAGCGCACGCCTCCTTCTTTTGACCAACTACCGTCCGGAGTATCGGCATGAGTGGGGGCAGAAGACATATTACACGCAACTCCGGCTCGCGCCCTTAGGGCAAGCCGAGGCGGAAGAATTTCTTGATGTATTGCTGGGTGAATCCCCTCGTCCCGTTGGGGAGAGGAACAGGGTGAGGGGGATGGAGAATGATCTTCAGCCCCTTAGACGCCTGATCCTCGACAAGACCCAAGGGACGCCTTTTTTCATGGAAGAGATCGTCCAGGAATTACGTGAGCGAGGAGTGTGGTCCAATGTAGGGGAGACGCCTGCCTCTCTCCTGCCCACAGATCTGCATATTCCGCCCACCGTTCAAGCCGTGCTGGCTGCCCGCATTGACAGGCTCGCTCCCGATGAGAAAGCGTTGCTTCAGCAACTCTCTGTAGTTGGTCGACAATTTCCATTGAGATTGATCCGCCAGGTTATTGCGCAGCCAGAAACTGACTTCTACCGGCTACTGGCCTCGTTGCAGCAGAAAGAATTTCTCTACGAACAGCCTGCCTTTCCCGAGAGCGAGTATCTGTTCAAACATGCGTTGACGCAGGAGGTGGCGT
>CAYTVL010000159.1:0-5648 GCA_964441775.1 uncultured Enterobacteriaceae bacterium
CATCAAGACTTTCTCCCCTTCCCGATGACAGCTGGTTAGCGGCGTAGCGTGGCACTCAACTATGCAGCTGCCTCGCGTGACCCCGAGGTGTGCACCACTCCACGGAAGTTTGACGTCCATCGTGGAGAAGTTGTCCATACTGCCTTTGGGGTCGGTCCCCACCGCTGCATCGGCGAACATCTCGCACGGTTGGAGATCCGGATCGCGATCGAAGAGTTCTTACAGCGAATCCCGGATTTCGCGTTAGAACCAGGTACTCAACCGCAATATGAGAGCGGCCAGTTACGCATGATGAAGAATTTACGCCTGAGGTGGCTTAGTGGGGGCCTTTGAGGTGAAATCGATGACCGGCACCGTGCTATGCTACAAGGGAAGTGCTAGAACTGAGAGCATTTTTATCACTAATAGTGAATATATCTTGGCGCTTTACTCTCTCCCACTCGAGCAGCCAGCATCATGGCCTGCAGCTCTGCGAATCGCTCCACAAACAGGCGGCGCTTGGCGGCCAGGGACACCGCATGTCGTCCGCTGTCGGGGACGGAACCACTACCGCACTTCTTCGAAGGCCTGGCAAAACCGCGCCGCCGACTCCACCTTCCCAAACCCCCTGCATCGGATAGTAGCGTTGCTTGATTCCCCGATGGTCTTGCTCCAGTCGACTGTTCTGTCCTTGTCGTTGGTAGCGATCGATGCAAAAGAGAACACCTGAGAAAACAAATGACCGAAGAAGGAGAACATCATGGCGAATGCTTCACATCCAACTCCCCCGAAAGATGTGGGAGTGGTCGAGAACTCTGATGCGATTATCATCGGCGTTGGAGTCTGTGGGTTGTATCAACTCTACCGACTGCGAGAACTTGGACGGACGGTGCGCGTATTCGAAGATGGGGATGGTGTAGGTGGTACGTGGTACTGGAACCGTTAACTAGGTTGCCGATGCGATTCCGCAAGTGAAACCGACGGATATTCATGGTCGCCCGAATTGTGGCAAGAAGGGGACGCGAAAGAGCCCTGTTCTGGACCACCGCAGAACGAGCGCTCTCTCAACTCTGTTGCCGAGACGTTTGCTCTGCGTGGCGATATCCAGCTGGAGGAGGAACAAGAATGCCGAGATTCTGGAGCGTCGTCACCGGGCTACTCCTGCATATGCTGTTCGCCGTTGCCGGTGCTGCAGAGGACGAACTCAAGGCGCTGCTCGATCGTGTTATGGCGCACGACATCAAGCCTGCAGCTGGCTTTACGGCCAAGGTGCTCGTGCCGCCAGGGCAGTTGTACGATCCGTTGGTCATGCGCCTTCACGGCGAAGAGGTGTGGCTGAACGACGACGGCAAAGAGGAAGGCGAGAAGGGCAGTCGCCTCATCTCGGTTGATCAACAAGGCAAAGTCTCCGTACTCGTTGATGCCGACAAAATGGTGCCAATCAGCGCGGGTTTCGATATCGCACCCGACGATTTTGGTGCGTTCGGTGGACAAGTCTTCGCGCTCTCGCAACCAAAGGTCGGGGAGAAAGGCGGGCTCGAAAACTACGTGGTCCAACGCATCGATCCAAAGAACGATTATGCGGTGAGCATCTTTTGCATGCTGCCGAGTTTGAGCAAGAAGAAAGTCAGTGGGATTGGGGTCGATGCGAGTTTCGGACCGACAGGAAGTCCGTTCGCTGGGCAACTCTATGCCTCGACCACGCTGAATGAGACGATTTATCAGATCACTCCTGACGGAAAATGTTCCCCCTTTGTTACGCTTAACCCGCAGCGGCATGGTGGCCCTCTCTATTTACGATTTGCCCCTGATGGACAATCTCTGCTTGTGACTGTGGTGCGTGGCGGTATTTTCGCGGCTCGTGGCAGTGCGGTGTTACGCGTGCTGCCCAACGGCAGGATTGAAGAGAAACCCGTGGTCGAAGCCCCAACTTTATTTGGTGCGCTGGATTTTGCGCCCGCAGGGTTCGGACCCTACGCCGGACAGCTCTTCGTCGTTGATGTCGGTCACTACGAGATTCCTGTGCCCATGGGACAAGCGCTACGTGCAGATGGGAAAATTCATCGCGTGACCCCAGAGGGCAAACTCGAACTTGTGGCGAGCGGGTTTATTAACCCCTGGAATTTGCGTTTCGTTGGGAACACGATGTGGGTCGCTGACATTAATGGGGACTTCATTTACGGCAAACGTGAGCTACCGGACGGATTCATTGTGGCTATCTCAGCCCAATAAGGAAGGACAGGCAACAGGGCCACACAAATCACACAGATGTTCGGTATTGAGTATCTGGTCTTTGCCTTTACGCATTGCCGATCAGTGGTTTTCCGGTCGACCCGCTGGATGCTGTGATTCTTCGTTGAGGTTGACCACAAAGTTCGCTACAGTCCACCTCTGGACCGATAGAGATGAAGGAGGGGCGCTCATGGACATCACCGCACTCGAAAAACAGATTACCGAGCTGCAGGACATTGAAGCGATTAAGAAACTCAAAGCGGAATACTGCGACATTTGTGATGACGCACACAATCCGGAGCGCATTGTGACTATTTTTGCTGACGAGGGCATTTGGGAAGCTGAAGGCGTGGGGTACGCCAAAGGGCCTGCGGAGCTGCAGACCCTCTTCCAGAGTTTTGCCGACCGCATCAGTTTCTCCCAGCACGACGTGTTCAATCCGCGGATTACGGTGCAGGGGAATGAAGCACACGGCAGCTGGTATTTTCTTGGTCCCTTTACGTTCCGTAAAGACAATCGTCAGATATGGATTGCCGCCCGCTACGAAGATGATTACGTCAAAGTGAATGGTACCTGGAAGTTCAAGCATTTACATGCGTTCAATCGGATGCTGGCCCCCTACGAAGAAGGCTGGGAAGTACGATCGAAAGTCGAGGTGTTTACCAACTAAGGCAACACGAAGATTTCGCGACACATGGTCGAGGGACGTCCATCTCGGAGATACGCCACCAGTGCCTGGCCGACGTCGTCGGGTAAGGGCAAAATGCGCTCGCGATGGGTCTGCTGCGCCCGAATGCGTACGGTGCCATTTGTGCCAATCGATATCGTCGAGCCGCAAACCAGCGGCGTCCTGTGCCCGTAAACCAAGGCACGCTACCCAGGGATTCCTCAGTGTCGCTCCACCATCACCCCCGAACAATGTAACTTGCAGCGTAACTTGCAGCGATAGATGCTCAGTTTAACCGTTTGGCCGTTATCCGCCGTTCGCAAATGGCATAGCGCAAAGGGAGGCTCAGACCACCCGACGCGTTGTCGGCACCGAAATGCGTTCCAGATACCCTGTATGGCTGCGCCAACTGGGACCTGCGGCAGCTACGTGTGCGGCAGGCCGCGTAACGAGGGTAACAGGCAGTGATGGTTGGAACAGCAGCCTTTCTTCCGCATCAAGTATGCGGGAGCGCCCACTTTGGAATGGTCTGTCCATTCCATGAGATCCGGAAGGACACGGTATTGGACTCAGAGTGGAGCATAAGCATCAAGGCATTTCGTCAACTCGCGGCGAAGCTTTCGTGTCAGAGGTGGTCGTCATTGCCCTCTCTCCTGGGCTTCTTCAGCGAGGAACTGATCCAGCAGTGACAGCATCTTTTCGGGACCCGCATCGAGCAGGATGCCGACCTGGGTGGCCTGCGGTTTTTCCTTGACGTTGCGCCATTGCGCCTCGAGCACCACCTTGTCTTCTACAAACGCGGCGTTGACGGTTTCGAGTAACAGCTCGCTCATGCCGGGGGAGTCCGTCGCCACACTCGTGCCCCAGGAGTAATAGTAATCGCCCCAATCCTCATCACGCGGGGTGACCGCCTGCGACGAGTGCGTGTCAAGCAGCAAACGCCCATCTGAAGGACCGTCCGTCGCCTGGCCGGGGGCATAGACTTGAAAGTGCATGATAAAGTTACACGGCAACGTGAACTCCGCGTTCGCCGATACATCAAAGACGGACTCGGCAGGAAACAGATGCCGGGCGAAGGCAGGCGCAGGGACGCGAGAAAACCAGTACCTGGTATGGATGCCCCGCGGCACCATGGTACGGTGCGGTTTCGTCCAGACCCAGGCGTCTGTCCCGCCAAGCGTGTGCTGATGAATCCAGGTGGCGTGACTGAGATCCATCAAGTTGGCAATCTCCAGGCGATAATTGGTGTTCACCGCAAGCTGGGCGGTCTTCATGTTCCAGTGCTTGTCGCTTGGTCCAATGGCGCGACAAATCTGACGCGGATCGGCTTTTGCCGGATCGCCCATCCATACCCAAATCCAGTTATCTTGCTCCACAACAGGATAGGTCCGCACACACGCGTCCTCAGGAATCCGCGCCTGTCCGGGCACCTCCGTGCAGCGCCCATCAGGACCGAACTTTAGGCCGTGATACAGGCAGCGCAGCGATTCGCCTTCTTTCCGTCCCAGATGTAAGGCGGCCTGACGATGGGGGGCAGCGGTCTTCCATCGCCACGATACCACCATCCGGCTTGCGATATAGGACGAGCGGCTCCGTGGCTATCCGACGCGCTAACAAGGCCTGCTTCCCTTGACTCAAGGCAGAATCCCATCCCGCGCAGTACCAACAATTCTTCAGGAACATCGATCCCTCCTTGCGGTTCGTGTCTCGCTCGTCTGTGGCCGTTGTGACAAATTCCTGCGTCTTACGCAACCAGAGCACCCATGGGAGCAGCAGGGCACAAGGCGGAAGCTTCTTGCAGGGTGCAAGGATGACGAAACCCTGCCCAGTCCCTTCTCTGAATAAGAGTGGGATATTCCCACTTGAACATCGTTCCTACCGGAAGTACAATTCAAGAACAAAGGATTGCCTATGCCAGGGAAGACCCCAAAAGCACTCGGAAGAACACAGCGGCGCGCCGCGTCGGCGCTCCGGCCCCTCAAGGTGGCCGACGCGAAGGGGCGGGTGTTGCTCGGCCCCAATGTTGCCAATCAGCCCGTGCACGTGGAAGAGAGTGGAGTAGGCGAGTGGACTGTTCGGCTTGTGGAACCGGTTCCCATCAAGGAGACGTGGCTCTTTAAAAACCCAGAAGCGCTGCGGCGCGTACAACGCGGCTTTCAGCAGGCCCAGCATCGTCAGTTCGCGCCAGATCCCCGGGAGGGGCAAGACTACTCGTGGCTGAGGGACGTGGACGAGGAGAATGTTTAAGATTGTCTGGACTCAGGAGGCGACCCACAATTTCCGAGCACTAGAGCAAGCGGCCTTGAAAGCAAGAGCGAATCGTCTGGCGCGGAAACACAGCAAATCGTCCAAGCAAGAGGGACTCTTTAAGCAGGTCTACGAGGCGCTCAGGAAGCTGGAGCAGAATCCTCGTCACCCAGGACTGAACACCCACGAGTACGCCGGCATCCCTAATCCATATGACAAAAATCAAAAGGTCTTCGAAGCCTACGCGCAGAATACAACACCTGGCGCGTATCGCATCTTTTGGTGCTACGGACCAGCGCAGCAGCAGATCACGATCCTGGCGATCACCCCCCATCCGTAAAAGAAGGCAAAGAAAAGTAAGCGGCAATTGAGCGGCGTTATTGACGGAGGCGATCAAGGCATTGTGGCGGCAGGCATTTATTGTCCCGTGAAATGCTTTCGTAAAGCTGACGCACAAGTATGTAATTCTGGTGGTGTTACAGATCTGGGTTTCATGTTTATACGGGCATTCCAAACTCGTAGC
>CAYTVL010000160.1:0-5617 GCA_964441775.1 uncultured Enterobacteriaceae bacterium
CGAATTGGCCGCATGTATCATCCTGCTCCGCTCAGGTTTTGTCTCATGATCCTTAGAAAGGCTAGGCCGCAAAGCTCACTTCTTGATAGGGCTCTCCACGGCGGTGCGGGCGAATACGAATGATGACAGTCTGATCTAAGCGGCGTAGGAAATCTAATAATTTGTCAGCCGTAAAACGACTGTAATGGCCGTTCATGAGATGCGAGACATCCGGCTGAGCAATGCCCAGTAGCTTGGCCATCTCGCGTTGTTTGAGCTTACGGCGCTTGAGCAACGTGTACACGTGAAAGCCGATTTGCGCTCGTGTAAAGAGTTCGTCTGCCTCTTCCAGCCCGAGATCAGCAAATACATTTCCTGATCCCTCTTCATATTCACTCTCAGTGGTCCTGTTCTTCTTTGGCATGTTTCGCGAGCTCCCGCGCTTCGTTGTAGCGTTTCTTAATCAGGTCCACATCCTGCGTGGGCGTCTTCTTCCCCCGCTTGGACTTTTTCTGAAAGGCATGCAGGACGTACATCCTATTCTCTAATTGCACGGCCACCACCGTGCGGAAGGCATCGGTGTCGTAGCGGACGGCAATCTCTACCACGCCACTCCCCACACCGTGAAATGGCTTGGCATCTTTAGGCATGCCGCCAAATTGGAGGAGTTGCAATTGATCACCGATCATCTTCTGTGCGCCCGCAGGAAATGCTTGCAGATCACGCTTTGCGCTTCCCATCCACACAAGGAGCCGTAACACTGGGGTTTCAATGTTCACAAAATGTTCTTTTAGAATATAGAAATTTTGCTATAAAGACAAGGCTAAATGATGATGTGCGACGGTACCAACAGTAATCTCTAAGGAATCTAATGTCTCTCGTACAGCACCACGCAGCTCAGATGAGCAATAAGCAGTCAGCATTCCCTGTGACCACATTGCTGCGAGATGGTAAGCGTACCTTTGAGCGTATCGACTTACTGAAGAGAATACCGAGTTCCCGCGTGAGCGAGAATGAAGATCTCTGTCAACCGATGAGCGTCCGACATCGAAATCCAGGTCGCAACGAAGCCGCGTAGGGAAGTTTTCCATATACGCGGTTATCTGACACGCACGTATCGCTCAGCATGGCCACCATTCTCTATCGAAGGAGCCTATCTCCTCGTCTTCCTCACGCGAGATCTTGCGTGCACCGCGCCTGAACCGTTTTCCATCCTTCACTAAAGTAGAAATTTACAGGACGACCCTTGCGTGAATGCGAGCCGTCCTCCGTTCCGCTCCGGCTTGCCTCGTCCATCGTGGCCCATCGCTCCAAGATGTGCCGGGTGCGGGGCATGGCCCAAGCCAACATTCTTATTGCTGCCTTGGGACACCGGCAACTTATAGCACAGGCAGCTTAACGAAATAAACTATATGTTCCACTCTTCGAAATTCTAACGACCAATGGGACAATCTCTTGAACTGGTCGCAGGGACATCCCACTCGGCTCTTGTCTCGTATTATGCTTCTTAATTAAAATTTTCCTGGCCATATCCTGTTGAATCGTAATGGGTCCTTTTTACCTTCAAGACTTCTGCCGCCGGATCCTGCTCGAGATGCGCCGTTGATTCTATGGATTGCTGTTCATCTCGAAGTGTTTCAAGCTTGCTAGTTTCCGTAATACGTCTACTTAAGCGACTAGTAGAAGATAAGAATCTGTCTATGCATTGTTGCACAATTCGAACGTCACAAGCAGTTCACCCTCGTAAGGTCTTTACTCATGCCTCGCGCACCGTCTCGGGCATGCCCAATTGCGTCATCCGATTGAGCGTCGCACATTTTACCACCGCTTCGACGCGTTGAGTCGCCAAGCCCCGCGCCCAGAGTCGTCCCCCGAACAACCGCTTAAATCGGAACATGGCATTCTCCGCGATACTCTGCCGTGTGTACCCACTTAATACCCGCCACGTCGCGCGTCCGTGGACGGCCATCTGCTGGAGGATCCCGTTGCGTGTCGCACGCCATGCGGTAGGGTTTGTAGTGCTGTACAGTTTGGCCGTGCGCCGCGGTACGAAGATGGGCATGGCTCCTCGCTTGAGCACGGCTTCATAGCACGCTCGTGTGTCGTATGCCCCATCACCCGAGACCTGGGCGATCGGATCGGGAATCTGGTTGAGCAAAGCGGGCAGAGATTGGCTGTCATGCACCCGACTCCCGGTGAGTTCTACCGCGACAATCTCTTTCGTGCGCTCATCGACCCCCAGGTGCAGCTTGTGCCACGCGCGCCGGCGGCTCATCCGATGTTTGTACACGCGCCATTCCCCCGCGCCGTAGACCTTCAGCCCGGTCGCATCAATGACGATATGGCGCGGGCTCCTCCGCGGGGTCAAAGCCGATCGTACTGACAGCACACTTTGGCGACGGCTCACCGTGCTGTAGTCCGGCACGGGTAGGGCGAGCTGCATCAGCTCCATCACCGACGAGAGGAAGCCCTGCGCGGCGCTCAAACCGAGATGATAAATCGATTTGAAGACCAGGGCACGCTCGATCGCGAGATCGGCGTAGACGCGCGGTGCACCTGGCCCTGTGGCCGGCTGCGTGTTCCGCCATGCCGCGATCGCTTGCTCGTCGAGCCATACGGTGAGGCGACCACGATTGATCAGCGCACGATTGTACGCACGCCAATTACGGATGCGGTAACGAATCACAGAGGGAGTCTTTGTCATGGGGCGAGCATAGCGGTACGGAACACAGAGTGAAATATGCAACAACGCCGCACCCGCCTACCGTCAAGAGCTCAGCAAAAGATTCCAGCTCTGGCGAGAGATCACGACTCCCGCTCTGGCCGCATAGCACCCGTGCAGAGCCTCTCTTCTTCTCTCTCTGTTCAGTGTTGGCCTTGTCTTCAATAAGTTGACAACACCGAAGATGACCGCAAATCTGTTGGCTGGCACAGGAAGCACACGATGAGGCCACTCCCAGCACGCCTCCTGTGTCATGATGTAGAAGGAGCGGGGCGCGATTGGAGTAGATACCCACGGGCTTACGCCCGTGGCACTTCCTCAAAACCCGAAGCTCAGTTGCACTTGGCCCTTGTCGACCTTTTCTTGAAATTCCCCATATCGCTTAATCACGGCTTCATTGATGCCCACCGTCGAGGAGAAGAACCCTACCGACCAGAACTCCTTGCGCCAATATATCTGCTTGAGTCCTGGAAACCGCGTTCGCACTGCGCGACTCGTGTTCGCTTTGAGTTTCCCAATGATGGCCGACACTGCGTACTTCGGAGGAATCACCAGGATCAGATGCACAGGGTCAACTTGGAGACTGAACTTCTCGATGACCACATCTGGGTGAAACTGCTGAATTGTGGGGAGTGCTATCCAGGTAATGCTCTACCGAGACCATACCACAAAAGGCTCTGTTGATTCAGTATGTTGCAAATCAACGTTTACTCGCCAGCATTACTGGGATACCACTACCCCCGAACGGCTTATCTCCAAATGTCTGCTCTTATGGGGTGCGGCTTGACAGCCCGCTACCCGATGGAGACGAACGAACTGGCTATGTCGTTGAAGTTGAATGCCGAAAGGTCGCCAAATTGGACATAAGGAAGACCAATCAAGTACAGTCTTCGCCCCCCATACCAAGAGTGTTGGAACAAGATGTTTCCCCCCCATGCCTTGGCCGAAGATGCCCGATCATTAAACCTGTACGGCCACCACTTCATGTTCGGCCAAGTGACGGTGAAAAACTTGCTCGGCCCGCCGAAGTTTGCGTCCCTGTAGAGCAGGGCTGATCCAATGGATGTAAACTGATGGTACTCCTCAATTCTCTTGGACTGTTCGGCCTCGCTTAGATCTGCGAGATCTAGGTTCAACCTCTCGTCAGCCTGAGCTTGTGCTGCCTGAAGCAGGTAGTAGTCAATGACCTTGTCGGGGTTGGTCAGGACCTCTCTCCGAATTGCGGATAGCCGCGCATGTGTCGGCCCCAATGCGTTTGCCAGGGCGGGGTTCCGCTCTTTAAGTATGTTAAGGCATTGCTCCTCAGTGACGTTTCTGTGTATTTGGGCATCAGCTGTTCCAACCTGAATTATGAGAATGTCACCACTCTGTTCTGCCATTGCAATTCTCCTTTAGAAAGTTTGATAGGAAATCAAAAACAGCAAAGCCTATGCGTAACCGTTCACGCCCTGACTCCTAACTGATGCCAGCGAGGATACGCAGGATGAGGGTGGACTCCAGCCTAAGTGGTTCTTCAACGGGCATGTGGGGACAGCACGGTCAGCTGTCTCGCGTCTTTTGCCCCTGTTGGCGCGTCTCGTCCGTCATCAACCCAGAGACGATAGGCTTAAAACTACGGTAAGGGATAACATGATTAGAAGCGGTACACCTGGAGCATCTGATAAAGGGGCGCGGCTTGGGAAGCGATCGCCGCAGAAGAGCGAAGGCGACCAAAACCGCGGCCATTGGTGTGTTGAATAAGCTGGTATGTCACAGAGGGGAGAGCAGACCGGGCGACCCGCCGATGGGCGACACCCTTAAGCAGATGGCATGGATCAGAGGGAGCAGGGATTTGCTCGTCTTCTGCCGTGTTCTCGTCTATGTCTGCAGCATCTGCTGAGCGGGGATACTGCTCATTGCCCAGCGATTCCCTCAGAACAGTAGTCGGGAGGAGCAACGCCAAAAGGATAAGAAGCAGTATGTACTTCATCTGACCCATATAATGTGTCGCACTCTATCTTAATTTGTTAATTGGTCAAGCGCGCGGTGCGCAGGTCATGTTCCCCGCAGGTCCAAAAAGGAAGTATGTGGCATTGTCAACTTGTTGAATACGATGTCAACAATAGTCAGAGAACTCAGAGAACAATTTCTGGTTCTGTCGCAAACTTTAGATGAGAACAAGTGAGGTCGTCACTTTTTGTTATTTAAGCAGGGCATTGTTGCACAATTCGAACGTCACAAGCAGTTCACCCTCGTAAGGTCTTTACTCATGCCTCGCGGGCTCTGGTGCAAATACGACTAAAACAAATTGTGACGCGCAAGATATTGGGGTAAAAGGTTTCCTGTAATCTCAATATATTGTATGAGCAGAATTATTTGCACCAGAGCCGGGCGAGTCACCACCGACGGACACGACGCCTATCCGCGGGCCATCCGCGAGACGCTGGGGAAAACGGTCCTCCACCGCTGCAGTCACTATCTGAACAGCCGGTTGGAGCAAGATCATCGAGGAATTAAACAGCGCTATTATCCCATGCAGGGATTCGGGAGAGTTGAGTCTACCGCGCGGTTTTGCCAGACCTTTGAAGAAGTGCGCCAATGGTTCCGACCCCGTCAGCGGATGAGGCAGATCGTGTCCCTGGCCGACAAGCGCCGGCTGTTCAGGTCACAGTTCGAGGCGCTGAATGTGTTGCTGATGGCCGCCTAAGGGACCGGGGGAGTGAAACGTACGTGCAGAGGTACTCTCTATCTGTGACTGAAAGTGTTCTGAGTTCTGACACTTCCCCGCAGAGAGCTGCGTTCTAGGAACAACCGTTCAATCAACATCCGTGGCTCTTCCGTGATTAGACCGTTCTCCAGGGTGAGGACAAACGCTCGTCCACACCCCTTGCTTCTGTGATTTTATTTCCCCGTATGTATGAGGCCATTCTTTTTATA
>CAYTVL010000161.1:0-5437 GCA_964441775.1 uncultured Enterobacteriaceae bacterium
AGGTGTCGTCTGCTGAGGAACTATTCGTGACTTTATGAATTATGCAACAAGGTCGATACGGTGCTCTATAATGAGGCGCTGCATAGCGTCATCAATACCCCAATCGACGCCTAAGAACGAGGTCTCAGGCGTAAAGAGATTCTGGCCATCCTGCATGTACACGACCGGGAAGTGCTGCGTAGTCATGGCGCGGTAGCCAGGCGGAAGCCAGACATCAACTTGGCGGGGAGCGACATGGGAGGAGGGAAAATCGAGATAGTGTTGGAGTTCGCCAAACATCACGCCATTGCCTCTCTCACAAGCACGACCCCCTTCATCTAGGGAGGTCGTGTGGTCAGGCTGACCCAGGTTTACTTTCTTACCCGCGCTGAGCCGTATGCTCTTCGACGTGTCTACCCTGTCTCTCCCCTTTCCTTCGGCTCCGTACGCCTTGGCACCATAGCCCCACGCTGAAACCCCGACAAGAGATCCACCTCAGCGCTTAATGAGGAAGCGCCGGACATGAGGAACATCTCGCACTGTTCCTGTAGTGAGGTGAAGAGAGGGGTATTGCTTCAGCGCCCGTGTCGTAGAGTAGGATACGTGAAAGGAAGCGAGAGTAGTATGCTGCGAAAACATATCCTCACCCCGTCCTCCCCAGTGCCCGCCGTTCGCCAAGAAGAGAAGGATATTGCTGCACTGGCGACCGTGTGGATCACCTCCGAGAGTAGCAACCATCCCATTGAGTATGCCTTTGATACCCACCGGGGCCCCGGTGGCACGCGCTGGGTCGCCGCTGAGCCAGGAGAACAACTCATTCTCCTCGCCTTTGATACCGCACAGACCCTTCGTCGCATCACAGTAGAGATCGAAGAAGCAGCGGTCAGTCGGACCCAAGAACTGGAGTTAGCACTGTCCTCCGATCATGGGCAGACTTACCGCAAACTGCGTCATCAAGAGTATACGTTCAGTCCGCCCGGCACCACGTTTGAGCGAGAGGACTGGGCGCTCATGGAAGAGGGCGTCACGCACCTACGGTTGCAGATCATCCCGGACAAAGGAGGAACGCCCTACCGGGCTACGCTCACGTCACTCACGCTTCAGTAAACGAGCGCAAAGGAGAAAGCACCAAGATGACTTAATATGAGTATGGTCTTTCTCCGCAGGCTCTGCCGCAACGACTCCGCGACAAAGCGCCTATGCCCCTATCTGAGTCTCTTTATTCTCCGGATTTCCTCAAGGCAGGAGGGGCGGAGAGCAAGGAGCGACAGAGATCGCCCTCAGCATTCCCTGCACGGGAGGGATCTGGTGCAGGAAGTGAGTGGGAGTGATAAACATGTCTAATGAATCAAATCGAAGATGCTTCAAAAACACTATTCAAGCGCCGTCATTTTGATCAAGAAATTATTATACTCTGTATACGGTGGTACCTCACCTACAAACTGAGCTACCGAGTCTTAAGGGAAATAATGGCCGAGCGAGGGATTGACTTGGCCCATACCACGATTATGCGCTGGGTGAGCGGTATGTCCCAACATTTGAGAAACGCTGGCAGCGGTACGCTCGGCCAGTGGGGATGTCGTGGCGTGTAGACGAGACGTACATCAGGATTAAAGGCATCTGGTCCTACCTCTATCGAGCGGTGGACGCAGCCGGGCAGACGGTAGACTTTTTCTTGAGTAAACACCGTGACGTAGTCGCCGCAAAAAAATTCTTTCGACAGGCAATTAAAAAGCAAGGGGCTCCCAAGAAGATCACGCTCGACGGCTATGCAGCTTCACATGAAGCGGTGGGCGAACTCCAGAAGGAGGGACTTCTTCCCGCAGAGCTCGCGGTGAGAACGAGCAAATATGTAAATAACGTAATTGAACAGGACCACCGACGAGTGAAACAACGAGTGAGACCGATGTTGGGCTTGAAGCGGTTCGATTACGCAGCCGTCACGCTCGCTGGTATAGAGCTTGTCCACCAAATCAAGAAAGGGCAATTTAACGTCTTGACTCTGTGTCCTGGTCGCACGCGAACTCCACAAGTATGGGAGGCCGTGCTGGCTGCTTGAGTAACATATCGAGTAGGCGCTCCTTTATCTTCATTCTGCGAATTGCACCACAACCCTTTTTAGTGCGCAAAACAAGGAAAAGGAAACCAAGCACTTTCCTCTCTCCCACCTTGTGAGCGCTCCCCTCGCTGCAGACTCAGCTTCCGTGAGGGGGCGTAACGTGATTAAAGCCAAATGGAAAACTGTTACTTGTGAGAAGGAGGAGCCATGGCAACCAACAGTCCCTATACCCCACCGAAAGTCTGGCAGTGGAACAAAGAGAGTGGCGGACGCTTTGCTAACATCAACCGGCCCATAGCGGGGGCGACACATGAGCAAGCACTTCCTATCGGCGAACACGCCCTCCAGCTGTATTCGCTGGCTACGCCCAATGGCGTCAAGGTCACCATCTTACTGGAAGAACTCCTCGAACGGGGCATCAAAGAGGCCGAGTACGATGCTTACCTGATCGACATCATGAAGGGCGAGCAATTCGGCAGTGGGTTTGTGGCCATTAACCCCAATTCCAAAATTCCCGCACTCTTGGACCGGAGCACCACCCCTCCGACGCGCGTCTTTGAGTCCGGGGCGATCCTGGTCTATCTGGCGGAAAAATTCGGTGCCTTTCTGCCAAAAACGCCTTCAGCCCGAGCGGAATGTCTGTCGTGGTTGTTCTGGCAGATGGGGAGTGCGCCGTATATCGGCGGCGGGTTCGGGCATTTTTATGCCTACGCCCCGGAAAAGCTGGAATACCCTATCCATCGCTTTGCGATGGAGGTGAAACGCCTGTTAGATGTGTTGAATCGCCATCTCAATGACCACCGCTATCTCTGTGGGGAAGAGTACACGATTGCCGACATGGCGAACTACGCCTGGTACGGCGCGTTAGTCACCCAGAATATCTATGAAGCGGCCGAGTTTCTGGACGTACAAACGTACCCGCATGTGCTCCGATGGGTGAAAGACATTGAAGCACGCCCGGCGGTGCAACGCGGTCGACGCGTGAACAAATCCTGGGGGCCTGAGGACCAGCGGCTCCTCGAGCGCCACAGCGCGAAAGATTTCGATAAACCCGTTCGCGTCCAGAACACGTAGCGGAGAAGGGAATGTCCCAAGATTTCGGTTGCATGCCCGAGCACCCGATGGCATAGGACGGGCTACGGTCTCTGGTGAGTTCTTGGAATGAAGATCCTGTTGCGAGAAGCCTGGATGAAGCGCAGTGGAATTCGGGATTCCTAAAGCAACCGTGAAAAAAACGTCGTTCAGGGCCCTACCCTGACAGAGTTCCCTCAACTCCAGATAGAGAAAGACCGTACGGAGACGTACGTGCAGCGCGGTCGGGTGTTCGGAACGGATTCATGTACACACCGCGCAAGGCATGATGGTAGCGGAAGCGTTGTGCAATGCCCCAGAGGATCAACCGCTGAAGGACCTACGGATCAACGAGCTGACAGCGGATGGAGCGGCGGTGTGTATTGAGGGATTTGCTCCGGCCACACGCAGACGCTGATTTGCCCCCGCGAATTTTCAGGTCTTGCTCGAACACCGAGATCGCCCTATGCAGGTGTATGTTGTCCTGCTCATGGAGCTAGAGGGCAGGCAGAGGAGAGGCATTATGAAACTGAGTATCAACATCCGAAATTGGGGCCCCTATTCCACACGCGACATTTTACTCGCTTGTGCCCAGGCGGCTGACGAGTCTGGACTCGATACCATCTGGATTAACGAACGGTTGACCTCGTCGCTCGACGCTCCGGCAAACATGCCACAAGTTGTGACCCCAGGCCGCACCTTAGAACCCCTGGCCATGCTTGCGTTTCTGGCTGCAGCAACGCAACGCATTGGTCTGGGCAGTGGGGTGATCAATGTCCCCTTCCGTCCCGCGCTGCCAACCGCCAAGTTGGTCGCGACGATCCAGGAACTCTCAGGTGGACGCTTGCGCCTGGGGGTCGGGACGGGTTGGATGGAGGCCGAGTTTCGCGCGCTTGGGCTTGATCCACAACGCAAAGGCACAATGACGGACGACACGCTGGCCTTTCTGCACAGTTGCTTTGGCAACGACATCATTGAATCAAACGGACAAAAGATCCTCTTCCAACCACGGCCCGCCCGTCCCCCGATTTACGTGGGCGGCGCCCCTCCGCATGCCTTGCGTCGCGCCGTGCGGTTTGGTGATGGCTGGATCCCCGCTGGCGTTGAGCCGGGAGACCTCAAACCCGGCATTGCACGGTTACATGAGATGAGTGCCGAGGCAGGGCGCCCACCACTCGAAGTCATTGCGATGAAGACGCTCCCTATTGAAGATCCGCCGAAGGCGGTGGCATATGCCCAGCAGTTTCTCGACGTGGGGGTCACCCATCTTGTGCACACGCAGGGGTATACGAGCGTGACCGAATACCGGCGGAATATCGAGGTTCTTGAGGAGCAAATTCGGCCAGCATTGCAAGACTGACCCCTCAGGGACAGCACGTCACGATGCGATAAAAATCACTGTCCGCAGGAGGAAGAGAAGACCATGACAACTGAGGTCGCCCTGATCGTCGGGGGTGGGCCGGGCATACGCGCGAGTTGCGCGAGGCTGTTTTCCCGTGAAGGCATGCAGGTCGCAGTCGCCGCGCGCACTCCGGACAAACCGGTACTCAAAACACTGGAGAGCGAGCATGGCGTGCGGTGTTATCCCTGCGACGCACGGGAACCCAAAGCGGTGGCGGACCTGTGTCGTGCGGTGACCGAGGAACTCGGACGTCCCACCCTAGTGGTGCACAACATCGACGGACGGACGAAGGACATTTTCCGCACAGACATCACGGAAGCCGACCCGGGGATAGTGCTCGACACCCTCCTGAACTCTACCTACAGCGCGTTCCTCGTCGGCCAGCAGGCAGCACAGAGCATGCTCGCGAGCCCTCCTAGGGCCGACGGCCACCGGGGCACCATCATCTTTACCAATGCCAGCGCGGCCTTTAAGGGCTTCCCGAAGAGCGGGGCATTCGCGATGGCCTGTCACGGGAAATCGGGCCTGGCCCAGAGTATGGCGCGAGAACTCATGCCACAAGGCATCCATGTCACGCACGTGCCGATTGACGCGGCGATTGGGTGGACCCAGGAGGACGGCACCCGCTGGCATCGCCGGGCGGGCACAACGGTGGATGACAACATGGCGGATCCGGCGCATATTGCGGAGACTTACCTGCACCTCCACCGGCAACATCGGTCGACCTGGGCCTTCGAGGTCGTCTTACGGCCGTGGGCTGAAAAGTGGTAAAGGAAAGGGGGCACTGATGAGGAACACGACGCAGCCTGTCCTTCTGTACGGCGTACCATTTTCACAACCGGTGCGCGCGGTCATGTGGCTGATGTTGTATAAGCGGTTGCCGTTTGAAATGGTACTGATTAACCCGGGCTCACAAGGGGACACCG
>CAYTVL010000162.1:0-5344 GCA_964441775.1 uncultured Enterobacteriaceae bacterium
GGCACGGGGCGGCGGCGTCCTCAACCGACGCGATGGGACTTGATTACCTTCTATGAGACCCATCGGGACGCCCTCCAGCGCATCACCAGCTACTTTCGGGACACCACGACCGGCACGGCCGTGAGTGCGGTGATCGCCGCCCTGGTGCGCGCCTCTTATCACGGCGCGCGCAAGCGAGTGGAGCGGTTTGCGGAAGTGCTCGCGCAGGGCTACTCCAAAGAAGGGGACGAAGTGATTATTCGGCTACGCAACTATATTCTGCGACGCCGCCGCGAGCAGCGCCAGACCCAGGCGCTGCGGGATGATTTGTACGCCAAGACGGAGCGGGCCATCGAGATGTATCTCAACGGCGAAGACGGCCCCCTCACCTCGGCTAAGGAGGAGCGGTTTCCGTTGCCGCATGACACTGAGCTGCGCCTGCTATTGACCGGTGAGGGGGCGGCGTAACAGGGGATGGTCGCTTCCCGGCCCTCAGCCACCCGAGCCCGACGGTTCCAGGGGCTTCCCTCAGTGGGAGCGCTCCGCCGGGGCTGACGGCCGGGAGAGGAGCCTCGGCTCTGCCTCGGCTCTCTCCCCAACCCGAAGAAGTCACCAGCAGGGGTGCGCTCTTGGCCTGCCCTTGCATGCTTCGCTTTTCCTCCCTGGAGCAGCTCAGACGTTAGGGGAGCGGGGAGGGGTAGTCATTTGAGACCGGTCGCTTCGAGTAACTCGGCAATAAGCGGTTCGTATTGGTGCTGGCGCTCAGGGCCGAAGGTACGACGGAACAGCAGCAGATCCGAAAGCAGCGGGTGGCCATGGGCTTCCTGGTCCAGGGCCTTTTGGTCATAAAGGGAGAGGGTCCGTTTGCAGGAGAGGAACAACGAGCGATCTTCGTCGCTGAAGAAGTCATAGAGTTTGGGCCCAAGCCCCAGAGTGCGGGTGGGGGAGGGCGCTAGGGGGCGGATGTGGACCGTGAAGAGCGAGGCGCGCTTGGTTTGCCATTCGACGGCGACCAACTGACGGTGCACGAGTTTCTTCAGCACGCGTTTGAGCGTCGAGAGCGAGACGTGAGACAAGCGCGCGAGGTCGGCGTAGCGGATGACGCAGCGGGGTTTGCCGTCGGCATGGGTCAATCGCCACAGCCGCAAATAGACGGCTTGTTCGGAGGGCGTGAGATACGGGAGCAGCTGATCGATCACGGCCTGTATACAATGCCAGAGTGACAAACCCTCCGGAGAAAGTCCAGCGCCGCACGGCCGTCAGACGCGGGTGTCACTGTCCCGCCCATGAGACGACGAGTGGACACACCCTTTCTCCTGGGGGACTCTTGTGGTGAACTGGCTGAGGCTTCCCGGTGCAAACCGCTCGCGGGGCCTTGTCCATGCCCTCTCATGAGAGAGCCCTTCTGCCCTCTCATGAGGCTATCAGGTGAGGGGACGGTCCATTCCATAAACGCCGAGTGGTCACCACGGCGCAGAGTAACCGAGCCAGTGCTTGCCCCACCACCACCAATCTGTATGGTATCTTGCGTAGAGGCTATCCGCAGCTCCACCCGCATGGAGATACATCGTCGCACCCTGGAAGTAACCCAGCGATATGCGGTCTGTCGAGCGCAACAGAGACAGCCCAGCCAGAAGGCCAGGGGCTCCGTAGGCGACATTCTCGACGTCGGGGTCATGGGCTTTCGTGACTGTATAGAACCCTGGTAGGCCGATGAGCACCTTGACCCCATTGAGAGGTTGGGGGTGAGGACTATCGAAGCGCCAGGCAGCCCCAGAGACGGCTTGCAAGATTTGCGTGGTCTGGTCAGCGATCCACGCCTGATAGGTGGAGCCGTTTGTCACTCCGCTGTCGTAGGTCATGGCCAGAACATAATTAACGTGTCGTGCCATGTAGTAATAATCAGCCGAGTTCCAAGCCCAGGTGGGCTTCGGAGTCTTCTCGGTGTGTTGCGGCGCGGCGACCCCGATTGTTTTATTGCTGAGCCCCAGACTCGCGAAAGAGGCACGCATCTCCTCCATCAGGCGCTTGAGCGCGACGAACAACGTCGGCTCCCCCGCCGGTTCGATATCGATCACGATCCCGTCAAACCCTCGCGTCGCTCCCTCGACATAACTGCCGGGCACCCTGGCTGATACGTACCTTTCGCATTCGGCGACGATATTTGCCCTGACCGCTGGGTCAGTGAGATCCAATCTCAGATTAGCGGCGTGGGCAGTGTTTTGCAGACTGTAACCATTGAGAAAGGGCATGAGGGTGAAAGTTACGCCGTGGGCGATTTCATAGGCACGGACATGATCGAGGAAGCTCCTCGCTGCGCTCGGGGCATGATCAAGCACCCCCCTAGCACCCAACAGCCCGCCGTTAGGAAACAGCAAAGGCGTCTTGTAAAACGTGGCTGTCTTGTAGAGAAAATCATCCGTCAAGGCAGAAGCAGTTGTCGCATCGGTCAAGAAGCCTCTACTCAGAAAGGAAGCATTCTGCTGGTACGCACCCGGGAAGACTTGGGAGTGAGCCGAGCCTAAGCTGGTCCAGAGGGTGATCGTGAAGATCAAGAAAAAACGGTGTCGGTGTCCCATTGTCCACCTCTTTCGGTGCGCTCTCACGGGTTTCTTCTCACCTGCTGTTGGTCTGCCCCCTCACTGGGGCGGGGTATTACGGTTGCGAGACCGGGCTGAAACGGGCGCTCGTCAAAATTGCAAAGAATGCAGTGCTGTTGAACGTGACCCAGAGAAGATCCTGGGTTGAGACGACTTGGGGGCTCTTGCAACGCCTCACTTTGGCGCGTTGCTCTGGCTTTTTCCCCTCTCTTCAGCCCCACTGTGGCTTACGCTCAGGAGCTTTCCACTTCCTTGTAGTGCTCTGAGTCGATCTCCCCAGGTTGTGTCGCGTTGTTGAGACAAAGGAGAGCCCTTGCGAAAGTTCAACGTTGTACCCCAGTGGAGGAAAATCCGGGCGGAATGTGGCAGAAATCGGCTCAGAACTGCACCTCGGCGTGCATTTCTTCAAGCATCCTTATCGTCTTTAGATCCGCCTGTAAGTCGCCTCGTTTCCACTGCCCTACCGTCTCAACGAGCTCAGGCACCTCGTAAATAAATGTTGTCTGGTGCCAATACCCCCGCATTGAGTTTCCCCTTTCTGCTTTACAGTTTCCTATGACCATGCTCCGTCGCCAGTCGCTGTCATGCCGCTTTCAGCGCCTGTTCCATCTTGACGCGTGAAATGAGATCGCTTGCCTCGCCCATGGTGATGTTGTCTGCGTGAGGAATATGCCACTTGTGCAGCATGTACTTTTGCTTGTCCGAGGCTGGCCGCTGGCGCCATTGGGCTTTGGGGTCCACAAGGTGGCCCGCACCTAAGCCCCGCGCACAATCTTCGGCCGTGCCTTGGGCATAGGGCAATGAGAGCCCCGTCGCTAAAGTGATACGTGATCCGAGCGGATTCACCTGGAAGACGTCCCAATGGTCCGAACCTTCCTCTGTGGGCGACAACACAAGCCAACCAAGGTGACCGACACTCAGAGTGAAGAACCGATCGCTCTTGAGCCAGTTCAAGGCACGACGCTTAAATAAGTCTACGGCTTCGGCAACGACTTCACCACGCCGACGAGCGCGTTCTTGCACTAACGCCTCTTCAGCCGCAATGGCTTCTGCCACCTCGGCCACAGACTGACCCTGCTCTAAGGCATCAAGTGGCAAGCCTGCGATACTAGCGACGCTCGCTAAATCATGCCTCCTACTCACCCCGGCAACGTCGATCACGAGACAATCTTGCTTGCCTGGATGGAGTCGTGTCCCGCGCCCCACCATTTGGGTAAACAACGCCGTGCTCTTCGTGGGACGGGCAATCACAATGCAATCAACGGAAGGTTCATCAAAGCCCTCCGTTAAAACGCCACAATTGGCCACCAGGTGGAGCTCGCCCGTGTGAAGACGTCGAAGGATCGCCCGGCGCTCTTCTGTCGGGGTGGCACCATCTATGGCTCCTGCAGCCACGCCCGCGCACTGGAACAGCTCAGCCATGTCATGGGCAAGCCGCACGGTAGGAACAAAGAGCAATGCCTTGCGGTCGCCGGCGTGCTCAAGATACGCTTTCACAATGAGTTTCGGGGCATCTGCTTCGAGGAGAAGACTTTCCACTTCGGCATCGATGAAGTCCCCTGCCCGCGTATGCAGAGCATGGAAATCGGCCTGTAGCCGAAGCTGAATGGCGCGCAGGTCAGAGAGGTATCCGGCCTCGATCATTTGCAGGAGGCCTTTTTGAAAGACAATTTCTTGAAAAACATTATCTAAGCCGACGTCATCGCCGCGTCTTGGCGTTGCCGTTACACCAAGTGTTAGGGGCCCATGCTCAGTAAAGGCCCCGCAATGGTCGAGAACTCGCCGGTAGCTCTCGGCGACAGCATGATGGGCCTCATCGACCACAATGGTGCTGAAGTCCGTTGTGAGACGTTTTAAGCGGCTTTCCCTGGCTAGGGTCTGGACTGAGGCAATTACACACGGTGCCGCATGCTCATCCTCTACCGCCTTGACGATACCAATGGAAAGCGACGGGTTGATTTCTTTCAGCTTGGCATAGGCCTGTCTGATCAATTCATCACGATGAACGAGCACGAGACTGCGGCCCGGGCGTTGGGCTATCAAATGGCTGAACACTACAGTTTTGCCAGTTCCAGTTGGGAGAGCAATCAACGGCCGACGGAGGCCGCGTTGTTCGGCCGCGAGGATGGACTGAATAGCCTCAGTTTGGTAGGGACGAAGCGCTATCATATGAGTTCTCCTCCCTTTGTATCGCCCAGCACTGCAGAAGCGCTGTGAGCTCATCTTCTAATACGCCCGTCCGGCCACGGGGACCGGTAGGGCTGGACTCGATATCGACTCGAAGGGCCAAGTAAAATTTTGCAGGGTCAGAAACACTAATGCCAGGGCCACGCTGAAAGGGCTCCGTGGGGAGCTCGTGAACATGTTCGAGAAACCAGCTGGTGAGCGACTGCATACGGTCGTTCCAAGGATCCACCACTTTAGGGGGCGGCGGGAGCGGTTTTTTCTTTTGAGAATTTTCTCCTGTGCTCGCCGTGGACGGAGTGGCATCGGCAACCGCTCTTGATGGGATCGACTGTTTCTCTTGCGGTAATGGGGGAGCCGCTTTCGGTAGAAGAGGGCCTAAGAAGTCGCCTAGCGTTAATGCCATATCGCCCTCCGCTGTGGGAAGGTGTCATAAGGGGGGTAGTGTATCAATTTAGTTGCTCACCTTCCCTGTACTGCGTAAATTCCAACGCATTCACGGGGCCCAGCAACTACATAGCGCACTACCCCTTGCTTCTGTGATTTTATTTCCCCGTATGTATGAGGCCATTCTTTTTATA
>CAYTVL010000163.1:0-5299 GCA_964441775.1 uncultured Enterobacteriaceae bacterium
AAGGGGGTGTTGATTGGCAGTTGTTCTGACCGTCCCATTAGCGCCCAACGAGCGATCTGGGGCCAGCACAGTATCCCGATAGACTTTGCCGTTGGGAAACTGATGCTCCCTGACATAAAGGCGAAGTTCGAAGCGGAGGTTTACTACCACATTGGCGATAGAGAAGATCTGGACAGGAAGTATGCGCTATCGGCGGGATTCGAGTTCCTTTGGCCACACGAAGCCATTATGAAGCCTTGGTTCCTCTGAGACGGCAATCCTGGGCACCTATAAGGCTGTTTTTTCCCAATGCCTCAAGTATGGGGTGGTGTTCCAATTTGGGATCTGCCCTCTTTTATACTGGGCGGCCGAACTCCACGCGGTTCATGTATAACCCGATGAGCAGGTCGTGCATGACGCACGAATGGTAAAAACATAGCGTCTTGCGGGCCAAGTGTTTCAGGCGCGTCCGCAACGTCATGTGCTTGCGCTCGATCATTTGCATCGACAATTTTCCTACGGTGTGCTGCGCAGAGGGGAGATGCCGCCGATAGACAGCTGCCTTGTCCGTGTCATAACGGGTGATGCCTAAGGGTGCAAGCGAGGCCCGGAGTTTCAGGAACTCCGCATCCTTCCGCGTGCCCACCACATAGGCCAGCACACTCCCCGTGCGATGATCGAGGGCAGACCAGAGCCACCGCACGCGCTCTTTAGCCCCGACGAAACTCCACATTTCATCCAACTCAGCGGCGCGTCCTGCCGGGACGCGGCCTGCGCGTGCACGAGGAGGGAGAACGAACGCGGGGTTGGCGTGTCGAAGTGTGGCGGCTTTTTTTTAACACCGCGATCACGGTGGTGGGGCTGATCCGCAACACGCGGGCGGTAGCGCGGATCCCGCTGCCGTTGAGCGCCAGGTCGACGACCTGGCGGCGGATTTCAGGGAGTCGGCCCCGATCCTGGTAGTGGAGGAGAAAAATCCGCCGCGCGCATAGTTCGTTTTGGCACCGATAGCGCTGGGCTCCATTCTCTTGCTTCCCCGCCTTGATCACCTCTGTGCTTTGACAATATAGACATTGAGCAGGGACGTAGACCACCCTCTTCCTCCTCGCCATGGTGTCATACGAGGCGAGGATACAGGAAAACTACTAATTTGTAACGTTACCCGGCTTCGGGCTAGAGGAGAAGGAGACAGGCATCCGCTGGACAGCGCTGACCCTTAGATGTAAAGGACCCAACAATGGCCATGGGCTCTGCTCGGCTACCTGCCAACTACAGCCGCTCGGCTTTCCCTCTTCAGCCGCCTTGCTTTTTCCTCTTGCTCCACGCACTGACGTACACGAGCACTGATGTTATGCTGTTTAGTGCCTGCAGGTGAAGGGAAGGCTCAGGGACGAATCGCCTTCTGCCCTTCACGGTGGGCTACCATAAGTATCCCACCGCGCTACAGTAGAAATCAGGAGCAAACAATCCTTCCCGAAGGGCGAGATTGCCTATCTCTGCTCTTATCACCCTTTTTCTTACTCAACGTGATGATTTCCACCACGATCCCCCTCGGACACCCGCACGAAACGATCCCTCTTGGACACCCGCACCCGAGAACGCGGGTCAGAATGCTCGGGCTCCGCTGCCCGAGGTGCCACCACATGGGCGCACACCGAACACAGCGCCGCACGTACTGGGAGGGGCTGTTGAGTCTGCTGTATCGTTATCCCTTCCGCTGCGAGCAGTGTGAGGCACGGTTTTTCGCCTTCTCTGATCAGCGATGGCACAAGCAGATCATTTCAGTGTGAGTTCCCTCCGCTTGGGGTCCTACAGAACATTACTTCCCGTCTCCTATTACTTGCATAAGCGGCACGAGTGCAGTGTTGTAGGGGTATCTATGGCGGTTCCGGTACAATTCACCGAATGCGGACACGGGAGAACATCATTGACGTTTTGCTCATGCAGCCAGCACCGCCTCCCAGACTTGCGGAGTTCGGGTGTGGGCGGGACACAAAGTCGAAAGGTCAAATTGTTTTTTTTTGACCTGGTGGACAAGTTCCATCCCCAAGTTCTATCCCACTGATCGTGAGAGCCGCGTGGGCGAAGTCTTTGAACCCTAGCATTGGTCTCACTCGTTGTTTCACGCGACGATGGTTCTGTTCAATGACGTTCTTTAAATACTTGTTTGTTCTCCCTGTGAGCGCTGCGAGAAGCATCCCTTCCTGCTGAAGCTCCCCTATCGTCTCATGCGAAGCCGCATACCCATCGAGCGTGAGCTTCTCGGGGATGCCCCGCTTTTCGATCGCCTGCTGAAAGAATCGCTTAGCAGCAGTGATATCGCGGTGTTCGCTCAAGAGGAAGTCGATGGTGAGTCCAGCGCGGTCCACAGCGTGATATAAATAAACCCACTTGCCTTTGACTTTGAGATAGGTCTCATCAACTCTCCACGAAGTCCCAACCGGGCGTAGCGCTGCCAGCGTTTCTCAAACTCCGCGACATAACGCTGTACCCACCGCATAATGGTGGTGTGCGCCACGTCCACATTACGCTCGGCCATGATTGCGACTAAATCACGATAGCTCAGCTTGTACGTGAGGTACCATCGAATGCACAGTAGGATAATTTCTCCATCAAAATGACGGCGCTTGAACAGATCCCTGTGGTCGTTGCCAGAAAGATTCAGGTTGCCTGTTTAGCAGCCTTTGATACTTCCTGCACCAGAACCCTCTGACGGAACCCTCGATGGACAATGTGATGATGGAGGATCACAGAGAGTCTGGGTACAGATCACAGGATGTGTGGAAACTAGCGTCAAATCCGAGGCACGACAGGGCTCCGTTTCGACGCCGCTCACGGGCAACGTCGCAAACAACTCCCAGTCCCGCGTGGGCGCCGGTTTGGCAAACGGTCGAAATAGACGTACCGCCAAAATGCGCTGCTCTCCCGGCTATGCCCGTACACTGTCAATCACGCTCATCTCGGATGCGGTTGGTGTGATCTGTGTCAGCGTAAAGCCTGCCGCCTCAGAGAACAGGCGCACGCACCGTAAGCCAAACACACTGTGAACTTCCGAGCAGCTTCTGCTTACCCTAACGATCGCAGAAACTTCAGGAACGCATTGATACACTCTTCTGGCTCATCGACATACGTCTCGTGACTTGGGCCTTCAATCACGGTCATGCGCGCATTCGGAATTGACGTTCGCATCGAGAACTGGTCGCTTAATGACGTCAATGAGCTATGCGTTGGCGCCAAAATCAAGGTGGGGACTGTGACCTGCGGCAGCAACGGTGTCGTGTCGGCACCGTCCAGGGTGTGACTGATGCCTTTCAGCACATGCGCGGGTGTCTTGCCCCACTCGTTGACGACCCACTCGATATGGTCGGGATTCTTGCCACTGAGGACGCGTTGTTCGACCATCACGCGGCCCCACCCTCTTGACCCACCAGCCGCAAGCGTCTTGTCCACGCTCCCGAGTTGTCCAGAGATGGCTTTGGTGCTGGCTGGACGGATCATCGTTGGCGAATTACAAATGGTGAGGCTTTTGAACCGCTTCGGCCACCGGGTCGCAAAGATGATCCCCAGAATCCCACCGATCGATTCCCCCAGGTAATGGACTTGTTGTAACCCCATCGCGTCCATGAACTCGCGCATATCGGTGACCAACTCATCGAGCGACCAGCGGTGCTCTGGTCCTGGGTCAGCAGATTGCCCATGCCCGCGCATATCCCGCCGCAGCACGCGATACTGCCGGGCCAGCGCTGGCACCCAGTGATACCAGAACTTCGTACTGCGCCCGACGCCATGTTGTAACCACACTGTCTCCTTGTCCTTGACCCACGGATCGGTAAAGTCATCGATCTCATAGAACATCTCACAACGATTAGCTGTGATCATTGGCATACACGACTCCCTCCTTTGTCAGTATCTACGCCATGAGGTGTTGGTAGCGCAGCAGGACGCAGTCTACATCGGGATCGTGCCTGCCGCTTAACATCGGGCTCTCTCGAAGCTTGCCCCCAAGGCGAATCAGATGCAACGCTTGAACTGTTTACGAGACCCCAAAGACCTGTTCCACTGCTGCTCTGATCGGCTGAAACGTCTTGCTGGGGTTATTGCTCATGCCATTATGGCAAATCGCCACCGCCAAGCAGGCATCCGGGTCGCCCCACGCCACCGCACCTCCAGCACCCGGATGAAAGAGCGTACGTGGATTCGAATCGGTGAGGTGGAAGGGATCTTTCGGGTCAGTGCTGCCGCCCAGCCAAAATCCAGCTGTTCCCATCCGCACGGGGATACCCAGCGTCGAGTCTGGCTTCTCGGTATCCTTGCGTGGTGTGCTGAAAGTCTTGACCCGGTCTTCAGACAACAAGCGCACTCCGTCCAATTCACCACCATTGGCCAACATCGCAAACAGCCGTACTGAACTGCGGGCGTTCATGATACCGTGCGCACCCGGAATACACCCACGCCGCATATCAACTCGACCAAACACTTCTTCTACGGTGGCGACTTGTGGCGGCATGGCTTTCAGGATCGGCGCATCAGCCGGTATGGGGAGCGACGCCGCATTTTTGAGGCGGGCGATACGCGGTTCAACGTCGTCCTTAATCCCAATCCAGATATCACGAATGCCTAGCGGGTCTAATAGTTCCTCGCGGACAAAGGTGCGAAACGGCCGCTTTTTCGGATCGGTCCGCTGTACTAATTCAGCAATCACCCAGCCAAAGGTGTAACACATATAGCCATTGGCCGTCCCCGGCTCGAAGATCGGTTTTGCCTTGGCTAATTGATCTACCATCCAAGCATAGTCACTCATCTGCTCGGGGGTCACCCCCTCGGGCATATACGGGATGCCCAACCGATGGCTCAGCGCATCCCGGACCGTGGCCTTGGCTTTCCCATTGGCAGCAAACTCTGGCCAGTATTCGGCGATCGGCTTCTCGTACTCAATCAGGCCTCGCTCGGCTTGGAGGTGTAGTGCAGTGGCGGTCGTCGCCTTGATCACCGAGAACGAGGGAAAAAGCGTCTCTCCATCTACCTTTCGGCCCGTCGTCTCGTCCGCAATGCCTCCCCAGGCGTCGACTACTGGTTGACCATCGTGATAGACGGTCACTTGCATACCGACTTCGCCGTGCTCGCGAATCGTCTTGTCGATCGCTTGCTGAAACACCCTCGCTGCCTCAGCTTTGTTCACCGTGGTTGCTGCCATAGATCGGTTCCCCCTTTATAGGCTCAGTTGGACTACTATGCCCTGCTTAGTAAGACTGGGTCAAGTGTCGTTTTTGTCGCAAACTTTAATTGAAGACGAGAAGAATTATCACTTTCTGTTATCGCC
>CAYTVL010000164.1:0-5168 GCA_964441775.1 uncultured Enterobacteriaceae bacterium
CTTGAAGTGACGCAAGAGCTCCCTTTGGCGGCGTAAAAAGTCTACCTCTGAAAGAGCTGCCCCCGTGGGTCTTCGTGAGTGACGAAGGCACTCCGCTCAACCGGGCAAACTTTCGCTGGCGAATCTGGTACAAGCTGCTTGAGAAAGCCGGGCTCCGACGTGTACGCATTCATGATCTGCGCCACACGTTTGCCTCCTTACTTATCCAGAATGGTGAATCCCTGGCCTACGTGAAAGAACAGTTAGGACACCACAGCATTCAACTGACGGTGGACACCTATCGGCACCTCGTTCCAGGGGGGAACCGGCAAGCGGTGGACCGACTCGACGGGCTGGAACAGACAACCATCCCAACCTAGACGAAACCACGACCAAACGGCAAGTGAGTTAAGGCTGATAACCGTGGAGATTGACAAAGGAAATACTGCAGAAGCTAAGGCCGAATCTGAATTTCATACATCAAGCCAAACTTCATACACGGCCTCCTTTTTTTCCTGGCCAGAGGTTAAGACGTTCTCGTCTCATACTCGTTACAAGATCGCGCCAAGCCTAGCATGGTCACTCGCTCATCCGCAACGTGCGGCAAGGGCTTCATCTTCACCAACCCCGTTGACGCCGACCCGTAAAGTTTGCTTAGAGTGAAACGCCTCGCGGGGAGCGTGGCGCACGAGGGAGGAATGACATGGCTGGCCTTTCCGTTGATCCAGAACCGACAGGATTCACCCCAACCGCTCCGATGGCCTCGTTGCCGCTGAGTCAATACTGGCCGCGGAGGTTTGTAGTTGTCGGCCTCTGCTTTTTCAGCACCTTCATTTGCTACATTGATCGCGTCAATATGTCCGTGGCGATTATTCCGATGGCGGAAGAATTCAAGTGGGCGCAAACCACGAAAGGCATCGTGCTCTCGTCCTTCTTTTATGGTTATCTCGCCACCCAAGTGCTGGGCGGCTGGTTGGCGGACCGTTACGGCGGCAAGGTCATTCTCGGTTTCGGTGTGCTGTGGTGGTCCATCTTTACCATGTTAACGCCACCAGCAGCGGCGATCTCGCTCACCGTGTTATTCCTGGCCCGCGTCGGCATGGGGCTCGGTGAAGGGATCGCCTTTCCTGCCATTCACAACCTCTTTGCCCGTTGGGCTCCGGTGCAAGAGCGCGCCCGCTTTGTTGCCTTGAACACCAGTGGTATTCCATTGGGCACGGTCGGCGCGTTGTTTCTTACACCAGCGATTGTCCTGGCTTGGGGTTGGCAGTGGGTGTTTTACAGCTTTGGTTTGCTGGGCTTTATTTGGTTTGCGCTCTGGTACTTTCTCTCTTCAGATTCCCCGGAAACGCATCCAACGATTCACCCCACCGAGTCACAATTTATTCGCTCCAATACGCCACTCGTGCAAAAGAATGACAAAACTCCGTGGGGTCTGCTGCTCTCACGTGCGCCAACCTGGGCGATCATCATCAACCACTTCTGCTCGAACTGGGGCTTCTACATTATCCTCACCTGGCTGCCGACATACTTCAAACAAGCGCTGGGCGCGGACCTCTCGAAGGTCGGTCTCTATACAGTCTTGCCCTGGCTGACGATGTTTATCATGGGGAACGTGGCGGGCTGGACGGCGGACTTCCTCATCCAGCGCGGATTCTCGTTAACCCTCGTTCGCAAATTGATGCAGAGCATCGGCTTCTTTGGCGCGGCGACGTTCATCAGTTTTGTTGGTAGCGTCACCACGATTCCTGGGGCCATTCTTTTGATGTGTTGCACGTTGGGGCTCGGCGCCTTCGCCCTGTCAGGCTTCGGCGTAAATCACCTCGACATCGGTCCACGCTACGCCGGCATTCTCCTGGGCTTCTCGAACACTGCCGGCACCATCCCCGGCATCCTTGGCGTTACGTTGACGGGGATGATTCTCGACGCCACCGGGTCATGGCAACTTGTGTTCATGATCTCCGCCGGCATCTATGTCTTCGGGGCGCTGGTCTGGTTGCTCTTTTCAACAGGAGAACGGGTGTTTGAGTGAGATATGGAGTCAAGCGACACTGGTGCGAAGTGCACGGGACAAGAAGAGGCTGACCAGTCCCTTGCCTCTTCTCGCACAGTGTTATTCTTGAAACGGTTCGATTAGCTCTAAGAACGTGCCGTCGGGATCTTTGAAGCAACAAAACTTGCTCCCGGCTCCGTTGCGGAAACGCAGGACTACCGGCTCTGACACGAACTCTATCCCCTGGGCTTTGAGTCGCTGATACTCCTCGTCGAGGCCTTTGGTAAACAAGGCGATGCGGGCCGCGCCAGTATGATAGAGATGAGGATACGGAGCTCCTTCGGTCTTGGGCTGTTTCCACTCGATCAGATCGATACGAGTGGCGCGGGGATCATCGCTCAGCGACAACAACGCCGCACGCCCTATGCTACTAGGAATGCCTAACCCTTTGTCATTGGCGGGGTTCGGTCCTTCGCCGATATTCAGGACCACCTTGAACCCAAGGTTCTTATAAAACGCCAGTGACCGGTCGAAATCCTTGACGTTGATGTTGATGTGAAAAATCGACTTGATCATCGGGCGATCCTCCTTTATGACTCCCTCAGTCTTTTTCTCTCCTGTGATCTCCAACCGAGATATTGGCGTCGTTGGAGTAGAGGTACTTCGTTGAACAGTAAGGGAATCGAGAGGACTCCGCAACAGTGACTCAACCAGATTCTTTGAGCGTGGTCATGAACCATCCGTTAACAACGACTCAGTCCTAGACGTGCCTCAGAACAACAAAAGCCCTGAAGCAGCGCTTCAAGGCTCTAACAGGCTATACGAGGTTAGAAACAGAACTTAGGACTTTGCTCGCGGCAAACTTTTCGCTAGGCGCGGGGCATCAGTCACAACAATAGAGGACTCCGCACCGATAGGGCGGAGGAGACAACTTGTGGTGTGCTAGAAAGCGCATGGGTAACCGAGGTTCGCTGAAAGGCGGCGCGATACACGATAAGCAGTAGAACAGCACCCCCGACCGCCATAAAAAATCCTGCGGGATGCCCGGGTTCATACCAGCCTAACCATTGCCCGAGTTGTCCGCCGACCCAGGCCCCGACAATTCCCAAAAAAATCGTGGCTATGAAACCGCCTGGGTCGTGCCCCGGCATCAACAACTTGGCGACAATACCAACAATAAGTCCGAAAAAGATGTGTCCGATCATATGGAACATAAGGGGGCTCCTTCTCGCTTAGGAAAGTTTTCGTGTTTCACAAGTAGGAGGCTACCGTGACCCTATGCGCGCAGCCCCCGCTCGCCTATAAAGCCTCATAAAAGGTAGTCCATATCTCAGCACTAATACTCTCGTTCGCGTCGATGTCGCTCAACTTGATCACCGACGACGGCTCCACCCAGCGCTCCAGCTGCTCCTCCAATCGCTGCCCCGGTCCCGCCTCCAGCTAAACCTCCGATACCTGCCCCAGCACCACCGCCAATAAGAGCTCCTTTCTCACGGGTAGTTAAGGGTCGTTCGCAACCAACCGTAGTAAAAAGCAAAGTTCCAGTCAGGAAAGCGGCTCCAGTCGCGCGGAAGATAGTAGAAAATGTCATACTTTTCCTCTCCTCAATAGAAATATGCTTCCTACATAGGAGAGCAAACGCTATGCCGAACAGCGCAACGCAGCGCTACAGTCGGGCTCGCCAAAGCGAGCAGAACTATTCTTCCCCTCCTCTCGGAAAGATTATTTCAACCTACTCTTATGTTTATAAAGCGCTGGCGCTGCTGCGGTGATCGGCGGGGCATACACTTAGGCAATTGCAATGTCACGTCATCTCTCTTCCATAAACTACAGACCAGAACATAATAAGGAAAAGGAGAAGCTCTAGATCAGGCCCTTTCCGTAATAATTCATTACGAGAAAATAGTCATCTTGTCTGTCTTGTGAAGAAGAATCGGAGAAAGTCACAGGCTGTAGTAAAAAATGCTACACTTCCAGCAAATAGCTTGGTAAGGAATGTTCATGGGCGTCCACACTTCCAACTCTAAGGACTGTGAGACAAAACCTAAAAACGAAGGTCGAAGAGCCTGTCATTGCGAGGAGTCGCAGACGACGAAGCAATCTCGCAAGTGCCGAAATAACTGGGCCAAGATTGCTTCGCTGCGCTCGCAATGACCCCCTGCCCTTACGCCCAGTGTTGGAGTTTTGTCCCATAGTCCTAAGAGCGAGCTCTTCGCTGGTGGCGGTGAGGTGGGAGCACTCATGCGCTCTATCGATTGGTCGCAAACGGCGCTCGGACCTATTGATGCCTGGTCGCCCACCTTGCAGATGATGGTTCGGCTATTGCTCGCCAATCGTTTTCAGTTGATCCTCTGGTGGGGTCCCGAGTTTTGCCAACTTTATAATACTGCTTACCAGCCGGTGCTGGGCGTGAAGCACCCGCAAGCGATGGGCCAGCCCGGGCGCGAATGCTGGCCGGAAATCTGGCACATTATCGGCCCACTCATTGAACGACCGTTTTGTGGCGGTGAAGCGACCTGGATGGAAGATATTCTACTGGAAGTCAACCGATTCGGGTTTACCGAAGAGACACATTTCACCATCGCTTACAGCCCCGTGCCCGATGACACCGCGCCAAACGGGATTGGCGGTGTGCTCGTTACGGTCCATGAGATCACTGAAAAAGTGGTAGGCGAGCGCCGTGTGGTGGCGCTCCGGGACCTCGGCGCACGTGCCGCCGAAGCCTTGGTGAAAATCGACCGCGTGAAGACCTTATTCTTTTCCAACGTCTCGCATGAATTCCGCACGCCGCTGACTTTGATGCTCGGCCCGCTGGAGGAGATGCTGGCGCAGGGAAACGAGGCCCTGAAGGAGGAGCGGGCCGAGATCGCGCTCGTGCACCGCAACGGGCTACGCCTGCTCAAACTGGTCAACACACTACTGGACTTCTCGCGCATCGAGGCCGGACGCATGCAGGCCAACTATGAGCCGACCGATCTGGCCGCCTTCACCGCCGATCTTGCGTCGAGCTTTCGCTCCGCCGTGGAGAAGGCCGGATTGCGCTTGGTAGTGGACTGTCCACCACTGCCCCAGTTGGTCTATGTCGATCGGGACATGTGGGAGAAGATCGTTCTCAACCTGCTCTCCAACGCCTCTAAATTCGGTCAAGTCTCTCTTTTCCTGGGAAATTAGGCAGCAGACGCGGCACTCCTCCGGG
>CAYTVL010000165.1:0-5150 GCA_964441775.1 uncultured Enterobacteriaceae bacterium
AGCGTGGATGGAACAAGTATACGGGAACCCGGTTACCCCGCGCAAATGGCGCCGAGCACGAGTCGGCCTGTATGCGGCCTGCTGACACCCGTGCGTCTGCCGCGTGGCCAAGGAGGCATGGGCGGCAGGCTGAGCGCAACGTCGGAGAACGGCCAGTCTGTCAAATTAAACCCGTGAATTTGTTGAAGTGTTTCCCAATCTTCTCATGGGTCGCCAAACACCACGAAAAGCGTTCTGATTACAGGCTGGTGAATACGTCACCAGTGTCCCTTTTCTCATTTTTGAGAATCTCTTTTCTCTTCAGTTCCTGACCAAGCACTGGACAGAAGAAGGAACAAATTTAACCGTTTAGTTACAGCCCCTAGTTTGACACTGTAGAGACACCGTGTTATTAATCAACAAAGTAATGGAAAAGAAACAGCGACGCTTTCTTCCCTTTCCCCGTGCCGCGTCTGTTCTCCAGCGTCTCCCTGTTTCTCCACTCTTCCCGCGCCATGTGCCTCAGGAAGGGCAGCGACGACTGGAAAGCGGCCATCGGCAAGATCAGTTTACCGGGCAGGTCACCCATGGGACCACAGGAAAGAACGACAGGAACAGGACGAACAGGCAAGACGGCAAGCGCGTGGCGAGACCGACGTGAGCAGTCAAGCGCGCAGGAAGGGCCAGTCCACGAGCCTCCCCATTCCAGAGTTAAGGGTTCTCCTTTGAAAAGAGCACGCTCAGCCAGTGGTCCCATCGGGGAGGAAGGCGGAGGCTAGGTGAGGACAGACCTTTTCAGATTGCCTTGTACACCACCGTGCATGGGCTACACGGGCAACGATCACGAACACACATTGTAGTGACGTCCATGTTATGACCCTGAGGCGAATGCACCGCAGCCGCTCTGAGACACGACGAAAGCAATAGCATGAGAGTCCACGACTGACGTGGTGCTCATGCACCAGAAAGGACACCTACGATGACGTCCCAAACACAACTCGTGTCCGGCTTGGCCGGCGCGATCGGATGCAGCTTTCGCAGCACGCACAACCAATTGGTGTTCGTCGAGTACGGCGGTAAGCTCTCCCGGCTCAATCTGTTCGCCCCGGCGGTCATTGTGTCGCAGGGCAGCGCCGTGCTCAAAGGCACGTGGACCTTCGACCTCGACAACGGGACTGAAGGTGGGGTCGGGCCGGGCTTCGATATCTGGTGGGAGCAAATGACAGCGGTAGCGCGTCAGATGGCCCCACAGAACAACGCGCGTATCGTCAACCTCGGGGTCGCGGACTTCAACTCGATCACCGCCGACAGCCTGCAGACCTTGACGTACGGTACCGTGCCTATCCCAGGCAATAACGACGCCACCAACAAATTGGTTGCTGGCGATGTCTTTGCGGTCCAAACGAATCAAGGCAACTACGCCAAAGTGAGGGTGGTCAGCTACGGCTACGATCTCAATATCCAGTGGGTCACGTATCACCTGAACCCAGCCTATGCCGTGCTCGGCACTGGGTACACTAACCCCGAAGACGTTAAGGTGAGCATGGACGACAGTCATGCGTACGTTACCGAGCGCAGCGGCGATTTGGTGCGCGTCGCCCTCACGAATGCGAACCGCGCCGCAGCAACTGTCGTGACCACCGGCATGACGGTGCCGCAGCAGCTGTGTCTCGATGAGGCACATCAGGCCGCGTATGTCGTGGAGTATGCCTCGCCTGGTCATTTGTGGCGCATCGACCTAACCACTGGCAGCAAGACTGCGGTCGTGACGAATCTCGAGTTTGCGGTAGGCGTAGTGCTCAGCGCCGACCTGCACTATGCCTACATCAGTGAACAAACCACTGGGGCCGATAAGGGACGCATCAGCCGTATCCAGCTCAGCAACGGACAACGCACCACGCTCGCTACAGGGCTGATCAATCCGTTCTTCCTCACCTGGGCGGACGCGGCGCAGACGGCATTATTGGTTGCGGAGCGGGACCCAGCGAATCGTATCACCAGTATCAGCCCAACCGGAGCAGGCACGACTGTCATTGCCGCTGGAGTGCCTGCTCGGCCGTCAAGTGTGGCGGTCATTGCGCCGGGTCGGATGCTAGTCTGCTGCGACCAAGTGATCGAGCGTGTCGATTTCACGCCGGTCCTCTTCCAGCCCGCAGGACCACTACTGATGGGCGTCGGCTTCATCCCGTTTGACAAGGTGCAGGGGTCCGGTTTGGCAACGACGGATCCGGGCTACTTCTATCAGGTCACCAATGTCCCATTCGGCGGCAGCTTGCCGTTGATGGTGAACTACCAGCGGGCGGCCAACGACGGGGCGGTGTACTACCGCGTGAAGGTGGATGGGGCGCTGCGTCGCGACTCCTGGTCCGATTACAAGTGGAACGGGACCCAGTACGTGCTGCAAACGATCGGTCCGGTCAACGTCTCTGGTAATCCCGACTACTATCCGGTGCATCCGGTGAGCGACCTCTTCCTGTGGATGAACCCCTCGCTCGGCATGTTGCTGGACTCAACCAACTTGACCAACGGCCTGCACACGATCGTGATCGAGTTCACGAACGGTGCCGGGACGGTGATCGAGACGAGCACCTCCCTCACAATTATGGTGAACAATCAGCATTGCGTAGCGACGCTCGCGGCCCCGACGTTGAACGGCGCGCCTGCGGACACCGTCTGCGGCGTGCTCAAGTATGGTGTCAACACGGCGGCCACCGTTGCGCTAGGCTATACAGCGAGTCATCCAGCTAACTACGCCACATACTCACTCAACGTCATCAAAGGGATCACCTCGGTGTTAACCACGGCAGGCATCGTACCCTCGCCTGGAGCGCCGCTGACATCGACCGTCGCGACACTGTTGGGTTCTTGCTCCGTAGCGGGCTTTGCCGAGTACCTCTACGTGGCGGCGACGATCAACAACGGCTGGTCACGGCAGAGCCAGTACGATGCCTCCGCTGCGTTCGCCTTTGTCCTGGCTCCCTAGTCGTATACTTTCCCTTGCCCTCACACTAACCGTAGCGGGCCGCTCGTGCGGTCCGTGATTTTCCTCATGGAGGACAGTCTGCAAGAAGCAACGGCGGGTGATGTTGTAGATCTGGATTTCATGAGATTACACTGCGAGACCAAACTCAGAGCGATTGACAAACAAGCCAATGACGATGTTGTGCAGCTCGATAGATTTCGAGAAGCAGAGTGTTTTGCGGGCCAGCCGCTTGAGCCGGGTGCGCAACGTCAGATGCTTCCGTTCAATCTGCTGCGTATTGCGTTTGCCAGGAACGTGAGTTTCAGTAACCAGATGCCGTGCGTACGCCCCCCAATGGTTGGTAAAGAACCGTGTGATGCCAAAGGGCTCCAGCAAGGCTTTGAGCTGTAGGAACACCTCATCGCGGCGACGACCGAAGACATAGGCCAAGACCTTCCCAGTACGGTGGTCGAGGGCATGCCACAGCCAGCGTGGCTCGTGCTTCTTGCCCACATAGCTCCACATTTCATCGACCTCCGCCTCACCTACCCGGCTCACGCTGACTGATACGTCGCCAGGGCGCAGGGCGTTGACCAAGGGGAGATTCACCGCCGTGAGGGCCGGCCCTTTTTTTTCAACTCATGAATCACCGTAGCGGTGCTGATCTGTAACACGCGCGCGGTATCTCGCACACCGCTACCGTTCAGACTCATCTCAATGACTTGCTGTTTGACCTGGGGTAAGCGCCCCCTGTAGGCGGGATCAAGGAGAAACGACTGGTGGGCACATTCCTCATTTTGGCACCGATAGCGCTGTTTCCCGGTGTCGGTCTTGCCGCGCTTCACTACCTGCTTCCCTTGACAATAGGGACACACCATCACCCTGTGTACCATCGTTGCCTCCTGTGATGAGACACAGCTATGACACACCGTCAAGCAAAAGTCCAGAACTAAAACACTACCAACGTATGGATCTCGCCGCCTTGATTGACTACCCGTAGGGTATCCGTCTTGTTGATCGTGATCGTAGTGAGAGGAAAGAACAGCCAGGCCGGATGGCCCGCCGGTAAGGCAGCCAAAAAGTCAGGCAGCGGCACGGGCCCCCCATCGACCACATTGAGACAGGTGCCGGGGCCAAAGGCGTCGTTAAAGGTCGCGGGATCACACTCGTCGAAGGGGTAGTGTACCATTTTAGTTGCTGGGCCTCGTGAATTCGTTGGGATTCAAGCAGTAGAGTGAAGGTGAGCAACTAAACTGATACACTACCGTTTGGCCGGGGAATGGGGTGGAGAGATGCCGGCGAGACTATGAGCGATGGGGAAAATGCTGAGATTGAACCGCCGATCCCTCTAAGTACCGCCGGCCGTGGGGCGTGTTCCACCAACGCTCTTGGCGTACCTCCCCATCTGCCGCTGACGGTCGGCGAGCGGCTGAGCTACGGCAGCACCGTAATGTCGGACGGCTGCCGTGGGTCGATTTCATAGTGGATGTCGAATTGCGAACTAAAGCCGATCACCCGCACGTGTTGACCCATTGCTAAACCATTCACATCGATCCCGGTCCCCAGGTTGATAAAGATCTGCACGGCACCACTCCCATCATCAACCAGCAGCTTGTACCCAAAGGGCAAGTCACTAATTGGCCCCTGAGTAATGACCCCTTCAACCACAACGAGCAATCCTTCGGTAGTTTCACCGATGGCGCCTGTCCGTACAGGGGCTGGCTGTACCCGTTGCCCGTGTCCTTTCTCTTTAATGGCCTCTGGGCCAGCAGGGACGAGAATCAAGAGTCCAAAGCTATCCTGCACGGTCCCCGTCACCTCGACCTGATCGCGGATCTCTACCCCGACATTCGTCGGCAGACTCACATAAATGCCCGCACTCTTATCTTGGACCGCAAAGCCTTCGTCAAAGAAGCTGGAGGCAAAGGTGCCGGACGCGACCGTGACCGTCCCTTTGATGGTCACCGTGCTCCCCACCGGCAAGGCGCGGGCTTCCGCGATATCGACGGTTTTGGCCGCTGCCGCCGCACGCAGGGTGCATGGGAACACGACACTTGTCACCAAATAGATGAGGGCTATACGGCTGATGGAGGTTCTGAATAGTTGTTGCATGATTTTCTCCTTCATTGCTGTTCTCGGTTGTCGCACTCACATGTAGGGTAGGAGCGGAGCGCGTTACCGTTTCCGGCACGTTTCGAGCCACTCCCCC
>CAYTVL010000166.1:0-5149 GCA_964441775.1 uncultured Enterobacteriaceae bacterium
CAAACCTGTCGCTCTGCGTTCAAAGTCACCCCAAATGGATAAAGTCGAGCTAAGAAGATTCTCCGCTCACAATCTACGTTATTGCATCGATATCGCTGTGCGCCATTCGCTTGCCGTCCATACCTTACGACCTCTGCGCTGCTGCACTCGGGGCACTGCACTTCTACAACAGCCACACCCTCTCCTGCTCCATCATATTTTCAACAGGGATTATTTAGCTCTATCAACTGTTTCAGTACACTACCGTCATTCGTAGCATTTCCCCCCTACACGTAGCACTTCTCTGAAGAGAGAGGACAAGCCGGGACCTAAGTCCACCGGTGAGCAGGTGCAAACGGCACACGACTGAGCGCCTCGCCCACCAGGTGTCGGTCTCCACCAGGCGTGCTCGATCCTACGTTCCACCACCGGCACGGGATAGCTGAAAGACTCCGAGCCGTATACAAGACGAGAGCGACACGACCTGTCGCATGACCGATAGTGGGGCTGGGGATACCGAAGGCCTGTGGTATTCCCCGCATGCCCTCTCCAGGAAGGGAGACGACGCATGAAGCGTGTACGGATTGTTGTGGGGGTTTTGGGCGCAGGGCAGCTATTGATCGCCTGTGCGCGATTCTCCGTCGAGTTGCCGCCCGACCGACCTGTGCAATCCATTCAGTGGCTGGAGCAAGGCTGGACGGAAGACCAACGCCAGTGGTTCCACCACGCTTCGCAAGGAACGGCGACGCTCCCCGTTCCCTATGAGTGGCTGCTTGCCTTGGAACAGCCTACCCTGACCCTCTTTGAAGCGCCGCTGCTCGTTGATCCCGTGTACCTCCGTCGTTTCGGTTTTCTCTCCAGCCCCAAGAGCGAGGAGAATCCGGACGCCTTGCCCATCGGATTTGCCCGCACGGCGGACGTTGTTGACCCAAGGAGTGGCGCGTCCTATCAAGCGATCGGGTTTACCTGCGCCGCCTGTCACACGGGACAACTTGAATACCGAGGGAAAGCACTTCGGTATGATGGCGGCCCAGCGGTGACCGACCTCGGCAAGTTCCGCAAAGCACTGGGCTTGGCGGTGGTCTTCACCAAGGCCATTCCTGGCCGGTTTGGCCGGTTTGCCGATCGGGTTTTGGGAAAGAACCACACGGCTGCTGCCGAGGACGCGCTCAAACAACAGCTGGCGAGTAGTGTCTCGAATCTCAAACACATTCAGCAGAACGAAGAGAAATTTGGCAAGCAGAACGTGGAAGAGGGCTTCACGCGCTTAGATGCACTCTCCCGCATTGGCAATGAAGTGTTTGGCCGCCAGCTCAACAATGACGAGAACTATCAAGCGATCCTTGCGCCAGTGAGCTACCCTCCGATATGGGACGCCCCGTGGTTTGACTGGGTCCAATACAATGGGGCGATCGAGCAACCGATGTTCCGCAATGCGGGTGAGGCGCTGGGCGTCAGTGCGCTGGTGAATCTCACGGAGCCGCAACGGCCGCTCTTCGCGTCCACCGTGCGTGTTGACCAGCTGTACCAGTTAGAAAAGGCGCTGGCGGGTACAGCCCCGTTGCCCGCGCATCGCTTCAGCGGTCTCCGCGCCCCCCAGTGGCCCGAAGCGGTGCTGGGCAAAATTGACCACACGCTGGCGCAGCACGGCGCACAGCTCTACGGAGAACTCTGTCAAGGCTGTCATCTTCCCGCACCCAATACGGAGGCATTTTGGAACACGCACCTGTGGTCTGAGCCAAACGCGGCGGGAGAAAGCTATCTCAAGCTCCATTTGCTTCCACTCTCCGAACTTGGCACCGATCCTATGCAAGCGAAAGCCATGGCGGAGCGAACAGTGCAGTTGCCAGCACAGTTAGGGATCAACGACACGTCGTTCGGCCTGGCGTTACAAGCGGTCGTCATGCGGACTGTGACGTATTGGTATGACCAGCAGCACACCGAGCCAGCACGCCGTCAAGAGATGAATGGAAACCGGGGCGATCACGTGCAGGCGCCGCTGGCCTACCGGGCGCGCCCGCTAGACGGCATCTGGGCGACACCGCCGTTTCTCCATAATGGGTCCGTGCCCACCCTCTATACGTTGTTGTCTCCCGTCTCTGAGCGACCCAAGAGGTTCTATTTAGGCAGTCGAGAATTCGATCCCGTGAATGTAGGCTTCGATCCCGCTCCTCTAGAAGGGAGCTTCCAGTTAGATACGACTATCCCAGGCAATGGGAATATTGGCCACGAATTTAACCACAGGCCGACCGGCAAGGGGATCATTGGACGGTACTTAGAGCCGGAAGAGCGGCGCGCGTTGATCGAGTATCTCAAAACGCTCTAACACAGAGCGAGGGGGACGGTTTGCTTCGGTGCCGGGGCTTTGGCTCTTGGAGGATCTGCACGACAAGTCACAGCCGCGGTCCGATCCTCTCTCCCGCGCGTCACAGGCGCGCGATGGGATTACACTTGTTTCGTGGTCGCGGAGGTGTCCAAGTTGGCACAGTGCCCTGCCACTGGAGGCGCTTCACGTTGACAACGCCTTTGAGACGCAAGAACATGCTTCCTCGACGACAGTGATCCTGAAGATGACAGGAAAAGGAGCCACCCATGCCACGACCACTTGTCCTGATTCACGGATATTCCGCCGAAGGGGAAGATTTCGTGCCGCTGCGCAATGCGCTCAGCAGTCGCCACGTCGTCGCTGCCGATATCAACATCTGCACCTACGTGTCCCTGAACAACGAGATCACCATCAAAGATATTGCCGAAGGTCTAGAACGCGCTTTTCGCCTGCATCCGATCCTCAAAAACGAACATCAGGACTTCGACGCCATTGTCCATTCGACCGGGATGCTCGTGCTGCGGGCCTGGCTGACCAATGCCAAAGTCCCTGCCAGCCAGAACTCCCGGCTCAAGCGCCTGAAACACCTCATTGGCCTGGCGCCCGCCACGTGGGGCTCGCCGCAGGCGCACAAAGGACGCACCTGGCTGGGCGCACTAGTGAAGGGGAATAAGACGCTGGGCCCCGATTTTCTGAACGCGGGAGACCGGGTCCTTGAAGGACTGGAGTTGGCAAGCCCCTTTACTTGGGAGCTGGCGCATATCGACTTGCTTGGCGCGGAACCCTACTATGACCGCAGTGCCGATACCCCCTATGTGGCGGTGTTCATTGGCAACACGCCCTATGACGGATTAGCAAGCGTTGCCAACGACCCAGGCACCGACGGGACGGTGCGCTGGTCTGGCTGTGGGCTCAATACGAGAAAAATCACCCTTGACCTCACTCGCAATCCCCTGGACGCAGAAGGCAAGAAGGTTGCCCGGGCAAGGATTTCCGATTGGGCCGACAACCGACTCGACGTCCCCATCATCCCTGTCGAGGGCAGGAACCATGGCTCGTTGATCCGTGACCCTGATAGCGGGATGGTCGATCGTATACTGGATTTCTTGACTGTGGGGGAGAGCGACGGGACACCATTTGACGCCTGGTTGGCAGAGGCCCGCCAATATGGCGCACAGGCCCTGGGCAAAATGTTGATCAATCCCGGTGCGGGTGCGGCTGGAATCACTGGAGAAGCGAAGACATTCTTCGACCACCTGATGGGTCACGAGGCCGGGCCGATGATGGAAGGATGGCAGCAATTCGTCGTCCACGCCAGAGATGAACGCGGCGATGGTGTGGAGGATTACCTGATTGACGTCCTGGTACGGCAAGGTGAGAAGTGGAGCCCGTTCACCGACCTGTATACCGACGTGCACCCGTATGGACCTGATCCTAGCTACCGTTGCTTTCATGTCCGCCTGCCCAAGGGCATGACGTCTGGACAGTTTCCCCTCCGGATTCGCATCCATGCCTCTACCGGCACGGAATTGATCGCCTATCAGGGCTATGGAGACACGCCGGTGCAACTCACCGCCACCTCCCAACCGGTCGAACTCGATCTCAGCGCCGTGAACCAGCCGGGCGCGACGTTATTTCACCCGTTCACAACCACGCTGATAGAAATTATCCTCAATCGAGAACCCTTGCCTTTCGACGGTGCGAGTCGACTGCTCCAATTTCTCCCGTAGCCTTCTCGCTCCGAGTCGTGTCCATGCGAGCGGATATGGCAACGTCAAAGCAAGAGAGAGGAAGTCCGGCATTAGTGGCCGCGGTCTCTGGCCGGATCACGGAAAGGTTCGAGCTTCCGCTACTCCATCCAACCTTGGCTGACGTGAATCCAGAAGGCTAACCCTCCCGCTCCCATTCCCGCAGCGTCACATCCCGGCCAGTTCTGTCAACTTTTTTGAAGCGTTTGTCCAGTCTTCAAAAGTGTCACCACCTTGCCTCAGGTCGGGTGCGCGTCTGCGCGGAAGTCAGATTTAACCGATACCCAGTTATGAGATCTTCACTTTTAGTGAAGGTTGTGCTGAGGCATGCTGACCGAGCACAGTGCGGGGGGCACAGCTTGAAGCAGAGCGAGAAGGCAGGGCACACGCGGATATAGGCCGATTTCTCCGTAGGGTCCCTCAGCCCCCTCCCCAGCACCGCACGCTATTCCTCCCGGCGCTTCCCCACGGCGCAGTCCGCACCAGCTTTAGGGCGCTTTCTTTTTCGTACACCAACACACATAGCCGGATCCCGGCTCCCGGGGCACATGGGTCTCGGCTTCCGCGACATAGACAAACGTGCGCGTCTCTCCCTTGCGTTGAAAGAGGCGGCAGCGGTAGCCTTCGTGACTCGTACATTGTGCCCGGGTGCCACACCAGACCTCCGCCGGCACGGCGCTCATCCCTGGCGGTGGACAGTCCTCGTCACCGCGTTCGTACTCTCCGGCTGGCTGCGGCCGCATGACGGGATGCGCAGGGTGGGCCGTCGCGTGCCGCACAGCGAGCGGCCCTAGTACAACGACGGACAGACCGAGACTGCTGACCAAGAGACTTCTGCGTTTCATCGGCTTCCTCTTGTCGGACGCAGGCGTTGGGTGCGCAGCGTAGCAGAATCCAAGGGCACTGTAGCCCCCAGGGGAGTGTGCGCCGAGTGTCGGTCCTCCTCACGGTCTCCCCTCTGTCCCGATCTCTCGAGCCATGCGCTTCAACGAGCGCGGCGTGAGATTGGGGGTAGTGTTGCAGATCTGGATCCGACCATTTTTTTCCTGAGACTTTTCAACCTTTTAGCTTCTTGCCTGTCCATAGCTGGACCACT
>CAYTVL010000167.1:0-5044 GCA_964441775.1 uncultured Enterobacteriaceae bacterium
TGGCGGAGAGGGGGGGATTTGAACCCCCGATACCCGAAGGTATACACGATTTCGAGTCGTGCGCAATCAACCGAACTCTGCCACCTCTCCGCGATAATTTACTATAAGGTATTTTTCCGGTCTGGGTAAAGACCGGATTGTCGGCGCTATAGAAGCGGCACTACGATACCCCTATGCAGTAAGGATACGAGCGCGTAAATTCATCCCGAGGAGGAGTCTATGTCTTACCGTCGCTTTTGCCTCAGCATTGTAGGCATGCTGGTGAGTACAGCTTTTTTCTTTTCTCCTTCCACTTTTTCCCAAGAGCGTCCACATGGGAGTTTTGGTCCACTGCTCAAACCATTGCTGAAGATGACCGGATTTGTGAATCCGACAATCTTGCCCAATGAGCCGCGCCCAGTGGTGACCTTGGCGCTTCCCGGCCAGCAACAACTCTACAAATTGCTCGTTACCGACACAAAACTCCTTCCTGGACCGTTGGTCACCCCCAGCTCCATTTTTTCTGAGGTCAAACGCTATACGATCAGCTTCTACGTGCGGGGTCCACAAGACGTGGTGAGTCAGATCAGCACGGCAGAGCCAACCGACCAACTGATCATTACGGCTGAGTACGACAGCAACGGCCGCTTCCTTTTTGTGCAAACCGTTGAAAAAGGAGAAGACCCGTTGCAGGAAAAAGTGCACCAACAATAGGGCCCAACCATCGACGTCTAATCACTTTTAGGGCCGCTCTCTTTGCGCTCTGCGCTGACTCGCTTCTGTTGAAAGAACCGCTGGAGTAGCGCTCGACACTCGTCTTGCGCAACACCAGCCGTGACTTCGAGCCGATGGTTAAGTCGCGTATCGGAGGACAGATCATACAAGGAGCCAGCAGCACCGAATTTGCTGTCATAACAGCCAAAGACGACGCGCTGCACCCGAGCATGGAGGAGCGCTCCCATACACATCAAGCAGGGCTCGACCGTGACGTAGAGGGTGGCGCCAACCAGACGATAGTTTCCTAGGTGTAACGCCGCGGCGCGTAACGCCTGGACCTCGGCATGAGCAGTAGGATCATGCGACAGGATAGGCGCATTGTGGCCGCGCCCGATACATGCGCCATGCAACACCACCACGGCCCCAACCGGCACCTCACCAAGAGCCTCGGCGCGCACAGCCTCGCGTAACGCTTCCGTCATCCAGTGCAGATCATCGTCCGACTCCACAGGTTGAGAAGCAAGCGACGACTTCACGAGGCAGACGCCGCCTGGCGGAGTTCGGCGAGCACTCCAACCTTGTTGCCATGTCCGCCGACGATACGCTCGACTGGGATACGGTGACGCTCAATAACGCCGAGGAGGTCCTTGCACCACTCTTTGACTTGCCGTGGCGCGCCAGGAGAAAAGAGATCGGTCACAATCAGCAGCTTGTCTTGTGGAAGAGCTACCACTACCATGCCTTCGGCGTGAGACGTGTCGACAGGGTAAATCTCGACCACTCGCGCTCCGTCGGTCAGCACTTTTTTCTCAGTATCCACCGTTTCAAGGGTCAGCGGTTGCGGATTTTTTTGTAGGCTATCAGGAACACGCGTGTGGGGCGCACTCGCCATCCGCCGGAAAAACGCCTCGTTCACTTTACCCGCTACTATCGTCGCTCCTGCCGCGATATACGCCCGCACCCCACCAGTATGGTCATTATGAAAATGCGTGCTCACCAAAAACCGCACCGGCTTGCCGGGGAATCTTTTTGTCAACGCTGTCAGTACAGCCTGCGAGCGTTCTTCATATAACGGAGCGTCTACGACAATAATATGGTCCGCCATTTCGATAGCAACACTATGATGCGTCCCTCCGGTGACATGCACGACGCCCTTCGCCACTTCGGTCAGTTCTACCCGCGTCTGTTCTTCATCAATGGGGCTCGCAAGAGCGATCCGCCGCCACACCCAGTGCGAACTATAGCGCCCACGCCGATCATCTCCCGTATCAATTTGCGAGAGATTTTCAGGTACGGTAAAGTTGACCTTACTGAGATCAATGTCGTTCTCAATCGAGTCAACATGTTCAACCATGACGACTTGACCGTTCACTCGGTAGGTCAACTCAAAGGGGAGCTTCATAGCCCCGACTGGTCGCCAATCGTCAAAGAACAGTTCATTCTGTACGTCACCGGACACGGGATCATCATCGAGAAACTCAGCTTTCGTCGGCAAACGCGTCTGGTCATCAACGGCAACCAGCACGAATAGCCCATTGTCATCAAAAGAGACAACCTCGCTCGGGCGTCCGCGGATGGTTTGGTCCGCCAGGCGAAACAACGACTTGGCGCGGGCAAGAGCATTCAACAAAAGAGACACAGGCGAACGACTCAGTTCTTTTCTGCGCGTCGCCATGCGCACGGCGGAAGCGGGACGTTGAGCCGGGCTCCGCGCGCCATCGGTTCCGATGATGGCGCCTTGATCGCCGTTGAGAATCTCCGTGTAGCGCCAGCTCAAAGCAAAAGGATAAACGGACTCTCGTTGCCACTCATAGCGCACTTGACCCGTGGTCAAATCCCGCACCAAAGTACATGAAAAGGTCGAAACCCTGCGTGGGTCGGCGCCCGGACGGACGGCCTGCTCTGGTTCAAAATTTTCGCCATGAGAAACAATGCGCTGACTTTTGAGCGTCAGCAACGTCTCGCGCCCCCCCATGGCAAGGAGGGCGGAGTCAATATACGTCCGCGCAGGCTGGGCAAAGGCCAACTCCTCCGCCCCATAACAGAGGAGTGTAGCAAGCACCCAAATACTTCTGAAGAAGAACACCATGGAGGGTTCCTTACGCTGCGAAGATGAAGCAATCCTAGAAACGAAATCAGTTACCTCTCTCACAAAAGCAAGGAAACCCTTCACAAGTTGGAAAAAGTTGTCCCGTACAATCACGCACTCAGCCCAATTTTTACTTCCTCAAAACTTTCTCGACGCTTGAGGCGCTCAGCCCACTGCGCAACGTGCGGAAAAGCGTTGAGATCAACACCCACGCCATCACACATCGCTAGGAATGGAGTGAAGGCGATGTCGGCGGCAGAATACTCATCCAGCAGATACTGACGCGATTGCAATTGCTCCTCTAACCGCGTCAACAAAGTCGCCAGTTTCGTCTTGCTATGCGTGATCTTCTCCTGGCTGCGTTCCGCAGCCGGCTTGCGTCCCTCGTACCGTAAGCTAATGATTGGCGGCACGAACTGGCTGTTACACCACTCGACCCATAGGCGCATTCGTGCTTTAGCGCCGGGGTCTTGCGGGGCCAGCGCCGGGGTTGGATATTTCTCTTCAAGATATTCGTTGCAGAGCGCAGACTCATACACCCACGCGCCGTCTTCCACCAGCACCGGCACTTTGCCATAGGGGTTGAGCGCCAGATACCATTCCTGTTTCTGTTCTTTGTTCGGTAGGTCCATCAGGATCCGATCGAAAGGCAAATTCTTCTCTTTGAGAACGATCCTCGTCCTCATCGCAAAGGGTCAGGGTAAATAGTCAAACAGCTTACGCATAAACGCCTCCTTTGGTGAACGCTAAGACGATCAATTCTTCTCGACGCAATAAAAGAGAGAGGCCGGAGAGTCAAGGGTTACTCTAGCAGGGCTAAATCTCGTACATCAACGCTTGTCCATTGCGACCACGGCGACTGAGAGAAGCACGGCGGGCCATTTCCGCCAGCGTTACTCGATCCAACGCAGCATGGACCGCGGCGCCAACGTCGAGCATAAACGGACGCAACCAGCAGCTCTCCAAACTGACACAATCTACACACTTGACCGGAGCATCCAGATTCGCGCACGGTAGTGGAGCGATCGGCCCATCAACCGCACGTACGATAGCCCCTAATGAGATAGCCTCCGACGCTCCACGTAACACATACCCTCCCGCTTTCCCACGGATGCTCTGCACGAGACCTGCCTTATTGAGCGCCAGCAGCACTTGTTCAAGGAATTTTTTAGGCATGCCTTCACGTCGAGCAATTTCCTGAATCGATACCATCGCGGGCATTTCTAATGCAGCTAAACAGATTAACGCCCGGATAGCATATTCACTTTTTTTTGAGAGCTTCATAATAACTACTTACCCGCTAGGAATTAAATCCGCAAGAGATTCTATAATTGCTCTTGACACAGCAGGCGAAGAGTGGATAATGCCCTTGTCTTCCTTAATGTCTATAGATTTAATAGATATTTAGAAGAAGGAAGGTGGATATGTCACACGCACAGGAAAATCAGGAACAGTCTTCGCTTCGAGTCGGATCGTTAGAGAACCCGGAGGTCTACACAAACCTCCCTGGCCATGTGATCCCGATTCTGCAGCGAGAGTTTGACGATTTTGACAACGAAGCGCAGCAGTTTTTGAACGGCGCCCGCACGACAGCCGCCTTCACCGGTTTTCGCTTGAAACAAGGCGTCTATGGTCAGCGGCAACCGAACGTGCAAATGATTCGCGTCAAGTTGCCTTTTGGCGGAGTCACCTCGGATCAGCTCGACGCGCTTGCCGAGGTAGCAGAGCAGTATGCCCCGCTTCGCAAGGGCCACATTACCACGCGTCAGAACGTCCAATTTCATCACGTGCCGCTACCGGAGGCTGCTAAAGCCATCCGCTTCCTCGGAGATTATGGGCTGTCGAGCCGTGAGGCTTGTGGCAACACCGTTCGTAACGTCGTCGGCGACCCATTCGCCGGTGTATGCGAGGATGAGTTGTTTGATCCTACCCCGTACGCCGGGGCCTTTATTCGGTACTTCGTGCGTAATCCGCTGACTCAACTCCTCCCGCGTAAATTTAAGGTCAGTTTTACCAGTAACGACCGGGATGTGGCGGTGACCGGCATTCATGACCTGGGTTTCATCCCGCGCCTGAAGAATGGACAAAAAGGGTTCGAGGTCCGCACGGGCGGCGGCACTGCTATTCTGCCGCGAGTGGGGCACGTCTTGTATGAATTCGTGCCGCTGACCGAGTATCTCAAAATATCCGAAGCGGTCATTCGTATTTTCGATCGTCAAGAAGATTTACGCGCCAATCGGGCGCGGGCGCGGCTCAAGT
>CAYTVL010000168.1:0-5036 GCA_964441775.1 uncultured Enterobacteriaceae bacterium
GTTCTGGCCAAGAATAGCACGATTACTATGAGAGCCTTACCTGGACAGCACTACCTGCCAGGGAGTCTTTATTGATACACGTTTTTGTGCCCCGATCCTCCGGCACCGCTGCCCCCGCCCCCACCAGCGCCACAATCGGTTGCAGGCGAGAACGTCACTGTGACGGGAGCAGTACAGGCATCACCGCCCGCATTGCGACTGCACACCCGGTAGGTCGCCGTCACCCCAAAGTGTGGCCCGTCGGTGAGCGGGCCGCTACTACTCACATCATGCCAGTTCCCGTTGTCCACCCGTTGGAGTACCTCCATCTCGATACCAGTATTGAAGGGGCAGGAGAAGGTGACTTCCCCAGAGCAGGAAGCGGTAGAGGGGAAACAATTCTGTGGCGCTGCCGCGGGAGGCTGGCCGCCATTGAGGATAATGTCTGCCTCGCCTCCCTCAATCGAGCGCACGTACACACTGAGGGCTTCGGTCGGCGCCTGCCAGCGCTCGCCCGCCTTGAGCCCGAGGTGGCCATTGGCGCGCTGCAGGATCGCGAGTTGGCCGATCCGGAGGCTGACTGGATCGTGGCTGACCTTATGAATGACCACTTCGGCTGGGGACGGCAGGCCCAGTTCTTCCATCCCTTGATCCCACCCGTCCGGCGTGCGCAACTCTACGGTGTAGTAATCGGGGACGGCCGCCGTGCTCGGGATGTAGATCACTTTGGGTTGATCCCCTGGACTGGGCATCTGGCCGAGGGAGCTGATGGTAAACGTCTCACCAGATACCCCAGTGGCGTACGCAATATTCGCCCCCAGCCAGCCTAAATCCATCCGCTTCGGAGCACTGAGTCCCGGCCCTGCAGGCGCCCACGAGGAGCCGATGGGTCGGGTGTCATCTTTAAAGGACCCCTGAAAACTATCGACGAGCATGGCGCTCATGGTGTCCCAGCGATCACAATACTCGCCGGGGTATTGCGGATTGTTCGAGTCGCAGGAGGTCGCTTGATCGCTGCGCGAATGCGAGAGGCCCAAACCATGCCCGGTTTCATGGGCGGCTCTGGTTAAGGACAATCCCGCCACGTCCAAGGCGACAAAATGTAAAGATTGCGACTGCTGGGCGCTTCCAGGAAAGAGGACGCCATCCCCATTGGCGCCAGACTCACTGGAGACATTGAAGATGGCGAGAAGGCCGGCGTAGTTCGTGAAACGAAAGCCTTGGTTTGCCGCCGTTTCCCCACATTGGCGGATGCGCCAATGTCGAGTATTTTCCCCAGCCACAGGTGAGGCAGCAGTACTGTTGATCGGCATGGTATACCATTGAGTAGAGATGGTGGAGGCAAAGTCCAGGGTCCCATATGACATATCGCGCCAATAATCATGCAGACCGGGCTGATACTGCACGGCTCCTGCAGAAAAGATGCTAAAGGTGCCATTCATGAGGCCTTGGACATAGCTGACCGGCAACGGTTCTTGCGTGGCGGTGTCGGCGTACTTGCACAAGAGGACCGCCCAGCGCGACTGCGCGGGCCCGGCGTGGACGGCGTCAGCGAACAGCCCGACAGACAAGCTCACGCTGCAGACCACTGTCGCAAGGACCTGCATCCCTTTGCCGTCCAGGAGCCGTGCGGTCGTTCGGCGAGGGGGGAGGAAGGAAATAAGCTTCATGGGAGGTTTCTCCTCTCTAAGGGTGAAGGTGTTCTGCCACGGGCCCATGGACTGGGATGTGGCGCAGGGAGCCTCCTGGCGCTGCGCGCTCCATTCCCCTTCGGTGTAGGGCTCTGAGAGGACTTCCCTGAGGGGAGGCGCACGAGCGGATGCTCGCGGGGTTGGCTCAGCCGCTGTAGACGGCCGAGACCAACCCAAAGGAGGATCAAGAAAAAAGCATGGAAGAGGGCTGGGAAAGACCCCAGCACCATTACAGTAGGGATGTGACCGAATGGCCGCTATCCGACGTTGCAGATGGGGCAGGGGCTCTGTTCTTTCTGGCAGCGGTGCGTCAGGACCCTGCGCCGTGCCTCTTCCTCCAGACTTCCCTACCCCTCCTTGTTCGGTAGCGTTCATCCCCACGCATCGAATACATTAGACTTGCGAGAGGGGCGAAGGTATGCGATTGCTGAAGTGATCGATCTCGACGAAAGGGGGACCAATCTATGGATACGCGTGCGATACGACTCATTCGTTCCATCAGGATGCTCACTGTTCGTATTGGAGTAAGTGTCGTCGTCCTCGCCTTGAGTGTCCCTGCGTCGGGGCGACCTTTAGGAGAAATGAGGTCAGGGCTAGCGAAGGTGACGCCGGAGAATTTTGGGGTCTCCCATGTGGGAACGACTCCTCCTGACACGCCTTCCCTATCGGCAGACGAACAACGGGAGTGTGAGACACTACTCCAGAGCATTCAACAACAGCTGAATGCGGAAGCGGCGTCGCTCCTCGCCTTCCGGTCTGCCTATGCCTGGCGTGCAGCAAACGCGAAAGAGGCCGCGCTCAGTGAACTCCTTGGTCGGTGGCTGCGCACGATTCGGTATGTGGAGGACGCCACCGTGCAGCCGCCCCTGTATACGACCAACCCTCCGCAGTTTCGCGCGCACCTGCAAATCGAATTACGCAGTCGAAAGAAAGTGTATCGTGAGGTGATGCTGACCTTCCCTCTGCAAGCTGATCTGTCGTACTGATCGCTTGGGATAGAATCAGAGAGGAGGGGAATTGCTCCCTGTTACGAACGCCTGTTGCTTCTCTTTCTCTTGATGAGGTCGCAGGGTCGCGTGGCCCGCTGCCAGCACGACGAACGGGTCTGGCGGTGCCAGATTGGTCCAGGTACTGGACAGAGAACGGAGATGACCCGTCGCGGGATCGTGGAAGAAGACTCACTCCCCCCAGACAAGGCGTTGCACAGTGGGGGGAAATTGCTGACCAGCCAAGGGATGGAAGGGATGGGTGACAGTGAAGCGTGGGTCCCCATCCGTGTCATCGGGTGTAGTTGTCAGTTCATCCACACGGCCAACTCGAAGGTCAGGTCAATCGGTTAAAACTCCTCAAACGGCAAATGTTCGGACGGGTCAATTTCGACCTCTTAAAGCTCCGCGTCCTGCAGACAAGGCATGGCAACACAAAAAGTGAGAGACTCCACGTTCTTCATCACAACTGCGTCTGAACCCACGGGGAGTTGTCAAACTTATTGATCGCCACCAACCCCACCTGCTGCTGAATCAAGCGTTCCACAATCTGCAGAATCTGCTCGAGACTCCGTCCGAGCCGTGAGAATTCGCTGACTGCGCTGCTGCTAGCGGCCTAGAATAAAAGGCGCGAGCGGAAGGGAGCCATGAAATAGATACTATTTGTGACAATCTATATTCTGAGTTCTGACACTTCCTCATGGTAGACCTCCCTCTTGCTCTTATCAAGATAGAATCCTTCTGCCCTATCTTGCGGCTGTTCTATGGGGGGAAGGTCCATTCTATTACAACCGACTGAGAACGCCCGATTTCATCCCCTTTCCCTCCTGTTGCCTCCTGCTAAAGCGGGCAACGTCCAGTGACACCGCTCGTGCTGTGTGCTCGCCACAGCGCTGGACAATCTGGCCGTAACGCAACTCTTTTCCCTCTGAGGAGTTTCTTTCTGAAGAGATACGGACGATGCTGCGACGATGGTCCGCGGTGACCCTTTGCATGGTGCTCAGTGTGTGCAGTCTTCCTGCTCCCGCTCGGGCGTTTTACTGTGGGCGACGCCTCGTCAGACTCGGTGACCCGCAATACCAAGTCCAACAGATTTGTGGAGCACCCGCAGACCGACAGTGGCGGGTGACGTATCACGCTCGGTCCTTCCCCGATCCCTTTAGTGGGACCTTGGGGGTGGTGTACGAACCGGTCGTGACGGAAGTGTGGAGGTGTGATTTCGGGCCGCAGCGCTTTGTGCAAGAAGTGACCTTCGACAATGGGAACGTCGTTGCCGTGCGCCCCCTGCGCTATGGATCAGAGTGATGAACTCCAAGGGTGAGCGGCAAGAAGAGAACGAAGGGAGGAAAGGATGAGGCAGCACAGGAAGGGCAAGCTCCTGATGGCGGTGGGATTGGCCGTCGTGATGGGCTGCGCCAGTCAGACCAAGACCGTGCGCACAGAAACCGATATCTATCGACCGGGGGAGCCCACCGTCGTCCAAAAAGAAACGACGGTGACCGAACACGCGGACGCAGGATCACGCAGTGGTCTCCTGAGCGGGACCGTGAACCTGGTGGGAGAAGTGCTGGCGCTTCCTTTTCGCGTGGTCGGAGGATTGATTCGCCTCATCTTCTAAAAGAGAAGGAGAGGCACAGTCCAAGAACCGGTTGAATCGGTCAAGTTGATCTTGGGACGAGTTCGTCTAGGCAGGGAAAGATTCCGCCGCTGACGGCGCTTCGTGGGGAGCGAGGCCGAGAGGGCGCATCGGGGCCCCCAAAGGGCTCCAACTAAATAAGACCACCCTCGCCTTACAGGCCTTACCATTCCCCAAATCTCGACGTTAGAGAAGATCCTGTGCGAGGGAACCCGGCGAGATACAATGACGCTATGAATGACATCACGCATAGCACGGAGCCGCGGGCCTGGGCCGAAGAGCACTTTGGCGATCTGCCGTTCTCCGATGTCCGGCGGAGCGAACGAGCGATCACCATTGCCACCGCGATGGCCAGCACTCCAGGTGCCAGCATTCCGCAGTTGTTTGCCCATCCTTACGATACCAAAGCTGCCTACACCTTTTTTGCGCATCCCGAAGCGGATCCCGACACACTGCAAAGTGCCCATCGCAGCCTCGTGGCCGAGCAGATGGAAAGCCCAGGCACCTATCTGTTGCTGGAGGACACGACCGAGTTGGACTGGACGGGGCGGAAGCCGATTCCCGGGTTAGGTCCGATTGGCAACAGTACGGTCAGCACCCAAGGGGTGATTCTGCATACGGTGTTGGTCGTACAGTGGCCCGAGGACGGGGAAGCCACGAGGCAAGGCCGCCGGCCAGCGGTGACCGTGCTGGGATCTGTCGCAACTTTGCACTTGAGGGATGTTCCGCTATGCTGCTCCACCA
>CAYTVL010000169.1:0-5025 GCA_964441775.1 uncultured Enterobacteriaceae bacterium
ATCACCCAGGCCGCTGCCTTACAATATCAACAGGAATTTCGGTTAGCGGCGTAGAGTGCCACACATTTATGCCGTACGCGGAGCACTTTGCGTTTGCCGTACTCCTCATCCGAGGGATAATAAGTGCGCGCATGCTGCTCAATAGCGCCCAGCCATAACCGCCATGCCAATTCATGGGCATCGCGTCGGTCCGTCTTCTTGCCGGACCGCTTGAGCTTGAGGGTGGTAGGATTGGCGACAAGGACCCGCAGTCCCGCGGCCTGACAGGCATTGACGAACCAGCGATTCAAGCCTTGGGCTTCGACGACAAACCGGCCATTGGTTTTCCACCGCCGTAATCGCTGCAACACCGCCGTCTCGGCCCCCGCTTCGTCCAGACGCTGCTGAAACTCTGCGACGATGTCGCCGGTTGTGTTCAGCACACACACTTGGTTCACCGTCTTATGCAAATCAATGCCGATAAAGTGCTGAGTCTTCGTAGGGTAGGAGCAATGCGCGTTACTTTCCGCACGTTTCATCACTCCCCCCTCCAAACCGGGCATGCGACTTTTACCGCACCCGGCTTTCCAGAGTTCGGCATTCCTTCCTGGGAGTTACCTCCCAGCTTGTCATCTTCGTTCGATTTCCACATCATCGTCCTCCTCTTCAGGTGACTCCGTGTACTTTCTACTGGAAAAGTGTCGAACTCCTGGTGTCCTTCGCCAAGTAGCAGGCTTTCCCTGCCTCGGACTACTATGACACCTCCGACGCTTACTTGTTTCCTCGGTAGACTGCTTACCTCCACAAGTAAGCCTCCCACGTTCACAGAGACAGACTCTACGAAATACCGTAGGTGGCGATTATCAGCACAACCCATCCTGCTCTTCGCAGTATCCCGAATGTTAGCAGGGTAAGTCAGGTAGCCTGCTAAGGCCTTAGGGCTGGAACATGAAGATATCCAGCCTCGGCAACGCTTTGAAATTGTACGAATTGGCGTTCATTCGTTCTCCCGTAAATTCGGGTCCTGAATCCGACTATGTAGAATATTACGTGAGAAGGGGGCAGTTTCCCGTAGGTTGAAACTCGCTTCGTTTGCACTCACCATAGTATCCCTCAATCAAGCCTCGCCTATTGGCGGTCTACATCGCGCCGCACGAGTACCTTTCAGGGGCAGCTCTTTCACCTCCGGTTTGCATCCACCGGACGCTACGCCCCAACGATTCATCGTTTACCTGTATAAACAATGGAGATTTCCTCTCATTCCATCTCTGCGCCTCGTGGCGCACTTCATGGCCTGCCTCCCCGTAGGGGTGTTCGTGTAATGTATTCCCGATGCCTTCGAGGGCTGACCTCTTCTATATTTTCCGACATTGGAGGGAGAGGGACGGTTTGGGCGGTCAGTTTGGACGGGGAAGGGAAAACCCAGGTCGGGGCCGTGAAGCAGCTACTGCTCCCGGAGCCACCGCGAGCAGCAGCGCCGGCCACAGGGCTCTTCGTTCGGGAGCCTGATGCTTCTAGAGTAGAGAGTGACGATGAAAGTCTTTCACTGTACGCATTGTCAGCACTTGGTCTTTTTCGAGAACGTGCGCTGTGGCCAGTGTGACCATGCGTTGGCGTACTTACCAGACCTGGAGGAGGTTGGCTCGCTGGAGCCGGTCGGGGAGCAGCGCTGGCGGTCTCCCCTCCCGCGGTCGCAAGGACGCGTGTACCGCCTGTGCCAGAACTACACCGAGCAGCAGATCTGCAACTGGGCGGTGAGCGCCGATGACCCGCAGCCCCTTTGCCGCTCCTGCCGCCTCACGCGCACGATTCCCGACTTAAGCCAGCCCGGCCACAAAGATGCCTGGCACCGCCTAGAGGTGGCCAAGCGCCGCCTGGTGTACACGCTGCTCAGCCTGGGCTTGCCGCTCGACGAGAAGCGCAGCGCCCCTGCGCAGGGCTTGGCCTATGAGTTTCTGGCTGATACGCCAGGGGCCGCGCCTGTCCTGAGTGGGCATAGTCACGGAGTGATTACCCTCAACGTAGCCGAGGCCGACGACGCCGAGCGGGAGCGGCGGCGGGTGCAGTTGCAGGAACCCTACCGCACGCTGCTGGGGCACTTCCGGCATGAGGTGGGGCATTACTATTGGGAGCGGCTGATCGCGCCCGGTCCCCGACTCCAGGCGTTCCGCCATCTCTTTGGTGATGAGCGGGAGGACTATGGGGAGGCACTCAAACGGCATTATGCACACGGCGCGCCCGAAGAGTGGCCGCAGCGGTTTGTGAGCGCCTACGCCAGCGCGCACGCCTGGGAGGATTGGGCGGAGACCTGGGCGCACTATCTCCACATCACGGATACGGTAGAGACCGCGGCCTCGTGTGGGCTCGCGCTGCGTCCGCGCCGCCCAGACGAGCCCTCCTTGGCGACCGACGGGCGAGAGGAGCGTCCTCGGGTCTTCGAGCAGCTGATGAGCGAGTGGTTCCCGCTCACCTACGTGCTGAACAACCTGAACCGGAGCCTCGGCTTACCAGATGGCTATCCCTTTGTCCTGTCTACTCCAGCGATTGACAAGTTGCGCTTCGTGCATGAGACCGTCGCCGAAGCGTCCCAGGCTGGGGCGGGTATCACCGACACGTGGATCCACACCAGCAGGTGGTCAGCACGCGGATGACCCCACAGCGAGAGCGGACACATCTACGCCACGCAGCGCCCCGCGCCGGGATGCGGAAGTATCTCCACACCCCACGTGAGCAGAAGGGTTTTGGTGCAATTCGCAAACCGGAGACGAGCGGGGATAGGTTTGGAGGTGCCGCTCAAGCGGCCAGTACGGCCTCCCAAACCTGCGGGGTGCGTGCTCCAGAGGAACAAAGGACGGAGATATTATATTGGCTTTTGTTGATTTGATGGACTAACTCAATTCCACTGATGGTAATGCAGGCATGATCAAACACTTGACCCCCAGCATCGGCCTCACTCTTTGTTTGATTCGGCGATGGTCCTGTTCAATGAGGTTATTTAAATATTTGTTCGTCCTCACGAGGAGATCCGCTGGCAGTAGGTCTTCTACCTGCAGCTTGGCCACCGCTTCCTGCGAGGCGGCATACCCGTCCAGGGGAATTTTCTCAGGCACGCCGCGCTTCTTGATCGCGTGGGCAAAGAAGCGCTTGGCCGCAGCCCTATCGCGGTGTGCACTCGAGAGAAAGTCGACGGTGGGTCCAGCGCGGTCGACGGCGCGATATACGTAGCCCCACTTTCCTTTGACTTTGAGATAGGTCTCATCGACTCTCCACGAAGTTCCGACTGGGCGAGCATACCGCTGCCAGCGTTTCTCGAACTCTGGGACATAGCGCTGCACCCACCGCCTGAGCGTGGTATGGACGACTCCTACGTTCCGCTCTGCCATGATCGCTACCAAGTCGCGGTAGCTTAGCTTGTAGGTGAGGTGCCACCTCACGCAGAGGATAATAATGGTGCTATCAAAGTGACAGCGCTTGAAGAGGCCGGCCGGATCGTTGACGGCATGATTCATGACCCCTGTGTAGCAGTCTTTCCCTCTTCCTGCACCAGAACCCTGTGAACAAGTGGTCGAGGCATTGATGCCAGGAGAATCACTGTCTGTGAGGACTGGTTTCGCGTGAAACCCTCTAAGTCGTGTATCTTTCCGGACAATGGACTTCTTTAGCGGGAGCAGGTGGCGATGCCTCACAGCAAACTGCGAGGTTCTTCATTCTGTTTCCACGTTAAGATAGCTCGGTCGCCTGTCTAAAATCAGCACTCTCGACCAGTCGTCGCAGCATAGGCGTCAGGTCCGGCGGCTCGTAGAATGGGTGCCGACGGTAGATATCCGCGCACTGGTCATCAAGAGTTCTGATCGTCTCGTATGTCTTCGATACGACGTCACGCACCTGCCGAACTCGATCGTGTGCGAACAAGATATTCTTTGGATCGACATGACCTGCCTGGATGAAACCACGGGTCTTCTTGGCGCACCGGCAGGGGTTCGCTCGATTGACGAGCCCACATTATTTGTCGTGCATGAAGTTGTGCAGATCCCGGCGGGCGCGGGTCAGTCGTTGACGAAAGTTCTCGCAACTAATCTCCAGCAGTTCGGCTCCAACAGTGTCGGTGACTCCGAAAATCGCGCCGAGGACGTAGGTCAAGCGCTGCTCACGATCGAGACAGAGCAGCATACCGGACACGCAGCTGATCATGACCTCGGTCACGAGCAGCTGCACCTCCGCTGGGACGGAGTTGGGATCGGGCAACTCGAAGTCCGGCGTGGCGTCGAGCGCCTCGCCATACACGGGGAACCCAAGAATTTCGTGCTCTATGCGACCGCGCTTCATATTCAACACGTGATTGATGACGAGGCGGTAGAGCCAGGTGCGGAAGCTGCTGCGGCCCTCGAAGGACGAGAGCCGAGTTACGGCTTTGATGAGGATCTCTTGCGTCGCATCTTCGGCGTCGTGCGGGTGGTAGAGCATACGGACAGCGAGGTTGTAGATCCAGCCCCGATGCCGCCGGACGAGCGCTTCGAGCGCCTCCCGACTGCCCGAGCGGGCGCGCGCTACAAGGGCGTGGTCCTCAAGGTCAGTCGGAGCGTGGTCGATGAAGGGGTTAGTGATGCGCATGGTTCATCTTTCCGGGTTATAAGACCACAACGTGAGTGGAGCAATGGCGTATAGGAACACTGCCTTGGGACAACCCGCACCACTCGCCTCAGGAGGCATGCGGCAGATGAGAGAAGTGGGCGCTCACGATCTTCCAGTGACTGCCGCGTTTGACGAAGACCAGCGTTGTACGTCCGTGCACGCTCCGCACCTGGCCATCTTTCGTCACCCCAGTAAACGAGTCATAGGCATTGGCAATCCCGGTAGTGTCGTTAAATACGCGACAGGACAGCTGCCGCAAGTGGAAAGTGCTTGACGCCAGCCTACTCGTCGCTCCTTGGAGAAACTCCACAAACTGCTGCTTGTTATCAAAGCGATAGGGGACCGTGTCGAAGACTTCCAGGTCCTCATCCAGCAGTTCTGCTACTGCCGCAACATCGACTGCCGGGCTCTCTG
>CAYTVL010000170.1:0-4765 GCA_964441775.1 uncultured Enterobacteriaceae bacterium
AGCGCTTAACCGACGTGGTCTGCTATGCGGCGTGATTGGATAAAGTCGAGCTTAGAAGTCATCCCTAAACCCTTTTGAGCATCATGACCGCACAGGCCATATGGACAAAGGCTTCAAAGTTTTGCACCGAGCGCTCATAGCGCACCACCAAGCGACGGAAGTTTTGCAGCCAGGAGTTGGTCCGTTCAATAATCCAACGCCGCTTGCAACGGCGCAGCCTCCGTCCATCTTGGTGAGTGGCAACCTGATTGTTGCTCCGGCGTGGGATAATAGGCTCAATGGCGGGTGGTGCTATTCAAGTAATGCTGCACTCTTAGTGAGGTTGTAGTGACAGATGAAATACTTGATGGCTCCGATGTGATTGGCCAAGGTCTTCGAGAACGATAACGTGCCACGCACCAGCCGCGAGACCCGCTGCCGCAACGTGCAGTTGAAGCGCTCTACATGATTGGTCTTGCGGGCGAGTTTGGTGATCGCGCGATGCCGGGCTGGAGGTATCACGCCTTTGTAGACGGCATACTGATCGGTGTAGAAAATCGCCTGCTCACGATACACGGCCGGCAGGTTAGCCCATAACTGTTCCGCGCTGGCCTGACTACGGTCCCCGACATGGAAGGCAATGACGTGGCGCGTCGCGGCCTCCATCGCAACCCAGACTCAGTGGCGGTTTGTCTTCTTCCCTACAAAGCTCCAGAGCTCGTCCAGCTCGGTCTCCAGCCGCTGCAGGATCACCGCCGGGGTGCTGTTTGGCGGCTTGGCATGGAGATCCTCAGGAGCCGCCTGGAACCGCGTCACCATAAACTGCAAGAGCCACTGCAAACCGACGCCCACCGCGCGGCAGATGCCGCGGAGCGAGATGCGTTCCAAGAGGAGGCGTTCAATCAGCCCGCGTTGTTCTTCAGTGATGACCGACTTCTCTGGCGTCAGCACGAAGGCTCGACCACACACCTTGCAGCGGTGATTTTGTTTGCCCGTATGAATGTGTCCATTCCGTTTATACCATCTGGATCCACATTGTGGACATGCTTCTCTCAGCATCATTATTCTCTCCCCGGCTTCCTCTCTTCTTGAGTGCTGTTCCGGACCCACGGTAGCATGAATCTCTCGAGAGCATTACTTGAATAGCACCACCCGGATTTGTAACAGCAGATGCGCCCCGCGCTGACTCCATCTCATTTGCTGCGCCTTCACAAAGCGCTTACTCACTACCTGATTCACGGCCGATTCGACAAAGGACGTCGTGATGACTTCGTCGTTGCGATAGCGATCGCCATAGTCGGGAATGAATTGTTGGTTGGTCGCGATGTACCCCCCGAATTCCCGTACCGCTTTGAACAGTTTCTGGCGTTCCAGACTCATCGTGTCATCGCGCAGGATAAGTTGGAGATAGTCAATGAGCCGGAGCGCCTGTGCGATATTCCCGTTCCAAAGATGGTGCTTGAGGCTGTCTAATTGCTTCTCTACATCGTTAACCAGGGCCCGGGCTTCTACTTTCTGCCTCCCCTTATTCATCTGCCCCATCACCGTCAGTTTCATCGCTACATGAAACCAATCCAACAGGTGCTCCGCGAGCGGATTTAGATAGAGCTGCAGATTGCGCACCGTTTCTCTGCCGTCACTCAGAAATGTCACGGGCTGATTGGCATGAACTCCCTGGGATTTCAGGAGTGCAAAGATTCGTCGTTTCGGGTTGCTGTCTCGTTTGTGGACAAACGCTACACACTTCGCGTCGCCTTCCGCCGTGAGACTTTTGCCGACAATCACTTCAAACCACCCTTCCTGACGGCTGGGCTGTTCGCAACTATGGACATAGCCACCATCCAGTCCGACTGTCAGTGGCGGACCTGGGTCAGGCAAGGATGAATCTTCCTTGTCCTCTGGGGTGATAAACAGGAACCGCTCTTCTCCTAGTTCTCCTTCCATGCGTTGGGCCACCTTGTGGACGTTCCCTCGGAGCACAGCGGTGCTCACAGCATGGTCGAAGGGCAGGACATCGGCCAGTAATTCGCTGGTGGCGCGGTACGGGATCAGCGCCGCCCACTTCGTCTCCAGATAGAGCAGTTCGGGAGCGGTCCGCTCCGCCAACACTTGCGCTAATGGACTCAAACTGCGCGGTCCCGAATCTTGGCAGCGACACCGATAGAAGCGAGGGCTGGGCAGCTGGAAGGAACCAAACAACGTGCGGTACACCAGCGTCTGCTTCCCTTTCCGCTTCCGTTGTTGTCCACATGCCGGGCAGTAACGCCGCGTTTGCAAATAGTCGTCGACTTGATGATGGACAACTGTTTCTTGGATGCCGTGCAACGTTTCCTTGGCTTCGGCTAGTGTCAGTCCCACTTGTTCCGGTTGGAAGTGGGTGCACTGGAAGGAGAAAACATCGTGGGTGTCGAGGATATGGCCATCGTCATCCTCAATAATCACCTGAAGTCGTACCTTCATGGCTACGCTCTCTCCTTCCTCGTCAGATTTCCGACCTGACGTAACTGCTGATTGATCACCCTCCGATCCAGTTTACGTTGTATCCATGGCTGGAGGTAACGGAATTCTTCCTCTTGTTCCGCAGTCCACCCTTCCGCGCGCATGTCTTCCGTTCGCCAGGCGACATACGCGGGGGTGAACAGATCGCGGAGGCTCTCAAACGCAATAGGACCTCCACACAGTTCTGGCGGTGGAGCGCCGACCCCACCAATACAACGGGGATAGTGCTGACGGACGTCCATGGCAAGCTTTTGCTCCAGGCGAATGGCAAACTGCCACGGACGGCTCTCTTGATCTGTAGTATTGTAGGTGTAGGAGAAGCGCTCTTTCACATAGAACCGAAAATCGGCCAACCGCATGTCTCGCGCATCACCTTCACGCCGGACACCGTGCCGGTACCCTTGCACCTCGAAGGCAAACGTCCGTCGCCCGTTCCAGCCAAAGGCGATCTGGATAGCCTGGTGCAAGTCGACGATAGAACTGTCGCTGCGCACCAAGAACCGCCGCCAGATATGAGGACTGGTTTCACGGAGCGCGACGCGGAACTGATAAATTTCGATGGGGCTTTGAGCTGGTTCCATAGCGGGCCAAGCCTAGCAACCGCTCAGTTGAACCTCCAGCCCCCGTTCTTGCCCGCTCTCGACCTCCGTCGGTCCCGTCAGCTCTTCCGAGGAACCGTCGAACATCCGGCCGCACAGGAGCACAGTTGCAGTCATGCTAGAGCCTCCTTGAGTTTATTGTCCGTTCGAGATCAGCATTCGCTTCTTCATCCGGTTGGTTTGGCAAGCGCTCGGTCGGAAGGTACCAGCCTCATCGCATGGCTGTCGAACGGAGCCCTAAGCAGAGGGTCACACCGGGTGCCGCCGAACGATCCGAAGTCCTCGCTCGTCGTTGTCCTCAACGGCTCACAAGCGTCGTCAATTCCTGGCTGCACGCTTCCACTTCAAGTAAGACATTACTGTTTTCCCGCCCGACTGGATCGGGCTGGCGGTGCTGAGATGAAGTTCATCTCCCTCAATCTTCACCACGCGCGGCTGCGTCTGACCAATCCAGTTCGGGAACAGGGAGATAAACATGGAATGCGTCAGCGTCTTCGCTTCCTCGTCCACATGGAATTCGCCGGTATACGCAATGTAAGTCGACGCTTCCTGCTTATAGTCTTCGTCCGTTCCTTTGAACCAGTCCCCAGAGACAAAGGGCTTGCGGTTCGGCTTACTCAACTGCGCTGACATGTAGCCATCCGGCGTGTACAGGATGATCCCCATGGGCTTCTCGCTCATGGGATAGAAGGAGGGCGAGCCGTCGACCGGCTTTTCCTCATATGAGACCAGCTCCCATGCTCCGATAAGTTGTTCACGAAGTCCTTGTGCCATGATGCGTTCTCCCTGAGCTGATAATGGTTATGAGGCTTTGAGCGCGCCGTTATCGATTGGAAGGACTTGCCCAGAAATAGATTTGCCAGCATCTGAGGCCAGAAAGACGCAGAGCGAAGCGATATCCTTCGGGTCTACGAAGCGCTTCAGCGACTGGGCGCTGAGCGCATTCGCTCTCTCTTCATCGATACTCTTGCCCTCTGCCTCTGCACGGCCTGCCAGAACATTCTCAATTCGCGGGCCGCCAACCGCTCCCGGAGCGATGGCATTGGCGCGAATATTGTCGTCGCCCAATTCGATTGCGAGCGTCTGGGCAAAGCCAATTAGGCCCGCCTTGGCAACGTTATAGGGACTGCGATTCGGATAGCCGAAGCGCCCGCCAACGGAGGACATGATGATGATGCTTCCAGCTGCGGATTTCTTGAGGTGAGGAATCGCGAGCCGCGTGACGTTGAAGGTGCCGATGAGATCGACTGTAATTACCTGTTCCCACTTGTCCGGATCTACCTCTTCAACTGACGCGGTGGGACCCGCGATACCGGCGTTGTTGACCAGGACATCGAGGCCACCAAGCGCACTGACCGCTGCGGGAACCATCGCTTCGATATCTGAGCGTTTGGAGTTATCGCATAACGTGGCTAGCAAGCCAGGTATCTCTTTTTTAGAGGCCTCGATGGCCTGCGTGTTGATATCAGTAATAAACACTGTTGCACCGGCTACCGAGAATGCGCGCGCAATCTCAAGGCCAATTCCTGAGGCGGCGGCAGTAATAAGAACCTTTTGACCCATAGTGTCCTCCAGAGACGGGCTACGCTTGTCTCAAGCGGTTAAAGTGAACTGCTCTAAAGACTCTCCAATATGCCTAGTGCTCTTGCAGGATAGGTTTTGGGGAAATGTGGTATTTTATCCCTCAT
>CAYTVL010000171.1:0-4708 GCA_964441775.1 uncultured Enterobacteriaceae bacterium
TCTACTTGATGCAACTCCTCGGTTTTCACAGCACTTGAAGCGCGTTTACCGTGTTGCTGCCCCAACGTCGTAACGGTTCATAGACCGCATCCAGAAAGAGATAGGCCACGTCATAGCCGCTGAGGTCGCGCGTACAAAACGCTTCGTATTCGCGCGTCAAACTCTCCGTTAACTCGCTGACGGCGCTCTTGGAGAGCACGAACTGCCCGAGCGCTTTCTCTAACCCATACTCAATATCCCGTTGGGACATCCCGCCCGTGTACATCTCCACAATCAGTTTCTTGAGCACATCACTGGTGGTGGCGATGTGGCCCCACAGCGCAGAGCGATACGGTTCGTCTCGTCCCCGGATCTGCGGCACCTCCACCCGCAGCACGCCTTCTGCGGTCTTCACCGTTCCTGCCTCGTACCCATTGCGGTACCCGCGGGGTTCTTCCCGCCGTTCATACCGCCCCCGGCCCAACGTCTGGGCTTGTTCTTCTTCTAAAGCTTCCTGCAACACCCGTTCCGTCGACAGCCGGACTAAGGTGCTCAATAATTCCTCTCCGCTCCGTGCCTCGAGCTGCCCCTGCACTAAGGCCTGGATCGCCTGGGCTTTGCGTTCACTGGGTGCTATCTTCTTCTCCATCGGGAGTCCTCCTTCGATAAGATCGTAATCTTGCTCGTCACTTGATTACTTCTCCTCGGCAGTGGCTCCCGTCTATGCCCTCCCTTTTTCCAGGAATCTTAGGACATCACCGCGCACCCCTCACCTGGTGTGAAAAGCTCGACAGGGGAGGTGAGCAAAACAGGCCGTCACTCGCAGCAAGAAAGGGAGCACGAGTGTCACACGTCTCCTTTGCGTCCTCCCTTCGCAGCCTTGTTCTTTGTCGTTGGACGCAAACTCCCTAGAAGGCAGCAAAGGCGTCTCTTTTTTACCCGCGGCTGCGACAACATCGAGGATGGAGGGGGCACAGCTCACACGGCGGAGGTGCTTTTTTCCTTGCTCTCTCCCCAAGTCCATTTCATGAGCTTGCTGGCACTCGTCTTGCCCAGCTTCTTTCAAGGAAAGGTTGTAGCGATGCATCCCGATCCGCTCGCGATGACGGACACCGTTGGCAAAACCCAGCACTTCCATGACGTGGGGCCAATGGCGGCTATTGAGCTATAAGGGGAAGACGTGTGGGCTGACCGAGGTGAAGGTGAGTGACTTCGTCATAATGACCACAGATACGAAAGATGGAAAGACCGTGGCGACGAAGATCGAGGCCAAGAAGGCAAGCAGTGAAGCGACCCTGATAGACCATTCGCCTTGCGGGCAGAAGAGGTCTCGGTTCAGTGCGAGCAACGAAGGCGGCGCCGTACATATCACCATGAGTAAGCGCTATGGAGAGACGCCTGTTTGACCGCGTGTCACAAGAGAAAGAGCAACTTAGAATTGGAGGAATGCCATGATAACGATTTTGCTGATTGTCTTGATCTTGATAGCCGTGGGCGCCTTACCCACGTACCCCTACAGCAGACAATGGGGATATTATCCCAGTGGTGGGGCGGGCCTCATCCTGATGATCCTTCTTCTTCTCCTACTCATGGGCCAGATCTAAGTCCGGGCGCAGTCGGGTGGCCTGTTGGGGGCGAGGAGGCAGGATGGGTCGTGTGTTCGACATTGTTCCTCAAAAGGCATGGACAGAGTAGGAAAGGAATCGGTTGCCCCGCGGCCATGGCAGGCCACACCATGTGCGTTCATGTGCACATCGAGCAGAGCCTCGCTCAGGCCAGAGGCGCCGGCCGAGGAACGACGAGAGACGCTCGATCCTCCGAGCCCGGCGCAGAAAGCCGGGCGAGCATTGGACCGCGCCCTGAAGAACGGCACGCGCTGAGAGAAGCTTCGCTGTGGCGTGTCCTAAGCAAGCGAGCCACTAACGTCCTCGCGTTCGTGGCTGGACTTACTCAGGAGACACCAGGCTCTTCCTCATCGTGCCTATAGAAGCTGGAGATAACATCATGGTTCTTCGCACACTAGTCATGGGCTTGTTGCTGGTGGTCGTTTTCTCGCCGGCCTTTTCGCAGGAGACACAGTCTCCCAGCGATAACGCGACGACAGTCGAACCGCCGTCGGAGTCCGCGTCCTCCTTCTCAGCCAAAGAGGCGGTCGCGCAGGAAGGGAAAGGGAAAGTGGCGCGCAGAGCGGCGCAGGTGCTGGAGGAAATCATGGAGATTCCTGATCAACGTATTCCACTTGATCTCTTACAGCAGGCGCAGTGTGTCGCGATATTCCCAGCCATGATCCAAGCAGGATTTATTCTGGGAGCAAATTACGGCTACGGCATTGTGAGCTGTCGGCAGAGCAGCGCTGCCCCGTGGGGCGCACCCGCCTTTTTTACGCTTGCGGGTGGCAGCGTGGGCTTTCAGATTGGGGCAAAGAGTACAGACCTGATTCTTTTAGTGATGAATAGGCAAGGAGTGACGGACTTGTGTAATGCGACGGTAACGTTGAGCACGGATATGGGGATTGCGGCTGGACCCGTGGGGCGCTCGGCCAGCGCGGCTACGGACCCAAGCTTCCAAGCAACGTTTCTCTCGTATTCGCGTAGTGAAGGGTTGTTTGCTGGGGTCGATCTTGGTGGTTCTGTCCTGACGTATGATGTGCAGGCCACACGAGCGCTGTACGGACACGAGTTCTCTGCCAAGAACCTACTCCTTGGGGAACAGGATATCCCTCCGCTGCTCACCGCGTTCCCGCAAGCGTTGTCTCACTATGCCCCAGGTGAAGAGAGCCGCCCCTCAGCGGCAGAGAGAAGCGAAACAACCTCTCCTGAGCGTAGGGAAGGTCCTGCTCGTCAGAGAGAAGCGTCCTCTTCAGAAGAGACGCTGTCCGATCCGCCAGGCCACTGATAACACTCTCAAATGAAACTGCCTTGGGAAGCGCAGCGCCACCCCAAAAGTGTCCCTCTTCCGCCCCAGGGCGCTCATGGCAGGATTGAGCGATCCTATGTTTGTAATGTAACAATGAGTGATCAAGAAGGAACAACCTTCATACGTTCCTGCGACAAAGGAGTTCTGTTCTGGCGTGAAGACAATCGGGATGGCTCAAGACGCTCACGGCATCGGGCGTCAGCCGTGTGAAGACGGTCACGTCGGTTTTGGCGGAGGCGACCGACTCGCTGCTCCCGACGAACAGGCAATAGGCCTCGACCTCACCCCGGCGCACCTCCTCACAACACCATCCCCTGAGAGTAACCAGCCCACACAAAAGGGTGGCAGCAGGGGGAACCACGGGCAAGAGCAGAGAGAAAAGGACGGGGAAAACAAAGACGCGAGCGAAGCCCTAGGGCTTCGCTCGGCCTTGTCACCATATTCAGCAGAGGGTTCGTGTGGCGCGAGAACGGCAAGCGCACGGCAACCTCAGCCCCCCGCGAGCAGCATCACCGCCTTCTCATCAAGATCATCAGCCACACCGTATGGCGATAGGTTCAGTTCTGCCGCACGGCGTCCCCTGCTCCCATGCGGCCTCCCCCCATTCACCTTGATGACATTGCAAAGAGCTCGCCGCGCTGGGTTGCCTGCGAATTTTACAGGATATGAAGGGGACTGGGACGGTGGCACCGTACTCCGCACGCGGCCATAGGGCGTGGAGCGTTCATTAAAGTTGATAGCGCCAGAAAGTCGGGGCGCGCGCCAGGCCGCAGGCTGGTCCGCCTGCGGCCATGACCGCCCAGTGTGGTTAGTTGAAGCTCCACTGATCATCATCGGCGTCGATCATCTGATGCCCATCCCACTTCGGTTTGGCAAGGAGATACGCAAAACAGACGCCGGGGGCAAACTTCACGGTCAGAGAGCCGGAGGCCGATCCACTTCCACCTACCGTCGCCTGCATCACGCCGTCCACCCCCGCCGAAAGACTCACCGCGACATCGCGATCGAACTTGGTCGCCACCTCGGCCGCCATCACCAGAAAGACCTCGTGAGCGATGCGGGCGTCATGCCCCCAGTCGAGGAGCGCTTGCTGTTTCTGTGGCGACTGATTGACCGCTTTGGCCAAGTCGTGCGGGAGGATGCTCACCTTCACCAGTTTGAGTTCGTAAGATTTCAGCTTGGAACAGGCCACCTCGCCGTCGAACTTGGTCGGCACGGGGACGCCGCTGACCGGCACGATCGCGTTGACCTTCAGCGGAAAGTCGGTTTTGGACAGCGTGGAGGCGTCGATCTCGACGGCTGTGGAGCGCACGCCGGTGAGGTTGACGGCAGGAAGGTGATCCTTCACCTCTAGGTAATTCTGTTTGAGGAGTGGAGTGCGTTTCTCGCCGATGTCACCCAAGATGACGTCGTCGGCGCCGCCGCGGAAATACGTCTTCCCGCTGTAGGTGATATGATTCTCTTTGATGTCTACATTGGGCATAGTGTTGCTCCTTTCTTCGAGCAGTGTTGTTGAGTGAGTGAATGGTGACATGTCCTGCAGGATGAATGTCATGAATACAAAAGACGCCGAAAACACCTGGGAAGTTGTGGGAAAATTGTGGGAAAGTTGTGGGATTTGGAGTAGTGGCTACACCGTATTCGCCCTTGCTGCGTGTGTTGCATACTGTGTCCTCCTTTCTTTCGTACTGTGTTGACCGGGTGAGTAGGTTTTCTTTCCCTTTCGCTGCTGGAGGCTAAACGAGGACGGATGTGAAAGCTAAATCGAACCACAAGAGATTGGCACAGAGGAGCACTCGCTGATACATCAAGA
>CAYTVL010000172.1:0-4634 GCA_964441775.1 uncultured Enterobacteriaceae bacterium
CGGCTGGCCTACAAAGCGAACCGCGAAGGCGTCGCCGACCACTTTCCTGATCCTAGTGTCCGCAAGACGCTTGAAGTCGATGTGTCCCTCATCAATCCCTATGATCAATTGCTCAGCGAGGTCGAACTCTATATTACCCGCAGTGCCAAAGCCCATGATGGGCAAACCTTTGCGCGGCTCCAATCGGTCCCGGGGATTGGGCAAATCTTGGCCTTGGTCCTGCTCTATGAGATCCAGGACATCGCCCGTTTCCCGCGCGTACAGGATTTCGTCTCCTCCTGCCGCTTGGTGAAATGCGCCAAGGAATCCAATGGCAAACGACTGGGCACCTCAGGCAAAAAGATCGGCAACGTGCATCTGCGCTGGGCCTTTGCCGAAGCCGCGGTGTTATTCTTACGGCACAATCAGCCGGGGAAAGAGTATTTTGCCACACTCGAACACAAACACGGCAAAGCCAAAGCGCTCACGGTGCTGGCCCACAAGCTGGCGCGCGCCGTGTACTATATGCTCACGCGGGAACACGCCTTTGATCTCCAGCGCTTTGTGACCGCATAACCCCTGAGGGGAGAGACAGAGCCTGCCGCCTCACTGGCTGACACGGGGCAAACCTTCTCGATGCGCTTTCTCCCTGTAGCTCTGACTACGACGGAGCATCTGGACCATAGGCCCGAAGCCCTCGGGGTTGATTGGACGGTCTCTCCCGCTCACCTCCTTGGTGCTCCGTCACCAAGTCTCCGTGGCTGCCCCTCCGCCGAGTCTGACACTAACTAGGAGTGTCTCGCGACACAACCCGCTGGCCTTGAGTAGACCGGAATGAGGGCACTGAAGAGTTTCTAGGGCGTGATGCCTGCGGACGCCACGGTTTCCCGTGGACCAGTACGCCACCGAAACCTTGACCCTCAAGAGGGGTTGGGTGCAGCCCACGTGCTGCGACCAGCAACCGAAATCAAGTCAGCCGCAGTCGCTTGGCCCTGACGCTTCACCGTTTATTCTACGGACGGCCACCCCGCCCCCGCAATGCATCCGTCCGCCCTCTGGACATCCGAGGCCTGAGAGGGGTTGGGCTCAGCCTCTCGGCTCTGTCCTTCTCCATTGTGCCCTGTCCTCCATTCTCGGCCGCTTCGGCTTCTTCTCCCTACTCGCACGTGACTCACCGAGAGTCTGGGCCGGTGGGGAACTGGAGAGGGTGTAGTCGTGTCCTTCAATCCGCCCCGCGCGGATGATCAATCACGAATAACCAGGTCCCATCCGGCTGACGACGCACTACCTCAACATTATTGCCAGTGATCGTGACTGGTTTGCCATCCGGCCCGGTGCTGGTCGCGCTCCACGCTCCGCGTAACATAGCCAGATTCCCATCTCCGCTTTGAATAGCCGTGATCTCCCGGGTGAAATGGACCTCCTCGAAGGCCAAGAAGCCTTTGAGGGCCTCCCGAATCGCGGCTTTGCCAGTGACAACCTCCCCGGAGTCGAGGACCAACGTGGCATTGGGTTCGTACAGCGCGACGGCAGCGTCCAGGTCTCTGCTCTTCAGCGCTTGGTCTATCAGGATGTCACACTCTTCTGGCTTCCGTGCTGGCATATCTTTCCTCCTTTGACTTTGCAGAAGTGAGCCTAACACCCGCTGTCTCGGGCCGCCGCCCGGACGGGACCTTTCACGTTCATTCCAATCCGCAAGCGGGCGGCGGTCACGAGGACGGCCTTGTTAGGTGGCGAAGCCTCTCCCTTACTTTGCCGACGGCGGCGTCAGCAGAGCGAGCACCTCGTCAAGCGGGCGGCTCTGGATGAGCGGGTCGGCATGCCGATGGATTACCCGCCACTGCTCCCCGTCCTTCTGGTACATCTGCGTAACCCATAGCACCCAGCGCTGCACTCCTTCGTGTCCCGCGAATTTCAACTCCCCCCGCTCAATCATCACCAGACAGATGAGGTTTTCGCCCACCATCGCATGAACCAGTTCCAGGTCGGTCGTGCCCCCTTTGAACAGCGCTGCCACACCAGGCGCGAGCGGCTGCACTTTGGCCCAACCCGGGAGCGGCTCACCCCCAAACGGACCAAAGATAGTTAAGTCCTCGCTATGGGCGTACAGGTCCTGCCAGTAGGGGGCACTGTCGCCGTTGACCCAGGCACGCTGGGCTTGCAGCGTCTTCTCAAAGAGAGCTTGGACGATTGGGTTAGTCTTAGCGTCGCCACTGGCTGGCGGTCTCGCTTGGGAAGTCTGCGCTTCGGCACGTGGAGGCGTTGGGGAGTTGCCACTGAGCAGTGTCGCCCCCATCAACATGACTCCCATCCAAACGATAGCCTTAGTATCCATCATCGTCCTCCTCCTCAATGAATTGCGAAACGGCAAGGTGATTGCCATATTAGCTTCCCTTACACCGTTAAGTCGTTCTCGGACTTTTTCTCCACGGCATTTTGCGAAACCCGTTCAAACATCGCCGCTGCAGTGGCAATAACGACCGAACCGAAGGTGATGAGGATGCCCATGAAAACCCCTCCTGCTCGGTCATCACTATTGCCCAACATAATGAAAATTTCTCCTACCACGACAAAACCGATAATAGCTATTGCGCAATATTTTATTGTCCGCAAGGCTTTCACAGTCACTGGCGAGAACACTTTGTTTTGTCCGGCATATTCCAACACCTTGAATGCCTGATAGAGCGCCACGAAAAATGGAATGGACGCTATATACGCATACGCCAGAAACGGATCTTTGAAGTACACCTCAAAAAGCGTGGCGTGGGCGTTCCTACCTTCGATGTTGGGCTCCCAAAGCATGACGACAAGAGCGCCGATGCCGATGAGCACAATGACTACCTGAAGAAATATTGTTGACCTTTTTTTCAATGGCATATTCTTAAAGAAAGATTTCCTTTAAGTTCAGAGCCAACCTTTTAGCGACCCAACGCTCCCGCGCACCGCGAGCGGCCCACCCGCGGCCTTTCACGTTCATTCCCTCACGCCACAGGGCCGCGATGCGGTGGCGTGGATGGTTAGGCACCGGTTCGCTACTTTGGGACATTGAAAATCCTCCGTGCTTCAGCGAGGGCAAATTCGTCTTTGACAACGCTGTCAGAGATCTTGTGTTCCGTGTTTGGGTCGCGGTCGCCATCAATGAGGTCAACTGAGTAACCATCGAGTGTGCGTGCGGCCTTGCCTGGAACCTCAAAAACGATTGCAAACACTCCAAGCCCTTCCTGCACATGTTTGGTGACGAATACTTGGCAGGTGTATGAATAGAGTAGTTCCCTACGTGTCATATCAATAGAAACTGCGTTGGAATTCCATTTCGCACGGGCCTTCTCGTCGGCATCGAACTCTCGTCCGTGAATGACGGTAGTCCCTGAAGACTGGTCAATCTGTTCGATTGTGAATCTATGTTCGTTGTTGTGGACGTAGTGGCCAACCCAGGTGCCCTCGATAAATGCGTTGCCGAGGACAAGCTTGCGCAGGAATTGCCATCTTCTGAATAGCCAGAGGGCTCTGTCCGCCAAAAAACGGTAAATTGCGGCTGATGCGAGAGCTGCTGCCGCGCTCCCGGCAACGTGATAGGTTGTGCTCCAGCCCGCGAGGAAAGGATGTAACCAAAGGAGGCTGAAGAACATGACGGTCACCGTAGCGGCCGTAGCGAGTTGGGATATCCGGTCAGTAACCATAGATGTAGGTGCCTAACGCTGTGCTCAGGGGCGCGGCCCCAACTGCTGCCGTTTGGCTTCAGCAGGAACCGCCACCGGGGCCGCGTGCGCTGCAGGCGCAGGTTAGGCCGCATCGGCCTCAAGCACGGCTCGCAACCGCTCCCGCTCTGCCTCGGGCAAGTCTAAGACCATGAACTGTTCCACCGAATAGAGGTAGTCCTCGCCCGACTCGTCGATGACTCGCAAGCAACCCACTTCCGCGGCTTTCGTATCTGGTAAAATTCTGTAGACTTTGCCCACTTCTACGTCTTCATCCCCTGCGGCCGCAAGGCAAACTGCAAAGTTGATTGGTGTCTCTTTTGTATCCATCGGCATCAGTCCAAGACGCGTTTGACTTTCATCTTACGTCGCCCGATTCCGTGAGCCTCGTACCAGTGCAGCTCTGCTTGGCGAATCTCGCCGTTGGGAAATCGTACTCGGCCTTCTCCTTTCAGTTTTCTCCAGCGGCGACCACCAAACTGTGCTTTCAATCTCTTTCGTTCTCGGATCGACAGGTTGACAGCCATGACTTCGATACGCGTCACCTCGCTGAGCAGTTCAAAGCCCTCTGTCATGACATTCAGCGTAACAGTGAGCCACCTCTAGCTCAATCGCGGCCTAACGCCTGCGATCATGGGCCGCCGCCCACACGAGACTTTTCAGGTTCAGCAGTATCCGCCACCGGGCAGCGGTCACGTGGAACGGTTCGTTAGGCCTCCAGCCTCGGGTGTTTCCCGCTACCACCGTTCACCTTGTTTCCTTCGTCTCGGCTTCGTTCCTGCCCCTTCGCATGGCTCACCGATCCCGGCCTCGCTTCGTCCCAGCGGACCCTATGGCAGGGGCGGCGCGAGCCCGAGGACCTACGGCAGCCTCTCAGGACTCCCCTCGTTTCTGCTCTGCCAGGAATGTCGTCGGATACCCCCGCCCCGCATAATCAAAATCCACGAATTCTTGGCG
>CAYTVL010000173.1:0-4567 GCA_964441775.1 uncultured Enterobacteriaceae bacterium
TAGCCTTGGGGGATGGAAACCCAACCCCGACGTGAGTACCCAACGGACTTGAACGATAAACAATGGAGCCGCTTGGCCGCCCTGTTCCCACTGCCCTTGAGTGGACGGGGTCGCCCGCGCACCTGGGCGTACCGTGAGATTCTCAATGCCATTTTCTATATCGTGCGGAGTGGGGAGGCCTGGCGGTTGCTGCCCCATGACTTTCCCCCGTGGCAGACGGTGTATGGGTATTACTGGCGCTGGCGCAACAGTGGGCTGTGGGAGACGCTCAACACGGCATTGGTCAAAGCCGTCCGCCAACAAGAAGGGCGGGAGCCCCAGCCCAGTGCGGCGATTATCGATAGCCAAAGCGTCAAGACGGCGGAAGGGGGAGAACAACGAGGAACGGATGTCCATAAACAGGTCAATGGGCGTAAACGCCACATCGTGGTGGATGTCTTGGGGTTGCTGTTGCTAGCAGTGGTGCACAGTGCCGGGATCCCCGATAGCACGGGCGGCAAACTCCTCTTGGAGAAATTCTTTGCGCGCGTTAAGCGCAATGTCCACAACCGCTGGTGCCGCTTGAAGCTCATCTGGGCTGATGGGGGTTATGAAGCCATTGTGACCTGGGTCAAGCAAACCTGCCGGTGGCGTCTGGAGATTACCTGTCGGCCTCCGGACGCCAAGGGCTTTGTCGTGATTCCGCGCCGGTGGGTGGTAGAACGGACATTCGGATGGCTAGGACGCTATCGGCGCTTGAGCAAAGACTTTGAGCACCAAGTCACCTCCAGTGAGGCAATGGTGTATCTGGCTAGTATTCATCGGATGCTGCGGTTGTTGGATAGTTAGATGACACTTTCAAAACGCTCTCTAAGGGATTTGCCATTCACGAGCTCATTGGCCTTCGCCAGCGCGTGAGGCGCGTGCGCCTGCAAATAGGTTTCCGCGAGGCCTGCCACTATGGCATGGCCGGCATTCCCCCAGGCTTCTGCTCTCCCAGGCAACAGGGCGAACATCCAAATCAGGAAAATGTGATACCGATACGTCGTCTGAGGAAAGCTCCAAGTGCGTACTAATTCCATGGAGAGGTGCTCCTTTGTGTAGACTGCCAGGCTCTAGCTTCTGTTTGTCGACGAGAGAAAAACCAGCATTACCGAATTCCCCAAGCTCATTACTTCTCTCATAACGCCTACGCGCAATCGAGACGCCGCAGAGGCCTTCTTCGGCAAAACGATTGGCACCTACGGTCGACCAGAGACGAGGACGATTGACCAAAGTAACGGTACCACCGCAGTGGTGACCCAGGGCAGGGGGTGCTAGGTGGTGTTTGGTGTTCGACATTTGAAGGCTCTGAAGCAGATCGTAAAGACCAGTGCCTGGTGAAACCGCTCACTCGTCCCCTACTCAATGGCACGTCATTCAGAGCGGCATGGGATGCCATTGCGGGCATGGAGCCGAGGGCGATGAGACGCGAGGGACCATTGCAGACCAGAAAGAGCACACCCCAAATCCAAGAGAGGAGTTCCCGTGTGGAGTGGTGGAGATCACACAAAGTGATGATGCCGCTTCCCATCAACGGAAATGTGCGATACCTCTTGTTTTCTCCTTACTGTCGCTGTCCGATAGCTAAAGCTCCGCCCAAACCATACGAGACGGTCCATCCTAAACGTCAGCCTGAACACACAGGTCCCTCACTTTGGGGAATCACCAGGTGAACCCCAAGGCTTGGACCACCATATCCAGGAGCGACTCTTACGCTCTTTGTGGACACCTTTCCACACGAACTGTTGTTTTGCATCGTGTCCGGGGCCAGAGCACGAAGTAGGAGGAAGAATGGGGAAGGCTCAGTGAAGTGGAAGAAACGGGTAGTAGTTCCTAAACCCGGATGTCGTCTTATACGGGATATACCTGAAAATTGCAAGCAAACTCCGCCTTTCTTTTGGTGGTCGGCCGGAGCCACGGCACTTCCGCGGCTTGATACCGTGGATGTTCGTCCCCGGTCATGTTCTCCGAGGAATGCTGCACTTTGAGTGAAATTCTCCTCAACGATGACGTATGAGCTCGCCCATGCAGACACCTGTGTCCCAAATTGCGAAATGCAAAGCACTTTTTTGCTTAATTGTTAGCCGCCTACTTTGCGGGTAGTAGCAGCAGTGTTGGGACTGGGCTTAGTTTGACCGATTGGCCGTTATCAGCCATTCGTTGGGTTGCCATCCTGCTCGGGAGGATAGAGCCCGACGACCAGCGTCTCTGGCACGGCCGTTCTCCAACGGTTGTGATGCAGCAATGCCTGCAGCGGCAGGCGGTCTCGCCACCCCGCTCGCTCCAGGTCGGGCCCCGGCGAAAACTCGGTGCCCCACCCCAGACAAAGATAAGCTACCGGCACCACGTCCGCCGGTAGGCCGAGGAGCCGTGCTAATTCCTGTGGCTCCAAGATGCTCACCCCGCCCACGCCGACGCCTTCGGCACGGGCGGCTAACCAGAGATTCTGGATTGCTAAGCAGACACTAAACAGGTCGGTGTCCCGCATCGTGTTGCGACCCAACACCTGGGGACCGCCGCGGCGGCGATCACACGTGACACAGAGATTGAGTGGACTCTCCAGAATCCCCTCCAGCTTCAGCGATTGATACAAGGCCGCTCGCTCTCCAGCATAGTTGGCCGCCGCACGCTGGTTTTCCCTCGCGACCATGCGGTGGATGGTGCGCCGCAGGGCGAGATCCTCAATGAGCAGGAAGTCCCAGGGTTGCATGAAGCCGACCGATGGGGCGGCATGAGCAGCTGCCAGGAGTCGCCCGAGCACGGCGGGGGGAAGCGGATCTGGACGGAATTGGGCCCGCACGTCTCGCCGGTCGTAGATGGCGCGATAGAGGCCTTGTTTCTCTTCGGCACTAAATTCCACAGAGGCTCCTTCTGACGGCAGTCATATTCCACTGTGTCGTTCTCATGTCTCTATTGTACGAGCGGGCGACTCGTGGGGATACCCTGCCTGACTTGCCCTCTTTGTTCCGCTCCGTTCATCACTCCTATCTCTCTTCGTGCAAGAACTTCTGAGACGGACTCATCGATGAGGGAGGCAACTTGACTGGGGATAAGATCGAGTGTGTAATATTACTAGGGGCTTGGTACATTTGTGGACTGCGAACCGTCCAGACTGGACAGCGGTTGTTAGCAAGCGGCGAAGCCTTTCACGTATAACGCCGGGGCATGAGAAAGCTGCACTCTCTCGTACCCAAGTCTCGCCCCACCCGGGCATCCATACCCGAGACTGCACGGGCCATAGTCTCGACAATGGACTTAATAGACAGTTTATAAGGCCGTATGAGCAAGGACAGCTGTGACGTCTCTCATGACGGTTCCTCTGACTCCATTGCTCCGAAGCACCAAACCATTTCACAAACTCCAGTTTTGCCTTAGAGGCGTCTGCCTAGCCCTTTGCTTTTGCTGCAAACCGTACTATAGAACACGATAGACTAGATGGGATCAGGGGGGAACGAGCTATGGACGCGCCGTTGCGGGTCCTTTTTGTTACCCCGGAGGTTGCCCCGTTCGCCAGGACGAGCGGCCTCGGCGACGTGACCTGCGCCTTACCTAAAGCGTTGGCCGCCCAAGGGTATGACGTGCAGGTGGTGATACCGCTGTATCAAATCGTGAGAGACGGCGCTTTCCCCTTGACCGAATTGCTCACCGACTTGCAGGCGCCATTCGCCGCTGACAACAGAACGGCACGGGTGTGGCAAGATCACTTGCCGGAAAGGGATCATCCGGGCCCGTGCAGGTGTACTGCGTCGAGCAGAACGACTATTTTGCCCGCCCAGGTTTGTATGGCAGCGAGAACGGCAATTATCCCGACAACACCGCGCGGTTTACCTTCTTCTGTTGGGCCGTGGCCGGAAAACAGGGAACTCTACCCGTGGGAGGATAGCCTAATGAGAGACAAGAGGAAAACGGCGAGAGGGCCGCCTCACAGATTGTTAGGTCAGACAAACATTAGGTGAGAAAGGGGCTCTGAGCAGTTGTGCCGGAGACTCAGGGAGTAACCGTCAAACGTAAGGAGGACAGCGCTATGCCAACGTACATTCTGTTAAGCACCTTAACTCCTGAAGGAAGCCAGACCCTGCACAAGAACCCTGATCGTCTGGAAGAAGTTAACAAGGAGATTACTGACTTTGGCTGCAAGGTGGTCGGGCAGTACGCCACGCTCGGCTCCTACGATTTTGTCAGTATCATCGAAGCCCCGGACAACGAAACGATCGCGCACCTGTCGGTTGACCTGAGTTCGCGCGGCACCGTGCATATCACCACCCTGCCAGCGATCCCGACGATACAGTTCCAGAATAAACTGAAGGGCCCCAAGCAGATGGGTCACCGCTAGCAGTGATAGAGGGGTGGAGAGTCATCAAGGATGTCTGCAGGCTGACCCTCGATGTCGTAGCTATCATCCAGTACTCGTGGAGTGTAGTATAAGGTTATGGTGAGCGGCTCAGTCTCCAGTCTTGGGTGGTGTTCCAGATCTGGATACGTTAATTTTTATCCCAAGCCTTTTCAACACTTTAGCTTCTTGTATATCCATATCTAGAACACTACC
>CAYTVL010000174.1:0-4529 GCA_964441775.1 uncultured Enterobacteriaceae bacterium
CGCTCCCGGACAGGAGAAGCACTTAGCCCATGAAGCGTGGCACGTCGTCCAGCAGGCTCAGGACCGCGTGGAGCCGACGATGCAGATGAAGGATGGGGTGCCGGTCAATGATGACGCGGGGCTGGAGCACGAGGCGGATGTGATGGGCGCGAAGGCGTTGGCGCCAGCGGCCCATCTGGCTAATGCTTCCTATCGTCAAGAGCAAACTCAAGGGTCAGGCTTGCAAACAAGTACTGAAGCGTCAACCAGAGATAGGATGCGATTGCGGGGAAGCCCTCCGCATTCACAACATTCCAACGTGATTCAAGCGGAAAAGAAAATCGTAAATGGTATTGAAGTGGATACTGACGGTGGCTACACGAACTGGGAGGGCTGGCACATAAACTGGAAGTTAGGCTCGAAAAAAGACGGATTTGAACAGTTTCACCTCACCAGTCAAGACCGGACCCAACATTACTTCTTCATTATAAATGGCACTGAACTCGAGGACACCAAACCTCCAGCCAAGTTAGTACCCAAGAGAGGAACGCACGGAGGACTCTCGAAGGCGCCGAAGGATGTGCAACAATTCGTAAGGACGTACATAAACGATTTGCTGCCTTAATATCAGAGCCATGATCGCAGACCAAGGAGTTCAATAACGAAAAATAGGAGACGGTGTCCGTGGGATGTGGTGCAAACTGGTAGTGACCATGCTAATCCGGTGGCATGAACCTCCTCCTGAAGCCGGTGGCAGCGCTCTTCAAAGGACGACACTTTGACCAGGAATTTATCATTCTCTGCGTGCGATGGTATGTCACGTACAAACTCTGCTATCGGGATCTTGCCAACATGATGGCGGAGCGCGGCATCGAAGTAACGCATACGATGATTCTGCGCTGGGTCCAGCGGTACATCCCGGAATTTGAGAAGCGGTAGTGGCGCTATGCGCGACCGGTGGGCTCATCCTGGCGTATCGACGAGACCTATATCAAGGTCAAAGGGCACTGGGTCTCTCTGTATCGGGGCGTGGACAAAGCGGTGCAGACCATTAATTTCTTCTTGAGCAAACACCGGGATATGGCTGCCGCCAAGCAGTTCTTGCAGCAGGCAATCGAGAAGCGGGGCCGCCCCGAGAAGCTCACGCTCGATGGGTATGCCGCTTCGCAGGAGGCGGTGGGGGAACTCCAGCAGGAAGGGCTGCTACCGGCCGAGCTTACAGTGAGCACGAGCAAATATCTCAATAACCTCATTGAACAGGACCATCGGCGAGTGAAACAACGAGTGAGGTCAATGCTGGGATTTCAGCGCTTTGATTACGCGGCAGTTACCCTCACGGGTATAGAACTTGTCACCAGATCAACAAAAAGCAATTTGACCTCTCGACTCTGTGTCCCGCTTTTACACGAACTCCACAAGTATGGGAGGCCGTACTGGCTGCGTGAGCAGCATGTCAAGGAGGTGCTCCTTTCTCTTCATTCTGCGAATTGCACCACAACCCCTTGTCTCGTGGCGCGGAGCAGGCAGTGGGGCCGGGCGAGGTGAGGATCGAAGCCACCCCACCGTTGCCCGGCGTCTTCCCTGCTTTTTCCTAGTTTCTGGCAGGAAATATCCCTTCCAGCGCGATGCAGTAATGCAGAGGGTGATGGGGCTCTTTTCCCTTGAGGTTGGGCAACGCGAAGGTGGTTTTTCCATCCCCGCCGTACGTGGTGCCGAGGAGGGAAAACAGGGCAGTGTGTTGGGAAATCGGCAGGAGTTGGCCTTCGCAAAACGCCCACCCGCGCGGCGCAAAGTTGTAGGGCAAAAGTTGAATCTGTCCAATAAACGGTTCCATTAGCTACTCCTTTAGCTTAGTGGGGCAGGCACAGTGATGAGCGCCTGCTGGTCAGTCGCAATAAGGGGCAGGCAGGGGGCTTCTAGTATAGGCATCTCCTTTCACTGGACACACCGCGCGAAGGTCTCCAGTAAGAGCCTGAGTGCAACACGCGGGCGAACTGTAAGTGAATGGCTTCCCGCTAGTCTCTTAGCAGAAACAGGTGCCTAGGGGTAGAGAGAACGGGCTACGGGGCAGGGCGAACGCATCTAAGCAAGAAGAAAGTGGCGGGAGTTCCCCCTTCGAGGAGAAGGACTAAGATGACCGTGTTGGCAAGGAGACACGAACGGGGGGAGAAAGATGGAGGAGCACCCGAGTGCGGCGATCACGGAGTATTTTGCGGAGTTAACTGATCCACGCGTCGAGCGCACCAAGCGGCATTTATTACTGGATATTCTCGTGATTGCCCTCTGCGCAGTCATTTGTGGGGCAGAGGAGTGGGTGGACTTAGAAGCCTATGGCAAGGCCAAAGAAGAGTGGCTGCGGCAATTTCTGCTGTTGCCGCATGGGATTCCTTTGCACGACACCTTTGCCCGAGTCCGAGCCCGCTTGGATCCGGAAGAGTTGCAGACCTGTTTTTTACGCTGGATCCGAGCGGTAAGGGAAGTGACTGCTGGGGAAGTCGTGGCCATAGATGGAAAGACGTTACGCCGCTCGTTTGACCAAGCGAGCGGCAAAGGTGCAATTGCGAGGGTCAGCGCCTGGGCGACCGCTAACCAACTCGTCTTAGGACACCAGAAGGTGGATGAGCAGTCCCATGAGATCACCGCGATTCCGGCCCTCCTAGAGATGTTAGCGGTAGAGGGCTGTATTGTGACAATTGATGCGATGGGGTGTCAGCGAGCGATTGCCCAACGGGTGATCGAAAAAGAGGCGGACTACGTGTTAGCCCTGAAGGGCAATCAGGGCACGCTTTATGAGGAAGTAGACGGGTTCTTTCGCTGGGCGCACCGGCGTCAGTTTGCAGATATCCCCCACACGACCTATGTCACAGTAGAGAAAGAGCATGGCCGTCTGGAGGAACGGCGCTATTGGTTGGTCTCAGATATTGCCTGGCTGGAGCCCACCGCGCGCTGGCCAGGCCTGCGCAGCATTGGACTCGTCGAAGCCACCCGCACGGTAGGTGGGACGACCAGCGTGGAGCACCGCTATTAGGTTGTGTCAGGAATCGCCCCACTTTTACTTCTTTACACAAAATATTGTAGTCATGAAACTTTCACATCCCCTATTCATAGTGGCTGTATGAGATTTTGGGGCGAGTTCTGACAGATCCGCTGCAACACCCCCGGATCGAGCCCCGGCTTCACCAAATAGGCAGCACAGCTCGCCTGACGCTAGAGCAACTTGCTGAGGCGCAGAAGTTGGCGCGGGAATGGAAGGCAAGCTCACCGTAGTCGAAAGAATCACCCATCCGCCAAGCCGCTGGATGGGTGATTCTTAACCATTCGTCAATGGGGCGAGTGCACGGCGCGTGTCCACAGCTCCATCAGTTACAATTATTAGGGATTGCGACAGGGGGGCAGAAACCAACATCGTGGTCCTGCTTCAGGAGTCCGGTGTCGAGAAAGTACTTGCAGAAGAAATCATTGGGAACCGACTGGTACCGGCAGAAGAGTTGGCTATTTGAATTGCTGTGCGATTCGAGAGGCCTGCCTGCGAGATCTACGGGAGGGCACACAAACGTACAGGTAGGGTGGGGGGGAGGGGTAGGGGTGGGAGTAGGGGTGGGGGTAGCTTGGGTAGCATTGACGAACGTGACAGTGGTAGGAGTGGGGTCCTCCACTGCCTCTGCGGTAACCGTCCTGCTGGCGAGATCGCGGCTCCCCAATCTGTCACCCGGAGTGACCGTTATCGCGGACACCACTGTACCAGAGGTGGCAGCCTCCGTAATGATATGGTCACCCACGCCCACGGCCAAGAACTGCATGCACGTGCCATCCACGGTCAAAGAAAAGGTGGTCGTGCCATCCAAGGTAAAACTGAATGAGGTGCCTGCCGGCACCGGTGAAGTCGAACTGGATTTCTTACAGACGAGAATGTCATGGGCTTGGGCTACGGTGGCGGTAAGTGCAAGTACCACTCCCAGCACCGCCCCCAGCACGCGAACGGGTGACAGGTTAGACAGGTTAGAGAGCTGCATCGGGAACCTCCTTATTCGCCGAGATTTGCGATTTGGGCGTCTTCACCCGCGCTCTACCCCTTGTGGGCTGCGCCAGGGGCTGCTCGACGCGCGTGATCATCTGCCGAAAGAGCCTCCTTGTCAAGGAGCTCTCAGCAAGCGGCAAGGGAAAGTACCGGGCGTGCCGGATCAGCCGTCCACCGGTCTTGAGTAGCCGCAGCTGGAAAGGCACCTTTATGAGATCCCTGTTTTTTTGCTGTTCGTTACAGTGATCCTCTGCGAAATTCCATTTTTCCCCCATTTTTTATGGTGCTCGCTCTTCTCGGCTTGCGACATCGCGCCAGGTTGCTGAGTGAAGGCTAGACTTCTTTGGCGGCCCGTTGAACAGCAAAGGCAGAGCAACAGGTGCAGGCGGCGTAAGCAGACGGCCTGCCTGTTGCCCTCGTTGGGCTAGCGGGTTCTTTTGGATTGACGCCAAATTCCGAGTACCAGCAGCGCTACACGGCCCAGATATAGCGAAGCTGTCACCAGGGGCAAAGTAAGGCTCGCGCGTCCCAG
>CAYTVL010000175.1:0-4485 GCA_964441775.1 uncultured Enterobacteriaceae bacterium
AACGCCACGGCTCACCGCCGCCTGCCCGAGCCGTAGCGTATCAGATTCGGAGGAACCGCAACCGGGCAGGCGTGCGAGTGGAGCCACATGTTAGTCCGCGACTGAATTCATAATCCCTGCAATCTTCGCTGCGATCGCGCCAAGCCTCGCTCGCTCTTCCCGCTGCCCGTAGCGTCGCCAGCCGAACCCGTCGCCTTTGTGCCGAGGAATCACGTGCAAATGCGTATGGGGCACTTCCTGTCCGGCGACTTCGCCTTCAGCTATAGAGAACGTAAACCCTTGGGATTCCCCAAATACCGCTTTGAGGGCTAAGGCGACCTGCTGGCCAGCACTCGTGAGGTGTGCAAGTTCGACGGGCGTCAGGTCCGTGAACGCTTGTACATGTCGGCGTGGCACGACCAGCGTATGGCCAGAATTAATAGGCGCGATGTCAAGAAACGCCACAACGACTTCGTTCTCAAGTACTCGGCTCGAATCTAATTCACCAGTGAATATCTGACAAAATATGCAAGGGCTCATGTCTAGCTCACTACCATGCAATGCGACTACCGAATCTCATTGATAAACGCAGCCACTCTTCGCGGGCTAACGCTGGCTATATGGACGCCCCCGGTGGTGCAAGAGGAGTTGAGGAAATGGTCAACCGTGGTCGGACTGCACGTCTATATCCGGCTTGTGTGTGAGCAGCCTTGCTCCAGCCCTGATGGTAATACGCACGCACCGTTCCCATGCCGTCTGCAGTCTCAGTGTGTACCTCGAGCGTTATCGGGCTTCCGATGCGTCGGTCTGACCAGTTGTCCATCACGTCATGCTTCCTTGCAGCCAGTGGTAAGTCCTCAAACAGTTTGGGTGTCCCACCCCTCTCGCCTGAAGTCTCCTTACGCGACTACTCGATACTCTTGGCCCCCCGCGAGTAAGACCCAGAGAATGCGAGCATGTTTCGCGGCTAAGGCGACCGCGGCGATATTGTCCCCCCGCCGGTGGCGTACTGCCTCCACCCACACACTCTTGGCGTCCGTCCGTTGGGCAGTGAACTGGAGAACAGAGCGGGCCCCATGAACCAGTAGGGTGCGCGGGTACACATTGCCCCGTTTGGTGATCTGCCCTAGCCGCGGCTTCCCGCCCGTACTGCATTGTTTGGGCACGAGGCCCAGCCACGCCGCAAACTGTCGTCCATGGGAAAACACTTTGGCATCGCCTACCGTTGCGACAACCGCCGTGGCCGTGATCGCTCCCACGCCTTCAACCCGCATCAGCCGCTTGGCCGCTTCTGTCTGTCGGGCCACCTGGACAAGCTGACGGTCATGGCCCGCGATCCGTTCATCCAATTCTAACAACCGCTCCTTCAACTCCATCACCACATTGTGCGCTAGTGTCGGCAGGACCGTGTCTTCGACCCTGAGCACGGCGGGCAACTCTCGCCGTAATCGTTGGATCCCATGGGCGATCGCGACCCCATACTCCAAAAGCAGCCCCCGGATCTGATTGGCCACCGCCGTCCGCTCTGTCACCAGTAACTCTCGGGCACGATGCACCGTCAACACCGCCTGTTGCTCTGCGGTCTTGATGGGCACGAACCGCATCTGCGGACGCGACACCGCCTCGCAAATCGCCTCGGCATCGTTGCGGTCATTCTTGGGTTTCGTGCGATACGGTTTGATGAACTGCACCGCCATCAGTCGGACGTCATGCCCCAGTTTCTGTAACTCTCGCCCCCAGTAATGCGCACTGCCACACGCTTCCATGCCGATCCGACACGCCGGCACCTGGGCAAAGAAGGGCAGCACTTTGCTGCGGCTGAGTTGTTTACGCAGGACGACCTTGCCGTGCTCGTCTACGCCGTGGACTTGAAACACACTTTTCGCGATGTCGAGGCCGATTCGGGTCACTTGCATCATCCTATCCCCCTTCGTTGCTGTCAGTGCTCTGTGTTCCTTACACTGACTTTCCGAGGGGGCGTCCATACCATGCCGTCTCGGGCTGCCGCCCTGACGGGTCCTTTCAGTTCCAGCAAATCCGCATGCGGGTGGCGGTCCCGCGCACGGCTTCGTTAGCCTATCTTCATTCTTGCTCCTAGTGTTTGTCCGTCCAGCTGTTCTCGCCGCGTGCTTTTGCTCTCACTCCCCCGGGCCAAGAACCCGGCCAGTCATTTCAGTAGGGACGATACGCCAGAACACAAACTCTATCGTCTCCGCTAAGACCGCTCGTTCCCGTTGGAACCATTCCGGGACATCACTGAAGCGTGCTTGAATCATTGCCTCTAGTCGTTCAATCTCCTTTACATCTCCAATCAGCTCAAAACTGCCCCGACCCGTCACACTCTGCCATACCCATGGACTCGTGGCTGGAGTGTAATTGTCGACTTGGAAAGCTACCACCGGGTTGGCTTGCCCCATCGCGATCTTCCGCCCTCTGGAGCCTAATCCGCAGAGAGTGCCGTCAGCCCACACGTAATCAAGAGGAAGGAGGTACAGTTGATCGAAAGCCTGAAAGCAAACGCGCACCACTCGTTGTTCAGCGAGGAAGCGTGCAATTCCCTCTATCGTCATCTCTCGCATTGGCATCGTTAGTGAGTCCTGTTGATTCTAATCAAGCAACCGCTCTAGGAGATGGCACCAAGCTGTCGCATCAATCCTAGCGCATCCCAGTTGCTCCACATCTCTTGAATTTGTCCGTTCACCACGCGACCAATGTCCGTCCCTGAAATCGAAATTTGCTTCCCCGTGGGGGGTATATTCATGAAGGTCCCCCGATGGGTTCCGCGGCCCGTCCACCGCACGACTTCTTTCTCGCCCTGGATCACCACGTCTTCGACAGTAACCTGGAGATCAGGAAACGCCGTCCGGAAGGCTGTCATAATGCGTTTGATTCGGTCCGGCCCACGCTCACCATGATCAATATTCACATCGTGCCCGACATAACTGGGCGCGATTAATGCGTCGACGAGCGTCAGGTCTTTGCTGTTCCACGCTTCGGCAAAAAATCGCCGCACGATAGATTTTTCGGCTTCCATGAAGGTGCCTCCTCTATGTCCTAGCTTCCCAAACTATGTAACACTCCCAATGAACTGAATGGCTGGCTAACGCCACGCGTCAGCTGCGCGAGGCTTTGCGAGCGTCAGCTGCACGCGTCTGTTAGCGATCATCGTCGACCGTGGCTGACGCTGAGAGAAGCCATGCATGCAAATAGGTTTGGTCCGCTTCGAAGGAGCCGGAGAGAACCGGCCCCAGGCTGTCTGGACTGAATCTGTACGAGCCATGCAAGGCGCCGCTCCGCTCTAGCGAGAATGACAACTCCACGTTCTCCTCCATGTTGCTCCAAGAGGACTTGGCATCGTTACCGATTGCGGACTCCAACCGATGCAATATCTGCACAAATGCCATCCATTCGTTGCTCTCGATAGTGCAGCGAAAGCTACCTTCGAAGGATGGCACCTTTACCAAGATTGAGGCCGACATCCAGCCTTCACTGTCCGGCGCGGAAAGTCGCCACTCCGTATCGATTCCTCGGCAGGTAATTCTCATGATCGCTAACTTTTAATTGAACGACACTAGGAGTTCCTATTAGCAGGAATTTCTTCCTCTAAATATCCCGAGCGGTCTACCCGTAAACCGCTCTATACGCCTATTAGTAGGAACATTCATCTGGCTACCGATAGGAAGTTTTTCCCCATCCCCGCATTACTGAAAGGAAATAGTCTTTTTTTGTCTGGGAAATCCTGCTTTTCGCTCCACATTTGGATGCGAACAAAAACAACTGGTTATATGTCCGGGAATTTAGTGTGAAAAGGGTTCGCTCTTCCTACCCCCTATGGTGCACGCCCTAGCGTCTGATAACCCCCACTTATGGCAACCGCGGGATGCGGGTTTTCTAGGGTTTTGCCGGTTTTCGGCTTGGAGCCGAGGGAAACTCGTTGATGAGGCGGAACCCCACGATTTTGGCGGGCGGCAAGCACGCTCTGTTGTGCGCTTTTGTCTGCGTGCACCAGTTTGCCGTGCGGTTTGCAGATTCTTGGCGGTCGCCTGTGAGAGCACTGTTTTCTGAACGTCTCGGTGGCGATATACCACAGAGATCAGCGGCACACAATAAAGCGGAGGCTGACGCCTCCCGTCTTCGAGGGAAGACTTTTAGCTTCTTTGTTCTGCCGGATACATCTGCTGCAGAAGGGGCTTGTGCCGTTCCAGGCAGTCTTGGTAGGTGGAAGGCTCGAAGTGCTCCTTCAGGGTCGCTATATCCCGCGCTCCCCCTTGTTTCGCCGTGTCAGCGTAGGGATGTCGATGTGGAGCAAAGACCTCCCACGCGGCCACATGTCTAGCCAGAGCATCGCAGAGCAGTGCAGCGCTTTTCTTCCGCTCCCCCAGCCTCAGCAGGGCAGTCCCCAGGTTGGTTTGGGTCATGGCCCAGTTCAGCGGCACTCGCTCCTGCGTCCACTCGGACAAGGCGGCGCGATAGGCAGCAACAGCATCCTCAAGGTGCTGAGTGCCG
>CAYTVL010000176.1:0-4333 GCA_964441775.1 uncultured Enterobacteriaceae bacterium
TAGCCCAGCGCGACTGCAGCAGACGAATATTTTATGGCGTTGGCAAGGGCCAGATCGTTCTGAAAGTTCTCATCCGGTTCTAGGAAACCGATGTCAAAACCGATCACCCTGACCCCATCGTGAGACAAAGCGTCCACCAAGGCGGCAAATTTGGACCTGGGCCACGGCCAGCGCCCTTCTGTAGCGAGGCTCTTTTCATCGACCAGTGCCATCAAAACCGTTGGTGAGGGTGGCAGATGCCCACGCGAGAGGAAGCGGAGATCGTAGGCTTTTAGTTCGACTAAGTCGAAGATGGGAATACCGGATAAAAAAAATGTGACAACGAGCAGGATGGCGCCGATTGTGATGAAAGTAGGGTGTATAGAGAACAAGAATTTCAAAAAAAATCTCATTGGTTCTATCCTTGTTCAGGCTCGTTGACACACAGATTAATTTCTGAAAGGACTCGGCAGAGAGGAAAGAACGGCTGGAAGAGGTAACTCTCTATTCTATCATCAACATCGCAGAACTTGTCCCTGGTCAGAACAAGACGCTAGTGAGCCTGATGATGGCAATACCACAATTCTTTGAGATCGCACAACAGGTCAACAAGGGGTTCTATATTGACATTGTGGGGTACGCAGACACCCTTGGATCGGAAAGTAAAAATCATAAACTCAGCCAAGAGTGCATAGACCCAGTCTTTCTGTTTCCGTCCCGAAGTGAAGGAGTTGACGATCGGAGCACGGGTAGAGGAGTCTTGTCCTGTGAGATCTTGCCGACACTGAACTGCTGCCCCGCGTTCTAAGCTGTGCCGGTTGCGGCTTACCGTATCGACCGAGAGCGAATCCTATGCTGCAGAAAAAAATATGCGTGCTGGGCGCCTTTGCAGTGGGGAAAACGAGCCTTGTGGCGCGGTTTGTCCGTAGTATATTCTCCGACAAATACTATACCACTATAGGCGTCAAGATTGATAAAAGGGAGCTGACGATTGGAACACAGGAGGTAAATCTCATCTTATGGGATCTTGCCGGAGAGGATGATTTTCTCCAAGTCCACGTGTCGTATCTGCGCGGCTCATCGGGGTATCTGTTGGTTGCAGACGGAACTCGTGCTGTGACTCTCGACACGGCGCACAGTTTGCAAAAAAAAGTCGAGGCAACTATCGGGCGTGTGCCATTCGTGCTCATGCTCAACAAGTCTGATCTCATTACCGGATGGGAGATCGGTGAGGAGGTGCTGGCCGATCTCAGAGAAAAAGGCTGGGATGTTATCAGAACGAGCGCGCGCAGCGGTTTAGGCGTAGAAGAAGCGTTTCGGATCCTTGCCAAGAAAATATTGGAGGGATAGATGCGCGATCTCCCTCTCCCAGTTCTTGAGCATCTGCACGCACTGATTATAGACAATCGCTCGTTAGCTTACCTGCAGATAGACAAGGGGGGATGTTTGTCGAACTGGGGAGGTAATCTCGCGGCGTATGGGATGACTGGCCTACGCAAAGGGCTGCCTGTTGGAGAGCAAGTGGTTTTTCTGGAGGGGTTGCTCCCCCTACAAGATTCTCCCCTGTTACTTCCGTGTGTAGAAACCGGATCCGGTCGGTCTGCTGATCTTCATATCCTTTCAGGCGAAGACGGCAACTGGGTGTTGCTCCTAGACGTCACTCCCGAGGAACTCCAGCGTCGTCTCTTTCAACAAAAGGCGCACGACTTGAGCCTACGCTATGAGCAACAATCCAAGATACTAGAGCAATATGCGCACGGCGCGGCTAATGAACCGCTTCTGGCAGGTCTCTTTGCGGCGTTAAACATGATCCTTATGGAGCGCCAGGAGAAAGGCTCTTTTCGACTGTTCGGCTCTCTCCCGGAGTGGTTCTTCCGCCTGTACCCGGATGCCGCCTTGCGGCAGGAGGACTTAAGGCCAGGGGAAAGGTTTCCCGTGCTGGAAAACTTTCTAGTTGATGCCGAACAGTTTTGGCAGGAGCATGGGGCCGGACGGCTGCGATCGGGGCTGTGGATTGAAACTGACTGGTTAGGCAATGAATGCTCTCTCGAAGCTTCTGCGATCTACGTGCAAGAGAGAAAAGTCCTGCTGATCGAACTCCTTGACATTGCCTTCGCAGATAAACAGTTCCTTATTCAAAAGGCGCGAGAACAGAGTTTACAACAACACTACCTAGAAACACGCTTACAAAAGCTCTTAAATCAGCTCCGCGTTGGCGTCTTTCGGTCAACGCTGGACGGGCGGCTGCTGGAGGCCAATCCAGCGTTCTTACGCATGCTGAACCTCGTTTCAGCACAAAAAGCTCAGACCCTAGATCTGCAGCAATTATGGAGCCCGCTGGAAGACAGAACTCAGGTCCCGAACCAGTCACAACAGAGTCAGCCTTTTCAGCGGCGCGAGTTCCAGTTACGTGGGGCAGACGACAGTCCTCTTTGGGTTTCGTTGACCGCCACTCGCAGTATGATTGCCAGTGGAGAAACCGTCATGGACGGCTTGATAGAGGACATCACCGAACGCAAGCGCGCAGAAGAGGCGCACAAGGAGGAGACGGCAGTTGTCGAAGCCTTGTCCCAAGTGGGCTTGGAGATGATTACTTTGCTTGATACCCCGGCGATCCTGAATCGATTGTGCCAGCTGACCACCGAGGCGCTCGGTTGTGATATCAGTCATACGATCCTCTGGCAGACCGAGGAAGACGTGTTCGTTCCGAGGTCTGGCTACGGCGACCTGCCTGAGGAGTGGGAAATTATTAAGCTATTGAAGATTCCTCGCACCAAGATCATGGGTCTGCTCTCCCGCTTGGACAGTGAAGACGTAGTGCTGCAAACTCTATCCCCTCATCAGGACTTTTTAATCACGGAATTGCAGAAACAGTTCGACGCCACGGCGGGGCTGTACATAGCCCTCCGTCGCGGAAGAACAATCATTGGTTATCTCTCTGCCAGCTACCGCAGCCGCAACAAGCATTTTACGCCACACCAAGAGCGTATCGCCCGGGGCATAGCACAGCTCGCCTCTATGGCTCTACAAAACGCACGACTTGTTGAGGAACTGGAGCATGCTAACCGTCTCAAAGAGGAATTCTTGGCCATGTTCTCTCATGAGTTGCGCACACCGCTGGGAGTCGTCATGGGGTACAGTGAGCTTTTACTTGACGGCACGTTTGGTTCCTTGACGGCTGAGCAAACCGACATCATACGGCGGGTGGACAAAAGAGCCGAGGAGTTATTTACCCTCATCACTGCCATCCTGGACCTTAATCGTCTCCAAAGAGGGCAATTTCCATTAGACTTCATCGACATCAGCCTCCCAAATCTGCTGAAGGAAATCGAGACCGAGACCCAAGACTGGTTCAAGAAGCCTGGTCTGCATGCCGTGTGGAACATCGCTCCGGAGCCCCTACTTGTACGTACAGATCCCTTAAAACTAAAAATTGTGGTCAAAAACTTGATTCACAACGCGGTGAAGTTCACCGAACTGGGGAGCATCACTATAGATGTCCACCCTAGCACGGGCGGAGTAGAAATCTCGGTATCCGACACCGGCATCGGCATCGCCCCAGAGGTACTGCCTATTATTTTCGAACCCTACCGCCAAGCCGATACCTCGCCAAGCCGCCACTATGGTGGCCTAGGGCTAGGACTCTATATCGTGCGGCAACTCGCGGAGCTTTTAGGCGGTACAATCACGGTAGAAAGCAAGGTTGGGTACGGCTCCACCTTCCGAGTGCTGATACCACTCGAGCAAACAAGTAAGCGTGACACGTCGGAGTAACACGGTCGATGTTATCAGGGTCACAGCCCTGCACGGGTCCCGTCAGCATTCATTCTAAGTTGGTCCCTTTACCAAGTGTCCATATTCACGTGATGTTATGTATTGGTAGTTTGTGGAATCCAGGCAAAGTATGCAATAGGAGGGAGGCGAAGGAATGAGGATGACTCCACGTAAGCCCGTGGGTGGTGTTTTAGTTCTGGACTTTTGCTTGACCGGGTGCCATAGTACTGCCTCTACTACAGGAGGCAACGATGGTACACAGGCTGGTGGGGTGTCCCTATTGTCACGGGACACAGGTAGTGAAACGGGGCAAGACAGAGACCGGCAAACAGCGCTATCGATGCCAAAACCCTCAGTGTTTCCACCACTCCTTCCTTCTCGATCCGGCCTACAGAGGACGCTTGCCCGAGATCAAACAGCAAGTCATTGAGATGAACCTTAATGGCAGCGGGGTCCGCGACACAGCCCGGGTGCTACAGATCAGCACGGCCACGGTGATTCACGAATTGAAAAAAAGGGGTCGGCCCTTAGGACTATGGGACAAAACTCCAACACTGGGCGTAAGGGCAGGGGGTCATTG
>CAYTVL010000177.1:0-4222 GCA_964441775.1 uncultured Enterobacteriaceae bacterium
GATCTTTGGCGGATTCCCTGGCGATCTGCGCGACCGAACGATACGGCGGCAGCGGGGTATCCATCACAAAAAGTGAATCGAAATCGGGCTTGCGCGCCTCGGCTCCGACGGAGCGATGCGGCTGGGCCATATATTCGTGCGCAGCTTCCAGCAGCGCGCGACGTGAGTCGGGATTGCGGAGCGCGGCTTCCTGCTCAGCCAGCGGACGCTTCCGCAGCTCGTTCCACACGGGTGTACGATCGAAGGGCAGGGTCCCCTCGAAGGACAGCAGGGTGCTGATCCAGCGGCTGGTGCCTTGGATCAGCATTTTGCCGCCGGCGGCGATAGTGTCGTCCACGCACTGGTAAAATGCACGCCAATCATGCGGCAGCTTGCGGAACTGCACGACACCGAAAGTGGTCGGCACGTTACTTTCGACCGCCAGCGCCTTCAACCGATCAATAAAATTGTGCAGCCGTTCGGGGGTTGGCAGATCTTCTTGCGCGATTTCAAAGACCCCGGCCTTCAGTTTGCCCATCACACTCACCAGCGCCCGCACTTCGTCCCACGTCGCGAGCCGGCTGGCAACCGGACGACTGTCGGGCGTTTGGTGCGCGCTCGAGCGCGAGGTGCTGAAACCGGCGGCTCCCGCCTTAATCGCGGCGCGTAATTCGCGTTGCATCGCGGCCAGATCGTCGGGGGTTGCTTCTTCACTAAACGCTCGCTCTCCCATCGTGTAAGTGCGTAGGGCAGAGTGACCGACGTACGCAGTGTAGTTGATGCCCTTGGGCAGCCGGTCGACCGCGTCCAGATATTCGCGAAAGCTGGACCACGCCCATGTGATGCCAGCCTCCATCGCCTTCGGTGAGATATCCTCGGCGCGTTCGAGATTCCGCATCACCAGCAACTTGTCCTTCTCGGCGCACGGTGCCAGGGAGAAGCCGCAGTTGCCCATGACGACCGACGTCACGCCGTGCCAGCAGGAGCAACTCCCGAGGGGATCCCAAAAGACCTGCGCATCCATATGGGTGTGGCCGTCGATGAAACCCGGTGCGACGATATGGCCTTCCGCGTCGATGACTTCGTCAGCAGGCCCGCTGACTTTGCCAATCGCAGTGATGCGACCACCCTTGATCCCGACGTCGGCTTGATAGCGCGGCAAGCCCGAACCGTCGACGATGACACCTCCACGAACAATCAGATCGTATGACATTGTTCCTCCTTTAGTCGGGATACAGCAAGCGGCGCGGAAGTTGGCGCTGTCTACGGCTGTCTTCCCGTCGTTTCGATGATGGATCAACTCGCTTGATTCTCTGCCCTATTGTCGTGACGGCATTGTCAACTTGTTTACGCTGATACAATCACTGGCGCAAGGGAGAGCTGTCCTCCTTTTTCTCTCAGGCGGCCAGAGCTGAAGTCGTGATCTCCCGCCAAACCTGGAATTGTGTCCGGTGTTCTTGACGATACACGGACACAGCCCACCGATGGCGGCGGGGGCGGAAGTGCTGCGCGATAGGTCCCTGGGTTCAGAGGAAGCGTTGGGGGTTCCGGTGCAATTTGCAAAATGAAAATACAAGAGTCCCAATGCTGCCTGTTGCTCACGCAGTCCACATGGCATGCCATACCTGTGGTATTCGAGCATGGGTGGGGCACAGAGTCGAGATATCAAATTGCTTTTTCTTGATCTGGTGGATAAGTTCTATTCCGGCGAGGGTGATGGCCGCGTGATCGCAGTGCTGAAAGCCCAGCATCGGCCTCACCCGTTTTTTCACTCGACGGTGGTCCTGTTCAATCAAATTATTGAGATAGCGAGTCGTGCACACGTCCAGCTTAGCTGGCAATACTTGTTCTTTCTGTAACTCGGCGATCGCTTCGTGCGAAGCCGCATCGCCATCCAGCGCGATCTTCTGGGGAACGCCCCGTTTCTCAATGGCCTGCAATAAGAACTGTTTGGCAACAGCAATATCGCGGCGTTCACTCAAGAAAAAATCAATGGTTCGTCCTTCTCTATCCACACCCCGATAGAGATACACCCACTTGCCCCTTACTTTGGTGTACGTTTCGTCGATGCGCCAAGATGTCCCTACGGACCGTGCGTAGGGCTGCCAACGATTGACGAATTCGGGGACGTATCGTTGCATCCAGCGTAGGATGGTGGTGTGGGCGACCTCGACCTGTCGTTCTGCCATCATCTCTACCAGATCTCGGTAGCTCAATTTGTAGGTCACATACCAACGAACGCAGAGAGTGATGATCTCATGGTTGAAGTGACGACCTTTGAAGCACGCGACCGCAGATTCTTGGGATAGACTCATAACCCACGAATATCACTGCCCCTCCATGTTTGCACCGGAGCCCGCCCGAGGAGGGCCCCATTCTCATCCAAGAGAAGAGAGGTGGTTCTGAAACTTTGCTCAAGCTGTAGGTGGCCATTGATGATGATCTCAAAGCCCTGCAACCGCACCTGCAGGCCAAATACTTGCCGCGTGATCCACGAGGAGGGACACCTGTGTTGAGTGCGGCGGAAGTGCTGACCCTCGTGGTCTGGGGAGCCTGGCGCGGCCTCGGCGACAAGGCCAACCTCTATACATGGACGCCCCTGGTTGCCAAGCACTCTCCTTGTGTTGGTGAACAGGATCGGAGTGCGGCTATCCATGCGGCCTGTCGAGGCGAGGGCGCGCGCTGGCCCTGAAGGTTTGGCACGTTGACGTTCGCCTGTGTCTGTTGACAGTTTAGTCATTGAATTTCTTATTCCCGCAGCTTACGTACCGGATGATCCGGCGGCAACAGGCAGAGGCTGTCACTCTCGATCTTTAATGCACAGTTGAACCGTGCGCGAAAATTCTCTAACGCGATTGCCGCTGTCAGTTCGACGATTTGTTCTGTACTGAATCGCGCCTGGATTTCCGCGAACACCGCGTCGGAGACATCAGGCGGGGTGCGCGTCATGCCCTCGGCATAGCGCAACACGGCTTTTTCGCGGTGATCGAAATGCGGACTCGTCTCGAAAGTGGACAGATCTTCCAATTGCTCGTCTGTGATCCCAGCGTTTCTGCCGACGGCAGAGTTGATGTCTACTCAAAAGGGACAACCCACCATCTGCGCCGCCCGCACTGACACCAGAGTCTTGAGGCGGCCTTCGACTACGGTTGAGGCGCTGATGGCCTGCCCCAACTTTGCATGGGCCAGGAGAATCTCCGGTCGATGAGCCATCATGAGAGTCGGCGTAATGACGCGTCCAAAGAAGTTGAGGCTTCCCTGAAAGACCGGGTGGACACTCTCAGGTGCGTTTGCAGGATTAATTCCGTTCATGCGCATTGGTGTTAGCCTCCTGGGAGCAGCAGTCCACTGCTCCGTTCACGCAGTCCTTTTCTCTGGGTTGACCGTTACACGAAAGGTAAACCGCAACAGCACCAAGAAAGGGTGTGGCTACCTGCTCGGTGAGAAACCGGGCAAAGCGCAGCCCTGGACCATCTCTATACAATAAAATCCCGGTATGTCCGGGACAGCAATATCTGCGAGAAGACTCTTCATTGCCGCCCTCCTCAGGTAAAGTGTGACGCGATGAGGTCGACCCCCCTCAACTCCGCATGAAGCCGTTCAACTCCGAGGCTGACAAAGAACGGTCGAGGTAACCGAACGTGCCCTTTTCCTTGACCTCGCGGGCGGCTTCGAGCAAGTTACTCATTGCCGCGTGGTAGAGCGAGGAGGCGAGGCTAATCCGCCTGACACCTGCCGCCTCGAGATCGGCGACAGAGAATGACTTGCCCCTGATGCCGACCATAAAGTTGACCGGTTTCGACACTGCGGCGCAGACCGCGCGCACAGATGCAAGGTCGGGCAGACCAGGGGCGAATAGCACATCAGCCCCGGCCCTCTCGAATGCCTGCAAACGCTTGATCGTATCGTCAAGATCGGGATTACCGCGCAAGAAGTTTTCCGCACGAGCGGTCAAGGTAAATGAGAAGGGAAGCGCCCGCGCCTCCTGCACGGCCGCTTCTACACGTTCGGTCGCATGGCCAATGTCGTAAAATGGCTTGGTTTTGTCACCGGTCGCATCCTCAATTGAGCCGCCAACCAGTCCTATCTCAGCGGCGAGACGAATCGTTTCCGCCACGGTCGCCGGTGCATCCCCGAAGCCCTTCTCCAAATCAGCGGATACGGGGAGATCGGTCGCTGCGACGATGGCGCGCGCTAGCGCCAGCGCTTCCTCACGCATCACCTTGCCGTCGCGGCGACCGAG
>CAYTVL010000178.1:0-4179 GCA_964441775.1 uncultured Enterobacteriaceae bacterium
ACCCCTGTGGCATCTTGCCGCAAGGCAGCTTAAATCCTTGTCGTTATGTGCTAGTTCCAGCGATAAGCAGGGTAAACAGCGCGGTACGCACATGAGGAAGAGGATCCAGGTAGGGTCGCGTCGAGGGGATAGCCGTAGCAAACTACCGCAATGGAGATATATCACTGTATGTTTGCTTGTTCGACGACAGAGGCTTCTGATGTCTGCTGAACAGAAGACCCAGGGACCGTGGAGCGCTGAACTAGCAGCGCTACGTCGCGAAATTGCCACGCTGCAGGCGGAGCGCCACCAGGCAGAAACGGACCGGCAGCAGAGTGAGAGGCAATATAGCGAGTTCGTGGAGAACGCCCGTGATATCCTCTATACCCTTGATCTGTGTGGCCGATTCCGCTCGGTGAGTCCGGCGGTCGAGCAGATTACCGGCTATACGGCAGCAGAGCTGATCGGGGTCCCACTCGCCCAGGTGGTCGTCCCGGAGGATCACGAGCGGACCCGCCAGATGCGAGAGCGCAAACTTGGCGGGGTCAATCGCACCCTGTATGAAATCGATATTGTGGCGAAAGACGGGCGGCGGGTACCGCTGGAAATCCATAGCTGGTTGCTGTACCGGGACGGACAGCCAGTGATGGTCCAAGGGATTGCCCGCGATATTAGCAAGCGCAAGCAGGCGGACGAGGCGTTACGCGGCAGTGCCGCCTCTTTTCGCGCCTTGGTCGAGGACGGGTCGGATATTATCTTGCTCCTTGAGGACACGGGGATCATTCTCTACGTCAGTCCTTCGGTCCAGCGCGTGCTCGGCCACGACCCGGAAGACCTCATCGGGAAGAGCGCCTTCGCGTTTGTTCACGCCGAGGACTTGCCCCACGTGCTGGATGCCCTTCGGCATACCGTACAGGGACCGAATCGGAACATTGCCATTGAGTTCCGGTGCCGCCACCACAATGGGTCGTGGCGGGTGCTGGAATCACGTAGTCGACCATTGTCGGAGCCGCCTGGGACCCTGAAAGTCGTGGTCAATTGCCATGACATTACCGACCGCAAGCAGGCGGAACTGGAACTGCGGCAGGCCAAAGAAGCGGCGGAGGATGCGGACCGCGCGAAGTCGGAGTTTCTGGCCACCATGTCCCATGAGCTGCGCACCCCGCTCAATGTCATCCTCGGCTATACGACCCTCCTGCTAGACGGCGACTTCGGGGCGCTGGCGCTGGAGCCCTGTCGGATTCTGGAGCGCATTGAGGGCAATGCCCGCGTGCTGTTTGAGCTGATTTCCATGGTCTTGGATTTGAACCGGCTCGAAGCCGGCCGCTTGCCCATCGATATCACCGCAGTCGACCTCCCTCGGGTGCTGACCGAAGTCCGAGCAGAAATGCAGGGGGTGGTGGAGCACTCGCGGCTCGACAGCGTATGGTCTGTGGGAGAGCCGCTCCCCGTGCTCTACACCGATCCAGGCAAGCTGAAGGTCGTGCTCAAAAATCTATTGAGCAATGCGGTCAAGTTTACCAAGGTCGGCAGGATTACCATTGCCGCGCGGGCGGCGCACGAAGGGGTGGAGATCAGTGTGACCGATACGGGCATTGGGATTCCCCCCGAGGCCCGCTCGTTCATCTTTGAACCCTTTCGCCAAGTGGAGAGTGCCGATGGGTGGCAGCAGACCGGGAGTGGGTTGGGACTGCATATCGTAAAACGATTGGTGGAGGTGCTGGGCGGGCAGGTGAGCGTAGAGAGTGAACTGGGGCGCGGATCAACGTTTCGGTTGTGGCTGCCGACGCGACGCGATGCGGGCCCGCGCTGAACCGGATGGGGAAGGCCGGGGGCCGTCGCGGCAGTAGCACACGGTGGTCCGTGCTCTGCTGCTTGATTACTCTAGGGGGAGAAGATGTGGTAAGAGGCGAGTATGGCCGCCCTCCCTGACGATGAGGTTGAGCGTAGCACTTTGCTCCGGGTTTGATACATACCTTTGCAACAATCAGAAATTCATTCCCAACTTCGGTGAGCGGTACCGGCAAGGAGATACGATCAGTACGGCCTTTGTCGAATCGACGATCAATCAAGTCGTCAGCAAACGCTTTGTAAAGAAACAGCAGATGCAGTGGTCGCCAAAGGATGCTCACTTTTTGTTACAAACGTGCACCAAAGTCTTGGACGGAGATCTGGAAAGCGTATTCCGGGGCTGGTACCCGCAATTTCGTTCCTAACCTGGGCCTCCCCCGGCTCATTGATGCTCTCTATCTTCATCCAAAGCTATCTCTGTTTGGCCCCACGATCGTTAGCGACTGGAGTGAAAATGCAAGACCCCCTAGGACTTGTAAAAGGCGGCGAGTCGGGTATGGATCAGGCAGATGGAGTTTACTCACGCAGGAGGATGGCTCATGCAGACCGAAGAGACGCGGGCGTTGATCAAGACGTATTATGACACCCTGCCCACCGGCAACCGGGACAAACTCGCCTCACTGTTGACCGACGATGTGGAATGGTGCCCGCCGGAAAGCGCTCCGCTTGCAGTCATCAAAGGCCGCGACGCCGTCACCCGGGAGTTGGGGGGCGAGACGCCCAAGCGCATGTTCGACATGAAGACCTTTCGGCTCACCATCCATCGCATTCTAGCCGATGGAGAGACGGCGGTGGTCCAGCACAGCATTTCCGCCAAGACACGCGCAGGTGAGCAGTACGAGAATGAGTATTGCTGGGTGTACCACTGCCGCGAGGGGAAGATTGCCAAGATAGAAGAATACGCCGACACGCATAAAGCGGCGCGCATTATGAAGTGGGAGAGTTAGCCCAAAGACTCGTGTGCGTCCTGATTCTGGGGGAGGCAGAGGGTGCGGGCGAAGAGGGGAAGAGCATCCTGGGACTATGCCTGCCAGAGCGCCCTCTCGTTCTCCGTCACCAGAGGGGGAGGGATCCGTGCCGAAGGACAGGAGACGTGACTCAGGGCTGGCTCCACCCCGTTTGAGGGGGCGAGCCGCATGGGCGCTGGAGGCCGTCACCATCCAGCGATCAGGCTCTCGCGTGTCCTCATCACAAGTGCGGGTCGCCTCATGTGGTGCTCCCCAGGCTGCCGCACGACCTGCGTAGGGATACTTGGGTTTTCCTCGCTCTCGGCTCGCACAACTTGACAAAGCCACATGACCGTGGGATGACCAACGGAGAACGGACAAGGAAACCGGCTGGGGCGGGGAAATGGCCCGCCAGAACAGGGCAAGCAACATGGGAACGACGCACGAACGGGAAGTGGACGAAGACACAGAGGCAGCTCAACCCCAAGTCGAACGGCTGCGCGGTGAGCTTGCACGCAAACGACAGGAATTGGACAGCCTCCTGCTGCGCAGTGAAACCCTGCACCCCAGTGCTTACGCCGCGCTGCAGGGGCAGCTGGAAGAGGAGATTGCACAGCTCGAGGCGGCAGTCAAGACCTTGACTCAGTGATAGATTAATTCGGTGGACTGGCTTGTGAGTTTCCGACCTCCCTCGCAGGTGAATCACCTTACTTAGCCCCACTTATTCCCCGGTTCAGCAACAGCCTCAAGCGATGGAGAGAGACGGCTCGTATTGCGCTTGCCATCCTCTCCCACGTCGTGGGCTCTCCCAGAGCTCCAGGTCGTGCTTCCGCGACGGGTTGGAACGTGATTAAAACAAAGTGGACAACTTCGACCGAGAGAGGAGGAGGAGAGATGGCAGAGCACGACACCTATGGCCCCCCGAAAGTCTGGCAGTGGAACAAAGAGAGTGGCGGGCGGTTTGCGCATATTAACCGTCCCATAGCGGGGGCGACGCATGAGCACGACCTCCCGGTTGGCGAGCACGCCCTGCAGCTGTATTCGCTGGCCACGCCCAATGGCGTCAAGGTCACCATCTTACTGGAGGAACTCCTCGAACGGGGCATCAAAGAGGCCGAGTACGATGCCTACCTGATCGACATCATGAAGGGCGAGCAATTCGGCAGTGGGTTTGTGGCCATTAACCCCAATTCCAAAATCCCCGCGCTCCTGGACCGCAGCACCACTCCCCCGACCCGCGTCTTTGAGTCCGGGACGATCCTCCTCTACCTGGCGGAAAAATTTGGCACCTTTCTGCCGACCGCGCCGTCAGCTCGGGCGGAATGTTTGTCCTGGTTATTCTGGCAGATGGGGAGCGCGCCGTATATCGGCGGCGGGTTCGGGCATTTTTATGCCTACGCCC
>CAYTVL010000179.1:0-4168 GCA_964441775.1 uncultured Enterobacteriaceae bacterium
CACTATTTTCATGTGAGGCTATCATACATGAAAACTACTGATTTGTAACATAACCTTCGCTGTGAGCCGTAGTTCATGAGCCACTGGGACAATTCTCCAAGCTCAGGCGAATGAGGGCCGATTGTGAGGTGTCCTTCAGGCAGTGAGCACAGCCTCCCATACTTGTGGAGTTCGTGGATAAGCGGAACTCAGAGTCGAGACGTTAAATTGCTGTTTCTTAATTTGGTGGATAAGTTCAATCCCCGCAAGGGTGACGGGTGCGTGATTGAAGTGCTTGAAGCCGAGCATCGGTCTCACTCGCTGTTTCACTCGACGATGAGCTTGTTCAATTAAGTTATTAAGATAGCGATTCGTGCGCACGATGAGCTCGGCCGGCAACACTTGTTCTTCTTGTAACTGTGTGACGGCTTCGTACGAAGCCGTAGAGCCATCGAGTGGGCATTGTCAACTTAATACTAACTTATTGTGATATTGACATTTAAGATACGCGTGAAAATAATGTCCGTAATATATTGTAGTCATGTCAGGCTGTGATCCATTAAGTTGACAATGCCATAGTGATGGCGATGGACGTTCTCGGCACACAGCTGAGGAAAGCCGCCTGAGGAAACTATGGCTAAGTCACCTTCAGTGATGATTTTGTCTCGCCCTATCTGTCCGCAGCACCAAACAATTTCACAAACCCAAGCGTCAAGACCTCGGCGATCTTTCAGTGCTGTCGCTGGCCTTCTCTCATGCGACCACGAGACTCCTTGCTCGGCCGTCCGGCATGCCTGAGAATTTCAGGGGAGTAGATCGGTCGCCACAATTGTTAGAGTACGCCTTCTGCAAACAAGTGGATATATGAGCAGGGCAGATCAGTAACATGGAGCAAGTATGTATCGTATGAAGAGGGGGCGCAGGCAGAGTTGCGTGTTCCTCTCTCATAGAGAGACGAGGTAGAGAGGAATTCGTGCAGGACTCATGAACAAAGTGTGCCCCATGAGCGGACGCTTTTTAGAGAAAAGCTCCGTATGGGGAATTTCACATTTAGGAGAAGACGGAAATTGACCGGTAAGAGACCAAATTTAACGTATTATTGACCGAAAACCGATTGCCACTTTTTAGTGGTGAAGTATAGAGTAAAGCGGTGTTGCCCGGGCCGCTTTGGTGTGGATAACAGCGAGTGAGATCTACCCTAGTGAGCGATTCCGTACCCTACGTACGGATCAAGGATCAGGAGGGTGAGCTATGAACAACGAACGGCCAATTGACCTCCTCAAACAAGGGCCGCAGATATGGAACACCTGGCGAGACCAGCATCCAGATCTCCGTCCCACGCTCCACGATGAAGATCTATCCACCGTACTTCTACGTGATGCCGACCTTCACGACCTCGATTTGACGCAAGTGCTAGGACTTGACCCAGGACAATTTGGCGGCGCTAATCTCGCCCGGGTGCAGTTGCCGCCGACCGTGCGGATTCATGAGCGGCTCGCCGAAGTGGATGCGGTGGCGCAGAATGGGCAAACAATTGTGATAGCGTTGCTCCTGGGCTGCGTGTACTCATGGCTCACCGTGGCGACGACCTCGGATGTGCGGCTGCTGACCAATTCAGCGTCGTCACCGCTCCCGCTTATCAGAACAGAAATTCCGATCGTCGGGTTTTATCTGCTGGCCCCCCTGATTTTGCTCAGCATGTATGGGTATTGTCACGTTTATCTCCAACGGTATTGGGAGGGGCTTGCAGGCTTACCAGCGATCTTTCCGGATGGCCGATCGCTGGACAAGCGAACGTATCCCTGGCTGCTCAGCGGTGTCGTCCAGGGGTATTTCCCGTTGTTACAGCAGCACCAATCGCTGCTAGCGCCGCTGCAGGTGTGGCTACCAGTCTGTGTGACTTGGGGGATGACGCCTCTAACCCTCGTGGTGGTTTGGGGTAGATATCTCGCCCGCCATGACTGGGGCGGGACTCTCTTACACGCGGCTCTCCTGGCGCTGGTGGTAGGGATTGGCGTATTCTCGTACCGACTTGCGCGGGCGACGCTGCGCGGCTGTGCCGTGCACCGTTATGAGCGCAGTCGTGGCGCTCTGATGGTGACAGGGAGCGTGAGTGGCGTGACGCTGCTGGTGTTCTGCTGTCTGTCTCTTGGGGTGATGGAAGGAGTGCCTCCGGCTGACCCGTTCAATCCGACCCCCCCGAATCCCCTCGCCCAATTTGTCCCCCAATCTCTGTCGTTCGCGGGGTTCCATGCGTTTGCGGATTTCACAGGGGCTGAAGTGTCAACCATGCCACGCCATATGGAGGATCGTGGCGACGCCACGGCCTTCAAGGACGTTAAAGGAGCCTCGCTGAGAGGGCGTAATCTGCGGTATGTGCTAGCGTCCCATGCGTTTTTAGTCAATGCCGATCTGCGCCAGGCTGACTTACGGGGAGCGAATTTAGCTGGAGCTGACCTCCGTGGCGCGCACCTCGAAGAAGCAGACTTGCGGGAAGCCAATCTCTTAAACGCTAATTTACAGGGGGCGAATCTGCAAAAGGCGAACCTATGGGGAGCATACCTGGGACAGGCGCATCTCGAAGAGGCGCTGCTGAACGGCGCGAGTCTGGGTGATACGAATTTATGGCAGGCGAAGGTGCGAGGCGCGCACCTCGAAGAAACGCAAGCCGTTGACTCCCCGTACCTTATCTTGGAGATTCCCGGGGCAGATCTTCAACGGGCAAAGTTATGGGAGACCGATTTTAGCGGGGCACAGATGCAAGGCGTCAAATTCTGGCAAGCTGAGATTTACGAGGTGAATTTTCGCGCCGCCCGGCTTGAACATGCCCAGTTCCAATATGCTTTTCTGGGGAAAGCCGATTTTACCCAAGCCTGTTTTCTTGGAGCCTCCGTGCAAGGGGTCGATTTGCACGCCATCGAAGGGATGACGCAAAAGCAGTTCGACTTCGTGGTGCAAGATGAGAAAACTGTTGCCCCCCACTTTTCTCACCTCGACGGTGAGGAATTGGAAGCTGTGGCCTGTGAGGCGAAAGACGCCAAAGTTGCGAACCGAGTCGTGTCATCGCCTTAGAGAGCGTTTTGAAATTGTCAATTATCTATCCAGCAGCCGTAACATCCGATGAATACTGGCCAGATACACCATCGATTCACTGGAGCAGACCTGATGCTCGAAATCCTTGCTCAAGCGTCGATACCGACCCAACCACGCGAATGTTCGCTCCACCACCCACCGGCGCGGAATCACCACAAAACCCTTGGCGGCAGGAGGCCGTCGGGGAATTTCCAGCCGCCACCCGCAGGTTTGCTTGACCCAGCTCACAATGCTCTCATAACCCCCATCCGCCCAGAGGAGCTTCATACGGCACCAGCGGTTGTGGACAGTGCGCTTGATGCGGGCAAAGAGTTTTCCCAAGAGCAGTTTACCGCCCGTGCTATCAGGGAGGCCCGCACTGTGTACCATGACCAACAACAGCAACCTCAAGACGTCCACCACGATATGCCGTTTGCGCCCTTTGACTTGCTTGTGGACATCTACTCCTCGCTCTTCCCCGCCTTCCGCCGTTTTGACGCTTTGACTATCCATAATTGCCGCACTGGGCTGAGACGCTCGCCCTTCCTGTTGGCGGACGGCTTTGACCAAAGCTGTGTTGAGCATGTCCCACAGCCCGCTGTTGCGCCAGCGCCAGTAATACCCGTACACCGTCTGCCACGGGGGAAAATCGTGCGGCAGCAACCGCCACGCCTCTCCACTACGAACGATGTAGAAAATGGCATTGAGAATCTCCCGGTATGCCCAGAGGCGCGGACGGCCCCGTCCCTTCACGGGCGGGTTGAACAAAGTGGCCAAGCGGTTCCATTGGTTATCGTTCAAATCCGTTGGGTAGCCACGTCGGGGTTGGGTTTCCATCCCCCAAGGCTATCGACTCCATTTACAAAACGCTCTCTAAGGACATTCCAGGAGATTGAGAGGCAATGGGCATTGTGGATGGTGTAGAGGAATCCTCCCCTCCTAAGGGAATTGTCAACTTAATGGATCACAGCCTGACATGACCTCAACATATTGCGGTCATGATTTGTTGCATACCCGGTATTGTAGAATATCACATTTAGTTAGCCTTAAGTTGACAATTCCCGCGCGCTAGCGCCAGCGCTTCCTCACGCATCACCTTGCCGTCGCGGCGACCGAG
>CAYTVL010000180.1:0-4149 GCA_964441775.1 uncultured Enterobacteriaceae bacterium
TCGCACTCTAGAGGTCGAGGGTTCAATTCCCTTCGGCTCCATTCGGAAAATCAAGAACTTAGACAGTTCATCCAAACGTAGTTTCCAGTCCCTGCTACAGTTTTTGCTACAACTTGTTGCAGCCTCGGCTTTGGCTGTACAGGTTATTGTAGCGGTATGGTTTTGTTCGGACGGCCCCTTGCCCATCTGTTCAGCCACGTCATCGCTGAGGCGATCTAATATGGCATCCATCCCACCCTTCCGGGTACACGGTCCCACTCAGCTCCACCACCCGTGATGTTGTCTCGGAGATAAAGACTGCGCCTAGAGCGTGGAGCAGCTGGTGGTCTGGCCAGCTTGGAGCCGCTAGTAGGCGTTCGGGATGCGCTTGATGAAGGTCGCATGCGCCTCGCCTTTCTCGTACCCTTCCACCGTCTCGTGCATGCGACAGGCTTCTATGGCGGAGGCAGCCACAATAAACCAATCCTCATCATGGTCAAACGTCTCACACCAGTACAGGTTCATCTTTGTCTCACTTTTTTGGCGCAGGAAGTTGATATGCTTGTTCGAGAGCAGTCATAGCAGCTAATCGGTGTTGTTGTCCCACATGCGCATAGCGGGCCGTCATGCGGAGATCCTTGTGTCCGAGAATCTCTTTGATGGTGAACAGATCTGCCCCCTGCATTCGGAGATGCGAGCCGGTGGTGTGGCGAAGATCGTGAAAGTGGAGTCCTTGTAAACCAGATTTCTTGAGCGCGGTATACCAAGCTGTGTCTGCATCTGTGCGGTAGGGCTGTCCAGTCCGAGGATTGGGAAACACCCACAGTCCGGGGGTGGCGGCTCGCAGCCCGCTCAGTAGATCGATCATCGTCTGATTCAACGGGATGCCTCGTTGTTCTCCGTTCTTAGTATCGGTCAACAGAATGACTTGATTCGGAAGATCCACTTGGTCCCATCGCAGCGCAAGAATTTCCCCCTTCCGCATCCCCGTGTGTAGGCCAGTCACGATAATGGGCTTGAGATGCGGCGGAGCCACCGCCAAGAAACGGGCGACCTCTTCAGCACTTAAATACCGCAGCCGCGCATTGTTCACCTTGACCGGGAGGTGAACATCGCGGAAAGGCTGACTCGGCAATAAGCCCCATTTCACAGCCATGGTAAAGGAGTGTTTAAGCAGCGCCAGATGATGCGCCACCGTGGCCGGTTTTAAGCCGTCTGAGAGCTTGTTTTCGAGATAGGTTGTGATCTTGTCTGGGCTCATATCCTTGAGCAGAGAGCCGCCAAACGCTTCCCGCAAATGCTTTGCCCAGTAGGTATCGGTCTCGTAGGTGCTGGCCTTCTTCGTGACTTTGGCAAACTCAAGATAGCGATCCAGCAATTGGTCATATGTTAACTTCAAGCCTTTCGGGGTAGAGAAATAGCGACCCTCCTTGATCTCCATCTTGCGTTTGGCGAGTACGAGTTCAGCTTGTCGCTTGCTTGGGCCAATGGCTTCCCATTTATCCTTGCCTTCAAAGCGATAACGAATGTGTCAGGTACTACCCCGCTTCGTGACACCCTTCATTAGGACCCTCTCATTCTCGTTTCACAAAGTGACTACGATATTTTCCGCGTCATTCTGTTCTCCTCCTGCCTCCCCTCACGGTCGATCCCCCTACTGCTTATCTACAGTGTGACAGTGACGGCCATGCTACACTCTCCTCTCGACAGTGCTGCCTCCTTTGGGAAAGAAACGGCTGTTATGGATCGATTGTCACATCTCGTCACCATCGGTGAGGCTCAGGCAGGTGATGCTACCCGAGCCTTCTTCTCTTACGCTGGCGCGCTCCAATCACGCCGCGTCTTCGTCAACTTCAGGTCCCGTGGTCGCGCCTCCTGCTCTTCCCTCACGGCACCATGCCGCAGGCTGTAGAGCGCCAGCACCGCCATGTGTTTACAGGGCGTCTGTCTGTACATCGCGTCTTTGCACGAGCAGAAGCTCTGCCCGTCGCTGAGCACGACCCCGTATTCCTTCCCATCGCCATTGGTCACAAACCCTCTCAGTTCCGTCGCGGTGTGCGAGGTCACGGTGAGGGTATAGGCATTCGTCAGCAAGCCATCTACCGCTTTATGGAGTTGCTCAAGAGCTACCTGCTGCAGGAGGGCAAGGACCAGAGCGTGCTGAGATGTACTGTCGAACTGTGTCATTGCCGGATTCCTCCGACAGGTTAGAATTTACTAAGCGACTATCAGTACCTGTGTTGCTGAGAGTCGCTAGGCCGCTCATGGTGTTGGTCGCACCGTGGGTGGCCGCTTCGGGCCTCTACTTTTTCTTCGGTTTCCCGCTTCCCTCCTTTCTCCTGGTCGCCAGTAACAACTCCGCCGCTTCAATCATCAGTGCTGTCGCTGAGGTATTCTCCTCTAACGCCAGGTGTTGGATGTCTCGCCATAACGGCTTGGGCCATACCATCGTCACCTTATGGCCTTCCGCCTCTTCGTGTCCGCTCCAAGTACGAGGTCGTGGCATACTATGATATATACATTATTACTTATCTCCCCTCGCTCCCACCGAGCAGCCTGTCTTGAGCAGGAACTGTCGACACCGAAGACCATCCACTCCCCTCTTGTTCCTGTGTGGGGTGGCGCGCGGAGATAGCGTGTTCCCGCTAGGCGTGGGGAGCTGCGCACCACACACACGCACCTGAGAAAGCGGAAGAGATCGGGCCCTTCGCTGGAGCACGTGGACGGGGGCCAGTGGCAGGTCGCTGGTATAGCACCCTTTGCAGCCGTATGCTCCTGGTGACTCCACCACACTGGGCGTGTGGCGCTCCACAACCGCTTGGGGGACGCACACGCCACAAAGGACTTGGCGCATGACGCTCTGCGCACTGGGGAAATTATGGACCGACACGTTTACCGAGTGGAATGAGGATAAACCCTTTCAACTCGCCGCCGCCTTGTCCTACTATACCCTGTTTTCACTGGCTCCCTTGTTGATTATTGCCCTGGCGGTGGCCGGGCTGGTCTTTGGCCGCGAGGCCAGTCAGCAGCAGCTGCTCACCACGCTGCAAGGCCTGGTCGGGCCACAAGGCGCCCAAGCCATTCAAGCGCTCATCCATCATACCAGTAAGCCCCGCTCTGGCCTCCTGGCCACCCTCGTCGGCCTTGTGACCTTGCTGCTAGGGGCGGGGGGCGGCGTGGTGGGCCAGCTGCAAGACTCCCTGAACACAATCTGGGGGGTCGCGCCCAAACCCGGCCTCGGCTTCATGGGGCTGGTGCGCAAACGGTTTTTCTCCTTTGGGTTGGTGCTCGGCATTGGCTTTTTGCTCTTGGTCTCGCTCGTGGTCAGTGCGGCGCTCACCGCCTTTCTGCACTTCATCGCCGGGTCGTCCCTCGGTAAATCCGTCGTGTGGCATGGGGGCGAATTCCTGGTGTCCTTTGGCTTCACCACGTTGTTGTTTGCCTTGATCTACAAAGTGTTGCCGGATGTGCGCATGGCGTGGCAGGATGTGGGGATTGGCGCGGCCATGACGGCGCTGCTGTTTACCGTGGGGAAATTCCTCATTGGGTTGTATCTGGGGCACTCGGGAGTCACCTCCGCCTGGCGCGGCGGGCTCGCTCATCGTGGTCTTGCTCTGGGTCTATTATTCGGCGGTGATTTTCTTTTTCGGGGCAGAGTTCACCCAGGTGTATGCCACAACCTATGGGGCGGGAGTCACGCCGGATACCCACGCGATGGCGGTCCCGAAAGGCAAACCGGCATCGGCACAGGAGGAGCCGCACGCCACAGAGACGACTACTCTGTAGTAGGAAGAAGGCGGCGCGCCGGTCCTACTGGGTCGATGGGTCTTGGGCACTGTGTCCTATATTGCTATTACAGAGCGGGAAGGCTGCTGAGAAGCGATGGTCGACGAAAGATACAGCTGACCCAGCGGAGGACCGAACTGGAGGGAGGATGCTAGTGAATACTGGGAAAACGCTGGTCCTCGTGAGCCTGCTGCTGTGGGCGTTGGGCTGCCCCGTTCGGGCGACCCCCGCCGTTGCGGCCCGATCCTGCCCTCACTCCAGGCGACGTCCTGACGACGGACGCCACTCTTACGCCGAGCCATGGTTCGGCCATTGCAGTCTCCCCCCCCTTCGTGAGTCGAGGACAATCCCATGCCATCGTACTCCGAACAGGAGACTGCGACT
>CAYTVL010000181.1:0-4111 GCA_964441775.1 uncultured Enterobacteriaceae bacterium
CCTGTGGTGCGGATGACGGGGATGGGGTTGGGCGGGGGGAGCCTCGGAGTGAATTGGCCCGGCTTCCTGGAGGCATGCCAGATGGGATGACGGTTGATGTGGAGGGAGGGGTGTGGGTTGCGGTGGTGGCCGGTCCTGGGGAAATCGTGCGCTTTAAAGCCAACGGGACGCTAGATCGCCGCATCAAAGTTCCGGCAAAGACCATCACGAGCATCGCCTTCGGCGGGCCTGATATGTGCGATCTTTACGTGGTGACGGCGAACAACGATCAACGAGACTTGAAAGGCACGGTCTTTCGCTCGCGTTCGGATATTCCCGGCTTGCCGGTGCCGAAAGCGCGATTCTAAGCTGTCAGAAAAATGGGGCGCGGCGGATCGCGCCCCGAATGATGACGGCTTCTCAAGGAAAGGCGCTAGCGGATGAGCGCTTTCGCGGCATCTTCCATGGCCTTCAATGTAGAAGACACATCTGGCCCTGCCATGAAGACGATCAGTTCTGAGACGCCGAGTTTTTCTAGCGCAGAAATTTTTTCCGGATTCTTTTTCAGATCTTCAGCGTCGCCAATCATGGAAATTGACAATTGTGAAAAATCCCGTCCCCGTTCTTTCATGAGTGCTTTCAGCGTTTCTGTCTTTTCCTGAAACACCTCCAGCGATACGAGGCCCGGTTGCCAGCCGTCTCCAAGATCAGCAACCCGTTTGAGCGCCGGCAAGCTTTCTCCGCCAAAAATGATGGGTGGGTGCGGTTTCTGTACTGGTGGCGGACCGGTATGCAAATCCGGAAAGGAAAAGTATTTCCCTTGGAAACTCGCGACCTCATCCTTCCAGATGGCTTTCATGACTTGGAGATATTCTCGGGTGCGGCTTGCGCGTTCCGAGAACTGTTCTCCTAAGGCATCAAATTCTTCTTTGAGCCACCCGACGCCAACGCCAAACTGAAAGCGACCGTTCGATACGAGATCGACTGTGGCGACGGCTTTGGCGACGTGGAGAGGATTGCGATAGGGCACGATCGCTACGCTGGTGCCCAAACGAATCTTTTCCGTCTTCGCGCCGATCGCAGCCAGGAGGACAAAAGGATCGGGCCACGGCGTCTGACGGGGAAACCCTACTGAACCATCTTTTGTGTATGGGTAAGGGGCGACGATCTTTTCGGGAATCACGATATGATCTCCGAGCCACACCGATTGATAGCCTAGTCCTTCAGCTCTTTGCGCTATACGTAAGTAATCGTTTCCAGAAGGGGTGAACCCCACACCAAGCGAATAATGAATACCAAACTTCATTGGGGATATCCTCGTGAAAGTGATAATGGCATCCAGCTTCGATATTAACAGGATGCAAAAAGTGAAAAAAAAGGGAGCAAAAACCCATCGAAGAAAAGCTTCTTCTCAGGACTTCTGCTCCCTCGTCTCAATCAAAGACAGACCGCGATCAACGTGCTACTTAGCGGGCCGCTCCGTTGCGCAGCAGCGCGCCAGGGGTGGCGCCTGTGCACTTGCCGTCTTGGAAGGTTTCTACACCGTTAACCAAGATGTGTTTGTAGCCGTCGGCTTTTTGCACGCGCCGCCACTCGTTGGCCGGCAGATCGTAGGTAATTTCACTCGGCAGCGATTGAACCGTGTTGCTATCGTAAATCACGATATCAGCCGCCTGCCCTTCCCGCAGCGTGCCGCGATCTTTGAAGCCTGCGGCCCACGCCATCAAACCGCTCAGCCGGAAATGCGCCTCTTCTAAGGTGAGGATGCCGGTTTCACGTACGAGCCAGGACAGCACTTCGGTCGGATAGATAGCAGGGGTGATGAATTTCACATGCGCCCCGCCATCCGAGACGCCTGGCATGATGTATGGCGAGCTCATCAAGTCGCGGTAGCCTTCGATATTGGCGTTGGCCACTGGACCCGCCCACTCGGTGCGGAGGTCGTCAGCAACAGACAGATCGAGCATCGCATCGACTACGTGCTTGCCTTCTTTTTCGGCAATCTGGCTGACCGACATACCCTCATATTTCAGCTTGAGGTCGCGATTGTGCACTTTACGCGCAATGAATTTGTCGAATTCTCCGAACACGATGTTGAGCGTTTCCATGCCGCCAGCGTCGTAGTCGGCCCGCATGGTTGCGCGCAGCTCGGGCCGCGACATCTTGGCTTTGCGCTCTTCGGTGGTGCCGAGGGTCGCGTCTTTCCAGGCCGGAATACTGTCGAACAGGTTCCAGTCTTCCAAGGTCATGCGCACTGGGGCGCGGGCCGTCACGGCTTGGCCGAAGACACGCACGCCACGGGAGTTGGCTTGCTCGACCCAATTCAGTTGGGCTTTGTGTGATTCTGGATGTTTGTCGCTAATCAGGATCGCGTTGTACAGTAAGGGGCGTCCACTCGTCTCCGCCATCTTCTCCAGGAAGCGGAAATCATCTTCTACGCCAAACGTGCTCTCACTGGCCCCGGACTGGGTGAACTGGATGCAGCCGTCGCCTTTTTCCGCCATTGCCTTTGCCATGGTGAGATAGAACTCATCCGGCAGAATATCGGTGATCATCGGCGTGCCGTCATAGTCGCGTTGGACGGACACGCGGCCTTCCGGCACGAGGCGTTGGGCGGACCAGCCAGCAGCGCCGGCATCCACGGCTTCTTTGTAATGGCCGATGATGGTGGACATTTCTTTTTCATTGGGGAAACGCTTCTTCGCATCGTCGAACCCACCCATGACATACGCCACTGCCGGCGCAATGGGGAAGAGATGGGAGACGTTAATACCCAGCGGCATGCGCGAGAGGCGTTCCATGTATTGCGGAAAAGTTTCCCAGTCGACTTTCATCGACACGCGCATCGGTTCCAGTGGAATTGCTTCCGTGCGGGACAAGGCCAACATGGCGCGGTCGGCGTCCTGGGGGCGCAGCGGGGCGAAGCCGAAGCCGCAGTTACCGATCGTGACGGACGTGACGCCGTGCCAGCTACCAATTGAGCAGTAGGGGTCCCAATGGAGCTGCGCGTCATAGTGGGTATGGAGGTCAATAAAACCTGGAGCAACGATCAAGCCGTTGGCGTCGACCACCTTGGTCGCGTCGCTGCTATTCAGCCGACCGATCTGGGCGATCTTGCCGTTTTTAATCCCGATATCCGCTCGGTAGCGGGGCACACGCGTCCCATCGACGATCGTGCCGCCTTTAATGATGGTGTCAAACTGAGGCATGATTTTTCCTCCTTCTGAGTGAAATTACGATGCTTCCCTGCGCCTAGTAAACTCGCAGTTGCGGCAGATGTCAACAGCTCCAGAATCGCGAGACGCGCGAAGCGCAAGGAGCTGGGAAAAGCTGGGCGGTTACAAACTGAGTGCGTTGCTCTTCCAGAGGGGCGGCTCAGACCTGTGGTTGTAGCGCGCCCTCGGGAAATATCCGATATTAATAGGATGCCGTTGTCGACGTGTTCGCGTCTGCAGAGATTCCTTCTTTATAGACGAGAATTTCAATGCGCCGGTTTTTTTGTCTTCCTGCCGCGGTCGTGTTTTTGGCGATCGGGGTGCTGGCGCCGTAGGACATAGTCGTGATGCGAAGCGGATCTATCCCTTTATGCGAGGCCAAGTATCTCGCCACCGCGGCGGCTCTGCGTTGTCCTAATTCGTAGTTCTGCCGATCCGAGCCGGTGGTGTCCGTATGGCCTGCGACCAGGAAGGTCAAGTCGTCGGGATGCTCGAGGTCACTGAGAAACCCATCGATCTGGTGTTGAGCTTCGGGGGTAAGCTTTTCAGAATTCGAGGCAAACGTAGCTCCATCCTTCAAGCTTAAGACAAAGCGGCGCGTGAGTCGCAAATGTTCAAAATTCGCTAACGCTTTGTCGGCTTTCGCGTCGACTTGAGAGATGCGATTTTCAGCCTCTCCCATGCGTCCTTCTACTCCGGTTAAACGGGAATCCAACGGGTTCATTTGTTCTTGCACCCATCCCCTGGTGGCGAGACAGCCAGGTAGGGAACAGAGCAGAAACACACTGGCTCCCTGCAACATCATTTTGCTTGCTATAGTGAAACGTGGCACGAAAGCACCTCCTTATACAAATTAAACAACTATCCACAAATCACTTGTATGGTAGTCCAGTCAAAAGCATACGCAAGATGTACAG
>CAYTVL010000182.1:0-4046 GCA_964441775.1 uncultured Enterobacteriaceae bacterium
TGACTCCTTGCGCCTCCGGGTCTTCGGCTGGCGCGGTGACTAAACTACTTGAGCGTCGAAAGGTGTTGAAGCCTGAAATCTGCCGCAGCACATCATCGATTACCAACGCACCCGATTCAGCGATATCGTCTTGCGTGAGGATCGTGGTCTGACTCGGCGCTTGCTGGAGTGGAGTCTCGTTGCGGGTAGCCGTCACCACAACCGGAGGGAGCTGAGCAACAGGGACAAAGGCCTGTGGTGATTCGTTGTCTGGCGGTCTGTCTGCCGTAAAGCCGTCGAAATTCCAACTGATGAAAACCAGCACAAAGCAAATGGGCCAAACAATGGCCTGTCTACATGGACACCAAACAACCTTCATGGTTATGTCCGTTCCTTGGTGAAGAGGCATGTTGGGCATGGGAGAGAAAGGGACATCATGCCCTCTCGTTCACGATCTAATATATAGGAGACTTCATTGAGCTCAGGATTCCAACAGCTCACATGATCGGGGATCTTTTCACTGTGACAGTCTTCATATGATCGCTCCCCCCAGTATTATCCGAAATGATTACCTCAAACGTATCATTCTCTTTGTTGTCTGTACTTTGATTTTCGATTACGGCTTCGACATAATTTTTACCATCGCCTTCCATACATTTCCGTCCGTGTCGACCTCGGTTTGCTGCGCCCGCCTATCGGCAAGAGCGACGGACACGCTTCCAAGTCTGGCAGGAGATCCCGACTCCAGCCCTGGCTGCATAGCCTCTGTGCAGAGCCTCTCTCCCCTCTCTCTGCCCCGTGTTGTTCTTGCCTTCCATAAGTTGACAACGCCCAGCTCGATCCGAGTACTGAGCGCGTATGTCGAGGGGAGGAGACCGTTGGCTTTGTCGCAACTTCGAGAGGGATTGTTACTGTCAAAACAGCGCATACACTTTCGCCTCCCACGGAAAGAGCGGCTCGCGGCCCACATGCTCTGGGAGAACATCCCGGTCTTGCGGCACCTCGCGCCAATGTTTGCCCGGTGGAGTGGCTGGCCATTGGGGAATAACGTATTCAGCGTTCTGCCTAAAGGGATCAGGGGTGGCGAAGTCGGAGAAGTTGGCCACCACCACGACTTGTTTGTCCGCGCCAGCTTGACCACGGCGCCAGACCAGCACGCGCTTGCCATCGGTGAAATCCACGTGAAGGAAATCGGTGTCATTGACAGCCAGGGCATCGTACGTCGTGCGCAGTTTGATCAGGCGTGCGACGTACTCCTTAATCCGCGTGCGCCAGTCATCGCCAAGCCGTGCGAAGTTGACGGGGTCGATCTGCTTCCCCTCATTCTGTGTGACATGGCCTTGGGCGTCAAAGAGATCATGCTGGTCCGCGAATTCCTCACCAGCAAGGATCATGGGTACGCCCACCGCCGTCAGCAGGCAAGCGAAAGCCAGCTTGATGCGCTTTTCGGCGTCCGTGACGCTGCTGTTCATAAGGAAGTTGAAGAGGCGTTCGTTGCGCGGTCCTTCGACGTCATGCGAAGTGAGGTAGATAACAGCCTGCGTAAGGTCGGTGTAGCCAAACTGGCGGCAGTCGATCGCTTTGCGGACCGTCGCTTCGAAGGTCGCTTCGTTCTCGTGGTTGCGGCCGATGAGCGCCATACGGAGGTAGTCCTTGAAGCTTTGATGCCACAGACCATCGAGCCGCTGCTGCGAGAGGAGAGCGTGCGGTTCGGTGAGTTCTTCGCCAACAACGAGGAAGCGTTCGTCTGCGCCCTCTACCCCCTGAGCGGCGAAGCGTTGTTGGTTGAGTGTGCGGGCGAGATCTTTGTATTCCTGGATAAAATCCCAATTCTGCACGTTTTCGATGCTGTCGAGGCGGAGTCCATCGATGTGGAAGTCGGTCATCCAGCGCTCCAGCGCAGTCTTCATAAGCTGCCGAGCGGGTGAGATTGTCTGGAGTTTGCCTGAGAGAGGGTCATAGCCCTGGACTAGCTTGGCGTAGCGGAACAGCGAGGCGCCAAAGCCATCGCGCAGGTTCTGGTCGTCACTCCCGCGGGAGTTGTGGGCATCAGGATCGGATGTGGCTTTTGCCGGGTCCAAGATGAAAAAGTCGTCACACGCCGCCGCCAGATAGGGATGATTTTTGGAGAAGGCCATAACGACGTCCACGAAGAAACGTACCCTGTGCCTATGGCAGGTGCGGACAAGTGCGGCGAGATCGTGATTCGGTGCGGGCGACGCATAAGTGCTGGGGAAGCCGAGCTCAAAGTCAGGGGCAAGGTAGTTCGTAGTGCCATACCCCCATTGGCGGTTGTAGGTGCTATCAGCAGGCGGCAAGAGTTCGAGAGCATTAACACCGAGCTCAGTAAGATACGCACGTCCGACCCGCGCGACGTCAAGGTCGTCGAAGTTCGCGCCCTCCACATCGGCATCGATGAGGGCCGTGACATCGCGAAACGTGCCGACCCCCATATCGCGGCCGCCAACTTCCGCGGAACGTGTCCAGGTCGTGGGCAGCTCGTAAATGACGAGGTGGTTATTTGCGGGCAGCAAGTGGAGTGACGGCTCACCATCGAAGCGGCCGGTTTCCCCACCCACGTCAGCGGCGACCAGCTTGCCACCACTGAATTGGACGACGGCGGCGGGATAGCGATCATCATCACCGAAGGGCGGAGGAACGCGCGGGCCGCGCAGGCGCCAATCCACCGTGCATGCCGTTGGGTCGGTAATACGGAGACGGGCGCTGGTGGGACGCGCGGGGTGGCTCACAGAGACTTCGAACCAGTAGTGATACACCTGACCATCGGTCAGGTGGCAGTCGGCTACCGGGATTTCGAAGAGATCTGGGAATCCAGCCACGGCGTGCAGCGCGAAATGCTGCTCTTTGATGAACATGATGGGCGTGCCGGTTTGCAGTTGCCCGATGATCAAGGTCGGCGGCTCCGTGGTATTGCCGATACGCCACAGCACAAAGGCCGTTGCTTTGCGCGCTAACAAGTCTGCTGCCATATGCGTGTTGCTCTCCTCGTGTCAATCAGTGGGTGGAAGAGAATGATTCATGTTGTGGGGCATCTTCGCCTCAGAAGAAGCCTCACAGAATATTAACAATGGTGAGGAAAGGGGATCCTATCATTATGGTATCTACTGCCACGAATACGTGACGAAGAAGCGCTCCTGATTCCGTAGATTGTTGATGACTGCGTCAGCGCATTCTTTGGCTACCAGGACCGTTTTATCTCTATAGTGGCCCTAGCTAATGACTTGCCTCAGACCTCACTGTAGGGGAGGAAGCTGGCGTATCGTCGCATCCACTATTGGGGTGACCGCCGTGACATTCATCAGGAAGAGTGCCCAAGCGCTTTCTCCAGTACCCGCCCTAAACGGAGCCCCGCTTTCCTGAGTTGATCATTGACGACGGTGAGCCCCGTGTCAAAATACTGCGCATCGTGGTCAAGCACATAGATGTCTTGGTCATTCGGCTTCGGTAAGCGCGCGTACGCGTCTGCTGCTAATTGGTGCGCCGCCAAGGCCCAGATGCTTACATTCTTATCAATATCAGGATCGCTTTGAGGATTGAGATCCGCACTCAAATCAGAGATAAACTCGTCGACACTGTGACCTGTGTGCTCAATAATGCCGGAATCCCAGACCTCATGCAGGTTTGGTAACCCCCCGTGACTTCCCTGGAGCGTAAAGAACTGCACGAGTTTATTATTGCCCCCAGCGTCGTGATCATCCACATTATGCAACGGCTGGTGAATATCCCCCACCAGATGGACCACGAACTCGAGCGCCTCGGTTCGTATGCAGGGATCTTCCGTTTGGTCGGCGAGCACCGCAACGAATCGCTCGAACGCCTGGACTGAACAATCTCCTTTCGTCGTGGTGGGGCAGTCTCGCGCTGGCTCATACATGTTCTCATTGAGGGGAATATCCACGAAATGCCAGTTCTTCGTGTAAGGTCGAGCGGAACGTACATCATCCGCAACCGAGGCAATCTCCCTAAGAGAGCGTTTCGTAAATGGAGCCGATAGCCTTGGGGGATGGAAACCCAACCCCGACGTGAGTACCCAACGGACTTGAACG
>CAYTVL010000183.1:0-3925 GCA_964441775.1 uncultured Enterobacteriaceae bacterium
ACTATTTTCATGCAAGGCCAGCATACAGGAAAACTACTGATTTGGAACATGACCCGCTCGATGTCTCCCTGCACGGTCTTGGGATCGCGCGGGATCGTACCCACTATCACCTGCTGCACGCCGGCGTCCCGGTACCGTTTCACCTGGTCTAACTGTACCGGCGCGCCGATGCCGGGAGAGACGGTGTAGTGTAACGTACCCGGATCGCGGCCGGCCGCCTGCGCATACTGCCGCATGCGCTCAACCTTGCTTTTCGCGTCCTCAGGGGTCACATTGACCCCGAACCACCCGTTGCCCACTTCGCCCACCCGCCGCAGCGCTGGCGCGCTCTCCCCGCCGAAGATAATCGGCGGGTGCGGCTTTTGGACCGGCTTCGGATACGAGCAGACTCTGGGAAAGCGACAGAACTCGCCGGTGAACTCCGGCTCGTCCTCGGTCCACAGCAGCTGCATCGCCTTGAGATATTCCCGGGTGCGGGCCGCCCGGCGCTCCCAAGGCACGCCGACTGCGGCGAATTCCTCGGCCAGCCACCCGATGCCCACGCCGAAGTCGAAGCGACCGCCGGAGAGCTTATCGAGGCTGGCCACCTGCTTCGCTAAGACCACAGGATTATGCTCGGGCACAAGGCAGATGCCGGTACCCAGCCGAATGGTCTTGGTGTGGGCGGCGGCGAAAGTCAACGTGGCAAACGGGTCGAGAAAATCGACTTTGGTCGTCGGTAGCGGCATGCGGCCGTCCTGGGAGTAAGGGTATTGGGAGGCGTACTGGCGGACGAGGACGACGTGCTCGCCGGTCCACAGCGAGTGAAACCCGCAGTCCTCAACCGCGCGGGCGGTCCGGGCGAGGAGTTCTGGGTCCGCACTCGGACCGATCCCGACGGCGAAAAATCCGATCTGCATACTCGGCTCCTCTCTGGGGTGAGATTCACCGGGTATGCTATGCGGAGAGGGGGAGGAGCGCAATCTCTCTGAGCGCTGTGCTGCCGGTGTGATAACCTCTTCGCGGCGTAGGCGGCGGAGCCCAGAGGGCCCAGTTCACGCACGCGCATCCCGTGGAATCCGGGCGACAATCCCTCAGTGGACAACGATTACAGACCATGGCATTAGCTGCTAAAAGGATAACACCCATGCAGAAAAGGAGGAAGCCATGAAAGCCAGAGGCGTCTCGCACGTGGCAATCGGGGTCAGCAACATGGAACGCTCGCTGCAGTTCTATCGGGACCTGTTAGGCTTACGGGTTATGCGGGACGACCCAGAGGAAAACACGGGGGGCATGCCCGCGCTCTTTCGGGATTCCCAGCGCGGGCAGAAGCGGCGGGGGGTCTTCTTGCGCTGGGCAGAAGGGCCGGACGCCGCCTTCCTGGTGCTCTCGGAGCATCCAGGCCCGGCCTCGGGGGCTGCCATCAAACTGGATCAGATCGGCATTCACCATTTCTCCTTCTGGGTCGAGGATCTGCAGGCGGTGTATGAGCGCATGCAAGCAGCGGGGGTGCCCATCCTGCTCCCACCGACCGTAGGGGACACGGAGGCGCTGGGCGAGCCCCCGGGGGGCAAGGTTCTCTCGACCCTGTTTGAGGATCCGGACGGCATCATTGTGCAGCTCGATCAGCGGCTGAGTTGAGGCGCGCGACGCGCGCGGTCTCTTCGGGGCAGCACTGCTCAGGCCAGGAGCAGCTGCACCCGGCAGGGGAGCAGGCCGTGAAGCTCATCCCCGGCTCCCCGAGGCCTGTGATACGGAGTGTCATCAGAGAGCGCCAGTACGGCCTTTCACCGGCCGCTGCCGCGCACGGGCATAGAGCAGAGGAGACGTAGCATTCTCCCTTACCCCACAGGAGGGTACGATAGTGCAGGGCAGCCGCTCCCAAATCTACAAAAAGTCAGCGACGTTCTGGAAGCATGGAAAACATAAAGGGACACTCCACGGGCTCCTGAGCAGGGAGCACGAGCGGCTAGCGAAACCCCAACCGCCCATGTATGACCCGCAGGAGTTGTTCGCGTGGTTACGCAAGAAACGCAAACAAGGGTAATACTACCACGTCGGTCATGCGGTAGTGGTCTCCACGTAATGCGAGCGGACAAACCTGATCTGTACCATATTGAATAATCGCGGTTCCTATGCGACGTGCGCCGGGCAGCGCATGACCTGGATAGCACCACTCATTTCCACTCTATTTGACAAGACCTCCAACAGATAGAAGAACGAGATAGAGACAAAAACGAAACGGCACGCTTGCATTTGACCAAGGTGTACACAGCTCTGTCATCTCAGCAACAAGAACTCCTCAAACAAAAGGCAAGAGAGAATCTTCTGAGGCAGGGGCTAAAGGAAGAGTTTCTGTTAGGAGCACTTGTCCACGCAGAAGTCTTACGGCTTGTGGCTGAGGAGGCTAGAGAGCTGGCAGGGTAGGTGCAATTTGCCAAGACCGCAGCCAGGATAGGGATAACACGGACTGGATTGGCCAGAAGCCGAGAGGCAGTCGAGAGCTTATGAGGGCATTCCGAACAGGACGTGGCTGATGTGTTCTGTCTTTACGCATCCCGCTATTCCTCTGGCTCTGTCGGTCTGGCTGCCGCATGAATCAGGCGCTACCTCCTTGCTGCTGACCCGCATCGCGTGCTCCGTCCTGCCAGACCTGGATGTCATTGGCTTTCCCTTGGGCATTCCCTATGGCGCGCTGCTCGGCCATCGTGGCCTCAGCCACTCCCTTCTCTTTGCAGCCGTGGTGAGCGCCACTCTCACGATGACCCTGTTCCGGCTACGGCCCGAAGGGAGCGGGGTCATCTTCCTGTTCTTATTCCTTTCCACCCTCTCCCACGGCTTGCTCAATATGCTGACCAATGGGGGGCTTGGGGTCGCCCTGTTTGCGCCGCTGACCAAGCAGCGGTACTTTTTTCCGTGGCGGCCGATTGCGGTGTCGCCGATCGGGCTACGGCCGTTTGTCTCTAGCCGGGGTCTGCATGTGCTGCGAAGTGAGTTGCAGTGGGTGTGGCTGCCGGCCACCGTGGTGTTTGTGATTGGGCAGACCCTGGGCCGGTATGGCTAAACATACGTCCCGAGCGTAGGAGTAGGGCGGTGACGGCCACGAGCCAAAACGGGGCCGCCGTACGAGAGGGCGCCTCTGAAGTAACGTTCGTTCTGATAGAGAATCCATTTTACTCTATCTAAATTAAGAAACCATTGAACATTATCCACAACGATGCAGGGGGAGAGCGCCAAGTCCTCATGGCGAGGACCGCGTCTAGCAATCGAAAGACTATGGCCACGAGCGCGGAAGCAGTGATCCGCTGTCACAGCGAGCCTCTGTTCCTGTTGCAAATTCCTGGTAGCTTCGGTACAGAGCACACGAGCAGCAGTTGACACGACACAAAGGAGGAGCAGACGATGAAGATGTTGCTACGACGCGTGGGATTATCGTTGATCAGTGTGGTGGTGTTCGCCTGGCCCTCCCTCGGCGCCGACGGGCCGAAGGTGCTCCACGTGCTCGCGGTCAAAGCGAAGGGTGACCCAGCCGCCTATGTACAACGGGTGCAGCAATTGGAGACTATCCGCCAGCGGCTCGCCACGGGCGGGACCCTGCGGGTGTGGCGGGCCACCGTATCTGGTGCGGATGTGGGCACGCTCTATGTCGGAATCGAGTATGCGAATCTGGAGGCCTATGCCCAGGCGAACACGAAGCTCCAAGCGGATGGAGAGTGGACCAAAGCCATGCGGGACTTAGACGCCAGTGGGCTCCGGGAGGTGCTCAGTAATAGCCTCCTCGTCGAGATTACGCCTGAGATCAGCGCGCGTGAAGCAAGCGCCACCTCAAACCCACAGTAATCCTTTCCTCTGGGGTCGGCGTGTCGGGGAAGGAAAGGGGGAGGAGAAGGAGGCTTTCAGAGGTAGACTTTTTACGCCGCCAAAGGGAGCTCTTGCGTCACTTCAA
>CAYTVL010000184.1:0-3892 GCA_964441775.1 uncultured Enterobacteriaceae bacterium
AAGGCTGGCCTCGCAATGTCTGGACTCCCACTGAGGCGGTGGGGACCACAAACGGACCGTTCGGCGTCCATCCATTCCGCCTCACCATCGAGGGCCCCGAACAGGCATGGTAAAATAGCACGCTCTTCTAAGGCTGCTCGCCTCGAGTACCCAACCACTGCCCAGCCCGGTGCATCGAGCGCGATCTCGCGCAGGGGACCCCGACGAGGAAGGGGACGATAAGGTAGCCAGAGGATTGCGCGGCCATCCGTGCGCTGCAGCGTACCCGACATGAGCAGGCGGACTACAGCCGTCTCAAGTAACGGCAGCACTGCCCGACTCCAGGCCGCTTCCTCTTCACTATTCGGGTCGAGATCGTAGAGTGCCGGCAGGTGGTGGAGTTCATCAACGACGAGTAACGTCCGGCGTCGTTGGAATTCTGTCAGGTGAAGATCCGGCGCCGCTGCTACCGCCTGATACGTTGTCACGTAACCAGCTAGGCCGCGGCTCGGGTCAGGTTCATTGGCTGCCGCGCGCACCGATAAGCTGTGCCGCAGAGTGTTCCGCCAGGAAGTATCAGCGAAAGCCTCTTCCGCCTGATACTTCAGAGATTCTCGGGGTACAATCCACACGATTTGCTCAACGCTCCTTGCCCCGATTAATCGATTGGCGGCGATGACGGGCAGGAGGCTCTTTCCGCCGCCAGGTGTGACGGCGGCCAAGACGTCACACACTTCCGTCTCGTGAACGGCGATGGCCCGCATAATCCGGTCAATCAAACGTTGATGGCTGCGGAACTGTTGGTTCATCATATCCCAAGGTTTGCGACCCTCTGCCGATGCAAGGGAGTAAGGTTCCGGGCTCTGCTTGCGTAAAACGAGAGCGAGTTATGCCACTGTTCACTCAGGGGCGGATGCTGCCACGGCTTGCTCAGAAAGTACGGAAACTTTCCAGTTTTGATCGAAACTCTCTGTGCGCTTATTAATCAGCTACAGGCCTTGATACGACCTTACCCACCACGGGAGACTCAAGGGTCGTCCATAGACATACTCTTTGCTGATTGCATTGCGGTACCAGGACAGCAAGGCGCCCTAGTCCTCACTCCCCATTCTCAGGTTGGAAGAGGAACAGCTCGTGTGCTGTGACCCACATTCGCCTGCAGAATCCCAGTCGAAGAGAGGATTGTTCCTTACCTCTCAGGCTTGTCATTGCCACTCCACAGGGGCCTTTCGCACACAGTTCCATCTCCTCATGAACGCGCCCGTGATCGGACTCGTGACAGTTGACCACGTGAGGCTCCGCTTTCTTTCGGAGCCTGTTGCGCCCAAGGTCCAAGCCGGCGATAGAGCCCCATGACGCGCCCGAGAATACGGGGAGGAGGATCATCTGCCAATTCAATCGGCGCATACGCAGGATTCGCAGCCTCCAGCACGAAGTGGTGTTTGACTCTCCGCAGGATCTTCACCGTCGCTTCATCGCCCAGCAAGGCGACAACGATGTCACCGGGGTCAGCGCTATCCTGTTGGCGTACGATCACATAGTCGCCGGAGAAGATGCCCGCGCCGATCATGCTGTCTCCTTTGACGTGCAGGGCGAAATACGTTTTATGATCTGTTTTCAGTGAGCCAAAAGGAAGCGTGCCCTCAAGATTCTCCACCGCTAAGAGCGGGAGGCCAGCACTCACACGCCCCAGGATAGGGATGCCTTCTGGTGAGCGTCCTATTAAAAGCTCGATCGCCCGGCGCTGTCCCGGAAAGCGGCGCACGTAGCCTTTCCGCTCCAGCGCTACCAAATGATTCTTGACCGCTTGCAAAGAAGAAGCCCCAAGCGCGCTGGTCATCTCCGCGAGCGTTGGGACATAGCCTCTCTCAGCAAGGAAAGTTTCCATATACCGCAGTACAAACGCCTGTCGTGAAGAAAGCGTCATTCTTGACATGCTCGGCACACTAGTGTAGATAAGTACACATGTCAAGCGCTGATAGAATCCGGTGCAGTGGCAGCGAAGCAGAAGCAGCGACGGAGAAATTTTCTTGGCTTGGCGTTGGGGTCACGCTGTCGTATTCCTCCTCTCCCCAGAGGCTTCGCCAGTCCAAGGGTGTACGACTCACCTGAATCGGCGGTAAGGAAGAAAGTTTTATGAGAGCTACGGCAACGATCCTCGCAAAAGTAGAAGACCAGAAGTTTCATAAAGCCGTAGAAGGGATACGCAGCGGCCTCTATCAAACGACCATCACGCTTCGGACGCAGGAAGAAGTGCGGGGCTTCGTCAGGAAGGAGAACGGCCAGGAGTACGGATGTACGATCACGGAGGTGGGCGCCTTTTGTTCCTGTCCAGATGCGCTCTACCGCGGCAGGATCTGCAAGCATGCGGTGGCCTTGGCTTTGGATGTCCTTCGCAATCCCGAAGCCCTAGAAGAACAGGAAGAGCCCCGACCGTACAATCTGAAGCTGGTTGGAACCCGATCGGACTTTGAGAGTTTTGCTTGAGCTCGCGTCACTCGAAGAGAAAGGGGCTCATCCGCTGAGCGTGAGGGCACTGCTCTCCTCTGAGACGAGTGGGGTGGTTCCTGACAGAACCGTCTTCCTCTACCTCACATTTTGATAACCCTGCCCTCTGAAAGCGAGCCTCTCGCTTTTGGGAAGGTGTGGAGTTGGAGGACTCAGCCCAGAATGGTTCCCATGGAGCATCGCATCCAGGGCTGTCAACGGACAAGCCTCTGCGAAAGGGAACATGCGGTGAGGGTGAGGAGCAGAAGAATGTTGCTAACGACCATAGATTGAAAGCGCGGAGTGAGCAGGACACCATATGACCAAAACACAAGCGAAGAAACTCCGAGAGATTGACGCGCAGATCTTACAATTCGGCGTCTATATTCAGGCGCTCGTTAAAGACCGGGTGGCCATTGACCGAGACTCCACGGTGCAGTTCCTAGAGGTGTTCTACCAGGGGCTGAAGAAGATGACGCAGAAAAACTGACGGTTGCTCCGCGCCTGAAGGAAACCCGAGGGTGAGCCGTTGTCTGCTGCTCTGCTCTCAGAGGCTCTCCGGAAACCTTTAAGCGGCAGCGTCATAGCGAAATTCACGTTGGGCGGACGGAGCGAGTTTGCGGAGCATCAGGGGGATATTGCTAATTTGGATCATGGCAGCGGCCGATTCGGGTTTGCGCTCATAGTCTTTGCTGTTCCGTCTGGCACGGCCGTTCCACGCCTTCGTGCGCTCAACGACCCAGCGTTTGCGTACTGGTGTGAAGCCCTGGCTGCCGGGAGGACGGACTTGCACTTCGATTCTCCAGCCCGGACGGTTTTGCGCCAACCAGGTTTGGAGCACCTGATTGTGATACTTGGTATCGCCAAAGATCGTCTCCAGGCGTGGGCAATCTTGAGGATTGATTTGCGCAAGCAAGTCCACCGCACCAGCGCCATCATCGAGATGGGCGCGCGTGATCAGGACGGCCAGCCGCAAACCCAAGGTATCGACCAGCAAATGCCGCTTGCGGCCCTTGATTGTCTTGCCACCGTCATAGCCACGTTCCTTGCCTCCGAGCTCGGTGGTCTTCACCGATTGACTATCAATGCACGCCGCACTAGGCGTAGGCTCCCGTCCCGCTTCCCTCCGGATCCGCTCCCGCAACACAGCCAACATCTTGGTCCCTGTCCCGTCATCGCGCCACTGGGCGAAATAGTCATACACACTGCTTTTGGGCAACAAGTCATGCGGCAGCCTCTCCCATTGGCAGCCACTGCGGTTCAGATCCAAGAGCGTGTTGAGTACCTCCCGCATGTCGAGTTCCCGTGGGCGGCCACCCCGGTCGCTGCGGGGCGCAGGAATCAAGGGCTCCATGATCGCCCATTGTTCGTCCGTGAGATCCGACGGGTACGACTTCCTGGTTGGTGGTTCCCGTGACATGCTGGC
>CAYTVL010000185.1:0-3874 GCA_964441775.1 uncultured Enterobacteriaceae bacterium
AGAATTCGGCTGTCCGATATAAAAAAGGTCAGATACCAAATTGAAACATCACCAAACCCATCTCTTGAAGAGCTAAAAAAAGAGCAGTTTCTTGAACGCTGGAGTTATGAAAAGGACGAGAACGACCGGTGGACGGGAGTCATCCGATGGTGGCCAGGAAAGAAGTGGTTCGCTGACCAGGAAGAACGACACGCGCGGAAAGATCCTGGACACGACAACGAATCGCCGCTGATTACGTCGACGCTCGCGGCAGAAGCAAGAGACACTGATGGTGAGGAAACGGAGCACCACGTCGCTGAGAAGTCGGACGGCACTCAGCTTCGGAAACTTGTTGCAGATTTTTACGATGGGATTGGTCAAGGCCGAATTAGTCAGCAGAAAAGAGAAAAGGGAGTAAATGTACTGACAGATCTAAGGCTTCAGGGCTTTACGATTGCTGAGATTGACAAAGCGATTCACTGGACCATTGGACGCGGAGATCATTCCCCCCAAAAGCTTTTCTCCATTGCGATCCTCCCACAAGTGATTGGCCAGGCGCTCAACCAAGAGCGAAGGGTTGATAAGAAGCTAGAGCGTGTGAAACAGGAAGAATGCGAACGTGAACAAGAGGCAGAAAAGGAAATACGCGCTCAGCAGGCAGAAACATTTGCTTCTCTCACAGCGGAGGAACAAACAGCCTATATCCAACGTGCACGCGAGAACTTGTTGAAACGGGGATTCAAACAAGAGTTCCTGTTTGAGCCAGTTGTCAAGCATGAGGCACTGAGACTTGTCGGGGAGAAGGAGGAAGCGTTCAATCACGATGAAGATGATGAGTGAGAACGCGCGATTTGAAAAAGCTATTGTTCGTTACACCTACTACTACAGTTATAGATAGCGAAAGAGGCTGGTGGTACGATCGGACTGGAGGTAATTCTCATGGCTTGCCACCCAGCCGCTCACGCGCCGGTAGTGGTATCCAAGTAATGCTCGCGTGCAAATGCTACTCGGTAACATGTGAAATAATTACGATTCCTCTGAAAGGCACTGTTATGAACCGGGTTCTTGCTTCCTCCCTTTGGAGTATCCCATTATAATAGGAAGATAATATAAGGATTTTTCAGTCATGACCAAACGTATTGAAGCCATCTATGAAAACGGGGTGCTGAGACCCCTAGAGCCGGTGAACCTGCCCGAGCATCACCGGGTGATAGTGACGTTCAACGAACTGGAAGAAGACTGGCTCGATACGGAATTCATGGACAGCTGCGGGGCTGACGTGAAGGAGCGGGTAGGGCTAGAGGAGGTGCGACACATTCTCGCAAAAGTGCCGGACTCCCTAGCTGAGGCCATCGTTGCCGAACGCGACGGCCTCTAAATGGCCCTGTACTTTCTCGATTCCAGCGCCGTCGTCAAACACTATCAAGTGGAAGTGGGCACGGTGAAAGTAGATCGCGTGCTGAATGAGCCGAACTCCCGCCATTTCATCGCCCTTCTTACCGTGGTCGAAGTGCAATCGGCATTTGTGGGAAAAGCCCGAGAAGGGCATATTTCCTTAACCGAATTGGATGCCGTGCGGCAGCAGTTTCTGGACGACATTACCCAGCGACGTTTTCAAGTCGTGCGCATGCAGGATGTGCACTATCGCGCCGCGGCACGGCTCATGCGTCAGTATGGGCCCCAACTTGGGCAACCTCGTCTGCGCACCTTAGACGCCCTACAGCTAGCCGTTGCGCTAGAAGTGCGGCAGCAGACGCAGCTTGATTCCTTTGTCAGCGCTGACGACGACCTCTGTAGTGCCGCCGAGGGGGAAAAATTAATAGTGTTGAATCCTACTCGGCCTTGATCTGGTCTCTCTCTTCGGAGTCGTGCTGCGATCCATTGGTCCGGGGACTTGTACCCAGAAGCGGTCGAACCTGTGCGGTGGACACAGAAACGAGCGGGGCCCCACCGAATCCAGCTCGGAACATGAAGACAGAGTTAAAACTCTTGCCGCAGTGTTGATCCCCAGAGCGTTTCCCGATCCCGTAAGGGATACACCGATAGCAGCCGAAATCCCTGCTGCAGAGAAAGCTCATTCTCTATCCACTCCTCTGCATCAACCTTTGGCCCGTCGTCAATAATATTTTGCAGCGATATTCACTGAAAGTGATCATCTGTTTTTTTACCAGGAAATTTGATGGCTCTTGTCACTCAAAGTGTCACCACAGGTCTCAAAAGTAGATGAACATCAAACAACTTCGCAAACTCCTAATTCTGAAGGGCAATCTGGAAAACGGGGAGACAGAGGAAGGGCGAGAAGGCGACACGACCCTCCCGCTGAGGGCAGGGTTGTACATGGAGGTGACCACCAGCACGGTTTGTCAAGCGGCTCTTTCAAGGGTAAAGGGGAGTGTCAGGCAGCCTAAAGCAACGGACACGAGAGGAGTCGACCTATGTCACACGTCACAGTCGGAGTACTGTATCCTGGTGAGATGGGAGCAAGTGTCGGGGCGGCCGCCCGCCGCGGCGGCGCAGACGTGGTGTGGGCGTCGGCAGGCCGGAGCACGTCCACGCACGCGCGTGCCGCAGCGGACGGCTTGCAAGATGTAGGGACGCTGCAGAACGTAGTGAAGATGAGCGATATCATTCTGTCGGTCTGTCCGCCGGGGGCGGCCGTTGCTGTCGCGCACGCAGTTGCCAGCTCCCGATTCTCCAGAATCTACGTCGATGCCAACGCCGTTTCCCCTGAGACAGCACGGCAGGTCGCGGCGATCATCGAGCAAGGCGGAGCGACCTTCGTCGATGGCGGCATTATTGGGCCGCCAACACGAGCGGCCGGGAGCACCCGGATGTATCTCGCGGGGCGCGCGGCGCCACAGGTCGCGGCGCTCTTTGAGGCTGGGCCTCTCGACGTCATGCTGCTTGAGGGTGAGGTTGGTGCCGCCTCCGCGCTCAAAGTTGCCTATGCCTCCTATACCAAGGGCACGATGGCGCTGCGCCTGGCGATTCGTGCGTTCGCGCGGGCCGAGCGGATTGAGGCGGCGTTGGTAAAGGAGTGGGACTACTCTCTGCCGGCCTTGCCGGCTCAATGCACAAGGGCTGTGCAGGGCAGCGCCCGTAAGGCGTGGCGCTTTGTCGATGAGATGGAAGAGATCGCCGCTGCGTTCAAGGCCGCAGGTCTTCCCGAGGGCTTCCATCGTGCCGCCGCAGACCTCTATCGCCGCCTGGAGCAATACAAAGACACCAATACGTCCCCATCCCTCGAGGAAGCGACGGCGGTCATATTAACGTTGCCGTCGCAAGCAATGGACCGGTAGAGGTACACCCCCAGCCCCTACGATCCCGCATCCAACAAGAGACAGACAAGACAAACACGTGCTGGGCAGCACGCAACTCACGCCCCCACGGTGTACGGACGAGCGACGGCGCGTTGCTCATGTGAGGCGCGGAGGTGACGACGGAGGCTGGAGGGTAGGTTGATTCCGGAAGGCTGATACCGCGCCCGCAACTCCGCCACGATCTGTTGTCGGGCGGTAGGCACCGCCTCCGTGTATAGCGCGGCGTAGGCTACGGGATCTCTCCTTTGGGTGCTTCCTGAGCTCTTCTTTATCTGCCGCTGCGCCACCGCTTCCTGTACATCGTCCGCTTCCGCGAGGTACAACACCCGATAGGGCAGGGGACCCACGGTGGAGCGTTCTACGAACGCCACAATCCCTGCGCGGTGCTCCAAGTGCTTCCAATGCAGAAACGGCCCGACGAAAGGATAGTGATCTAGCGCAAGAGGGGGGAGGGGAAGTGCTCGCTCGCTGGGAGTCGATGTCCGTGTCACGGCGCGGGTACGCGCTCGTTGAGGGACCAGGGGTGCCACGCTACGCCGCTAACCAGCTGTCATCGGGAAGGGGAGAAAGTCTTG
>CAYTVL010000186.1:0-3728 GCA_964441775.1 uncultured Enterobacteriaceae bacterium
AACTGGCTCCTCGAGTAGGACTCGAACCTACAACCCATCGGTTACGAAACCCCTGAGATTTCTCCCAGGCTCGGACTATCTCATCGCCCGCCTAGGACACTAGGAGAGGGCGCCGGGCGCTTATGAGGCATTATTGGTTGGGTTCCTCAGCCTCTAGTCTCTGCACGTTCCTGCTTACTAAGGACTACGGGACAAAACTCCTCCAGTCTGCAAACCGTCAACGTGTCATTGCGAGCGGAGCGAAGCAATCTTTGCCTTAGGTTTTCGATTCTTGCGAGATTGCTTCGTCGTCTACGACTCCTCGCAATGACAGGCTCCTTGATTTCCGTTCGTGGGTTTTGTCTCAAAGTCCTAAAAACCCTTCAGCAGGCTTCGCTCAGGGTTACCGTTCTGGAAGAAGGACTTCCAGGGTAGGCTTCCTTGAATTCACCCAGTTTTTCAACCACGGTTTCCCATGGAGGCTGCAACTTTTACAGCCGATTGCTCTGCCGATTGAGCTATCGAGGATCATCACTGATCTGCACCATCGTGCAGCTTGCTCTTGTAGCAAAGGGTGAGCGGAGTGTAAAGAGAGTTCTTGTCCCGTGATGAAAACAGTAGGGACCCGTTCACATTTCCCGTCGTCCCTCGATCGCCCGGCCTAGTGTGACCGGGTCTATGTACTCAACGTCTCCGCCCATCGGGATGCCGTGAGCAATGCGACTAACGCGAATGCCAAGCGGCTTGATCTGTTTGGCGAGGTAGAGGGCGGTGGCTTCACCCTCAACTGTTGGATTGGTGGCGATAATCACTTCTTGTGTTTTTCCGCGTTTGAGGCGTTCCAGCAGGGGGGCGATTTTGAGTTCTTCCGGACCAATTCCATCCAGCGGTGCGAGGACTCCTTGTAGCACATGGTAGCGACCCCGGTAGTCATGAATACGCTCGACCGCCATTTGATCCGCCGGTTCCTCCACCACACAAATAGTGTCTTCAGTCCGTTGCGGGTCCCGGCAAATGACGCACAGTTCTCCTTCCGCCAGACTAAAACATTCTTGGCACAGGGTAGTTTCTGCTTTGACCGCCCAGATTGCTTCCGACAGATTTTCCACGTAGGTGCGGTCTGAATTCAAAATGAACATTGCCAAGCGTGTGGCGGTTTTTTCTCCGATGCCGGGCAGCCGTCCGAGTTCTTGTACCAGGCGGGCGAGCGAAGGCGTGAGTTGCATAGCGGATTTTCACAAACAACGCGTGAAACGTGACTCGATTATTCTCATGAGGTTCGGTCGTTATTTGATTCCCCTCACCCGCACTCGTTTGGCTCGTGCTACCCTCTCCCCTTGGAGGAGAGGGGAAGGGCAAGGGGAGTCTAGTAACACGACCGTCTTCCCTTTACGCAGTCAACCCCGGGATCTTAAGCCCACCAGCGACTTTGCCCATTTCTTCCGCCATCATTTTCTGGGCTTTGCGGATTCCCTCATTCACAGCGGCGAGAACCAAGTCCTGCAACATTTCTACATCGCCGCCTTCAGCGACGGCTGGATCGATGCGTAGCGAAACCAGCTCCAGTCGTCCGTTGACCACCGCGTTCACCATATTACCGCCGGCTGACGCCTCGACTGTTTTTTTCCCAGCCTCTTCTTGGATGCGCGCCAGTTTATTTTGCAACTGCTGGGCCTGTTTCATCATGTCGGCCATGCTTGCCATAATGACTCCTCATTGAGATGGGGGTTCGCCTGATGGACGGTGGACTCGGGAGCCCTGCACTTCTCCACCGAGCACATCGAGTACAGTTTGTACTAAAGGATCATCTATTGGAGGTTTGTTCGGCTGTATCTGCGACTCCGTTGCCATAGTCGTTTTCTTCGTTATCGCTGCATCAGGTGTGGGCGCTGCTCCATTCTCTTTGCTAATGTCTACCGCTAATGGTCTACCGAAGAAGCGCTTGGCAATCTCTTCCAATAAGGTGCGACTTTCCTTCCGTGTCAGCTCTCGAAAGTATAGCTCTTTTTCAATCCCTATGCGTATAGTTGTTGGCGTTAATTCCAGTAAGTGAGCGGACTTCAAGGGAAAGAAGAGCGAAATTTTTTCTTTCTGGACGGCGCGGAGAAAGCCTTCCCAGGCTTCCGAGCCCTCTTCTACTATTCCTGGCTCTGGCGCCGGGCGCGATGGATACTCTTGCGCTTGGGTGCGAGTAGGAGGAGTAGCGAAGGGTGTAGGGGATGTTGCCCGCTCCTCACGACGTACTACTGGCTCCAACCGTGTCGGAGTCGGTGTTGGTGGAGCGGCGAGTGGGCGCGCGGGCTCCTCTCGCTGGGGTGTCCCGACTGTTGCCGTCTGCGTATGGCCAAGCAACGTTTTTTGTAACGTTTCTAAGCGGGCGAGCGCCTCGTCGATCGGCATGATAGGTGGCTGACTCGCGAGTTTGACTAACGTCATTTCCACTACAAGCTGGGCGTAGGCAGTTTTGCCGAGTTCTTCATCGGCGTGCAAGAGCAACGTGAAAAATCGTTGCACGTCTTCCAACGAGCACGTGCTCGCTTGTTGTTGGACGATGGCGACTTCATGGTCAGGCAGGTCCGCGAGCAGCATGGGATCTTGACTGATCTTGGCGGCCACGAGATGGCGGAAATGTTCCAGCAGGTCACGGCACAACCGACGGGGATCATAGCCGTACTCATAGAGATTCCCGGCAAGTTGCAAGGCTTGCGTAGGATCACGGGCCAACACAGCCTCGACAACACGAAACAGCGCTTGACGGTCCGCCACGCCGAGTGCTTCTTTGACGGCCTGTTCAGTAATTTTGCCGCCGCTCCAGGCGATGACTTGGTCGAGGAGCGATTGCGCATCCCGCAGGCCGCCGTCTGCTTCCCGAGCAAGCAAAGCAAGCCCCACTTCATCCGCTTCCAGTCCTTCGTGTTGCAGAATCTCTTGGAGACGCTGAATCAACTCGCGCAGCGGAATCCGTTTGAAATCGTAGCGCTGACAACGCGATAAGATCGTGGGCAATATCTTGTGTGATTCTGTTGTTGCAAAAATAAACTTAACGTGCGGGGGGGGCTCCTCCAGGGTTTTGAGTAAAGCGTTGAAGGCGGCATTCGATAACATGTGTACTTCGTCAATAATGATGACGCGAAAGCGACTCTTAACCGGACGGTACTGCGTGCCTTCCGTTAAGTCACGGATATTATCGACACCGGTGTGTGAGGCGCCGTCGATTTCCAACACATCCAGCGCAGAGCCGTTGGTAATCTCCACACAGTTGCTGCACGTGTTACATGGCTCAGGGGTGGGGCCGGTTTCGCAGTTCAGAGCTTTGGCCAGTAAGCGAGCTGTAGTGGTTTTCCCCACACCGCGCGGTCCAGTAAAGAGAAAGGCGTGGGCCACGCGCCCGCTGGTAATCGCGTTGCGTAGCGTGCGAGTGACATGCTCCTGTCCAACAACTTCAGCAAAGGTTTGTGGTCGCCACTTACGGGCAAGGACGAGGTAACTCAAAGGATAAATCCTCGAAATGATGAGCGAAGAATGCTGAATGATGAATGACGGAACACGAAAGCTACCTCTGCTGTCTTTTTAATTCATCATTCAGCATTTCGCATTCATCATGAATATGGTCCGCCACTGGTGATAGCTAGGCTTCCCTGCGGCACAGGGTAAGAATCGGTACCGTTGCTTCCTTCCGGATCTGGCGGGGTTCCCGACCTCCCTTGCGCAGGACCTAGCTATCACCACTGACGGAGAGGGAGGGATTC
>CAYTVL010000187.1:0-3697 GCA_964441775.1 uncultured Enterobacteriaceae bacterium
ACAGATGCTTTGTCCGAACAGAGATTTTCCCTCTTCAGACGGTCTGAAAAATCAACAATTTCCAGATTATAGAAGTTAAGGATTTTGTCCGGAAAATCCTTATTGTAGAAGAGACAAAAGGGGAAACTTGGCCATCAAGGCACTAGTCTTGATTGGTTGGTGAGTACGTATGCACAGTAGCGATGTCGCTGATAGAGCCGATGATGACTTTCCGTTCATCGGAAACTAAGACTCCAATCTCTTCGTCGAACGAAAAGCCCCCATCCAATCTCACTATGCGGCGAGTCTGCTTCAGTGCCCCCTGCAGTGAAAATGCTAATCGGTACTCGTGCTCGTCAGCGTACGACTCATGCTTACAGAACGCGAGTCGCCGAGGATTAGTAACATCAATGGGTGCCGGTCGATTGGGCGCATAGTAAGAGACAGGCCCGTTGAGAAGACCGGAGTCCCGGAAGTAAAACTTTTTGCCAACCGCTACTCGGCAGCGGCGAATGAACTCTAACGGATTAAGTATCTCTACACAGGCATCAGAGCTGAATTTCTTGAATAACGAGCCAGCCAAAATCTCCGAGAGGCAGAAGACAAAGAGTCGCTGAGTGTTAATAGAGTTTAGGAAGGCAGCCCGGCCGCGGAACCATCCACTTCCATGCCTCGCTTGGATTGTGACGGGGTTGTCTGGGTAATCTAGATGGAGCCCTTCCAACAGATCTCGCCTTCCAATGTCTTCACTCTTGCGGAAGTGGGCGAGATTGCGAAAGAGGACAATCCCCTGCTTTACAAAGCTATCCACATAACGTGAGGGCAGATACTTGTAGAGTTGCCCTGGAATCTCCATACCTTACGCGACTGACTCCAGCTAAGTAGTAAACCTGAACGCTGTAGACTACCGTGAGGTACCCGACATAAGCCCTGTTCGAGTGGGCTTTTCTTACATTTGCTTTTACATACATGAAAGAAACGTGCGGTTCTATATTCCTACGCTTAGTGGGGCAGGCGGGTGCGAGAACGACAGAAATATGGATGAACTATAGTCTGCCCCAGGCACACTCGCACGAGTTGCACCCCGCTTATCGTCCGCCGTAGAATAAAAAGATATTTACTTCCCCGACCGCCGCGAGCGGCTTTCAGGAGCGTTATGGCACGTTCTGTTGGTGCTCCCCGCGGTGGCTCTTCTGCCGACCGTCTCGTGCAGACGTCGGTTTCAGTCGTTCCCTCTTCGGCCACACCCGGTCCGACCTCTCCCACGAGCAGGCAACTGCCTGAATTTCCTCAACGCTTGGATGCGAGCAGTCGCCGATCCTTTCCGAGATGCGCCCTGAGGGAGCAATCGAGGAAATAGGGTGCCAGACAGCCACTCGTTGTGCTTCGCCCGTCGTAGTTCTCAGCTCTTCACTCATAGCCATAGCTCAAGGGCTGCACGGCCACGACTCTCCCGTTCTCGAAGGTGACTGCCTGTACGAACCGCTGCGGCCCAAAATCATACAGCCACACTTCCGTGACCACCGACTCGTACACGGTCACGGGCGCGCCGCGCACCGGATCGGAGAAGGACCGCGCGCGATAAGTCATCCGCCACTGCCGGTCAGCGGGGTCTCCACACACCCGCTGCACCTTGTATTGGGGGTCGCCAAACGTCATGAGCCGTCTGCCACAGTAAAAAGCGGTGGCGGGTGACGCGAGACAACCAACGCACAGCAGGATGCACAGCGCCCCGGTAGACCATCCCCGTAACATCGTGAGCACCTCTGACAGGGACAAACGCAACAGGGGAAGAGTAGTCGCGGTGTGACAGGACCGAGAGAGTGAGGGGGTGGGCGAACCGAGACGAGATTATCGTACACAAGGGGAAGAGAATTGACTGTGTGGACTATCGTCCCGAGATCCACTGTGTCGCATATGCCCAGCGGACAGCAACCATGGCCTTCTGACAAGGTGAAAACTATTTGCAACCCCTTTCGCGGTAAGCAGAAACTCTAATTTGTATCGTGCAGTCGATGAGCACGGGCAGGTCCTTGAGGTGCTGCTACGGGACAAACGCGCTCGGGCCAGTGCGGAAGCCTTCTTTCGACAGGCCCTGGCGTGCACAGACGTAACGCCCAGTGTGGTTATCACTGACCACCATCAGCCGTACTTGAAGGCTGCGGCCGCGGTCATCCCGTTCGCTCGCCACGTGCACATGGGGTTACATCGCCGTCACGGCTACACCACCCAACCTATTGAGCGCAGTCATGTCCCCACCCGTGATCGACTCCGAGGCGCACGGGGGCTCCGAACCATTCGCACCGGACAGCGGTTCCTGGAGAGCTTCGAAGCCTCTCACGCGCTACACCGGGGCATGGTGAAACTGAGCATGCTGGTGCCCAAGTATCGACCGACGCGAGCCTCGGAGCACGAGAAGGCCCGCGCCGTGGTCGCGGCTACGGAAATGCTCGGCACCAACTGAAGAAAGCGGCGTGAGGCATTGCAAATCTTTTACTCACAGTGACGGCTCTCACCTCGCACTATTTGACCCGAAGCACCAGGCAATTTCACAAACTCGTGAGAAGTCTACGGCAGCGGTGTCGCTGGCGGCTGCGCACGTGGCCCCGGCCACGCCTGAAGTTCTTAGATGAGACGGGGGGGACCATCAATTTAACGTCCCGGTATGGCCGCGCGGCCCCGGGCGTACGGGTAGTGGAGTCCGTGCCCCGCAACTATGGGCAGCCTCTTTCGCTCCTGGCTACGCTTAGTCCTCAGGGGCTGAGTGCGCCGATGACCATTGCCGGCCCAGGGGACGCCACTGTGTTCCGACTGTATGTCGAGCGCGTCTTGGGGCCGACGCTGGGTCCTGGCGATATCGTGAGGATGGACAATCTAGCTGTACATAAAGTAGCGGGCATCGCCGAACGGAGTGCAGCGCGTGGGGCGTGGGTGGAGTCTCTGCCGCCCTATGCGCCGGACTTCAACCCGATCGAACAGGCGGGGAGTAAACTGAAAACGGCGCTGCGCCAGTGCAAGGCACGCACTCGGCGCACGTGAGAGCGGGCGCTCACGGCGCTTCTCTCCACCATTTCGGGTGCGGACGCGCGGGCTTGGTTTCGCCATTGTGGCTACTCCCTACACTGAAAGGTAATCTGCTGTAGTCATTTGCCGGCCAGCTTCCAGAGCAAATACGCCCCCGTCAATCCCGTTCCGGTTGGGACGGCGAGATGGAAGACCAGGCCCTGCAGCAATCTGACGGCCCAATGTGACGTTGGTTCATCGTTTATCCTTGCGCAGCGTCTCATCATGGTGCTCCTCCTAGTGGTGTGGATGGTCAATGGTACTGTTGCCTCATCTGCATGAGGCACCTTTCTAGGGCTCTCCGAAGAGAGGGGGCTCACTCTCTGAGTAGGGGGCTGAGTCGCCTCTGCACGAACAACACAGGGAGAACCCCCCCCTCTGCTGCACTCCAGTACTCACCAGAGGAAAAAAGGAATGCCCGGACGAGGGCGCGTTCCCATTGAACGAAAAGAGCAAGTAAGGAATATTCCTGCTATCGGTCAGGGATTGTCAAGTTGAATCTAACTATGTGTGGGGTTACACAATGGAGCATATCCGGCAAAAGTTATGACTCCGACATATTGTGGTGCTGTCGGCTCGTGATCCCTCAACTTGACAATATCCCTTTACGGCAGGGAGCTCCCAAAACTCTGCCGGCCCTGCGCGAGGGCCACGG
>CAYTVL010000188.1:0-3634 GCA_964441775.1 uncultured Enterobacteriaceae bacterium
TCAAGACTTTCTCCCCTTCCCGATGACAGCTGGTTAGCGGCGTAGGGTGGCACTGATAGCGCTGGGCTCCGTTGGCTGGTTTGCCGAGTTTGAGAAGTTGTCTGGTGCTAAGCTATAAAATTGCGTTTTCGGCGATATGCACTTTCAGTGATCCTCTATTTTCCCGGGAAATTTGAAGAACTTTGTTACTGAAAGTGCTATGAAACGCCGCAAAAACGTCCTAAACCAGACTGCAAGAGATTGGTACACTGCGTAACTCCGTGTGCTTAGTTCTCTGCCTGGCGGTCACTCGCTGGGCTATGAGACAACACTCCTGGAGAGGGCCTAATACGGGCTTTAGCCCGTGTTAGGAGGTAACCTGGCTGCTTCATGGCTGGGTGGAAGCGAGCACACAGTCCGTGCTGAAGTGTACCAATGTCATGCACTTCGGTTTAGCATCAAGCAACTTCGCAAACTCCTCCCCAGCAGGGCATCTCTGCCGTGCACCGCATCGTTCGCCCTCCCGTCCCACAAGCCGCCGGACTAGCATACCCGTCTACATGAGATATTGTTAAAGACGTCTCCAGTCTTTTGGGCTTGAGGCGGCAGCCTTGTTCCCCCTGATGTTTCTCGCCTTTGTGCGCACCGTGGCAGATATCAGGGGTGCTTACTGGAGGGAAAGGAAACGGATGCGCGAGTTCTCGGTCGGTCTTGTCGGAGTGATGCTGAGTCTCATGTCCATGGCTCACGCGGCGGCCGCGCCCCCTGTGTCAGGTGACATCCTACTCAAGCACTGTGAGGCGGCGCTCCAGGACCGCGCGCCACGCTCCTTTGAGGCAGGAGTCTGTGTAGGCATGCTGCAAACACTGACGTATATCCAGCCCCTGGTAGACCCCAAGTATGGGAAAGCGGGCTACTGTCTGCCCCAGGGATCAGCCGATCAGCAGGAGATTCAGGTCGTGGTGACCTACCTTCAATCTCATCCGGAACGACTGCAAGAAGAGGGGCAGACGCTGGCCTTGGATGCCCTTCATCAAGCCTTTCCCTGCACGAAATGAAGGGACCGACGGTAACGTCGCTCCTTCTCTCAGAACCGGACGTACTCATTCCTCGATATTGGGCTCAAGCCTTTCCCAGTATTTGTGTGCCCGCGTGCGGCTGACATGAAGCCCCCCACGCCTGATGCTCAACCCTGTGGCAGGTCGGACGCCAGAGACCCTTACGTCTCTGGCGTCCGTGCCCTCTCGTACTCAGGTCCTACGTCACCCCCTGGTTCAGGGCCGGCGCACGAAGAGTTGCTGAAATACTGAGAATTGCGGCAAACTCTGCGGATGGATACCACGAAAGGAGAGCCTCAAGCGCTATTGTTTGCTCAGCATTATACGACGCTGCCAGATCCGCGCCAGCGCCTGCCTCAGCATCCGCCGCTCAGTATTCTCTTCATCGGCCTGGCGGCCCAGCTCTGTGGGGCCGAGGGGTGGGAGGCGAGGGTGGCCTTTGCCCGAGCGAAGCAGGCGTGGTTAGAGAGTTTTTTGGAGTTGCCCCACGGGGTGCCGAGTGCGGACACGCTGCTGCGGATGTTTGCCGGGCCGGAGCCGCAGGCGTTTGCGGCGTGTTTTCAGGCGTGGGTCGAGGCCTTAAGGGGGGCACTGCAAGGGGAAGTGATCGCCATGGATGGGAAAGCGGTGAAGGGGGCGTAGGAAGCCGCCAGCCGTACGACACCGCTCTATGTGCTCCATGTTTAGGCGGACCGAGCAGCGTTTACACTTAAGGCAGCAAGTGATCGCGGGCGCGCCAGGAGAGTCGCCGGAGGCCGAGGCCGTTCTCAAGTTGCTGGAGTTGCGCGGAGCCGTGCTCAACGGCGGACGCGAACATCTGTATGCAGCGGGTCGCGCGAGCGGTGCGAGCGCAGGAGGAGGCCAGGCTATCGCTGCCGGAACGTAATGCGGCCGCGACTGAGGTCGTAGGGCGACAATTGCACTGTCACCCCATCCCCTTGGATGATGCGGATGCGGAACTTGCGCATCTTGCCCGCCAGGTGCGCTAAGACCTGGTGGTCATTCTCCAGACGGACGCGAAAGAACCCGTTGGGTAAGACTTCCGCCACCTTTCCCGTCATCTCTATGGCCTCAGTCTCTCGGGCCTCCACCGGTCGGGAAGCCCGGTGGGGCTGGGAACGTTTCGGTTGTGGTCGAGGTTTTCTCATTCATGCCTTTCTTGGGTGGGGGTTGATAAAGCAGGGTCCGGAGGGACCACAGAAAACAACTCCGCTGGCCCGTGCGGACCTAGTGGAGCAAAGGGTCAGGAAGCGGCACGGGAGCGCACTCTGCGTGCCCTTGCACAGGGCAACGCTTACCAGCGGCGGTCGCGGCCGTTGCTGGGCTTGCTCCCCTCTTCCCTGCCACCGCCAAACGAGGAGCGTCCGCCCCCAGAGCGGGACTGCTGGGGCTTGGCTTCATTGACTGTCAGAGCTCGGCCCTGCAGTTCGGCACCCTGAAAGCGCTCGATGGCCGCCTGCGCCTCTTGGGCATTGCTCATTTCGACAAACCCAAACCCGCGCGACTTCCCCGTGAACTTATCACTAATGACGTGCGCTGACGTGACAGTGCCGACTTGGCTAAATAAGTCTTCCAGCTCGGCAGGGGTCGTGCTGAAAGAGAGATTACCGACAAATAACTGCGTAGGCACAAAACACCTCCACACCATAAAAAAGGCCCCAGGAACCATGAGTACGGTTCCAGGGGCCTGCTCTCTCTCGAACCAAACTCGGACCAGCGGACAAAACAACGACCAAGTGAATAATACCAGTTTCCGGCTGACCCCACAAGCAAAGCAGCGCGTTTCTTTTCCTTGTCTCCAGGAAAGGCACCCTCGATCGTCTGCGTCAATAACACCAATCTCTGAATTTCTTTTACCCACAAGTCTTGTCTACGAAAGAAAAGCCAAGCTGCATATCAGTGAGGCGCGACAGCCCGCGCCAGATCACGAGTGTGCCGGGTGGAGGATCCCTGGCCCGCGCTCGATACCCGCCGAGCTTGGCCAGTTGCAGGAGGCACCTCTTCAGTGAAGGACTAACCCCTAGAGAGTTGGGCTGTAGACACTGGAGGACCTGGAGTTCCGCAGGCGTGAAGACCACCGAGGCCGGGAGCCGTGGAGCGGCTCTGTGAAGCATGGTCAGCTAGAACACGCGCCAACTGACCAAACGCCTGAACGAGGCCCGGACGCCCACGCCATCGGGGAAAACCCAGGTCTGGCAACCGGCGACGGTCAGAACCATTCTCACTAACCGCGTGTACACTGGCCAGGCGCGCTACAACTATCGCCAACCATTCCTCCCCAAATATCGCAAAGCCGACGAGACGCAAATCCGCTATCTGAAGACCGGGCGCAGTTACCGCTCTCCGCAGGAGTGGGGGTGGAGTGAGGCTCCCGCCATCATCACACCGGAGTTGTTCGAGAAGGCGCAACTCCAGTTGCAGCGGAATGCCGAAGTCGCTCGAAAAATGTATCAGCCCACCTCTCGGCGCTACTTATTGCGTACGTTGGTGAAGTGCGGCGAGTGTGGTCTAGGGATGGGGACCGCCCATCAACGTAGCGTGTGTAAGGATCATGAGACAAAACCAGAACGGAGTAGGATAATACATGCGGCCAATTC
>CAYTVL010000189.1:0-3615 GCA_964441775.1 uncultured Enterobacteriaceae bacterium
ACTATGTCATTGACCTCACCGCCTCCTATCAACTGCCGTCGCACTGGCTACTTCCATACACACGAGCGGGAGGAATTTTTCTGAGTATACAAAATCTCCTTGATCGGGACTATGCCGTGGACCGTGGCGGCGGCATCCTCAAAATCGGGACGCCTTTACTTGTCACTGGAGGCGTCCAGTTGCAGTTCTAAATCGGATCCCCTAAAAATTCAGGAAACTTCGGGAAGAGCGGCCTAGCCATTAATTACACGTCGTCGGAAACGCAAAGGAGGAAGTCATGCATAAAATTTTCACGGCCATATGGGCCACCATCCTACTCGTAGGCCTCGGAACGCCGCTCGTGTCTGCAAAAGATGAACTCAAAAGCCTGACGGATCGTTTGCTGGCTAGCCCTACGATTCACACGGAGTCCGGCTTTACGGCCTCGGTACTGGTGCCGCCTGGACAGCTCTATGACCCGTTGTGGATGGTGTCCCAGAACGGCGAGGTCTGGCTCAATGATGACGGAGGAGAAGAAGGAGATAAAGGCAGCCGAATTATGGCCATCGGAAAGGATGGCGCCCTGTCAGTTATCGTGGCTCTGGGACGTTCGTTGCCGACGACCGGGTTCGGCATCGCCCCTGAAGGATTTGGCGCTTTTGGCGGCCAGCTTTTTACTTTGGCCCAGCCTGAAGTGGCGGCGCCGGGAGCAGTCAAAAATCATGTCATCCAACGCATCGACACCAAGACAAGCGCGGCGGCGACAACAGTATGTACACTCCCCAACGCGGGCAAGGCGAACAAAGGCATCAGCGGCTTTGGGGCAGATGCCCGCTTTGGTCCACAGGGCAGTGCGTTTGCGAATCGATTTTTTGCCGCGACTATCTACAACGACACCATCTATCAAGCGAAAGCGGATGGGAGCTGCACCCCTTTTGTCACTTTCGATGGGAAACCGTGGAAGGAGCCGGCTGCCATAGCTTTCTCTGCTGATGGGCAGCGCATGTTCGTGACTGTCACCAAAGGCAATTCGCTTTCCTCAACGAAAGCGGCAGGAGCAGTCTTGAGCGTCTCCGCTGACGGCGTGGTGGACAAAAAACCGGTAGTGGAAGGACTCACCCGTCCGCTGGGCATCGCCCGCGCCCCAGAGTCTTTCGGGGCGTATGCGGGGCAACTGTTCGTTACCGATGTAGGAAAGATGGAAATTCCAGTGCCGATGACGCAGACCTTAGCTGCGGACGGCAAACTGTATCGAGTAACCACGGACGGCAAACTCCATCTGGTTGCTTCAAGCTTCGTCAACCCAGCCGGCGTCGCCTTTATTGATAACGCCCTGTGGGTCACAGATATCAACGGAGATTTTATCGCCGGCAAACGTGAGCTGCCGGATGGATTCATTGTGAAAATTCAGCCGCAGTAATTTCGTTTCCCGAGCATTCGGATTTGACACACTACCCTTGATGCACGCCATAAATATGGTGCATCATTGGTTAAACTTAGAGAAAGGAGTCGTCATGAAAATTGGTATTCAGAACGTTTTTCCCGTCCACAAGGATCATAGCGATCGCGATATGTACAAGCATGAGACGCGCTTGCTCATCGAAGCCGAAAACATGGGGTTCGATATCATCTGGCCGGTCGAGCACCACTTCTTTGATTACTCGATGTGTCCCGACAACATGCAGTACCTCAGCTATGTCGCGGCCCGTACAGAACGGATGGAATTAGGCACTGGGGCCATCATTCTCCCCTGGAATAATCCAATGCGCGTGGTGGAAAAAATGGTCCTCCTCGATCATTTGTCGGACGGACGCGCGGTACTGGGCCTGGGGCGCGGGCTGTCACGGCGAGAATACGCCGGGTTTGGCGTCAACATGAACGAAGCCCGCGAGCGATTCAATGAAGCTGCGGCCATTGTCGTGCAAGGGCTGGAAACCGGCGTGGTCGAAGCGAACACCAAGTACTATCAACAATCCCGCGTTGAAGTGCGTCCGCGCCCCTTTAAGAGTTTCAAGGGCCGCCGCTACATGGTGTGCATGTCGCCGGAATCGTTCTCGGTCGCGGCCTCGTTGGGGCTCGGATCGATGATGTTTTCACAAACCGCGTGGGAAAAGATGGGGCCGCAACTCGAAGCCTATCGCGCCGAGTACCGCCAGCATAACAATGGCGAAGAAGCGCCGCCGATTAGCATTGTCGACTTCGTCTCCTGTTTCTCGGATCCAAAGAAAGCGGAAGAAGTCGCCCGTCGCTGCATCACCGGCTACTACTGGACGTTGATGGAGCACTATCGCATGGACGACGCCGCCAATTTCGCAACCACTGGCGCATCGTACCAACATTATGCGAAGGCCGCCGAACAGATCACCGCGATGGGCCACGACGCCGTGCTCGAAGAATTCATCAGCTCGAATCTGTGGGGCACGCCGGACATGATTCTATCCACGTTGCGTCGCCGCCGCGAGCTGATCGGCGACTTCGAAGTCAACGGCGCGTTCAGCTATTACAGCCTCCCGTTCGACGATGTCGAAGCGAACATGCGTCTCTTCGCCAAAGAAATCGGACCAGAGGTGAAGAGTTGGCAGCCGCGAGCTGGCCGTCAGCCAATTGATGTTCGCCCTGCTGCCACGGCTGTTGCCGCGAAATAGCAAAGCGCTTCTCTCCTTCAGGAAGCATCCTGTTTACAACATCTCCTCTGGCGTCTTTGATACAAAAAAGACGCCAGGGACTCAAACCGTCTTCACGTCCACGCCCGGCGAAACTCACACTGAGGCAGCGTCGCCTGCAACGCATCGACCCCAGCACTGGTCACCAACGTACTGCGCAGGTTGAGCACTCGCAGACCGGTCAGGCTCCGCAGATACACGAGCCCCGCATCACTGACCGGTGTGTCGTACAACCACAACACACGGAGCCCGGTCAATTTGCTGAGATGCGCCAAACCAGCATTATTCACTCGCGAGCTGGAAAGCTGAAGATATTGCAGATCGTCTGGTCGCAATGAGGCGAGGGGCGAAAGATCAGTTGACGCCTGCGGCGTGACATTGAGGCGCAGTTCCCGCCCTGTCGGTACGGCTACGGCGCCTTGCGCGTTGCCCCAGGCTTCCCATGACGCGTAGTCCCCATCACCAAAGACGCGTCGCACGAACAACGCGCCCAGGGAATGGCCCGCAGAAAACTGGACGAGACGAGCAGGAGGCGTAGACACCCCCTCTGTGCGCTGCTCGCGCGCCGCAGCCGCGCGCCGAAGAATTGCCCTAAGAGTCTCATCCATGCCGAAAGTCTCCTTAGCCGTAGAAACGGCTACTGTACCGTCTCTCGGTCAAACAGTCTATCAGTCCGGCAACCTATTGATCAGACATCTATCAGGTAGGAACACTTCACCTTTTCCTTGCGCTGGAAACCGAGAAGAGGTAAAGAAGCCGTATGCGTTGTACGAGCTGTGGCACGGAAAATCCCGAGCGGGCGAAGTTCTGTATCGAATGTGCAACGCCATTGCTGCGCTGTTGTCCGCAGTGTGGGATGGAGAATCCGCCTCAGGCCAAGTTCTGCGCGGAGTGCGCCACTGCCCTCACCCTACCCGCCTTTCAGAGGTAGACTTTTTACGCCGCCAAAGGGAGCTCTTGCGTCACTTCAAGT
>CAYTVL010000190.1:0-3573 GCA_964441775.1 uncultured Enterobacteriaceae bacterium
CGCATCCTTCCAATCTAATCACGCCCCCCTCAAAAGTGCATAACACCTTCTAGACTCTTCCTACACGTTCGGTCCCGATTTTGCGTCTCTTCTATGAGATCATCTTCAAAGGAGAAAGGAGCCATTGTATGCAACTCAAAGACCTCATGACGCCGGTAGTCGAACGCGCGCCAAAAGACGCCAGCGTACAGGACGTTGCCCAGCGGATGAAAACGCTCGACGTCGGGATGATTCCCGTGTACGACGGGGATCGACTGGTAGGTATGGTCACTGATCGTGACATCGCCTTACGCGTGGCAGCGGAGGGGCGCGACGCTACACAGACGCCCGCCCATGCCGTGATGACTGCTGACGTTATCTATTGCTACGAGGATCAGCCTGTCGACGAAGCTGCACAGCTCATGGAACAGCACCAGATCCGCCGTCTGATCGTGCTTAACCGGCAGAAGCGCTTGGTGGGGATTATATCGTTGGGCGATCTCGCGAAGCATCGCCGGAGCAAGAAAGCAGCGGGAGAAGCACTGAGCGAAATCTCGAAAGAAAGTGTTGCGAATGTTGCTCACTCATAAGTCGAGTCCTGCATAATGGAGAATGTAGAAATCGCCTACGTCTTGAACGACTATGCGGCCCTGTTAGAGATTCAGGGCGAGAGCCCCTTTCGCGTGCGCGCGTACCACCAGGCAGCGCGAACAGTTGAGAATCTTTCTCAGCCCGTCACGCAACTGCTCCAGGCGCATGTAGACTTGACTACACTGCCAGGGATCGGTGAACGCCTGGCTGGCCATATTCAAGAGATCGCCGAGACCGGCACGCTCGCTGCCTTCCAACGGACCCAGCGGGTCGTGCCGCGTTCGCTCACCACATTGCTAGAAGTGGAGTCCCTCGGACCCAAAAAAGCCAGACAGTTATATGAGCAATTGGGTATTACATCGATAGCGGCACTACAAGGCGCACTGGACTCCGGCGCAGTGGGAAAGCTTCCTAGGTTCGGCCCTAAGACCGTGGAGAAACTGCGGCGCGCAGTCTCTGTAGCCACTGCGCACGCACAGCGCGTGAAGTTGGCCGACGCTGACCTCGTAGTCGAACCATTGGTGGCGTATCTGCGGACCGCGCCAGGCATCGAGTGCGTAGAGGTCGCAGGCAGTCTGCGCCGTCGCCAAGAAACGATCGGCGACATCGATATCCTTGTCACTTGTCAGAAACCGCAAACCGTGATGGCGCACTTTCTCTCGTACCCGCAGGGACAGCGGGCCGAGCAAGCAGGAACGACCCAGGGGACCCTCATTTTGCATTCTGGGTTACATGTGGATTTACGGATTGTCCCCCCGCGCTCGTATGAGGCAGCATTACATTACTTCATCGGCTCCAAAGCGCACAGCGTTGCGGTGCGTACGCTAGGCCTGGAGCGAGGACTGCGGATCAATGAGTATGGCGTCTTTCGTGTGGCTAAAGAGCGCATGGGAAATGGAGTTCACAAAGTCGACCGGCGAGTCGGCGGTGCGACAGAAGAAGACGTCTACCGCGCCGTAGGCTTGGTCTGGATGCCGCCAGAGTTGCGAGAAGATCGCGGCGAAATCGCAGCGGCGCAGCAAGATGCATTGCCCACGCTAGTAAATGTTGAGGACATCCGTGGCAACCTTCATATGCATAGTACCTGGACCGATGGGGCGGATACCATTGAGGCTATGGTGCGGGCGTGTCAGGAATTGGGCTATGAATACTGCGCCCTTACGGATCATAGTCAATCGACCCGCGTTGCTGGCGGCCTCACCGCAACTGATTTGAAGACACAGTGGAAAGAGATCGAGCGCGTGCGTCGGCGTGTACAGGGGATCACTGTGTTACGAGGGATGGAAGTTGATATTTTACCCGATGGATCGCTTGACCTCCCAGATGACGTCTTGCATGAACTCGATATTGTGCTGGGGTCGATTCACTCTCAGTTACAAATGCCCGAGGCGCAGATGACTCAGCGCATCCTCAAAGCCATAGCCCATCCCGCCGTCGACATTCTCGCGCATCCCACTGGACGCTTAATCAATAAGCGCACGCCGATAGCGGTAGATCTAGAGGCGGTCATGCAGGCGACCAAGGAATACGACGTGGCGTTGGAACTCAATGCCCAACCTGATCGGCTCGACCTCAACGCTATGCACGTGCAACGCGCCCGCGAGTTAGGAGTCAAACTGGTCATCAATAGTGACGCGCATAGCGTTCATGGACTTCATTTGATGCGCTACGGCGTAGACCAGGCCCGGCGTGGCTGGTTAGAAAAGCCTCAGGTGCTCAATACGCTGCGGTGGCCGCAGTTCCAGAAGTGGTTGCAGCGGTAACCTTCCATTGAAAACGCACCAGTCATTTGGGGCTGGGCCATAGCCTCGCCGTGCTGCTGGCTCGCTCGCGATACTTGGGCTCCAGCCATGTCTCCCACAAATCGGGAGGTTCCAGAATATGCTTATCGGCGTCGATTGCACCTTTGAGCTATACGCTGTTGTGTCCCTGCGCCATATATTCCCTCCTAAAAATGGGGGTCTTTCCGTACATCAGAACGAAGGCTCTCTTCATAGCAAAAGTGAGGCGGTTAAAATACTCGGGAAAAAGTAAAGGGAAGAGGACTTGAAAATTCACGAACAGCGGCGACAGCTCCAATAGTAGATCTTCCCACCCAATCTCACGGGCTCCTATCCCGACCAATGGCTTAATCTGACCCCCAACGTTTGGGAGTTCACGAACATTGCCTGGAAATGAGAGGGAGGTACCGTTCAGGCAGCCGGCAAGGGCCCCTGGGCCCGCAGAGATCGCACCTGAGAGCAGCAGCGCACTAAGATGTCACCTGGCCCTTTCTTGATTTGGTGTACAAGCTTTTTGCTCGCATGCGTGACGGCTGCGTAGTCGAAACGGTGAACGCTCACCAGCGACTTCACTTTTTGTTTGTCTACGCATTTGTAGAATCAGCGGTGAATCAACTGGTCGGTACGCGCTTCATGAAGTCCCGGTAAATGCTGCAGAGTCAACGTGGAGTACATCTACTGCTACAGATCCTGGCCCATATACTCAACAAGGAACTTCGGTTAGATTTCAACAATAATGACCAGAAATAGCGGAAGAATCCGAGATTACCCGTGCTCCTCGGGCGCAGCCTCTTGGTATTGTCCAAGACGGGAGGGACGCGGGTCAGCCTCCTCCGTCCCTTGCGCGCGTACTTCACGCTCACACGCATAGCCTCCCTGCTCTGCCTCTCTCCTCTCTCGCAGCCTCTTTGCGGCGGCATGAGTACGCCTCGCTTTTTACCCATTACCAATGACAATAATACTGTCGGCAAGACGACGCTTCGTGCCAAAATGTTGACAGGATTCGTACCCCTTCCGAAAGGGCAAACCCCCAAATGGCGGGAAAATCAAGAGGTTAGCAAGCTGGTCACGTTTTTGCTCCCTATCCCTCCTCAAGAGGTGTGGCCCCGCTCTATTCACTCCGCAGTCTTTTCCTCGCGGAGGACGCAACACCTTTTCCTTTAGAGCTCTAAATCGAACCACAGGACATTCATACACTCAAGCAGCAAGTTGTGAGATCTCT
>CAYTVL010000191.1:0-3480 GCA_964441775.1 uncultured Enterobacteriaceae bacterium
CTGTATAGACAATGGAGATTTCCTCTCATTCCATCTCTGCGCTTCGTGGCGCACTAGGATTAACTCCTCCAGAAGACACCATTGTTGACTCGTTTTCCGGTTATAGTTCACGCTGGTTCAAAGCGCCGGACCCCAACGCTCTGCCGCGCGATTGGTGGTGGCAAGGCGTATGGATCGACATCAAACTGCCGGAAAATACGCTCGCAGGCGTGCTCTTTCCCGTCGAAGGCGGTCGCTGGCTTATTACCATTGCTGGGTCCGGCAGGAATTATCCGCCGAACGATGAAGCGGGGTTCATGGCGGCTCTGCATCAACTCCGATCGCCGATCATGGGAGAGATGGTGCGCTTTGCCGAGCCGATTTCCCCGGTCCATAGCTACCGTGCGATGGCCAACCGTTTTCGCCATTACGAAACCTGGCCGGAGCGGCTGGACGGATTCATCGCCCTAGGCGACTCCACTTGCGCCTTTAACCCGCTGTATGGGCAAGGCATGACGACCGGAACAATTTCCGCCACTATTCTCGCCGATTGCCTGAAAAAGCACGGCCCTACGCACCTAGATTTTCCGCGTCTCTTTTTTCAAGCGCAAGCGAAGTTTCAACAGATTCCCTGGGGGCTCGCCACCGGCGCGGACTTTCGTTTCCCTGCCACTGAAGGCAAGCGCCCACGCGTCAGTCATCTTATCAGCCCGTATCTAGAGAAACTGTTCAGAGCCGGAGACGATGACGCAGTGATCCGCAAGCAGACGGGTGAAGTCTTGAATTTGTTAAAAATGCCGCCAGCACTCTTCGCGCCTCATATCACTGCGCGGGTTATTCGCTGGTGGCTGCAACAGAAATGGAGCGGCAACAACGGCGCCGGATGTCCGGCTTCAGCTTTACCGCCTGCGTTGACGTCGGTTGGGTAAGAAATATGGGTAGAAGTCGACAACGCGCGTCCGCCTCTTCTCGTCGAGACCTCTGCCTTTATGCTACAGTGCGTTCATGACTCCGGATGAGCGCATCTTTTTGAGAAATTTTTTTCGGGCAGTGACGGACGAGCCGCTTGAGCCCACCGATCCTCGCTATATTTCGTTGTACGACGATCCTGAACTGGTTACAGACGATCCAGTCGAACTGATGGCGCGAGCCATTGAGTGGACGCCGGTGGAAAGCGTACAACTCTTTTCTGGCTTTCGCGGCACCGGCAAAAGCACGGAACTGCGCCGCTTGCGTAAGAAACTCCAAGCCTCCAACTATCTCGTCTTTCTCTGCGACATTGAGGACTATCTCAACCTCTCGACTCCGGTCGATGTCAGCGACTTCCTCATGGCTGTCGCCGGCGCCTTCGGCGAAGCTATTACAGAGACGAATTTACTGGGTCAGCCGCTCCAGGAAGATTACTGGACGCGATTTTGGAACTTCCTCACACGCACCCATATTGAGATGTCAGAGCTCTCCGGTGGTGTCGATGTGAAAGCCGTAGACCCGGTGACACTGAAAGCTAACATCAAGGCGAACCTCAAAAGTGATCCGACGTTTAAACAGCGCCTACAAAAGCACATGGCTGGTCATCTTGGCGCACTGGTCGCCGATGTGCGTAAGTTCATAGAAGACTGTGTCAAGCAGTTAAAACAGAGACTCGGCCAAGATCGCGAAGCAGTGTTACTGCTTGATTCGGTGGAACACATTCGAGGCACCTCGATCAACGCCGTGGAGGTCCAGAGTTCAGTCGAAACCCTTTTCGCTACCCATGCAGACAAGTTACGTCTCCCATATCTCCACGTTATCTACACGGTTCCTCCGTATCTCAAAGTCCGCTACCCAAACCTGGGGACGCTGTATCAGGGCGGCATCCAAGTCTTGCCAGCGTTCAAGCTTCGTAAAACTGATCGCTCCAAATTTGACGCAGGGCTCGACGCAATCGAGCGTGTCATTCAGGCGCGTGGCGATTGGCAGCGATTATTAGGAGAGCGGGCCGTGCTTGATCGCATCAGCCTTTGTTCGGGTGGTCACCTACGCGACTTGTTACGCCTACTGGCGGAAATTCTCCGCCGGGCCGACCGTCTTCCGATCTCCGAGAGCACAGCCAACGCCGCCATCAATCAAATGCGCACCGAATTTCTCCCGATCGCCGATAGCGACGCGATTTGGCTGGCGCGCATTGCCGAGACCCACGAAGCGGAGCTGCGAGATATCGCGCAGTTGCCAAACTTCGCTCGCTTCCTCGATACTCACATGGCGCTGTGTTATCGCAATGGCCGTGAATGGTATGACGTGCATCCGCTGATTGATGAGCATGTACGCACTCAGGCGGCGGAAGTGGCCAAGCGTCAGCAGCAGACGGCAAAATCACTGTCCGAAGATCCAGCAACATCATGAATGAAGACAACAACCGTACCGCAACTTTGAACGATGTCTTGGGACCGGCTGGTGAAGCCGAATGGCAACGACTACGCCGCCAATTAGAGTTCGCCGACGACTTCTGGCTGGGCTTTCTGTTTACTCCGTCTCCTCTGGGCGCAGCTGCTTTGCGTCAGCGCACAGAACAGTTGTTGCGGGTTCGTGCACGCACGATTCGAGTTGTCATCGCCGATACGCTAGAAGCCGTACGCACGGTTCCCTCCATCTTGTTCCACGATGACACGGCAAATGCGGGGTGCGTATGGATCGAAGCGATCGGCTCTGATCCGCTGCTCACCGATCCCGCCACGCCAGGACCGTGGACCAGAGCCTGGGACGATCTGATGTTGCGTCTCAATGAACGCCGGGATGCGTTACGTCGTCATCTTCATGGCGGATTACTACTTGCAGCTCATGACGACATGAAGCCACGAGTGCGTGACGCCGCGCCCGACCTGTGGTCCGTGCGCTCGCTTGTCGTAGAGTTGCCGCTGGTGGCGAATCCGCTCAGTCGTCTAGCGGACCACGACCGGATCTCAGTCGAGAGCCCGGCGCGGGAGCTTCCACCAGCTACCATTCCAGATGTCGAGTTCGCGCTAGCTGAAGCGCGGAGGTTGACGCAAAAAGAAGACAGCGACCCGAGAGCCTCGGCAACGCTCTTACTGCGCGCAGTCGCAGGCCTTTTGGAACAAGAGCGCGCGCAAGAAGCAATCGGTATTGCGCGGGAAGCTGTTGACATTTTACAAAAGGAGCCGGAGAGTCATAAGGCCGATCTGGCTTCCGCATTGGCGCAACTCAGCCGTGCGGAAGCCATAGATGGAGACTTGTCGGCGGCAAAGGACCACGCCGAACGTGCGGTCAGATTAAGAGAAGAACTGATTGTTCAAAGTAAACAGGATACGCAGGCTCTGCGGGAGCTGTCGCTTACACTTGATCAGTTAGTTGACATACAGCGAGAACTGAACGATCTTCCCTCCGCACTAGCAACTTGCGAAAAGGAAGTAGTGCTCGACCGTCAATTGCGCGACACGCTGGGCGAGAGTCCTCAGACCTTGCGTGATCTCTCCATCAGTCTCGAAAAACTGGGCGACGTCCGGC
>CAYTVL010000192.1:0-3399 GCA_964441775.1 uncultured Enterobacteriaceae bacterium
GGGGGTGGTTTAAGCACTGCGGGTCTCAAGTCGCATAATTCTGCAATTCGCTATAAGAGCGTGTGCACTCGTGCCATCAGCGGGAGCATCGCCGCTTGAAAATCGGCCCATGCCAGCGTACCGTCTCGCACGCGATACCACGAGGTGAAGAGCTGTTGTTCTACCGCTAATAACGTCAGGCCAATCCGCGCGGTTTCTCCTGTCCGTTGGCTCCACGCGACAAACTCTCGCTTCAGATGTGCCCAACATAGCTGGCGTTGGCGGGGATCGATCCAGTGATACGCCGCATAATGATCCGTCCCAATCGTGCCCCACACCTCTGCGCCTAACACCTCCTGCGCTCCTGCCGCTCCGCGTGTCTTCAAGAGCCGAAAGAGCGTGACGAGCGGCGTCGCGCTAATCCACAGCCACATCCGCTTGGTCTTCTCCCGTCAACTCGTCTCATCCGCATTGCGCACGGGCTGCCGTTAGACATACTTCTGCGCCTCGGCCACCGTGTTGCGAGCGCCGTACTCACCGCCTGTTCCAGCGCTGTAACACTGCCAACACTCACCTCGGTCTGACACAGTGTGGCCAGAATCTCTTGCACCTCGCGGTGACTGACCCCAATCCGCCCCGTCAAATAGCCCACGGTGGCTTGCACCCGCGGCCCAAAACTTCCTTCCGGCATGGTGGCGGGCCACGCCGCTTGCGTATGGGCTCCGCAAGCGACACACGCTAAGCAATGCCGTCGATACTCAGTCACCACTGGCGTGATCAGCGGCAACTCCGTCACTTGGTGCCGTTCCGGGACGGTATCCTCCCCCAACAATAATGTCCCACACTGTCCACACCGCTCGGGTCGCACGTCAATGATGTGATCGACTTCCCGCTCTGGCTTTAATTGCCGGTTGTGGCCCGTATGCCCGGGTTGTCCGCCCGTCTTGCGCCCCGACGGCTCTTTCGTCCCTCGCGGTCTTGCCTGGGGAGGATCCGACGACGGTGGCTTGGAGGAGTTCTGCGACGTCTGATTGAGCCGCGCTTCGAGGTTCGCGAGCCGTTGCAGCAATTCCCTCACCAACACCCGCACTGCCACTGGCGTCGCAGCCCAATCTTCCGTGCTAATCCCTGGTGGCGGCACGGTGTCTTGCATAGGTGTGGGTTGCTTATCACTAACCTGCCACTACGACAATCTTCTGCTCCCCCTCTGAGCGGTTACCCCGCAACGCGTGCGCGGCTTCGCGCCAACGAGGCCTGCGGAGCCCATTGCAGCTCATCCCTGGCGGGGGATGAGTAGGAATCGGCACCGAAGGCCTACAGCTTGCGGCGTAGCCCCCGCTTTTGCCCGCTCTCCGTATTGTGACGCTCATAGTAGCCCCTCCTTCTCTGATGTGTCGTGATAGAGCCATTTTGACTTATCACGAAGCTGTCATGGGAAGGGACGGTCCATTCCATTAAAGCCTTCTCATCTCACAAATTGCACTGGAACCGTCCATTCCATTCCATCCTCCCTCTGCCGCTCCACCTCCTCATCTCTTGCCGCAAAAAACAATCGCACCGTGTTGTTCCCATTGCTGGAGGCTAGGATCTTACCATCAGGACTAAAGGCGACGGTCGCTACCGCTTTTGTATGGCCGCTGAGTGTGGTTCGCACCTGGCCTGTAGCCAGATCCCAGAGCTTGATCGTATGATCCTGACTGCCGGAGGCCAGGGTCTTACCATCGGGACTAAAGGCGACGGACATCACTTCGCTCGCGTGGCCGCTGGGTGTGACTCGCTCGGCGTGCTAGAGCCGCCACAGATAATACCAATCGAAGCCGCGTACATCATCCTGCGCGAGAATAGCCTTCGTAGGCAAAAAGACATTCACAAGTTCTTGACCCCGAGCAAAATTTCTTTCCGTAAACGCTTGGTGTGCGAGATTCATGTTCGCGGCATAGAGGAGTTGATGATTTGTTTTTTCCCCCTCCTCAGCCCGCTTTTGCGCTTGAACTGCTCTATCCTTGTTGCTGCAATGCTTCACGCTGTTGTTGATACGCCAACCACACGAACACCGCAGCGATGAGAAATGCCACACTAAGAACACCTGCGAACAAGCGCGCACGTATTAACTCGCGTCGACGTTGTATCTCCTTGTCTTTTGTCTCCGCTTCCCGTGTTGTCCGGCTCGCTTCGAGAAAATTCATGGTCGCTTGAAAGCCAGGATGATACCGTCGCGCCCAGGCTGCATTCGGGCGATACTTTTCCTGCCAATCTAGGGCAAGTTGTAACGCCGGGTCCCGTAACAGTCCTTCTTCTCTTTTGTCGTACCTGACAGCGGTGTCCGCAAGCCGTTTGTATGTGGCTGCCGACTGCGCTTCTTCCTCTGCCCAGTTTTTTAGGCGCTCCCACACCCGCATCAGACTCTCGTGCGAGATGTCGAGCACCGTCTCGAGAGCACAAAGAACCCGGGGAGCCTCTGAGCAGTTTGCCCTGGAGAACGGAAGAGTTTTGTGGCTTTTCGACTCTCCCTGGTTCCCGACATCCCCGACTCTTTGGTACTCTCCTGTCAAGCCGCGTGGGCAGCCTCACACTCCAAGGACACTTACTTGGCGGCGCGATTCCGTCGCCTTGCTGTCCGCAAAGGCAAAAAGCGTGCTATTATTACGGTGACGCATACGATTTTGGTGATAATCTATCATATGCTCAAAACCAACCAGCCCTATCGCGAGCTTGGAGCGGACTACTTGGACCGACTTAATGCGGACTATCTGAAACAGGCGCTACTAAAACGACTGGAACGCCTTGGGTTACACGTGACCGTCCAAAGCATCGACCGCCCCCTAGCGTTGCCTGGTTGAGCCGCTATTTTCGAGGGAGATCCATTCTGGATACCATGTTATGAGCAACGAACATCGCCACCCGCCATGCGCTGCTTGCGACTGATACAACCCTGGAGCTCTACGGGCGTGCTTTACTGGGCGTGGAAGGAAGGATAAGTCCGATGATCTGAATACACACCCACAGGGTGCAAGAGGAGAACGACGATGCGTTTTGGACTGACCACCGACTTTCGCAATGTGCCTGGATCCGGCAAGAGCTCATCGACGGTGTACGCAGAGACCATCGACCTTTTCGCCTGGGCGGAAACCCTGGGTTTCGGGGCTGCCTACGTCTTCGAACATCACTTCACCGACGACGATTACATGTCGTCGCCGCTGGTCGCGGCGACTGCGATCGCTGCGCGCACAAAGCAGATGCGCGTGGGGCCGGACATCGCGATCCTGCCACTCTATGACCCGGTGCGCGTCGCCGAAGATGGCGCTGTGCTCGATCTGATCTCCAACGGGCGTCTCGATTTCGGCGTCGGCCTCGGCTATCGACCTGAGGAGTACGCGGGCTACGGTCTCGATATCAAGAGCAAGGGGGCGCGCGCGAACG
>CAYTVL010000193.1:0-3356 GCA_964441775.1 uncultured Enterobacteriaceae bacterium
TTGATTTTTCAGACCGTCTGAAGAGGGAAAATCTCTGTTCGGACAAAGCATCTGTCGCAGGCTTCTGCCTCAGGCAGACGGAGCACCACCACCTCCCCGATGCAGGGAGGAGGAGGTGTTCTTTTGCAGCGTACGAGCAGACGTGCTAGCGTTGCGTGCCCCAAAGCAATAAGAAGAGGCATGGCGAAGACGTTTCAATACACCATGGTGGAACGCACCGACACACTACACCGTGGTGGAGTTTTCTGCTTCAATGTGGAAGGGCTCATGGCCGAAGTCCAAGCGCTGCAGCGCGCCGGCTGGGAGATCGTGAGCACGGGCATGGAAAGTCGGGCTCAAGGGCCTCCTTGGCAATCCTCCCATACGCTGCGAGTCACCTACTACTTCAAGCGCCCGGAGGAAGAAATCCCTTACCGGACCGCCTCCACAAAGCGGTAGTCATACATCCAGCCCTCCCCCGCTTGATCGCTCAGTACGGCGAGCTGCCTGGTGGTGGAAAACGCTAAGGTGAAGATCTCCCATTGCGCATCAGTAATGTTTCCGTGTTGGGAGGTGACGCCCCCTTCCTCCCAGACAATCGTCAGACGCGGCCGCCGGCCACTGCGAAATGTCCCAGGCGGGTTACCCGCCCAAAATGCCACTCAAACTTGGCGCCTGCTTGACTGGCCTGGGCCGCTTCCAGCTCCTCGGCACCGGGACGGAATAGCTGTCGTTTCGCCTGGGCCGCTGCTTGCCGTTTTGCCATGTATTGCCCTCCGTTCTCTTTCCTCTACTCTGAAGGGCCGCTACGCCTGAAGCAAGCTCACTCAGGATGATGAAGTCCTGCCGCCGACGTCCGGCAATTCCTGCGCTACGCTCCTGCAAACCGGACACAGGGAAGCGCACTCGCTTGCGGGCTTCCACCTCAGCTGCATCGTCTACTTGAGCAGTTGTGGGTGGGGGACACGCTCCTTGTGTGGAAACTCGATCGTTTGCCGCGCTCCTAAAAAGAGCTGCTGACAAGCCTCGAACGGATTGAGGCCACCCAAGAAGACCGCCAGCGCAGCCACAGGAGACGGGAATTATCAAAGTAGAGGAGGGCCTTTGTGGCTGACGCTCAGGAGGACGACTGGCAAGCCCTGGCATTCCTGATGGCCTGCTTGATGGCCGGGACGGAGGCGGCGGGGACACTGAGCGACCTGAGCCCAGTGCGTAATAAACTGGGGATCATATCGATCCGGCCCGCCAGCTCGCCACACAACGACACAGGCGTATCACCGGATTCGCTGATGATTAAAGCAATGAGCCGGAGGATACTCGGATGGGCATCGAGGAAATACGCCTCCACCAGAGGGTTCTCGCGCCCGGCGGCCAGGGTGTATTGGGTGAGGTCATTCGAGCCGATGCTGAAAAAGTCCACGTGCTTCTTGAGCGAAGGGACTGACAATGCTGCCGCTGGCGTCTCGAGCATGGCCCCGAGGCGGGGCAAGCGGCGAACGCCCAGGTCCGCAGCCACTTGCTGGAACCGCTGCGCCACCTGCACCACATCGCTCTCCGTCGTCACCATGGGGATCAACACCCCAATCGAGAAATACTGGCAGACTTCCAGCACCGCCCGCAACTGCGCCTCCAAGAGCTCGGGGTACTCCAGCAGCACCCGGACGCCGCGCCGTCCCAGAAAGGGATCGGGTTCTGAGGGGAGATGCAAGTAGAGCGGATTCTTGTCAGCGCCAATGTCGAGCAGACGCACGTCAACATACCTACCCTGCACCAAGTGCAGACTGTCAAAAAGAAATTCCGCGAATTCTCTGTCTGAGGGAAAGTGCTTCGTGGACAGGAAGAAGGGCTCCGTGCGAAATAACCCGATCCCGTCCGCGCCGCAGTGGAGCGCCAACTCCACATCTTCCCGACTCCGGATATTGGCCAGGACCGTAATCTCAACTCCATCCAAGGTCACTGCGCGCTCGGTGCGGCTGACTTGCGCCAGCTTCTCCCTCCGCTTTTGCACTGTGTCCAGCGCTCTTTCGAACCGTTGCCGGACCTGAGCGCTAGGGTTGATCACCGCCGTCCCCTGGTCTCCGTTCACCAGCACGACGTCGCCCGTGTGCACGGTTTCTAAGAGGTCAGCAATGCCCCCGACACACGGAATCCCAAGCTCGCGGGCCAGCAGCGCTGCATGCGCCGCGGGGCCGGTAAATTCGGCCAGGACCGCGACCGTGGATAAGCGCGAGAGAAACACCGTATCCGAAGGCAGCAAGTGCCGGGCGACGAGCACCGTCTGCGCCGGCAGGTTCTCGAGGCTATGGGCATCAATGCCGGCCAACGACAGCAATAATCGCCGGGATAAATCATCGATGTCATCGCCGCGCGCCTGGAACATTTCACTATGCATGTCTCTGAAGCGGCGCGCCAACAGTCTGAACACAGTTCTCACGACCTGCTCGGCATTGATTCTCTCTCCTTCCACAGTGCGATTCAGTTCCTCCACCACAGAGGAGTCCAGTAGGATCGCCTCTTGCGCATGGAAGATCTCCGCCGACTGTTTGCCTAATCTTTCCTCCATTCTCTGGGCATCGAGAAGGAGGCTCTGCCGTACATCGGCGATGGCGGCCGCGATGCGGGCCTGCTCTTTCTCGATTTGGGCGGGGGCTATCGCATACAGGTCGGCGTCTCGCTGCAGCACGTCTCTGTAGACAAAGGCCCTCCCCTGCGCCAGTCCCGGAGAGACGCTCTTCCCCACTAGCGTGTGCCTCACGTTTTGCCTTGACTTCGTCTTCATCCGTCCCATCTCTATGACGATTACCTAGCCATGAGAAACGATTGTGCCTGGAGGATCTCTATCATATGCAGATCGAGGGGGGGAGTTCTGAGCACAGAAAGCACGCATCCTGAAGAGGACTAGGAGATAGGTGATGCCTTCACACGGGCTGCCCTTGCCACTGTAGGACTGGCGCTACCGGAAGACTCGGGACGGGGCCCGACGCCCAAAAGTGTAATATCCTGCCACGTTCCTTCTAGCATGAGTGGATAGTGTAAGCCTGTCGCTGGGTTAACTGTGTACCAGGTGAGGAAGTTGCTCCTCACTTTCTTGTTACAGAAGAGTCCTTTCGCTGTAGTGCAGCCGCGTGGCAAGGCGGTGGTCTTGCTGCAGCTGCCTGAAAGAAAGGACGCTTCAATGCCGCATCCCCACGAGACCGCCTATCCCCGACTCAAGAGCACGGTAACGGACGCTGAAGTGGCCGAGATCTATACGCCGACGGCAGAAGAGCTGGCCTTTGCCAATACCCACACGCAGAGTGAGACCGCGAAAGTGGGGCTGCTACTGTTACTCAAGACGTTTCAGCGCCTGGGCTACTTCCTGTCGATTACAGCGATGC
>CAYTVL010000194.1:0-3217 GCA_964441775.1 uncultured Enterobacteriaceae bacterium
CATCAAGACTTTCTCCCCTTCCCGATGACAGCTGGTTAGCGGCGTAGGGTGGCACCCGCTCCCGCGTCCAGTCGGTTAAGGCAGCGCGATAGGTACCGACCGCTTCTTCCAGAGGGCTTTTTGTTCCCGTCTGCTCGCCCAGGATTGTTAGGGAGTTGGCAAAGATAACCCCTGCTTGAGCGCGGGTTTCTGCGTTCCAGCCTCGTTGTCCTGCACTGTCCTTGAGGAGTGTCCGCACCTTCTCAATAAAGGGTCGCAGTTGGTCACTCATGAAATGACCTTCGAACGCACGAAATTTGGTATATTCCGTAGCAATCAACAGGCGCAGGACTTTCACTAAGTCCTCCCAGAAGACGTCTGGAAGACCGAGCGCCGCCGTGGGTTCATAGCGTTTGCCTTCTGGTTGCGGCTCGGCGTCGTTGGCCGCTGTCCAATACAGTTTGGGCAGACTTCTCTCATCGCGTCGCAGGATGGTGCCCCAAATCAGGGCCTGCGCTCCGGAGTGCTTGAGATACTTCTGCGCGGTGGTATGCCCCGCTTTCACTCGCTCCTCGGGCTGTGTCCCTTCTAGAGAAAGAGTGCGATCAAACCTCAGAACTTCGATATCCTTAAATTCCTCCTGGAGCGCTTCGACAATCAGGCGTTCATGTTCCTGGTCTTTGTCATGCTCGAGATGGGCCACAGCAACGGCAAACTTCGTACCAGACGCATGCGGGAGGGGCTGTTGCGACCACCACACCATCAGCGCCGAAACGCCCGGGACCTCTTTCACTTTATCCCACTGCCACCAGAGCCCTCCGACGACACCGAGGAGCAGCATCAGCACGAGATACCCGGAGAATCCGTACCGCTGATAAACCTTATTCTTGAGCCATTCTTTCAGCTCAGGAGGCTTGCCATTTTCTGGTGAGGAAGAGGGCACGGGAGCATGGGCGAGCGGGCGGCTCTTCGCCTTTTTAGTCATAGTCGAAGAACGTATCAAACCTGCCTCTTCGCGCAATGAGACAGCAAGGGCAAGGGACTAGGGAGGCCTGAGAGTGTTCTCGTACAGGTCTCTCTGTCCTGGACGACTGCCATGCCTGGAGATTCTCAAGAACAAGAGTTGCCTTTCTCTTACAGCAGGACAGAGATTGATGGTGGGTAGTCATTCTTCTGCCTTTGGTGGTGTGCGTCGGAAGATGTCGGAAATAATCTCTTTGACGGAGTAATCTCACGAAACGGAAGATAAAGTCTGTGTAGACTGGCCTGGAGCAAAAACTATTGTTTTTGCTCCAGCAGTCCGGCCCCGCTCGAAAGGCATAAAACCAGCCCAAATGCGTTGCACAACTATGGTGCAAAAGCTGAGGGGCAACACACCTCCTTGTTTTTGCTTTTTGCACCATGAGACTCGGCTTCCTGCGCGAGAGCGACCACGCCCTTGCGTTTTCTTCTGTCTTTTGTAGAAAAAGCCGCCTATTTGTGCAACCGTTTGAGGCAGTCTATTGCAGGAAGGTTAACGTGTCTGGTGAGCCGCACGGCCGCTTGTTGCCCACGTCGCGCTCTACCGGCTTGTTAGCTGCTTTCTGCCTAACGCGCTATCGCTGCCGCTAAGCCCCGCCGTCAAGGACCTTAACGCGAAACATTACCAAGTTTTCCCGGCACTGGCCTCAGTGGCGGGTTAGGCTACCCTTAGCTGTTATAATTGTTCTTAACATACACCTGATAGTGTACCTTGATATCAGGAGTGAGTTCGGCCAGGGGTATCCACACGTTCTTTGCCTCGCCAACCTTGGTGTAGTACTCGTACAGTGGTTTTCCCATGTCGCCGATCTCTGCAATCAGGATATGTGCGTCATTCGCTGGGTCGTCTAATAAAGTTGCTTTGCTTTCCCACGTATGTGTCTGGGGATGGAACACCACTCGTTTTTGAGGCCAGATTTTCGTGCGGTCGATATTCGTGATTAACACTCGGAATGTTGCGTCAGATGGTGGTGCGTTATCGAACCGGCCTTTAACGGAAAAATCATGGCCGCTGATTGCCTGCCCAGACTTTGGCTTAGTGATCTTTATACCCAGTGGCTTAGCTTGCCGTGGGACACCTTTGGCCTTGCCAGCTTGCTTTACCAAAGCTCTGATCTTCTCCGCGCTCTGTGCCTTGAAATTTTTGCAGCGCCGAAGCCCCACTACATTCGGTAGCTCGTTGATGAGTTGCTGACAGTCGCCCTCATCTACCAGCTGAAGGGCGCGCAGATCACTAATGGGAGACGGTATGTCAGCCGAGATCGCCCCCTTGGCAAGGAGTGGAAAGCAGCGGACCTTTTGACCCCAAGCCGCCCCCAACTCGAACAACACATAACTTGACTCTTTGGTGTCCGGCGTCAGTATGCCGAGGACAACCCGGGCCTGACTGATCTCGGCACGGAGTCGGTCCGGAGTGTGCTCCCCCGCCGGAAGCTTGTAGGGTTGCACCGACGTGCAGCGCATGTCTTTTTCCTGGATGTGGAATGCCGCCTCAAGGAGTTTGACAAGCGCTTTTGCCACGTCCACATCCTTATGCCGGTGGCTTATGAATATCTGGGGATAACTCTGTAGCGGGTGTTCGCTTCGGTGTGTTTGCTTCATGGTAGAGCCCTCACAACCTGTTGTAGATCTCTAGAACTGTTGAGTTGAAAGCCGCCTGCGCTCTAATGGTTCGCTAAGCGCCTGAATTCGCTGGTCGTCCCTATTTCATCCTACGGGGCGAGGCTTGGCCTCATGACTGGCTAACCTAATTAAGTATGCCGCTTGGCGTTCTGCTGTATATCTCGCCACAATCCTTCAGTGAGAGACGGTACAATCACCCACATATCCGCCCTTCTCTCATTCTTGAGAAGAAAACTTCTCTTGCAGCTCTCTCCCGCTATTTGGACCGTACATTCCTGATATCAGCCCGCAGCTTATCCCTCTACTGGAACCCTTCCGGACTCACGGGCTGTCTCTTTACCATTCGCTGAAACCGAATCGCTAAGAGTGTGTATCGGGTCATAGTCAGGGCGCGACAGCAATTCACGGACAGTTGATAAGGATATTTCACGCCCTGTCTGCATCAGTGACAAATTCGTGTCTGCAAATTGCTGTTGCACAGTAACAACGACCCGATACACAGTATTCCTGCTTGTGTTGCAGGAGTTGGCTACCCATAGCCCGTTCTGCCTACCGAGAGGAACAGGTTTCTGCTAAGAGTCGAGAGGGAAGCCGT
>CAYTVL010000195.1:0-3200 GCA_964441775.1 uncultured Enterobacteriaceae bacterium
CCACCATGGCATAGCTTTCAGTGGAAGTACAGATGTGTAACATCACCCAAGAGAGTAACGTGCTCGACATCATGGTGCAACGCCGCCGCGACAAGAGGGCTGCAAAGAAGTTCTTCCGCAAGCTTCTGAAAGGGTTAACTTATGCCCCGCGTGTCATCGTCACAGATAAACTCAAGAGCTACGGGGCCGCCAAGCGAGAGATCCTCCCGAGTGTAGAACATCGACAGCATCGGTATCTGAACAATCGTGCGGAGATTTCCCACCAACCCACGCGTCAACGCGAGCGAGGCATGCAGGGGTTCAAGTCCCCGGGGCAGGCCCAGCAATTCCTCGCCGCCTATGGCCCCATTGCCCGACACTTCCGTCCGCACCGGCATCGCTTCTCCGCGCCCGCCTATCGTCAGGAGATGCAGAGCAGATTCCAGAGCTGGCAAGAGATCACGAGTCTCGCCTTAGCTGCTTGAAGAAAACAATTAGTGAGACATTCTGATGTGCTCGTGGCGATTGCATCCGTGCGATTAAGTTGACAACGCCGCAATGCGGGGTAACCCGTTTAGTGGGGTCAGGCTGCTCGTGCCGCTCGTCGTGCACGAGGCTTCCGACGGATCGTGGGCTGAATGAGCGATTCTGCGGGCAGGCCCAATTGGCTGTGCAGCCGGCGAATCATCGGCAACGTTAAGGGGCGCTTCCGATTCAGGATTTCCGAGACGCGGCTGCGACTCCCCAGTAACTGCTCGAGTTCCCGCCGCGTCAGTCGTCCTTCCTCCAAACGGAGGGTAAGGGTATCCACCGGATCGGGAGGCTCAATGCGCCAGTGGCGTGCTTCGTACGCTTCCACCAGCGTCACCACTACCTCGAGCCGATCGCCTGCGGCGCTTCCGGCCTCAGCATCCATCAACTGCGCAATCGCTGCGAGAGCAGCCTCATAGTCCGCTTCCGTTTTAATGGGTGTAATCGTCTTCATATCGTCTCCGCGTCGATTTGATCATACTCGGCATGGGTGCCTACAAAACGGAGGTAAACCACGCGATAGGGATAATTGATTTGCACGATCAGGCGGTACTTATGGCCGCAGATGTTGAAGACGACGCGACTGCCTTTGAGGATACTGGCCTCGGCATACTGCGCTTTGACGTCGGCTGGTGTTGCCCAGTCCGCCCGACTCACCTGTGCGTGCCAATCTTCGAGCGCCCGCTTAGCGTCGGCAAACCGCCGCTCCCGCTCCCAAAAGAGTCGCAACGTCCGCTTGGCGATGATCCGCACTGTCTAAATACAGCATATTCCCAATATGGGAACAATGGGCTTCTGTGGAGAATCGGGGGGACGTGCTGAATGACCGCAGTCTGGTAAGAGTGGAACGACACGGGGTGTAACATACACCAACGCGTGCATGAAGGACCAAATTTAACAGAAACCCGGTTAGCAGTCGGACGGTACAGATGCCGAGTCGGTCGACCCCGATCGTCTTGGCGTCATCCGGTCGCTTCCTGTTCCTCATGGCCCATACATGGAAGGGGGGAACCGTTTCAATGCCTGCTTCGCCTCTTGGATCCACGCCACGCCACTCACAAAGCCCCACTGTTCCTCCAGCGGTAACCGATACCGTTGCTGTGGCTCCTGCACGGCCGCTTCTGCCGTCAGCAAGGCCTGCCGCAGCCGGTAATGTGCCAAATCAGTAGTTTTCCCGTACGCTGGCTTCGCATGATACAAAGGCGAGGAGGAAGCCAATGGTCTCTGTCCCAGTCCAGTGTCCCCACTGTCAGAGCACCGAAGTGATTAAGGCGGGCACGCAAGCCAATGGGGTCCAATGTTATCAGTGTCAGAATGGGCAGTGCGAACGGCGGATCTTTCTCCTGCACTACCAGCACCGAGGCCGGGTGCCTGAGGTCCGCCACCAGGTGGTCGACATGGCCATTAACGGCAGTGGCATTCGCGATACGGCCCGCGTGTGGGGGATCAGTCCGACGACCGTCATCGCCGTGTTAAAAAAAAGGCCCTACTCTTCAACACACCCATCCCGCGTTGGGACACCCTCCTTATTCACACGACGTTCGTGTCCCAACAAGGCGCGCCGCCGAGCTCGATGAAAGGTGGAGTTTCGTCGGCACCAAAGCGAGGGCACGGTGGTTGTGGCATGCGGTTGATCATCACACAGGGAGAGTGCTCGCCTACGTCATTGGCTCCCGGAAGGATGTGATGTTCCTGAAACTCAAGGCCTTCCTGTCCCCCTTTGGCATCACGCGTTACTACACGGACAAGGCGAGGGTCTATCAGCGGCATCTCCCTCCCGCGCAGCACACGGTGGGGAAACTCTCGATGCAGAAGATCGAGCGCAAGCATCTGACGTTGCGGACGCGTCTCAAACGCTTAGACCGCTCACGCGTCATGCACGACCTCCTCCTCGGGTTATATATGAACCGTGTAGAATTCGGCCGCGCAATATGAAAAGGATCAACTACTGATTTGGAACATTACCCGAGTTCTGGGACGATCATTCTGGGAGGAGTTCTGGCACGAAAAAGAACGGCTTTTCTCCCGTTTCTCCTTCAATTCTTGCAGAGTTCATTCAACGGTCGTCTCTGAAACTCTTCCCTCCCACGCTTTTTAGTGCGCTCGTGCCTCTCCTCTATCTCTCTGCCCAGTGTTAGCCTTGTCTTCAATAAATTGACAATGCTATCAAAAGCAGTGACGGACAGATGAGCAACGCGACTGACAGCGTGCAGGGCTATTGAGATCGCTGCGCACTCTGACATATACAGAATCGTCCCTGACCGGCTGATGATCCATTTTCATAAGGAGGGTTCTATGGCAGCAAAAAGTCTGGAGGCCGTGTTACAAGACGTGATTGACCGCGAGGAGATTCGTACGCTCCCGGTGCGCTATTGTGACAGCGTGTGGCAAAAAGATCTCGATGGGTACGTCAACTTGTTTACCCAAGATGGCTCCATTTCCACCAGTGATTCCAGCCTCCCCGCCACCACGGGCCGTGAGAACCTGCGCAAGATGATTAGTACTGGTCTGGATGAGATGAAACCTCGCCCATTTATTCACAACCATGTGGTCGAGCTTCTTGGTCCAGATCGTGCGCAGGGTCGGTGTTATATTGAGGTGAAACTGGTGCGTAACGGCAAGAAACACGCGATGGCCGGCTGGTATAATGACGAGTATGCCAAGGTGAATGGAGAATGGAAGTTCAAGTC
>CAYTVL010000196.1:0-3158 GCA_964441775.1 uncultured Enterobacteriaceae bacterium
AATCACCCAGGCCGCTGCCTTACAATATCAACAGGAATTTCGGTTAGCGGCGTAGTGTGCCACTTGTCTCCACGCCGGGGACGACGACGGCGGAGCTGATTGGCAGACGACTGACCAAATTTGCAGCACCACTTACGGATCGCTTCCTACATCACGAGGACCCCGCGTTAAAGGAGCAGTTCTTTGGGATCTGTCGCAAGTTTGCACCTGAGAGATGTTCCGCTATGCTGCTCCACTGCGAGTGAAGTGGAGGGGAGGCGGTATGATGAACTTCAAGGGGAGCCAATTCGAGAGGGAGATCATCTTATGGGCGGTGCGCTGGTATGTGGCCTATCCTATCTCGTATCGACAGCTTGAGGAGATGATGGGCGAGCGGGGGGTAGCCGTCGATCACTCCACGCTGAATCGCTGGGTGCTCAGGTACGCTCCGGAATTCGAGAAAGTGTTCCGTCGCCACCAGCAGCCCGTGGGCCGGAGCTGGCGAATGGACGAGACCTATGTGAAAATCAAAGGGAAAGCGGCGTATTTGTACCGCGCCGTTGATAAAGACGGCCACACGATTGACTTTCTCTTGACTCCGACGCGCGATCGGGACGCGGCTGAGGCCTTCTTACGCAAGGCGATTCGCAGCCAGGGACTCCCGGAGAAAATCACCATCGATAAGAGTGGTAGTAATACGGCCGCGATTCAGCACTACAACCAGACGCACAAGACCGGGATTGTTATCCGCCACTCCAAATATCTGAATAACGTCGTGGAACAGGACCACCGAGCAGTGAAACGACTCACGCGTCCCATGTTGGGGTTTAAATCGTTTTGGGCGGCGCGGTGTACGATCGCCGGCATAGAAGTGATGCATGCCCTTCGTAAGGGACAGGTGCTCACTGCGGAGAACGAGTCACAAACACCGGCAGAGCAATTCTATGCCTTGGCTGCGTAGGTAACAAAGTGTGATAATTTTGCTCGTCTTTATCTGAAGTTTGCGACAATACCAATAATTCTACCCACACAGTATATTGAGGTTATGCGAATCTGATAAACTCAATATATTGCACATCACAATGTGTTATAGTCTTATTTGCACCAGATCTGGGTATCCTTGGGGGACTCATCCCAGGTGCCGCATGCGTGCAACATTTCACCCTGCGCTGTATCCTGTGGTGGTATGGTGCGGCTCCTTGGCGCTACGTGCGTTTTCTCGACTACGCTAACGAACGCATGATGCTACAACGCATTGGCGGGCGCTACCGATTTATTCATAAGCTGCTGCAGGACCATTTTGCAGGCCTCGTCTCGGCCCCCTCCCCATTCCTTGATACGTCATTCTTATTGCGATTTTTCTTTTGGTCTCTCTGGCTGTACTCTTTTTAATGTCTCTTTGAGATAGTTCCGCTGGGCAGTTGACAGACCGGGACTGTTCAGCGCTTCCGTTAAGAGTTGTACGGCCTGTGTCGGTTCTCTCTTGAACGCCTGTCGTACCACCGTATTCACTTTTCTCTCACGAAGGCGTTGGAGCGTGTCTTGAAGGACTTTTTTCGGCACTGTGGCGCTTTCTTGTTTCGCTGCCCATACTTCCAGGTCTTTCAGCACGACCTCCTGGGCCGCTGTCCACTCATTCGTTGATTCTGCGGTTAGCAAAGCGCGCGCTTTCTGGAGTGCTTCTTGTCGCTGGTTCTCGGTGGGGCGTACTGGTTCAGACGGAATTGGAGGGGCCTGAGGTTTGGCATAGACTTTTTGGAGTTCGGTCATCTGTGACTGTAGTGCGTTGATGGTGCGCTCATGTTCACTCACTTTTTGTTGGAGAGCTTGGAGGTCAGCCACGGATGCGGACGGTGAGACTGGCATAGAGATGGGTGGCTCATGGCCGAGTGTTGCTTGAGATGAAGAAGAAGGTGGTGCAGGTTCGATTTTTTTTGGTGGTTCCTGATCGGCAGGACGGACTGAAGACGACGAGGAGCTCTCTCTGTTCTTGGCAAGATTTGGATCCCCAAACAGATACAAGGAAGCCCATACCGCAGCGATCCCTACACAGACGGTACTCACCATAGCTACCCAGTTTGATCGGACTGTATTAGACATGTTGAGGCTCCTTCGCCACTGCTGAGGCAGTCCCTGAGCGATGGAGGCGTGGGAAAATGACCAGGACGAGAAGAACGGGTATACTAAAGAGGGCAATCCGGCCACCACAATACTGTGTGATGAAGTGGGTCAATGTTCCCATTAGTCCCCATTCCACTATCACATGCTGTGAGACAAATTCCATCACTCTTTCCCAAGTTCGTTCGATTGTTTTCTCGAGGACTTTCTCTCTCACCATAGTCTTCCAATGCGCCAGCGGGTTTTTACGTTGAAGAGTCCTGCCAGAAGCTTCACTCTTGGACGCCCTTGCCGGTTGAGGCTCTCCACGGTGACTTTCTTGATGAACCTGAGGCTCATCATCTTGATCTCTCCCTAAAGCAGATTGGTCATTCTTGGGGCGCTGGAGAGGCCCGCTCGGAGGGGCACTAGCTGGTGCGCTTGCAGATGGAGGTCTACCTCCGTTGCCTCCCGGGTGTAACTGAGGTTCACCAAATTGTGGACTCACGCCTTCTGAGGTGAGCCCGGTATTGTTCGAAGGTGACCGCGACGTCGTTGTGGGAGGTGGAACATAAGCTTGAAGCGGAGTGAGAAAGGCGTTTTCTTGATCGACGAGACGATCGAAATATTCATGAAAGCGGCTATTCATATGCTGGATGATCTCGTCGGCCCTCACCTGTGCTCCCCAGCTCCCCATGGTCTTGTTGAATTGCGTTTCTTGCTCTTGGCGCAACGCCTCGACTGTAGCCTGGTGTAGCGAGCCGTAGGTCTCCCATTCCTTGTGCGCTTGTTGAAGCTTGGCCTCCTCCTCTTTGCGTCGACTTTCTTCCTGATCGAGGCGACTTTGTAATTGAGAAAACCGTTCTTGCGCAACAATCTCCGCTTCGTATTTCTCCCCGTGCATTAACAAGTCATAGGGAGCATAGCCCATTAGAAACTTCATACAGACAGGCAGCACTTCGACAAACGTAAAAAGCAGGGTCAAAAACCAGAACGCAATCCGTATCCCACTGCGGGTGCGTTGTAATGGCGTTAATGGAATGGACCGTTCCCTCACATGAAGTCCTGAGGATAGGGCAGAA
>CAYTVL010000197.1:0-3143 GCA_964441775.1 uncultured Enterobacteriaceae bacterium
CTGTTGTACCGCCATGCCGTTTGACAAAGAAGAACGCTTTCCACTGATCGCTTACCCACGATTGAGCAGGTATCCGGAGATGGGGCCTACGATACACGGGCCTGCTACGAGGCGGTGCTGCAGCGCGGCGCAACACCAACCTTTGTCCCCCGGCGCTCGGCCAAACCGCTCAATACCAGGGTCCCCTCTGGGTGGCGTACTACGCGCAACGGGGTCCTGCAGCAGATGGCATTACACGGACGCGCGACGTGGCGGATCCTCAGTGGCTACACACGGCAGAGCATAGCGGAGAATGCGATGTTCCGCTTTAAGCAACTCTTTGGTGGGCGACTCTGGGCGCGGGGCCCGGAGACACAGCACACGGAAGCGATGGTCAAGTGCTCGGTGCTTAACCGTATGACGCAATTGGGCATGCCCGAGGCAGAGCGCGTGAGATGATGAAAGGCTTCCTAATGATGAACTGTTTGTGACGCTCTGAATTATGCAACACGGTCGGGAACGGATCACAAGACTGCCCGCCACAAAAAGTGACGTTCCCCTTTGATGGTGAGCATCATCTCATCCAAGTGCCATTTGTCCCCGGGCCGCGGACGGCGGCGACGGAGCTGATTGGCGTACGGTTGGCCAAACTTGTGGCACCACTTGCGGATCGCTTCATACGTCACGACTACGCCACGTTCAAAGAGGAGCTCTTCCACATCGCGGAAGCTCAAACAGAACCGAAAGTACAGCCACACGGCATGGCTGATGATCTCCACGGGAAAGCGGTGATGCTTATATTTTGTCGAAACAAGTGGTGCGTCCATACTGTAACTTTGTCACATCGTGTGATTCCTAGCAAATTGACAATGCCGTCATGCCTGCCATTCGTAAAGGCCAACTGCCAAGTGCGGGGAAGGTGCTCCAAACGCCAGCGGAACAATTCTACTCTTTAGCTGCGTAAATAACTGATTATGAGGTCCTCTTTTATGCAACTTCAAAAAATTGCGACACAACCGGGAGCGGTCCATCCCATTAGATCCCATCTCTGTGTTTCGGGGCGCACGCCCATGGTCTACTCACTCACTCGGCGGCACCTCAAGAAGACGCCATTCAATTGCCCCACTAGGAGATAAGGTCCCACACAACGGAAAGAATCCCTGCGCAATGTCACTCAAGTCCGTGCCACTAGCCAACTTTGAGAGGAGAGCCTCAGGATCATGGTAAAAGTTTACTCGTTGTGGAGCTGGAGATTCTCCGGCTAGGCTCGCGAGTCGGAGTTCAAGCGTCGCACGCTCATAGGCAAGCACCTCCTCAAGATAAGGAACGCTGAGCCCTTCCCGCCTTCGCTCCACGAGATAGGTGCAAAAAGCCAGCGCTTCTTCGAGAAAGTAAAAGCTTCGTGGCAGACGGGCCCGCCAAAATCGGGAGACTTCACTTGCTAAACGCTCTTCGCCGAGAGCCGTACAGATCAACGGAAGTGTCGAGAGAAGCTTCCCTAGCCGAAAGGATTTGTGTAACGTTCGGGTGACATCAAGCCCCCGATCAGAGACAACCGCGAACAAGCGTCGTCTTTCCCGGCTCGTCAGATCAGCCCCGAGCACAGCCTCTCCTTCAAGCCGTACCCGGTCCCGAAAGTCGGGGTTGAGCAGGAGATGGGTCAAGATTGATTGGAAGGTGCGCTGACTCACAAAGGAGGTCTTTCTGGGGGCGGCTGATGGCTAAGCCACAGTTCTCGCATCCGTTGGAGATCACTCCGCAAGCGGTCCTCACCCATCACAGGAAACCAGGAGCCAAGGAGCTCAAAGACTACGCCGCCGACGTTCGGACAAAGAGGGAGCGTCCACTCCAGAAGTTCCCAGACCGGCGGGGGTATAGGTCCCGAATGCGCGTCGAGATAAAACCCCTCGTATTCCATACCTCCAGCCACATGCAGCTCAACAACACAGCTGAGGTCAAGCTGCTCAAGAAACGCTACCGCGCTGTGGTGATGATTGCGGCTGTTGGTATACACATTGTGGAGATCAAGGAGCAGCCCACAGCCGCTTCTGTGGCAGAGCGTATTCAAGAATTCTGCCTCCTCAAGGTCTTCCTCGATAAAGCGAACATAGTACACATTATTCTCCAGTAAGAAGGGTGCCTCGATCTGGTGCTGCACTTTGTGGATATGAGAGACAAGCAGATCGAGTGTCTCATAGTCCAAAGGTAACGGCATCATAACACCTCCATTGACCTCAGCCTGACCGAGTTCAGTGAGATTAAACGAGAGATGGTCGCTGTGCCATGGAAATCGCAGCCACTCATACCAACGCGCCATTTGCGCAACATGTTCACTGTTGAAGCGATGGGCACTGCCAATGGAAAGTCCAATGCTGTGGGGAATGACAGGTATCACTGCTCTTACTTTGTTGAGGAACTCAACGGCATTCGACTCTTCCACATAACGACAACCCTGACCCGGTCCCAAATCTGTCCACAGGATGTCTGGGACAATCTCTAGAAAGTCGAAGGTTGTCGTGAACCGTTCAATGAAGGCATGCAGCGCCGTTTGATAGGCCAAGCCAATACCTAACTTGGGAATGTGCAGAGCAAGCGCCGTTCTCCCTTCAGTAACAGACGACATCGTGAACGCTTAGCCTCAGTGCAGGATGAGAATGAGGAGTCAACACTCAGGGCCTCTCTGTGAGTACTGGTTAGATTCAGTGAGGGAGTAACCGCAGGAAGGGGAATCTCATCGTTCGTAGAATCATCGTCCCTGAACAGGAGCTCCCTCAGCGAGCACTATCGGATCTTCTGCAAGGCGGGGTTCTCGATCACGATCCGGTCGATCCCCGAAAGACACGGATTGCAGCCTCGAGGACCGAAGATGTCTTTATCAATAACTAAAACTCGTTCGAGTACCTTCACCAGGCGATCAAACGAGGTCTTCGAGTTCAGCGCAAGGACAATTTCCTTCGGTCCTTCACCTGCACCAGTTTTTTCTGCCATGCCAACACCTCCATGTGTGATGGTGGGAACTCTACACTCTTCATTCCTCCCACGTCAAGCGTTACAGCACGACTCCACATTCCCCGAGTTTGTCTGGAAGGCATCCCCCCTACCGGTACTTTGGGTAGTGTTCCAATTCGGTAGTTCCCCTCTTTCAGACCGCACAGCCAAATTCA
>CAYTVL010000198.1:0-3139 GCA_964441775.1 uncultured Enterobacteriaceae bacterium
CTCTTGATGTATCAGCGAGTGCGCCTCTGTGCCTATCTCCTGTGGTTCGATTTAGTCCTTCCACTTTGCCGCTCCTCTTTCATCTCCCCCCGAAAACACTACAAACATCTGCCGGTCCAGATCGCAACGCACTTGCGTGAACGCGGCTTTCATGAGCCATAGGCCTAAGCCGGCCCTTCATATCCTACCGGGCGCAGCGAAAACCAACACCATTGTGACGGCCACCCGGGTCACTCTTGAGGCGGGCAGACGTCCGGAGGCCCCACGCCTCCTGACGCCAGGAGCCGCCGCGCATGACTTTCAACTCGCCATGACCTGACCCGCGCGGATTACGAACAGGAGCCTTGTCGTAATACTCTTTCGCATACCAGTCTTGCACCCACTCCCCAACGTTTCCCGCGAGATCGTATACCCCGTAGGGACTCACTCCGGTTGAATACGACCCGACCAGAACGGTCCCTCCTTGCTTGCTCTCCAAAAAATTCGCCTTACTCACATCCCATTCATTTCCCCAAGGGTAGACAAACTTCTGCGTTCCCCGCGCCGCCTTCTCCCACTCGGCCTCGGTCGGTAAACGCTTCCCAGCCCATTGGCAATAGGCCTGCGCTTGTTCCCAATTGACACAGTTGACAGGATGATTAAGGTGGCCTCTTTCGTTCCAATTACAGGAATTCAACGCCGTGAGGCCCTCAGCGGAACACGCACTTGCGTCCAGACAACGTTGGTAGTCCGCCACGGTCACTTCGTATGGATCGATAGCATACGCATCGAGGTACACTAAGCGACCCGGCTTTTCGTCTTGGTTACACGCTTGATCAACGTCTTCATTGCAGCCCATCCAAAACTCTCCAGCGGGAATCTCCACCATGTCCTGGCCGGGGCGTGCTTGCCTTTGCGCCGCTGACGGCTCAACAGTAACGGCAGTCTCTTCCCTTTGCTCAAACGGTTTGGACACACTCTCGGGCGACGGAGGCCGCGTTGGCGGCTGCATGGACGGAGTTGCCGGGGACTGCTCCAGCAGCCTGTTTCTTTGTTGAGGAAGTAGATACACCACGGCAAAGACTAAGGCAGCAAAGCCGAAAGACAAGGACAAAGTAAATCGTATGCGTGGTAAAGAGAACCACGACAGCCAACCCTGCCTTTCTGTCCGAGGCGGTGAAGGCGAAAACTCAGATTGGGATGTCCTTGGCTGAGAGGAAGTCGCGTCCTGAGGCGGGGACTGCCGTGGACGGGTCTCGCTTGCAGCGCTCTTCTCCAGCACAGCTTTAATTTCCTTTACAATCGCAGTGAGATGCGCTTCGGCTTCATTCCTACTTCCAGCGGAAAGAGGAACGCCATCCCTAGGACGCAATTGCAGGCGCGCCAGCCACGGCACGGAATCCCACGCACATGGCCGCACGAGAACCGGGAAAATGAACAATCCTTCCTTGTCCCTGCGTCTCAGTAATTGTGCGATCTCTTCCTGAAGAATGAAGCTGGAGGTAAGGGAATCAGCAGAAACGAGAAAAATAGCGACGGAAGCGGTATTCAGCGCCTCCTGAATCTTCTCGAACCAAGCTTCGCCTGCGTGAATTTCATCATCGGTCCAGAAATCCAGATGGCTTTGTACTTGGAGAACGCCAAGATGTGTGAGCAACAACTCTTTCCACTCGGCGTCTTTATGACTGTAGCTGATGAAAATCGTGGATTTACTCATAGTCATCCATGACTATACGGTCTAGTGTCTCGGTACATATCCATGTAGGAAAACAGAGAACCTTTGTCAAACGCGAGGACAATCATGCCGCACGAATGGAATGCGAAGGAATATGAACGACTGGGCGACCCGATGACCCGCTGGGGCGGGCAGGTACTGGAACGCTTGCAACTGCACGGCGACGAGACCGTGCTCGACGGCGGCTGTGGCACGGGCCGCGTCACTGAGCAACTGCTGGCGAAACTGCCGCGCGGCAAAGTTATCGGCGCCGATGCTTCGTCGAAGATGATCGAGCAAGCTCGGGAGCGGTTCGCAGGCGATCCCCAAGTCTCATTACTTGTTGCCGATCTGACGACCATCGAACTACCGGAACCAGTCGACGCGATTCTTTCGACCGCAACGTTCCATTGGATCAAAGACCACGACAAACTGTTTGCACAACTCGCCAAGATTCTCAAACCCGGCGGGCAGCTCGTGGCCCAGTGCGGCGGGGCCACGAACATCGCCGGCGTCATGGAAGCGATTGAAGAGATCATGCACTCATCCACGTATACCGCTGCATTTGACGGCTGGCACAGCCCGTGGCTCTACGCCACACCGGAAGAGACCAAAGAGCGACTCACGCGAGCAGGGTTCGCCGACATCCACACTTGGCTCACCCCTGAGCCTACAGAGCTGTCGTCACGAGAGCATTTAGTCGATTACCTGCTAACGATTGTTTTGGGCCAGCATGTGTTGAAGCTACCCGCAGATCAGCATCGTCCGTTTGCCGAGGCCGCGACTGATGCTCGCTTGCGCCGTTTCGGGCAACCACAGATTGACTATGTGCGCTTGAATATCGTGGCGCGAAAGTCGATGTAATCGCAAAGTGTGGGGCGCAGGGGTTGCAAGAGAGCCACAACTTCGACGCTTGTCGTCAAAAATCTGACGTTCGTGCACTCTGACCTCCTCGTCTCACGCTCTCATGTTCTGCACTGATAGACATTTGCTGAGGCTGTACACAGAGATACTGCGGGCTCTACCTTCGCAGGCCAACGGCATGGAAATTGCTCTGCTTCGGAGAAGATTCTCAAGAAGAGGCTTCTCATGAACATGTGGCGTCATGACTCGATTCAAGATCTTTTGGTCTCGCTCGGTTTCACCATTGACCAAGAGCAAGGACAATTTTCGCGTTGGCAGACCGGATGGCAATTCATCGCAATCCCCTTTACCGAATTGACGGGTCACACCGTCGTCTCTTTCGTGACGAAAGCGCGGCGACGCGGCTGGTTGCCGGAAGAAGAGACTCACGAAGAAACGCAGATGTCTTGCGTCTAGCAACTGACTCCCGTCCTTCTTACACAACCCTCAGCCTTCCCCTTTTTCTCCAACTCTCCCTTCTCTTCGGATGCTTAGAGCGGATTGCAAATGGATGCGACCTACTGCAAAGTAACCGTATGGCTC
>CAYTVL010000199.1:0-2965 GCA_964441775.1 uncultured Enterobacteriaceae bacterium
TATGCTCAAACGAGTTGTGATGCTGATGATGCAAAGTGCATAACACTCTCTAGACGAAATTGGCGATATCACTCCTGCCTTTCAAGCCAAATTGTTGCGATTGCTGCAAGAAGGGGAGATCCGCCCGGTGGGCAGCACCAAACGGGTGAGGGTGGACGTGCGGGTGATCGCAGCAACAAATAAGGATCTCAAGGAATTGGCGGCAGAGCATCGATTTCGTGAAGATTTGTACTACCGGCTTGCGGTCGTCCCGCTTACCCTCCCGCCGCTGCGAGAACGGCGGGAAGATATTCCATTGTTGGTCGAACACTTCCTTGCGCACTACGGCGAACGGCAGCATGCGCCGCCAAAGAGCATATCGATTGCCGCTATGCGCGTGCTGTGCGAGGCTCCGTGGCCGGGGAACGTGCGCGAATTAGCGCATGCCATCGAGCGCACCCTCTTATTGTCCGTTGATAGGGAAATTCAGCCGGAACATGTTGCGTTAGAGCCGGAAGCGAGCTCGCTGTTGCGGGCTCCGACTTCCCTGGCTATCGAGCAAGCACGCGCCTTGCTTGACGAAGTAGAGCGGGAAAAACTGCGCACCGCCTTAAACACCGCGCGGAACAACCGGGTCCGGGCGGCGAAGCTGCTGGGGGTGAGTCGCTCGACGTTCTATGAAAAACTCAAGCGGTATCATCTCACGACCTGAATTGCCGCTGTTTTTCAGTGAGTGTCCGCTGTCGGCGGACACAGTCCTTAAGCGACATAACGAAGAAAAACGGAGGGCGGGCTTCTGTTGTCCGAAGAAGTCGGACAGTGCAGATTGTTAGGCCTCGTTGCGCTATCTCTGTGAAAAATCGCACTTTTTGTGACTGAAGTCCCCACCCATCCTGTCGTGTTGTCCGAGCCTATCGGACAACATCTGTCTAAAAGTGGGCCCGACTCGTCATTGCCATTGGATATAGTCTCTCAGATAGCGGTTCTCTACTGCGACTTCTTCCAGTTGCGCTTTGACTACATCGCCGATCGAGAGGATGCCCTCCAAATGATCTCCGGAAACAATTGGCAGATGCCGGATGCGATTGTGGGTCATGACGCCCATTACATAACTGACCTCATCATCTGGCACACCAATGATGAGACGGGTCGTCATGACCTCGCCGACCTGAGTCTGAACGACCGGCTCCCGTTTTCTTCTCTGAGACAATTACTGCTTCAGCATGTCGCTGTTGAGAGTCACCGTAGAGTAAGAATGCGTATGGCAGGTATGGGCTCTTTTCACGCTGCCCTTGTCGCCCAATTTCCCGCCGCCTTGGAGAGAGACGCAGTTAGGATCTTGGCCGTTCCACGACACTCACCAACCACTCCACGAACTTTTCCGCCCAAGCGTCTCCTCGCCGTGGCAAAAGGTTCGCCAGTTTTGCTTTGTCAATCCATACGCCTTGACACGAGAGACACTCGTTGACGGTCACCTCGTGGACGGACCGGTGCTGCAGTGGCTCACCGCACTGCGGACAGCGTGCGCGCGCGAGTTCCCGTATTGTTTGTTCTCTTTCCGCCGTGGAAGCCTGTTGCAATTTAGTAATGAGCTCGCGGTCACGTGCGGCAAAATACTGATCTTCTTCCGCCAACTCCTTGAGCCGCATTTTTTCTCCCAGGTGGTCTCTGTACTCCATCGACAATTCTCCCAGAGTCTCTGTCCTGCAGGGAGATGATCCATAAGGGGGCCGCCACACGCCTCCTTCAAGTCAGGCGGGGTGCTATGCAATCATCTCGTGAATGGAAATAAAAACGGGCCTCCTGCCCGGACAGGAAACCCGCTTTTGGCGCTCAACGCGCTCATCATCTCTTTTTACTGCCGCTATCGTGCTATGCCCGCTTTATCTTTAAGGAAACAGCAACCGTTCTTCCCACTCTGGAGCGGCCTGGGACTCATGTTGAGTCCACCATAAAGAGCCTCGATTATTCGCTGGATCGATTATCGACCCCGCGCCTACAGGCGCCGCGGTAAAGGCTTAGGTGGCGCAGCTCTTGGTTTGGCTCCACACCAAACCCAGAAGGGGATTGCCGCCCGCGAACAGCGGGCTACAGAAGCCCGGTAGACTATCCTCTTGCATTACGACACCTCCATTGTTCCAAGGGATGAGGGTTCTTCTTACGGGCGCGCTCCGCTTTTCCCCTCAATGTCCGTTGGAGGTAGCGAACATTGCCTCTCTTCTACTCCTCTTTCCCCTCCGATGTCAAGCATTAATTTTTGTTTTAACAAAGTAAACTAATGAAAATATCCTTATCCCAGCGGTCTCCACCCCAGCCGGCGGCGTTTGCCCTTGCTGTACCTCTTATGTGGTGAGTATGTTAAACAAAAAAGGGCAGGCTTCTCCCGAGCCGTGATCGGGGCGCTTCTGTCGGTTCAAAGCAGGGGACAAAGTTGAATATGGATGAACAACACTTGTTGCTCTTTCTCTTTCAGGTTCTTCTCCTCCTTAGCTTGGCGCGCGGGTGCGGGGAACTGTTGCGCCGCTGGGGCCAGCCCCCCCTTGTCGGCGAGATTTTGATTGGCATTGTTTTAGGGCCCACCCTCCTGGGTCGGCTTGCGCCTGAGTTACAACACGAATTGTTCCCCTCTGATCCGCTCCAGCGCGTCATGCTAGAAACGGTGGCGTGGTTCGGAGCCTTGTTCCTCTTGTTGGAGACTGGTCTTGAGGTCGATGTCTCCGCGGCCTGGCGTCAACGCGGCCCAGCGCTGAAGGTCGGCATCATTGGCGTCCTTGTCCCGCTGGCGTTGGGCTTCCTGCTGTCCTTGTGGTTACCGGATCGTTACCTTGCTGACTCAGCCCAGCGAACGACTTTTGCCTTATTTCTGGCCACGACGATGTCGATCAGCGCCATCGCGGTCATGGCTCGGGTGCTCCACGATCTTGACCTTGTCAAAAGCGACTTGGGACTACTAACCCTCTGTGGGTATGCGGTCAACGATATTCTC
>CAYTVL010000200.1:0-2938 GCA_964441775.1 uncultured Enterobacteriaceae bacterium
TGAAGTGACTTCAATGAAGCCGATAGCTTAAGTAAGATATATTTCACCATAAATGGGGATTATCGGACATGGATAGAGTAAAGGCGTTTTTACGGGTCAGAATGACCGGGCAGCGAGACAGAGCTGGATGAAAAGAAGCTCACGGGGGCACGCGCCCCGTCCTGTTGAGGGTGCTCTCTAGGGACTGCTCCACCCAGTGCCCTCCCCAGAGCAATGGTGCTGGGGTAAGATGTGGCAGTAGAGCGTGAAGTCGCTCGCCTGACGTGGCTCCTACGATCGTCACGCTGACAGAGATGACGACAGAGGTTGACGCCGGGAGAGAGGCAGGGAAGCGAACACGGACGAGGCCGGAAAGGAGAGAAACGTTCATGGATAGGATGGGCAAAGGGGGCGAGGCCGGTGGAGCATTCCCCTGCTGGTATGGGTGGTCGTGCCGTCGATCACCCTGGCGGCAGAACCAGAGGTCCATGCGCAGACACGACCCCCCTGGCATACGGTAGCCGACTTGACCACGGCCGAGCGGGTCTTGGTGGATGAGCGGGCAGACACGCCCCGCGATCCCCGCTTCCCTTATCTGCCAGCGGAGCGCTACCCGTTCGAGCCTCCCTACACCGCGGAGGAGATGGGGTATCGCGCGATGGAATTCAGTCATTCCCCCCGCTGGTCCTGTAACCTGCTCGATGTCGGCGGCAATCAGAGCGGGCGCACCTACAAGGAATACAGACCCATCTTCTACCTGCCCAATGCCCACGGCCTGAGTGGGTATGCGGGGGCACTCTATGGGACCGCTCCCGGGCAATCCACCCGCAAAATTGTCCTTCGCTATCTCCAGCCCCCGGAGCAGAACGGGGACGAAGCCTTGGTGGTGAAGTATCGGAGCGATCTCAAGGAGCGGAGCAGTCGGATTGAAATGTACTCCTACAGCACCGAACAGCGGCGCCTGCGCCGGGTGCTGCCGCCCCATACCGACAAGGTCCCGGGGGGAGCAGAGACCCTGGATGATGTCTTGGGACGGGATCCCTGGGCGTTTCGCTGGGCGCTGCTCGGGACCGACGTGTTGTCTGAGACCGTCCGCTTTCCGCCCACCCGGCCCACGGTGACCCTGGCGCATCCGGACGGCGCCTTCTACGCCGTGCCGACCGAGAGTCTGCGCCTGATGGGGGACCAGTATCCCTTCTACACGACCGATGGCGGGGTCCGGTGCTGGGTCGTTAAAGCGCAAGTGCGCCCAGAGTGGCTGCCGGACTACTATGCTCCCACGATCCTCTATTGGCTAGACCAACACTCTTTCTATCCGTTGCGGGTTGAGGAGTATGACCGGACGGGGACCCTGTTCTTTATTGAGACGCGGCTGGCCACCCTGCTGAATCCCGCCATGGGCGATAAAGGGTATGGGGTGGTGTTTGACCTATACTGGGATGTGGCGCACGATCAGATGTCCTATAGCGTCCATGATAGCCATGAGGTGAAGCAGTGGTCCCCCGAGGAGCAACAACACTTTACGCCGGTGACGCTGGCGCAGGAGTGGCCGTTTGGTCCGCAAGTGAGCCAGGCCGAAGTGGCTACGCCGGAGCAATTTTTTCTGCGGCCCACGCTGGACCGCGAGAAGTTTCCGCAGGACCGGAAGATCGTGCTGTCACCGGACCTTGAAGCGCGGCTGCACGCTTCAGGAGCCAGGGACCAGCACGTCGTGCACACACCCGAGTAGGCGTTTGCGCAGGGAGGGAGTGCGCTAGTGGCCTGACCCCAGGGGGCGGCAGAGAGAGCCACGAGAGAAGCACTCCCCAAAAGTGTGCTCCTTCTTGCCCTTTCCTTGGGGTCTCTCTTTTCATACAGGCCGATGATCAGACACGGGGGAAGCGAGGTTTTTTCTGCGTCATGGTGACTGGCCACCATGAGGACAGCATTGCTGGAGGAGACAGGAAAAGGAGGAGGGGAGGGAGGACCGAGCACGGGGCTGTCCGTGGCCCAGAGTGGCTTACCCACGCCAAGAGGCGGATCCCCACGGCGCAACTCCCCTTCCCAGCAGGAGCGCAGCAAGCTCTACCGGTGTGCGCGAGCCCCTATGGTGTGAGATCCTTGGTGATAGGTTAGGCTAGAGCCTGAAGGTAGAATCCGTATGTGTGAAAAAGGGGAACCCCATGGTGACGTGTGTGAGACAGCTTTCGCTTGTCCTTGGTGTGGCGCTGGGCCTGCTGGCGGTCAGCGGCCAGGCAGACGTCGACCTCCTCTCTGCGCCGCTGCGCACCGTCTTTTATCCCTATCAGCAGGGACCTGCGCAGGCGGAGGGTATCACCCCGGGCCTGCGGCTTGATCATAGTACCTTCGAGCGCGCGCGGGCCGTGCTGCCGGCCGAGTTGCTGCAGCATGGGCTCGCGGGGGACTTTGCCGTCACCGTGCAGCCGACCACCGATCGACCTTTGCGACAGCAGTACATTACGGCAACGGCACAGTATGCCCCCCAGGTCGAGCTCGGCGAGGGGGAGTAGAAGAACTACATGGCGGGGCTCCCGTTTCCGCTGATTGACCCTCGCGATCCGCGGGCGGGGGAGAAAGTAGCCTGGAATCTGCGCTACCAGGACGAAGGGGAGACCAAGCAGTATTGGTCCACCAATGAACACCGGATGGTGTTCTAGATATGGAGGCGACGAGTCGCAAGCTATTGATTCTTTAGAACTTTAGAAGGTGTATGTCCACATCTAGAACACCACCCCTTCGTCTATCGGTTTCCCGGTACGACGACCGTGGTCGCCAGGCCGGCCGCTGCGTTCACCGCAATACTGACGCAACCGCTCAGGGTCGGCGTGCGGATCGGCCAGAGCGACGTAGCCGTCTGGCCGGAGGAGATAGAGTGCCGCCCTCTTGAGACCGGCGCGCTGCATGCCCGGCTGCCACGCGAAGCGGTGGAGCGGAAGCTGAAGGTCAACGCAGGCTTCGG
>CAYTVL010000201.1:0-2872 GCA_964441775.1 uncultured Enterobacteriaceae bacterium
CCGATACAGGAGTATCTTTTTTCAACAAGCACCAGACAACTTCTCAAACTCGTTTGGGCGACAGCAGTGGACAGAGCAGCCCCTGTCTCACACTACCCATCAGGCCGTTCTTTGAGTAGAGGGTATCGCGTGAGCACTTGTCTCATCGAGGCGCCGCTTCGCCTCCCGCACGAGGGCTTCCGGAAGCGGACCCTTCAGGGCGGCCGCGATATTATCGCGCAAGTGACCCGGGTCCCGCGTGCCCACAATCGTGGTATCCAGATCCGGGTTGGACAGAGTGAACCGCAAGGTGAACTCGAGACGGCTCATGCCGTTAAGCAGCTCGTCCAAGCGTGCTTGTTCCCATCGCTCGCGCATCGTAGCCCCAGGCAGCATATAGTAGCGGCGTTGCCAATCGGTCGGCGCGCCCCGCGCGACGCCGCCGCGGATGATGATCCCGGCCCGGGCCGCAGCGGCCTGTGAGATCGCCTCCTCGTGCTCCCGCTGGAGCGCCGAATACGGAATCTGGAACGCGTCAAAGATGCCCATCTCAATCTGCTCCACCAGATTGGGCAACGTGCCGGAGACGCCGATGAAGCGCACCTTGCCCGCCTTCTTCAGCGCGAGGGCCGCTTCCAGTGCGCCGTACTCCTCGAACTCACTTCGCGTGAGACTCCGATGGAATTGGACCAAGTCCAGATACTCTGTCTTCATCCGCCGCAAGCTCTGTTCCACGCCCGCCTGGATGTTCTCGGCCGTGTGGATATGCTCAGCCCCCAGCGGAGCATCCGGAACACACCCGCATTTGGAGGCGAGGAAGTACTCGGCGCGGCGATGGGCGATGAAGCGTCCGATCAATTCTTCGCTGCGTCCGTAATCGATAGAGGTGTCGATGAAGTTGATGCCAACATCCAAAACAGCGTTGAGCATTTTCTCGGCCGCCTCATCAGAAACCTCTGGCCCCGAAGGCGCTCCGCGCAGTTCCATCGCCCCATAGCCCAACGTTGTCACCTGAAAGTCCGTTCGCCCTAGCGTGCGCTTCAGTAGTTCAGTCATGGCGCTCCCTCCGTCAGCCCTCGAATGTCAGAGTGAACCCGTCCCCTTGCTTCAGCCTGCCAGATGCCCGAGCTTCGGTCCTGTGATACCGATACTGCACCGGCTGGACATCTCAGCGCAAATGAAGTTTATGCCGGCCTCTTCTCATACGCGACCCGACCAGCGTCGGTCCCGCCGAGGATAACGTAGAGACTTCCCTCCTCCGTGCCGACATTGCGGAACCCATGCAGCATACCTGAGGGGAACGAGATCGTATCCCACGGCGCCAGCGTAAGCTGCTCTTCCTCTGTATCGCCCCAGTAGAAGACCCACTGGCTGTTGAGAGGAATAAACACTTCCACCGTCGCATGGGCATGCATCGGCGCTCCGGTTCCAGGCACTGCTTTGACCACGACCGTGTTGAAGCCTTGCGCCTCAGCGATCGGCGGCTGCAGCGCCGGGTCCTCCGCGACCCCGCGCCCAATCACGCTGTAGCTCGACAGTCCTTGGGGGACCCTATCGCTCCCAAAAGACTGTGGATCCGTCGGGGTAAGGGCTGAGAAGCGAGCAATGCGCTTGAGCATCTCTTCACGAGCGATTTGCTTCCTGGCCATAAGACCCTCCTTCTTTCCGGCAGCATTACGACGGTTTCCGGGGTGATGTCAACCTGTGGAGTTCCCTCCTCCGAGGAGCTCGAATATGGGCTGTGTCGCAAACCTTCAATGAGGACGAATAGCATTATGACTGTTCGTGACCTACGCGGCCACAGGCATTGTCAACTTGTTCATACTGATGCAACCAGAGGAGCGAAGGAGAGGTGGTCTCACCTCTTTCTTCCTTCAGGCGACCAGGGCTGGAGTGGTGATCTCCTGCCAGAGCTGGAATCGGAGTTTGTGAAGTTGCGTGGTGCTCGGGCATTTTTGGCGTATTGAGCCACACTTTCAGTGACCATAATTATCAAATTTCCCGGAAAAACAGGGAGTCACCTCATGTGAAGCACACTACACAAGCATTTTTTTAACGTAGCACCAGACAACTTCTCAAACTCGAGAGGAGCACGATCCGCTCATTCCTCACGTGGCGCAGCCTCTGCTCGGACACGCAGAGACACGCAGCGCACCTTTCATCCGAACCCTGAAAGCCAGCATGCTCTTGGTTATACCTGAACAACGGCAGTGTCGTGTATTGCTTGTGCGGCTCACGTTCCGGACGTCTTAACCCCGCAATCTCACGCCGTGCTTGCTGACACGGGTCGAGAGATCGGTACAGAGAGGATACCCTGATGAGGACCGACAATCGGCTCACACTAACCTGGGGGCTCCAGTGTCCTCGGATTCTGCTACGCTGAACACGCAACGCCTATGTCCGACAAGAGGAAGCCGATGAAGAGCAGACGACTGCTGGTCCTCAGTCTCGGTCTATCCGTCATCGTACTGGGGCCGCTTGCTGTGCAGCACGCGAGGGCTCGCCCTGCGCATCCCGTCGTGCGGCAGCAGCCAGCCGGGGAGTACGAACGCGGGGACGAGGACTGTCCACCGCCGGGGATGAGCGCCGTACCCGCGGAGGTCTGGTGTGGCACCCGGGCACAGTGTACGAGCCACGAAGGCTACCGCTGCCGCCTCTTTCAACGCCAGAGTGCGACGCGCATGTTTGTCTATGTGGCGGAAGCCGAGACCCATGTGCCCCGGGAGCCGGGCTCTGGCTATGTGTGTTGGTGTACGAAAAAGAAAGGGCCCTAGAGCTGGGGCGGACTGCGCCTTGGGGCAGGGAGAAACAGCGTACGGCACCGGGGGAAGGGGCTGAGCTTTCAGAGGTAGACTTTTTACGCCGCCAAAGGGAGCTCTTGCGTCACTTCAAG
>CAYTVL010000202.1:0-2793 GCA_964441775.1 uncultured Enterobacteriaceae bacterium
ATGCTCAAACGAGTTGTGATGCTGATGATGCAAAGTGCATAACACTCTCTAGAAAGACTGCCTAGCGTCCAGTGTTCAGAGTCTAAATAAGGCAAAAGGCAAAAATAGAAGCCAATCCCCAACCCCTAATCCCCAACACCCAGCACCTAGCACCCAAGAGGCGGAACGGCGGCAGTTGACCGTCTTGTTCTGCGACCTGGTGGGCTCCACGACGCTGTCGGAACAGCTCGATCCCGAAGACTATCACGCGGTCGTGCAAGCGTATCACCAGACTTGCGATGCGGTGATTCAACGCTATGACGGCTTGGTGCCCCAGCATCTGGGCGATGGAATACTCGTCTACTTTGGCTATCCCACCGCGCATGAAGATAAGGCGGCGCGCGCGGTGCGAACCGCGTTGGAGATTATTGAGGCTTTACAGAGCCGCGCGCATCAGCAAGCGGGCAAGGCTCCGCTCCCTCACGGTCGCGGCTCGGACCCACTCCAAGTACGCATCGGCATCCACACGGGTCTTGTCGTCATTGGGGAAATCGGCAGCAGCGAGAAGCGCGAGAGCTTAGCGATGGGCGAGACACCAAACTTGGCGGCGCGGCTGCAGGGGCTGGCTGAACCAGACACGGTGGTCGTCAGCGCCACGACACAGCGTCTGGCGGCAGGATTGTTTGAGTACCAAGCCCTGGGACCGCAGGCTCTGAAAGGCTTCTCCGTACCCTTATCTGTGTACCGCGTCGTGAAGGAGAGGACGGTCCAGGGCCGCTTTGAGGCGGCGGTCAGTAAAGGATTAACGCCGCTGGCGGGCCGAGCCGAAGAACTCACCCTATTGCAGCAACGTTGGGAGCAGAGCAAACAGGACGCGGGGCAAGTCGTACTACTCAGTGGTGAGCCGGGGATTGGCAAGTCCCGGCTGGTGCAAGAACTCAAGGAGCACCTGGCGCGTGATGGAGCGACGCGCATAGAGTTTCATTGCTCGCCTTATCATCAGAACAGCGCCCTGTATCCCATCATCCAGCACCTGCAACGTCTGTTGCAATTCACCCGAGAGGACTCGCCCCCTGTCAAACTCGAAAAACTGCAACACGCACTGAGCCGCTATCGCTTCCAGCAAGCGGACACCGCGCCGCTGTTGGCCGCACTGTTGTCGCTCCCGCATCCGGAGGGTTACCCGCCGATCACGGTCAGTCCACAAAAGCAAAAAGAGAAGATACAGACCGCCTTAGTCGCGTGGCTCGTTGAAGAAGCAGAGCAGCGACCAGTCTACACGGTCTGGGAAGATCTCCACTGGGCCGATCCCTCGACGCTGGAGGTGCTCACGCTCTTCTTGGACCAAGTTCCCACGACGCGACTGTTGGTGCTGCTGACCAGTCGCCCTGAGTTCACTGCGCCCTGGGGCTCACGTTCTTACCTCACACAACTGACGCTCAATCGCTTGGGGCGCGCTCAGGTCGAGATAATGATTGCACAGGTAGCGGCAGGCACGCCGTTGCCTGCCGAGGTCGTCGAGCAGATTCGGCTCAAAACCGATGGCATACCCTTGTTTGTGGAGGAATTAACGAAAAGCGTCATGGAGTCCAGGCTCGATGTAAGGGCGCAGCAGGCTACGCCTGTGCCTTTGGCAATTCCCGCCACGTTACAAGACTCGTTGATGGCTCGTTTGGACCGACTGGGACCAGCAAAAGAAGTCGCGCAATTGGGCGCGACCCTCGGACGCGAGTTCAGTTACGAACTCCTTCACTCCGTCTCCACTAGAGACGAGGAAAGTCTACAGCACGGGCTGAAGCAATTGGTCGCGGCGGAGCTGGTGTATCAACGCGGTCTAGCCCCGCAGGCCCGCTATCTCTTCAAGCACGCGCTGATTCAAGACACCGCCTATCAATCGTTGCTCAAGAGTAAGCGTCAGCAACTGCATCAGCAGATTGCCCAGGTGCTCGCAGATCGCTTCCCCGAGACGGTCGAGTCGCAGCCAGAGCTGCTAGCGCAGCATTACACCGAAGCGGGCCTCAGAGAGCAGGCCATTCCCTACTGGCAAAAGGCCGGTGAACGCGCCAATCAGCGCTCGGCCCATGTGGAAGCGATCAGTCACCTCTCCAAGGGGCTGGAGCTGCTCAAGGTTTTGCCTGACACTCTCGAGCATGCCCAACAAGAACTCACGCTGCAAATGCTCTTGAGCGCCCCATTGATCGCCATCAAAGGCTTTGCCTCCTCGGAGGTGGAGCAAGCCACCACCCGAGCATGGGAACTGTGCCAGAAAATGGGAGAAGAGCCTCAACTCTTCCCAGTCCTGATGGGACTGTGGTTATTGTATTTTAACCGAGGAGAACTTCAGACAGCGCGAGAATTGGCGGAGCAGGGCTTCAATCTAGCACAGCGCGTACAAGATCCAATCCTTCTCATGAGATCTCATGGTATGCTAGGATGTACTTTGCTACGGCTTGGGGAGCCAGCTGCCGCCAAAGAGGATTTAGAACAGAGCCTTGCCCTCTACGATCCCCAAAAGCACCGTTCGCTGCTCTTCCGTTTTGGCTATGATCCTAAGATGGCCTATCTGTCCTGGATGGCCTTGAGCTTGTGGCTACTCGGCTATCCGGACCAAGCATGCACAAGAGCCCACGAAGCACTGAGCTGGGCCCAGGAGCTTTCTCACCCTCACACGCGAGCATGGGCCCTCGGCTTTGTTACTTTAGTTCATATGTTCCGCCAGGATTGGCAGGCAACCCAAGAGCAAACGGAGGAAGCGATTATCTTTAGGACTACGGGACAAAACTCCTCCAGTCTGGCAAACCGTCAACGTGTCAT
>CAYTVL010000203.1:0-2786 GCA_964441775.1 uncultured Enterobacteriaceae bacterium
GATACAGCCCCCCATCGCCAGCAGCGAGAGGCCAGCGAGGATCGCAAATAGGGGCAGACGCACCTGCACGTCAGTGTACGCAGCCCCGAAGACGATGCCATTGTCGCCCAGCAAGAGTCCGTACCGCTGCAACAGATAATCGCCCGCCTTCACCAGAAAAAAGAGGGCGAGCAACACCGAGAAATGGCGGACAACCGCAGCTTTTATCTCCAGCCCGCCTGGCGTCATCTTGATGGCGCTGCGCCCTCCGTAGACACTCGCCGAGCTGAGGACGGCAAGCACGACCAAAACAAGGGCGACATTCCGCACGGCGGCATACATTGGCAACGAGAAGACATAGAATCCTAGATCCCGCCCCAGCACTGGATCGACACGCCCAAACGGCGCAGCGTAGCGCCATTGTAAAAACATTTCCCAGTTCGCAGCCTCGACCAGGCCGAGCACCAACCCGACCACAAGCGCGAACCCCAGCACGCTTGCGCGCCACGGAAATCGTGCTGAGAACGGATCAAAGAACTCAAGAAGTTCTTCGACGCCTTCGCGGTTCCTCACGAGCTGAAGGCGGTGCACTCGTGGGCTCACGGCGTGCACCGCGAACAAGCCGTTCGCCGCCAGCGCCCCACCTGTCACACTCATCGTGATGGTAAAGACCGCCAGTTTCGTTTTCCACACGGTGAAGAAGACCTCGCTGAACCCAAGCGCGGCGAACCACAACCAGTCGACCAGGATCTCGCTTGCGGCGATCAGGAGCACGCTCGCTGCCAAGAGCGTGAACACCACCATTAACAAAGGAGCTCGTTTCATCGCACCGCGCCCCATCACTACCGTACGGTTAAAAGTCGAAGGATAAACATCGTCTGTCGTCAGTCTCTCCCAGTCTTCCTTTTCTTTCTTGGATTGTAGGCGCGTAAACCGCGGAATGCATCGCCGCCCGGAGATGAAATAAGCAGGATAAACTGCGACGCCCCCTGGCGCATCTTGTCCTCATTCATGTTGAGCAGAGCCTGCACGGTCTCTTTGATCCCTGGCGCGAAAAATCTAATCACGATTGGCTTTCTAGACATGAGCTTGACTCCATTCACACGCCTCCTCCCCTCAATGGACGACTCTTTGCTCCACTGAGCGGCAAGAAAATTTCGTATGCCCTCAGGAGACATTTGTCATGGGCACGGCCGCGCTCTTCCAAGGAGTGGACGAGAAACTGCGCAAGGTCTTGATCTGGCGACACATGGCGATAGCGGACAAACACCCTGCTCACACTCCCCCCTTGGCGACTTTTTCTACAGGTTGATACCACGTCCGGGCGTAGACGCGCAAGGAGCGAGCAGAGAGCGGCGCCGCCTCAGGTCGCATGCTCAGCTTAACCAAGAGGGCGAGCCAGGAACGTCGTGGCTTCCGCGGTGGCAAACGCGCGGCTGATCTGTTCGGGTTGAGCCCCGCCGCGCGTGAGGAGCAGTTCGATTTCGAGCGCAAGCGAAGTCTTTTGCAAAGCCGGAGAATCGGTGTTGAGCGTGTAGCCAATGTGATAGCGGTCCAGCAAGATGAGCAACGCCCCAGCGCGTTCAATGGGTAGGGCTCCGGTCAGATGGTTTGACCACGGGCACAACTCACAGGTAATCCCCCGCTCCGATAATAGTCGCAGCCCTCGGTCATCCCCGCGATCCCAGTAGGCATGCGCGGCAGCCAGCGGTTGGCTGACGCGGTGGGGTTCCAAATCGGTGATCGTCGCAATGAACGTGTCCACATCAACAAAAGGCGTCTCGCCGCAATGAATCGTGCGCCCCAACGCTTCAGGACCTGTACCCGCCGCTTCCGCGAAGAGTTCACGGAAACGGGCGCGATCGTTCGGGTCGGCCAATGATTGAGTCCGCTCAGAACCGGCGAGATCAATGCCAATTAAGTTAGGATATGCCGCACGCCAGCGGCGGATTTTCCCGGCGAGGACCGCGTTCGCTTCCCAGGTTAGATCGCGCCCAAAGCAGAAAATGAGCCCCACCTGCATAGCACCGCGATACATGACGTCGGTCTCTGCCGCCGCCTCGCACGCCGCCATGATAACTCGGTCCAGATCGTACAATCCGGCATGCTCGCCCCGGAGAAAGGGCGCGCCCGTCCGTTTGAGCGGACACAACCGCAACTCTAACTTGCGTACCGCCAGAGCGGGCTCCAGGTCTGCACCCTCGCCCCCCGGACCCAGACGACGCATGCCCCCGGTGCGAAAGGCCCCGCTCACAGCCACATGAATACTCTCACGCAAGCGTTGCGGGCCGCTCTGGATAGCCTCCACCAAGTCGAAGATCCGCAGGTATTCATCAAGCGAATGTGTATTGTCCGGACGGCGCTGGGCCTGATTGACAAAGTCTTCATAATTTCCCAGGCCACGAATCCCTTGCATCTGCCCCATCTCCCACAAGCGGTAAATGCTGACCGAACCGCCGAGATGGACATGCTGTTCAGTAACGCCTTCAACCGGAGCTGGGGGGAGAGAAAACGCCGCGTTGCTCATGTTCCTACTATACCTCTCGCTTCGGCTGCTAGCAAAATATCTTGGCTTGCATTTCCTGAGAGATAAAAAGAACAGAGCATGAGAAAGCTTCCCTTTACTGCGCTGGTCTCCTCAGTTAGTAGTAGCTATCGTCAACGAACATATTGCCACGAGCCAAGAGCTACTATTGAGGAGGTTCTTCATGAACGAGACGGAGCGCATGCCCTTTCCTGGAGTGATTGACGCTCACGGTAAACGCGCTTCAAGTGCTGTGAAAACCGAGGAGTTGCATCAAGTAGAG
>CAYTVL010000204.1:0-2772 GCA_964441775.1 uncultured Enterobacteriaceae bacterium
TGAGGTTCTGCCGGCGGAATACCACCCAATACGAGCTTCATAAGGGACGAAAGTCTGGAGTTGGCCACATGACAGTGGACACATGTGGGAAGCCCTATCTCCCCACCCTTCTCGCCATGAAGTTGGATTGAAACCTGTCTCCCATCACCCACAATACGCTTGACATTGAGCACTCAGGTCTCATAATCACACCGATTTTCCCAATCTGTACAACCTGAATCACGACGACGGCTGGCAGGGGTTAAGTCCAACCGGTGGCTCCCTCACGCCGAGTGCACTCGGCTGTCCCCCCTTTTGCCTCTTTTCAGAAAGACTCCTCATGGCGCCCCGACGTCTTTCACGGCTGCAACGCCACAGCCTGCGGTGCTTGATGGCTGCATATCGGCGGACCCAGGGGGAGGAACCATCGTGGGTCGTGATGTATGCGTCCAGGCGTTGGAACGCCATAAGAGCAATATCCGCCACAGCCTGCACACGCTGGAGGCGCGAGGGTTGCTTGTCATCAAGCGAACCCCAGGCGGGCAGGCGCGTGCCGTCAACCTCCTCACGGCAGAAGGTCAAAAATTGGTCTCTGCAATTGAACAAAGTTGTGATTAAGCGAAAATACACACATAAACAATCAGATAGAGAGCCCCGATTTTCGCTTATTTGCCCCTCAAAGGAGCTATGCCGTGTCCCATCAGGAGGAGTTTGAGCAGATTCGGTGGCAATTTGTTGATCCCCTCCAACACGATTACGAGGTCATTCGACCGATTGTCCTCTTCGGCGACACGGCAGCAGAGCGCAGTCGGCAAACTGGGGTGGATCGGACCGTGGTGGGCGACAAAGCCCGGCGCTTTGTCCTCGAAGGCATGGACGGACTCCGCGATCGGCGGACGGAGGCGAGGGGGCCGCAGGCGCCCGGCTATCCCGACGCCATTGCGGGGTATATCCTCTACTTAAAACAGCTCTATCCCCCTATCCATTTGCGCGAAATTGCGCGCATTGTGCACCGGAAGTTTGGCTACAAGACCAATCATCACACCCTCAAACGGTTTTTGGCACCCTATGACACTCCCCACCAACTGGAACTCACTCTCCCCACCTTTGCGACCTTCGCCGATGCCTACCAAGCCCGCTGGACGGTGGTCCGGATGGCGGCGGAAGGGTGGAACAAAAAGAGTATTGCGGACTGCCTCAAGCTGTCGCGGTCCCATGTCTATACCATTCTCGAGGCGTTTGAGCGTGATGGATTCGCGGGCTTGGAGGACCAGCGCACGCGGCCGCCTCAGCATCCCGAGAATCAGCTGAGCCTGCCCTTTCTCAAAGAGGTCTTAGACCTCCAGCAGGCGTATCCACGCGCCGGCCGGTTTCGCATCCATGGCTTACTGGGACAGCAACGTGAGGAGCCACCCCCGAGTGAGCGAACCGTGGGGCGAGCGATGGCCATCAATCGCCAGCTCCATGGGGCCCCAGGTCCCTGGCAGAGTGCCCGCGAGGCGCAGGCCGACGTGCCCAGCTTCAAACATCTCCCCTATCGCCCGGCCTACCGCCATCACCTGTGGTTCACCGATATTCGCTACCTCGTCCAACTCGATGGCAGCTGGGTCTATAGCATCTGTATTATCGAAGGCTATTCGCGGAAGATTGTGGCTGGGATGGCGTCTCCGCATCAAGATCTGACGGCCATCCTGCAGATCCTCTTCGCGGCCCTAGCGGAATACGGCTGCCCGCACGCTCTGGTCTCCGATAACGGCAGCGTGTTTACGGCGAAGGATTATCTGGCCATCCTGCGTGCCTTAGAGATTGAGCCGCTCCATATCGAGCAGGGCAAACCTTGGCAGAACATGATTGAAGCCCAGTTTAAGGTGCAGCTGCGCCTCGCCGATTACCATTTTGAGCAGGCCCACACGTTAGAAGACGTGCAAAATCAGCATGCGGCCTTCATCGAAACCTTTAACACGACCCCCCACTGGGCCCATCGCACGCGCGCCGATGGGCAGCGCACACCCGTGGAGGTCCTCGGTTGGCTCCGGGGGCGTATCGTCGAGCCCCAACGGCTGCGTGAGCTCTTTGGCCGTACCGAGTTTCTGCGGACCGTCAATCGCTATGGCTTTGTCAGTGTGCAGCGTTTCTACCTCTATGCGGAACATGGCCTCGCCAGGCAGCGTGTCTCCATCTGGATTTACGAAGGGCAGCTGCGCATCGAGTATCACCAGACGTTAGTCGCCCGCTATCGGTGTCTCTATGACCGCAAGCACCGTCAGCTGCACGACGTGAACGAGCCCCTCTTCTACACGACGCCTTTTGCGTCACCCCAGCTGGAGTTGATCGAGCTCGATGATGAGCAGTGGCGCAAATTTCAACGACGTCCCGCAAGAAGCTACTCTAAGCGTATAGCCATGCTCGGGCGCCAACTTTCCTTGCTCGATCTTGGGACCTCAGCACTCATTCTATGGGCCTTAAAAGCTGTATGAAGGGTGGGGAGATAGGGCTTCCCACATGTGTCCACTGTCATGTGGCCAACTCCACAGCAGGCGTTTCTCACTGGTCTGGCTCACTTGTAGAACCTGGTCCCGTATCAGCGGCGCGCCCAGCATGCGGGGCAGTGTGGGGTGGAGGTGGAAGGCGGGCGCGTACCCACACGCGACTGGTTCCTCAACCTCCAAATCCTCACCTCCGGAGGGTTTCACTGAGTGAGGGATACCCCTTACCACTTAATCCGGGGGAATGTGAGAAATTATGCGCAGCGTGCCAAACGAGACGGGTGACCGCTCACTTTCGGCCATTTAC
>CAYTVL010000205.1:0-2768 GCA_964441775.1 uncultured Enterobacteriaceae bacterium
GCGCTTAACCGACGTGGTCTGCTATGCGGCGTGATTGGATAAAGTCGAGCTTAGGTGGGTGTCTTGGTCGTAGCGGTAGGTCAGGGCCTGGCTGCTTTCGAGGTCCGCTGGGCCCAGCAGCGGGTTATAGCGCTTGCTATACACGCCTAGTTTCTCCCACGCGGCGGGGGTGTCAGCTGGCCCGGGGCGATGCATCCCGTACTGGACGATGGAATAAAAGCGTTCGGTTCGCTCCACGCTGCCGCTGCCGGTGCGGTGTTCATTGATGGTCCAATACTGCTTGGTCTCCCCTTCATCCTGGTAGCGCAGATTCCAGGCCACTTTCTCTCCCGCCCGCGGATCGTGGGGATCAATCAGCGGAAACGGGAGTCCCGCTACATAATTCCGCAACTCTCCCTCGCCGAGCTCGACCTGGGGAGCATAATGTCCCGTTGCCGCGACGTACTGTTGCCGCAGAGGTCGATCGGTCGTCGGCTGCACCGTGACGGCAAAGTCCCCCGCGAGCCCATGCTGTAGTAGCTCGGCCGGCAGCACTGCACGCGCGAGCTCGAAGGTCGTATGATCGAGCCGCAGCCCCGGGGTGATGCCCTCGGCCTGTGCAGGCCCCTGCTGATAGGGATAAAAGACTGCGCGCAGTGGCGCAGAGAGGGTATCGACGTCTGCCTGACTCCTGACCGCCAGCAGGGCAAGCGCCAAACCAAGGACAAGCGGAGCTGTCTCACATACGCCATCATGTGGGTTCCCTTTCTTCGCACGCACGGATACCAACTTTAGTCTTTAGCTTCGCCTATAACCACAGACTTCACACCAGTGGGGGCTCGCACACAGCGGGAGAGCGTGCTGAGCTCTCGCTAAGGCAAGAGCAGCGCTCGGTCTCTCCTTCACATCCGATGACTACCACTTCTTTCAAGCGGCAGACGGGGGAATATTGAAAATATTACTCTTTGTGATTTTTCTGTGGACTCGTACCCTTGCCCTTAGCCTTTCACCCTTGCTCCCCCCTGGGGCTCATGGATAGCCGCCCCGGTGTCAAGCAGGGTCGCGATCTGGGGCTCACTGAGCCCGAACTCGTGCAAAATCTCTTTGGTATGTTCCCCCAGCCCAGGGGCATGATGGCGAATCTGTGGCGGGGTTTCGCTAAACTTCCCCGGGACATTCACGCCCCGAATCCGTCCGGCCACCGGATGCTCGTACTCCACAAAGGTCTGATTGAGCAGTAGTTGGGGATCGCGCAAGGCGTCATCAAACGTGTAGACGGGGCCACACGGGACATCGGCGGCTTCAAAAATGGCCAGCCATTCTTGGGACGTCTTTTGCGGTAAAACTTCATCAATCGCGACAAGAATCTCCGGGAGACTCACCGCTCGTATGGCTGGGGTCGCATAGGTTGAAATCCACTCGGGCTTGCCTAGGGCTCGACACATCCGGTGCCATTGGTCGTCGGTAGCGGCGCACGCGACAATGTAACCATCTTTCGTCCGCATCGGTTGCAGTAGCGCATTGGCAATCGACAGGTGGCGATACTCGTCGTCCGGCATGAAGGTATAGCCAAACATAGTGTCGGGCGCGAGGAACGAGAAGAGCGAATCAATCATCGATAACGTGATTTCTTGGCCGATGCCGTGGCGCTCCGCCGCCACCAGCGCCGCCAGGACATGGTAGATCGCGTTCATCGAGGTCATTTTGTCGGCAATGGCCGTGCGGAGGAACGTCGGTTTGTCATCTCCTCCTTGGACAAAGGCCAGCCCTGACATGCCTTGAATCACGGGATCATACACAGGCTTATGAGCGTACGGCCCCTCAGGACCAAAGCCCGAAATCGAGAGATAGACCAGCTTGGGGTTGCGTGCACGTACGGTGGGATAATCCAGTCCGAGCCGCTCAATGACCCCGGGACGGAGATTTTGCACGAATACGTCACTGTGCTTGACCATCTCCAGGATGGTGTCACGCGCGGCGGGCTGTTTGAGGTCGAGGACGAGACTGCGCTTATTGCGGTTGAAGTTGACACACCACGACCCGAAGCCGGCTTTGAAGGTCATGCTGAGATGCCGCAAGATGTCTCCAACCGGGGCCTCGATTTTAATGACATCCGCGCCCAAGTCTGCCATTAGCATCGTACAAAAGGGGCCGGTGATGACATTACTCAAATCCAGCACCCGCACGCCAGCAAGTGGTCCACCCATGCTTATGTCCTCCTTTTCTTCCTGCCCCACTACCACCCAGGACTGAACTGAGCAATGAGGAGGGAGGCATGAGCATGAGGCCGAAGGACAACGTCACAGGCCAAATGCAACATTTGTGTTCCACGCCGTCTTGTGCTAGCAAGCTGCAGTGTGGGCCCCCCTGTGTACGATCAGAAAAAGGCTGCGGCGCTGACCCGGCAAGTCGGCGCGGACTTCGGAGCATCCCTAACGGTGGCGCTGGCCTAGCTGGGAGACCGCTTGGGCATTTTCCAAACGCTGGCATCCGGCGTGCCGCTGACTACGGCGGACCTTGCTGTGCAGACCGGATTGGACGAGCGTTACGTCCGGGAATGGGCGGCCACCATGGCGGCCGCCGGCTATATCGACTACAGCCCATCGGAGGCCAGGTTCCGCATGAACCCCGAACAGGCCGCGGTACTCGCGAACGAGGACACGACCTTCTTTACGGCGGGGGCGTTCCAGTATGCGGTCGCCTGTTATCGGCAGCTGGAGGAAAGGAGGGGCGGGCGGGGTGTGGCCGGCGATCACGCTACCTTGAAGCGGGGGGTCCGCAAGTCTGCC
>CAYTVL010000206.1:0-2758 GCA_964441775.1 uncultured Enterobacteriaceae bacterium
CCCAGAAACGGCGCATGGTTCATCCCCCATGAACGCGCGACACGGCTCGGCGCGGGCTGGTACACTCTCTAGTACCGAGCAAGGCATAACCGAACAAGACTAGCGCCCAGACCGATCCACCCATGACTCGAATCTCCCTTTGAGTTATGCGATTGCTATGTCATACTACGTCCATGCCTTCCCGAGCAAGCAGAGGCGGTAAACGGGCCGATCCGGTACAGAACGCTCTCCGCGTAGTTGAGGAATCGGTTGGCGAAATTCTAAGACCAACAGAGGGCAAAAATCCACACGCGCAGGCGTTATCCGCGCTCGGAGCATCGAAGAAATCGCAGCGCTCATACCTTGAACTCAAAACCGCCCACTACCGTTGAACGCGAGGATCGGCAGCGCCACGTCGAAGACGAGGGTGGGCAGCATCTGCGTGAAGTGGAAGCCTCCGACCGGCTCAGGATTGCTTGCTAATGGATCGGCCATTCGTGACTCCTCCTGTGGCTCAACACCTAAGCCCGGACGTCCTGAGAGTGCAGCCCACTCTGCGTTTCATGGTCGCGATGTTCCCCACCGGCAGAGCTTTCAGTCAGTCGGGGACAGAGGTTTCCGAAGCCACACAAGAGTAAGCCTCGGATTTTGCCGAACTCTTGAGTATACGGCTCGATGTCCGGCCGTGTATCCGGTGCCGCCGGTGTCTCAGAAGAAAACAAAGTCCTCAATATTCTTCACTCCTTCCTCAGTCTGTTCTGAAGTGAATTCCCTTTGGCTTATCCTCTTATTTGCGCCGTATATCCCTAGATCAGTTCCTAGTATATCCGGCCCGTTCACTCTCCGACGAGGACACCTTTTCATTGTACGGAAAATCAACAATTTTCAAACTCATATACTTTGTAGACATTTACGTACAGTGGCCACACTCTGGAATTGCCGCCCGGAAATGACGGCGGTGGCGCTCCACAGGCGGCGCGTCATCGCGTGGGGTGACGGGGTCCCGAAGACCAACTCTCAGATGTCACCTTTGTCATTACGATGAGCCTACGCATGGTTTTTTTGCGTCTGCGCTCCGTGACAGAGACTTCCACAAGAATGGGCAAGCATATGGACGAATGATGATCGTCTCCTTTGCAAAGAGGTATCTAGTGTTCGCAGCGGCCTTGCCCCTATGAGGCCCGAATAGGCGTGGCTGACTGACCATGCGGCGCAGCAAGCGGGTGGGACAGCGTTCGCCCCACAACGGAGAGAGTGGTTTACTTTCCGCGTGACCGAGCGCAGCATGACCGAGAGCAGCATAAGAAAGATACGTCCTGCTTGAGAGAGGGAAAACATGGGGAACCACGATCTGGCGGCCACCTGGGCCTATCACAACGGGACAAAACATTCCTACCAGAGCCTTGGCACGAACCGCCACACCTTGGATTGGCAGAACCAGCCCTTACCCTTTAAGATCTACTCCTCTCTAGCGCCGCTTCCGCTGCCGCAGACGTTCTCATCTTCGGGGTGGTCCGCTGGGCGGGCGGGAGGAGCATCTCGTAGAGGTCCACCAGTTCCTCGAAACAGTCCTCCACGAGCTTCATGCGGTGAGCCCGGAGTCGCTCCTGTTTGTCGGAGAGTTCGGCCGCGGGGGCCGGGACCACCACGGGGGGTCGGGCGAGTGGAGCAGCCTTGCGGCGGTGGGCTCTCGTCATAAGCACCTTCCTTCTTGCTGAGCGAGGCAGGCGGGAGAGGAAGAGACGAAAACATGGCTCTGATATTTTCTGTCTATAGGAAAAAAAGCGGAACGCCACAAGCCCAGCGGAGGGTGCTCAAAGAGCCAGCATACCTCTTTGGTCTCAATCGACGAGAAGAAGAAGCACGCGTCACGGCGCCATGGGCATGCGGCCTGTCCGCATTCAATGTTCTCCGGCACGGGCCGATGGCTCTTGGTACACGGGGGAATTCCTCTTCCTGTTCTCCCTCCTCCTCTCCCCCGTGGGATGGCACCACGCGGCTCGCGTCTTGCGTGAGGCGGAGAAATCGGCCATAGTGCGCCCTCACTCTTTTCTCCTGCGCCGTTTCCACAAGGCGGCGCAGTCTTCCCTTACCGCTTCATCGCGCTGCAAACACTGTAAAGCAGTTTATAACTCGGCCTTAACGCGCGCAGGCTCGCGCAGCTGTGTCTGCTGTGCTTCCTAGTGGGGTAGCATAGGCAGGCTGCCGCGTTACCCTAGCGGTGTTCACCCCCAATTTCCAAAGACAAGGGCGTCACTCCTCTGACGCCCTATTTCCGGCGTCCGATCTCCACAAGGCGGCTTCGTAGAATCGTTCCCCTATCTCACACCAGCGCTCACTTCGGCTGCGATACTGTCCACCAGGCGTTCCACCGCCGCCGCATCGAAGTCTCGCGCCAGACGCAGGAGCGCGCGGATTACCACTGAGCGGCTAGGGGCGGGAAAGAACACACCCTCGCCAGCAGGCGGCGCCGGGCGCAGTGAGACACAATGGGAACTCGTCCGTTTCTTTGTAGACTGCAAAGTCAGGCTGACCCTGAAGCTGGACGATAGAGCAGGTGCTGGCCGGGGCGCGGATCACGACTCAGGGTGAGCCTAAAGCTCGCGTGTCTCGACTCTTAACCTTTGGTTGAGGCACTGGGCCAGGCTCTACGTCCTGTCTCTGTCGTTTCGTAAAGTGACTCCTCTTTTCGGCCTGAATTCCCGGACGCGTAAACAGCTGTTTTTGGCCCAGATATAGCGAAGCTGTCACCAGGGGCAAAGTAAGGCTCGCGCGTCCC
>CAYTVL010000207.1:0-2685 GCA_964441775.1 uncultured Enterobacteriaceae bacterium
GAGGAACATCATGTGAGACTGCCTCTCCTCTTCAGCTAAAACTTGCCACAGAACCCGTATGTCTCGTAGTGCTGTGGCGCGTGCGTTACAAATTGAGCTTGTGGGATCTGCTGAAAATGTTCTTGGAGCGGGGCCTGGTCTTTACGCATGAAGCGGTGCGAGAATGGGAAGCGCAGCTCGCGCCGTTGGTAAGCGAGGTGCTGCACAAGCACCGGCGAGGACGAGTCGGGCCGAGTTGGTACATGAACGAAACCTTCATTAAAGTGAAAGGGCACTCAGTCTACCTCTACCGCGCCATTGACCGTGATGGCAATCTCGTCGACGTTTGGCTCAGTGAGAAACGCGACAAGGCCGCGGCGGAAGCGTTCTTCCGGTCTGCACGCACAGTCACCGGTTGTGTCCCGGAGCGAATCACTAGTGATGGACATGACGCCTATCCCGGTGCCATCACAGCCGTGTTCGGGAAAGAGGTACGTCATCGCACGGACCGTTATTTGCATAATCATTTGGAGCAGGACCAGCGAAGAATCAAGCAACAAATTCAGCCAATGGGGGGCTTTAAGAATGTCGAGTCGGCCACACGGTTTTGCCGAGCGCATGACGAAGTACGGAATTTTCTGCGCCCACGCTCCTATCGCAATGAGGTGAGATCACTTGCGCAACGGCGCCTGCTCTACACCCTCCGTACCCGGGTCCCCATGACCTCTTTGGCAGCAGCAGAGAAAGAACAGGAAGTGAGGTCCCACCGCATCCTCACTTCTTGTTGGGGCGAGTTCTGATACAATCCTCAGCGAGCGCTTCCTTGCTGCCTGCTAGAAGAGCGTTGCAATGGAGCCGATGTCGGGAGCTGGTCCAACAAAGGGGATGGTTTCGGTACGGCCAGTGGTTGGATCGACATACGACACCGGGGTGCCTGCTCCTTTGGCGGCGCTACCGGGCCGGAGACTGAAGGCGTTCCGGATCGTGTGTTGCAAGTACTCCACTTTCTGGTCAATACTCATGCTTGGTGGAAGAGGAACGACAAGTTGCCCCGTGCCATCTTTGAAAATCGAAGGATTCACAAATTGTTGCGTGAGGTTGTTGTTCAACACCATATTGTGTGAGCAGACTGACGTCGCGCAAGGTTGGATCGCCATCATCTTCGTTAGATTGCCTTGGGCATCCAGATTGTTTTTAACGCTGACGGCGTCAGTGGGATAGGCTAACCAGATCCCCCCTCCTTGATCATCAATGGCTAGGTTGTTTACCAAGGTGACATTGTGCACCCGGAGGGAAAATCCACTGCTATTATGATAACTGATATTGTTGACATAAACGAGATTCCTCGTACCGAGAAAGACTTTAAACCCGTTTGGTCCATCCCCAGGCGCGCAACAATCCATGGAAATATTATGTTTCACCAAGGAGTCAATGAACGAGATATCCATTCCATCGTCCGCATTGTGCAGCAGCACATTGCCAATGAGCGCATTGCGCGCGCACAGGTTGCCTCCGGCGGCAACCGAGTTCACGCAGCCCTTAAATCCAGTGATGCCATCCGAGTTGCCGCCTCCGGCGCTGTCGCCCAAGGCCGGAAGCACCTTGACGCCATTGGATTGATAGCCGTTGTCGTGAAAGAAGGAGTGGGCAATGACATTATCATCAAGCCGCTCGAGCGCTGTAGGGCGGACTGTCAACCCACTGCCATGCCGTTCGTGATGGGCTTCCACGTGCTGAATGCTGTTGTTGCTCCCGTCAACTAGCAGGCCAACGTCCCAATTATCGTGAATCAGGACATGGTCGACAAAGTTATGATTGCCTTTGAGGACCATTCCCCAACGATTGGAATTGGTCAGCTCCAACCCTTTCACGTGGATATGATCGGCCTGAATGCTAATGAGCGCCTCATTCGTAGTTCCGATCGGACCATCCGCTTGCCCATCGCCAGTGAGGTCTCGATCCTCAAAGCCGTGTCCGTACAGGGTTACTTTTTCCCCATTGTAGTTTTGAATAGTGATAGGGGCCTGCTGGGTGCCTGAGGTAGTAATAGTCACAAACGACCTCGTATGATCATTGGGGTGTACATAGGCTCCTCCTCGTATTTGAATGGTGTCGCCCGGGGAAGCTGCGGTCACAGCCCCAGAGAGGGTAGGATAAGGATGTTTGATGCTGCCGAGCGGCGCACCCGGATTCTCTGGCGGCTTCAGATCAACGAAGCGATCGGCGGCGCGGGCCGAGGCTGCCCCTCCCAGTGCGTACACGGCGAGCGGCACGCAGAGGTGAAGCATCCGCGAGAGGCTTCTCGGAAAAATCTTAGGGAGAGGTGTGTGAGACGCTAGACAAAGAGCGGCATGTGTTGGCATGGGTTCCTCCTTGAATCCATGTAATAGAAGTAGCGAGTCTGAAGGTGTGAGTAGTGCACCGAAAGCGGTTCAGCGACTACATTAAGAGTCTTCAGAGTTGGTACACACTAACGAACCAGCTCCCATAGTCAAATACGATGACACTTCTTAGCCCTGTTCTTGGCGCGTTTTGCCAGGGTCGGTCGTGCGCGAGTGGCCTTCGCAGTGACCGTGCGACTGGAGAGTTTTCGAAGTTGCTTGGTGCTAGGGCGCTTTGCGGCGTTTCATGGCACTCTCAGTGACAAAGTCGGTAATGTTCCAAATCAGTAGTTTTCCTGTACAATGGCCTTGCATAATCATAGTG
>CAYTVL010000208.1:0-2622 GCA_964441775.1 uncultured Enterobacteriaceae bacterium
TGTCCGCATCACGAACCCCTTGGTATTCCCCAAAAGGTGTCCTGAAAATGCACTAAGCTGGGCCTGACGGGCGAACTACGCAAGAGCTTCACTTCGACCAACTTGATTGAATCGCTCTTTGCCGTCGTGCGTGAGAAACTTCACCGCGTGAAGAATTGGCAGGGACGGCGCTCCAACCAGATCTTACGGTGGGTGGCTTCAGCCATTGTGGCCTATCGTCCCAAGATGCGCCGCGTCCGGGGCATGGCCCACGCTGACGAACTCATTGCCGCCCTGGGACAACGGCACCTTGCGGCTCAGGCGGCGTGACGGTAGAAACCAGATGTTGCACTCTTTGGAATTCTAACGACCAATGGAACAATCTCCGGGAGCATGCGGGTACGAGCTACCAACTCTACCTTAGGGAGGTAACCGACCGAGAGGGGCGGTTTAGCAAAACACTGCTTCCTCCTGCCACTCCAGGAGGGCGACCCCGAGCGAGAGAGATGCCTATGGTCCTCAACGCCCTCTTCTCTGTCAGTCGCGGCGGCAGTGCCTGGCGCTATCTGCCGCGCGCGTACCCGCCGTGGGCCCCAGGGTACGGGGATTTGCGCCGATGGCGGCAGGAAGGGGTCTGGCCGCAGCGGCCAGACCGCCTGCGCTCCCTCGGGCGGCCGCGCGCTGGACGCCAGGCGCAACCCACGGCGGCGCTTCTGGCTGCGCAAAGCGTGCAGACGACTGAGCAGGGGGGCATGGCACGGGGCTATGGGCGGGGAAGAAGGTGGCGGGGCGCAAGCGCCAGATCTTGGTTGAGGTGTGGGGAAGGCTGCTCGTGGTGGGAGTCCATACCGCCAGCCTGCAAGATCGGGAGGGAGCCAAGAGGGTCGTCGCGCGGCTTGCGCATCGCTTCAGGCGGTTGCGGCTAAGGGGGGCCGACGGAGGGTATGCTGGGGTGCTCAGCGCCTGGCGTGCTCGCGTTCGACCGCCCCATCCCCTACGCCTTGCAATCGGCAAACGCTCCGATAACGGTGGTGGGTATCTCGGCCAGCCCCAGCGCGGGATTGTGGAGCGGACCTTCGGCGGGCTCAACCGTTCTCGTCGCTTGCGCCAGGACTCCGAGACCTTGCCCGTCCCCAACGAGGCGAGGCTTTACGTTGCGCTGATCCGCCTCATGATGGCTCGGCTCGCCCGGGGCACCCTTTGAAAACCCCCTCTCAGATACAAGTTGGGCGGTTCCTGACAAAACTATCGATCCGGGCTTCGGGACATGAGACAGCACGGGCCATAGTTATGGCGGTAGATGTGCTCGGGGTCTAGCCGAAGAAAGCCGCGTGAGGAAGCGGTCGTTATGACTCCACGAGTGATCCTTTGGTCTCACCTTATCTGGCCGTAGCACCAAACAAGTTCACAAACTCGTCTGCTCAGTCGAGCATCGACAGCAGTGCATAGTGTAAGATCAAAGTTTAAAACATTACTGTGTACTCATACGAATGTACTAGCAATACGCAAAAGGCCATCCAGAATGGACACAAGCTGTCCTAACTGGTCAATGACTTGCCTTGCGTTGTTTAGAACTTGTGTTGTATTCCGCAGACTCTGGTTCAGCCCGATGATCTTGGTGTTGGCGTCGATCACCGCCTGGGTGCCGTCTGCGAACTGTGCAGTCAACAGGTTCAGGAGTGAACCGCGGTATCGCTTTCCTATCACTAGGAACTCCCTCTGCTCAGCTAGCGGCACTTGGGCGTCCATTGAAAGGTCGAAACAACGGTCGGTTACTTGTGTGAGCTCAACATTGTTAATCTTCACGACGATACTTCCTTCCGCAGATCACGTATTTGTTTGACAGCGTCAGCAACTTCTTGAGCCTGGTTTCTGAACGTTTCCAAGGCCGCTAGCAGCTCAGCAAAAGACTGAGGTGTCTTGGGTGAACCGGCATATTTGACGAGGGATTCGTGCGCCTCCGACATGGTTTGAATCAGATTGGCAGGATTGGCGGTCAAAGCTGTTTCGTAACGGGAAGCCGCCGCGTCGATTTCCGCGAGTAGTTGTTTTCGTTGTTCGAAGGTCGCTGTGCGATTGACATTGTAGTACATCACGCGATCTGCTAATTCTTCCTTCAGACCCAGAGTTTTCAAAGGATCGATGACCTCTGTCAAATCTTTCTGTAATAAGGAGAGCACCGTTCGTACCGCTGGCGCGCCCTCCTCTATGGCCTTCTGGACGGCGGCATCTCTTTGCGTTTCGAGATAGATACGCCCAACGACACCGATGACTGTTCCTATGGGACCTGAATAGTTCTTTGCCGTCGCATCAATGATCTTTTTTTCCTCATCATCTTTGCCCAATTTGTCAAAAGTCTTTTGTAAATTGAAAAGATTGTCGCCAAGTATTTTTGCACCTTCCGCAAACTGCTTGGGCGCTTCACTTCCAGCTAATTCACCTAGCCGTGTGGCATAGATCCCAAGCAAGGCAATAGCATCGGTGCGAGCTTTTATGGATTCTGCGCTGAATAGTGCTCCGATGAGTGGGGTCGGCTTTCCGTGCTCATCTGTAGCGACTACCGTCTTTGTAGAATCGTACAAACGCTCGTCTAGAAGGTGTTATGCACTTTTGAGGGGGGCGTGATTAGATTGGAAGGATGCG
>CAYTVL010000209.1:0-2555 GCA_964441775.1 uncultured Enterobacteriaceae bacterium
TCTCCCTCGAAAACAGGTGAGCCGACCATGTTGGGGACACCTCTCGTTTCCCTCCCAGAGATCGTCTCTCCGCGAGTTCGTGTGCAATGCTCCATGGTTAAACGGAATCATCGATGCGCCAATTTAAGAGCTACCACGGCTGGGCGACAGCATTGAGTTGACGACTCATCCAAGCTGGATACCAGAAGCGCCCGACATCCGTTAAACACGTTATTCAGTTACGTCGGCTGCGCTTTCTACGGTTTCCTTCGACTTCAGAGTCACGTCGAAACCAATCTTTGCCAGGCGCTGCACCAAACGGTCTCGGACTTTGTCGCGGTTGATTCCATCGAAAAAGCCTGCGCCCAACTCTTTGTAATGGCGCTTATGCTTCAGCATGGAATAGGCCGTCACCAGAATGCTGTGGGCTACGGCCATCAAAGCTCGTTTACGACCACGCCGCGACGCAATGCGGTGAAATTGGGCGGCGAAATACGAGTCGTTGGTATGAGACGCGGCCCAGGCCACCTCACACATCGTCCGCCGCAGCCAGATATTGCCTTTGCGCGTCTTGCCACTCAGCCGCTTTCCAGCGCTTTCGTTATTACCGGGGCACAATGCGGCCCAACTAGCCGCGTGGGCGGCAGTTGGGAATTGGTCCATATTCACTCCCAGTTCCGCGACCATGCTGCAGGCTGACGTCCAACTCAAGCCCGGTATTTCCATCCACAACTGGATAGCTTCCTCCCGCGGCGACAACGGTACTGGTGCTTCCTCCGACGGATTCTGCATCGTCGGCGCCATCTCTACCGGCGTTGGCTTCATCCGCTCGGCAATCTGCGTTTCTAGATCCGCAATCTGGCGCTCCAGAAACTCCATCCGATTCCAATGTCCGGTGATCAGCGCGCGATGATGCGCGGTGACTTGTCCCTCTAGTGCGCGCCGCAGTTGGGGAATCTTGTTTCGCAGCTTACCCTTCGATAAGTTGGCCAGCGCTTCAGCGTCATTCTCTTCTTTCATTAAAGCCCGCAGTATGGCCCGTCCTGACGCACCAAATACATCGCTGGCCACAGAACGCAATTTGATGTTGGCGTCTTCCAGGACCTTCTGAATCCTGTTGCATACCGAAGTGTGCTCTTGCGTTAGGATCGCTCGCCCCCGTGTCAGATCCCGCAAATCCCGGATCGCTCGCGGCGGCACAAAGCTGTTCCTCAACAATCCATGCTTATGCAAATCGGCAATCCATTGGCTGTCTTTTTGGTCGGTCTTTCGTCCAGGTACAATCTTCACTTCTTGCGCGTTCGCCAATAACAACTCGAACCCGGCAGGCTCCAAAATATTCCACACTGGCTTCCAGTACACTCCTGTCGATTCCATCGCCACGTGTCGGATTCCTTTCTGCTGGAGCCATCCTGCCAGTTCCCTCAAGTCCGCCGTCATTGTCCCAAAACGCCGCGTCTCTTCTTGAGTCTTCCCCTTTTCGGTGATCAGCGCGCACACCGTGATGCTGGCTTTGTGGATATCCAATCCGCAACAACGCTCGTACATGACTCTCATTGAGTCCTCCTTCTGCGCCGCCGCGCGGAGGACGTCGGAAGCGTTGAATCTCCCTCTCGTGCTCTTCAGCCCGATTTAGGCTTTGCCCACTCCTGGCCAAAGGCAGACAATTCGTGGTCCCACTGTAACGTCCAGATCAAACTCGTTAACGGGCTGGCTGTCGCCACAGCCGCTCCAAACTTGAACGATCTTCGTGCCGCGAGATGGCGCGGCTTGAACTATCCAACAGTCAGGCCATCTCCGACCCCCTTTTCATGATTCGTGGTGTCGCCAAGACATGGGGAACTCGTTATCGAAAATCCGCGGCTATATAGATGTCGGTTCGACCTCTACTTGCCTCGCCGCGGATTTCCGATAACGCTAACGACTTATCAGGATCTAGAGCGAATCCAGTGACAGCGATTTGGTGAGAGTGATTCCACTTTTCCGCGAGGGGCAAACGAACATACCGCTATTGCGACGGAATGAAGTGTCCCAGAGCGTCAAATACTGAGGGAGCAAAATATCCTAGAGCCACAATTAGGAAGGAAGCGATTACGATGATAGCGACCCAAATGAACCGGGCCTTGCTCGCGATCTCCGGCATCTCATCGACGGGCGCCGGATTCCGAAGTGCTTGGAAGGGCATGCGTAAACTCAACAAGAAGGCAAGGAGCCACAGACCAAGAAAGCTGCGGCTGACCAATCCGGTGTGCGGATCGAAAAAACCTGGTAGAAACCACGAAGTCGCTGCCATCGCGATGTGTAAGACAGCAACGCCCATTACAAATCGCTCAGCGAAACATCTGACCAGCACCTGGAAGAATGCCGGCGTGTAGAAGACGACAACAAGAATATAAAAAGGCAACTCAAACAGACTGGGCACCGAAATCGGCCTCTCCAACGCCCTCCAACTTAAGAACAATTCGTATCCACTGAATACGACAAAAAACCACGCAACCTTAACGTGCGTAAAGGCACAACAATAACGTTCGTGTCGTTGTTCCTTGGACAGTCTTTCTGCCATGCTGAGGGATGTA
>CAYTVL010000210.1:0-2531 GCA_964441775.1 uncultured Enterobacteriaceae bacterium
AACAGCAATTACTGCAGGCAGCCTGAGTGTCCCATTCTTATGCCGTCTGGTTTAGCAGACGTGCAGTATCTTGCGGGGCATGCCGATCCGCGCACGACGCGGCTCTACGACCGGCGACAAAAACAGGTCACGCGCAACATTGTTGAACGGATTTCGGTGTGAGGAGCAGCCCAAACCGGTCTTCCCTCTTGAGGACTCCATCCTGAAATGCTTGCAATGGCAAGCGGATCTAGTTAGCACAAGGCTTTTACGGCAGCGGCAAATTTTTTCTTTCCTTTGTTTCCCCGCCGCAGCCCCGGCCGTGGCGCATTTCCTCTTCACCGCGCCTGTTTTTCTCTGTACTCCCCTTCCCGGCCTTATGTCACCTCGAGACTGCAGCGTCTTTTCGTTGCGTCTGCTCAGGAGAGGTCTCTTCCGCACATTTTTCCTATCCCCGTGCGTACGAGGCTTCTATGCAGACACAACACCCCCGTGGCTTCCCTATGGACTCGCTGAGGCGCACCGCCCTCAGCGAGTGAATTTCACTTATTTGACCGAGAATAGATTGACATCCCTAGGTAGCGTTATGGTATATCAGCACTGTCAGAGGGAACTGCTCAGTGGCATGACCAGTGGTGTTGAGCACCGGGACAAGGACGTCTTTATCAACATGTTTTTTTGCACCTGCCGTGCGCCTCCAAAGGTGTCTTGCTGCTCCTCGTATCACGTGGAGTTTAAAGCCTGGACAAGGGGGGCTCCCTCCATTGGATTCCTCTGAAAATATCCTCTTTTTCATTCATCGTGGGACACCTTGATGCCTGACGGATTTTCTTGAGAAAAGGACGCGCCGTCACTAAGGAGGAAACAATCACCAGGAGAATCATACGGTGGCTGCGTCTCCATCTCGGCTGTCCCCGTGATCGTCAGTTTTTGCCTCATGGCCCCCAGACATCAAGTCGCTCTCAGCTTCTTACGGCAACATGGGAAGGGAACACATAGTGAGGCAGATAAGGAAAAGGGAAGTTCTTTATTTTTAGCAACCAAAGGAAATCTAAAATGCAAATGACTAAGCCCACGTCATGGAAGCTGGATGGAACTCAACGACGTACTGTGGCCCAAATGCTGGGCTCACCCAGTCGTATTACGGGCCGTGCGAACCCGAAGCAACGCGTCTGGACCGCTTGTCTCGCTCTCTTTGCTCTGTCTACCGTTATCCTAGGTCCTTCCCTGGCTTACGCCCAAGCCCCCGAACTGTTTACGCCGTTGCCTGCCGATCAACTCAGAGACATGAGCCCAGCCCAAACGCAACGCGTCGAACAAATCAAACAGAGGCCGACTACGCAGTCGGTAACCCTCGTGCGACTGGATGCCAACGCGCTAAGCGGGGACCGCACCCGCATGTCGCTACCGAATGCTAAGATGCTGGACTTTTCCAAAAGTAAGGTCGAGACGAGGAGCGCGAATGACTTCACCTGGTTCGGCTCTCTCTCTGACGTTCCGGGCAAGGCAACGCTGGTCGTCCACGACGGCAAGATCACTGGAACCATAAGAGACAACGACAGTCTGTACCGTGTTGAGTCGGTGGGGAATGGGGTTCACGCGCTGATCAAGGTGGACGAGTCACGCTTCCCGCCCGAAGAGCCTCCCAGTTTCAAGGAGAGAGAGAGGCGTAGTAATGCCGGACCACCGCCGACTATAGCGCTCGATACTCCAAGAGGCGACACCCCTGTCGGCATCGATGTGCTGGTAGCCTATACGACCGCCGCCCGTACGGCGGTCTCTGATATAGCGGCCACTATCCAGTTAGCCGTGGCGGAAGCAAACCAGTCGTACGTGAACAGTGGCATCAACATTAAGCTGACCCTGGTAGATAGTTTCGAGGTCTCTTATTCGGAGAGCGGGAAGAGCTTCGACACAATCCTGGCCGATTTCGTCGGCATGGCGGATGTCAACAACCGGCGCAATAACAGCGGGGCCGACATGGCTGCGTTGCTCATTAATCAGTCTGACTTTTGCGGGCTGGCCGACGCCATACAAGCCAATGCCTCGAACGCGTTCGCCGTGGTCTATTACGACTGCGCGACCGGTTACTATTCGTTCGCACACGAGCTTGGGCATCTGCAGGGCGCACGACACGACCCGGCAAACGACCCGACCACCACGCCCTTCGCATACGGGCACGGTTTTCAGCACACCTCGCCTGCTCCCAGCTGGCGCACGATCATGGCATACAACTGTACAGGCGGCTGTCCCCGGTTGCAGTATTGGTCTAATCCCAACGTCAATTACAATGGTATAGCGATGGGCACGGCAGCCACGAATGACAATGCCCGCGTCTTGAATGGAACTGCGAGTACAGTCGCCGGATTCAAGACCCGCCCGGCGACCTCCGATGTCGGTTCAATTTGGCAGTACACGGGCACTCCTTGTAGCAGCAATTCTTGTCCGGGTTGGCAAAAACTTGACAACAACGCAGCCACCGTGAGAATAGCCGCCGGCGGCAGCAAGTTGTATCAACTGCACAATAGCGGTAAAATCTGGCGCTTCACCGG
>CAYTVL010000211.1:0-2481 GCA_964441775.1 uncultured Enterobacteriaceae bacterium
CTCAGCCCGAGCCTCTTCTTCCCGGTCTAATTCGCTATAGACCGCAGCTAGGGCAAGATGAGGAATCAGAAAATTGGGGTTGAGGGCAAAAGAGCGCTTCAAAGGTCCTATCGCCTCCTCATACCGTCCCGCCATTGCATAGGCCCAGCCTAAGCCGTTGAAGTAAGCAGCCGGAGCATGGGGATTAAGCCGTATGGCTTTCTCTACTAACTCAATGGTAGTCTCCGGCTTCCCCGAGAAGCTGTGAATCTGAGCTAGCACCGAATAGCTGTCAGCATCGTTGGGGTCGAGAGCGATAGCTCGCTCTCCCTCAACAATGGCCAATGCGTGCTGCCTTTTCCACATATAGACCCAGCCCAACACCCTGTGGGCCACGGGAAGGGCGTCATCTAGAGTTATGGCCCTTTGCACCAGGGCCAACGCCTGCTCCAAAGTCTGGGGGTCCTGACTCCAGAGTAAAGTCCACTCAGCACTATAGGTCAGACCCAGGAATGCATACGCTGCCGCGTACTGTGGGTCCAACTCGATCGCTTTTTCAAACATCTGTCGGGCTTGCGCATTCGTCTCTTTCGTGAAGCGCCAATAGTCGTTTATCCCGCGCAAGTAGTAATCATAGGCTTCCAGATTACTGGTCGGAGCGCGCTTGAAACGCGCTTGCTCGTCTTTCGTCAAGTTGATTTTCAAGGCGGTCACGATCTTCTGGCGAATCTCATCTTGCAGCGCAAAGATGTCTTTCAGGTCCCGATCATAGCGTTCCGACCAGAGATGATAGCCTGTCGAGGCGTCCACTAGCTGTGCCGTGATCCGCACCTTGTCGTTGACTCTGCGGATACTGCCCTCCAAGATATACCGCACCCCCAGTTCTCGCCCTATCGCTTCGACCTTCATGGCCTTGCCTTTGTAGGTGAAAGCCGAGTTGCGGGCGATGACAAAGAGGCCGGAGATCTTGGAGAGATCCGTGGTGAGGTCTTCGGTGAGGCCATCGCTAAAGTAGTCTTGAGACGGATCGTTGCTCATGTTGACAAAGGGCATGATGGCGATCGACGGTTTATCCGGCAGCGGCAGGGCCGGGGTGCTGGGTGTTGGGGGCTAGGGGCTAGGGGAAAGAACAGGGAGATGGCGGACGGCTAGAATGGTGATTGCGACGAGAACCACACCCGCTGCGAGCAAACGATACGCAGGGCGCAGCCGACGGGACCACTTCAGGCGTTGGACTTGGAGTGTTTGACGCACGCCTTTGGGTGGCTCGGACAGCAGGGCGTAGACCGGGAATGGCTCGGCAATGTTCTTCAGCTTAGGTTGCCCCAATGAGATCACTGTTCCTAACGCGAGCTTCTTCTCGACTTCTTTGTAAACTACGTGCGACAGACAAATCGTGTCGGACCCAGTCAGCTCTTGTAGCCGCTTAGCGAGGTTGACGCCGTCGCCAAACACATCGCCGTCCTTTTGCACCACATCGCCTAAGTGAAGGCCGATGCGGAGGTGAATCTGTTCGTCGGTGGGCTTGTCGGTGTTGTGCGTACGAAACTGGGCCTGAATCTGTTGGGCGCACTGCACGGCCTGGACCACGGAGGGGAAATCAACCAAGAAAGCGTCACCAATAGTTTTGATGACGCCGCCGTGATGGTCGGCCACGGCCTGGCGGATGAGCCGATTATGCACGTCCAGCAAGCGCAGGGTGCGGGCTTCGTTGGCGCCCATCTGCCGGCTGAAGCCCACCATGTCGGTGAACATGATTGCCGCGAGTTTGCGGGTCTCCGTCTGCTGCATCGCCTTCCGCCTCCTTTAGCAGTCGATTATCCGCCTCGTTCCTTTCATCCGTCAAGTCATGCGGCTTGAGCTGAGGGCCTGTGAAAGAACCTCAAAGTGCGGTAGGGAAAAAGCATGCAGCATCGCCAACAGCGAATGACGGTCTCTACAACTGCGACGAGAGCGCTTGAGGAAGTGCGACGCCTCGTCTTTCAGACTGTTGGTGACAATGACGCCAGGGTGTACCTTTTCGGTTCCTGGGCGCGGGGCGAGGCGACGCAACTGTCGGATATCGATGTCGCCATTGATCCTCCTACGCCCCTTCCGCGTGGCACGCTGGCGCGTCTCCGCGAACAATTGGAAGAGAGTTCAGTGCCGTATCATGTTGACGTAGTAGATCTCTCACGCGCCGACCCAGAATTTCGCCGTCGCGTGCTTGCCGAGGGAATCCCGTGGAACGATTGACCGAACGGCTTGTGGTCGCCAGACGTGCATTGAGCACCTTACAAGAGTTGCTTGGTCTCGCAGCTCTTTCGCGTGTGGAACGGGATGCCGCTATTCAACGCTTCGAGTATACCTGTGAAGCGGTATGGAAAGCCGCGCAACGGTATCTGCAAGAAATTGAAGGGATCAGCGTGGGTTCTCCTAAGGGTAGCATCCGATCGAGCCGGGAGGTTGGCACGGTAAACGCGCTTCAAGTGCTGTGAAAACCGAGGAGTTGCATCAAGTAGA
>CAYTVL010000212.1:0-2419 GCA_964441775.1 uncultured Enterobacteriaceae bacterium
TTCTCCAATCCCACCTTGCAAATGGGAGCGGTCCATATATGTCTCATAGTCCTTAGGCGCGAGCGCTGGACATGCCGGTGGTGACGCTGTACGGCTGGTGGCGGCGGTGGCTCACCGGGCGCTCCCTCGCTCCGGCTGCACGGCGCTGTGTGGTCTGGGCCGATGAGCAGGAAGTCGCGCGGCTGCGCAAGCTCCACCACCAACCGGCGGCCCTCAAGATTCGGCATCGGTGGTTGACCGACGGCAGTACAACCACAAAAGCTATGTGAACACCAGAGACAGGAGGAACCCATATGGCCACCAAGAGGAAACAGGCTCTTCATGGGGGTAGTGTGAATGGCGCTTTGAAGAACTCTTTGCCTTTCTAACGTGTGCCTTTGGTCTCGTGCGTTCCACCCATCGCGCCTCATATGCTCTGCCCATTCACTTATTGGTCTGCTTCCTCGCCTATTCATTGTCTAAACAGTTGATTGCCTAAACGTTTTTGCTGGGAATCGCGTGATCATGAAACCACAACGCGACGCAGCCGGAAGAACGGTGTGGCCGCGACTGTGTTGCTCACGGGGCTCGGGACCGCCGCAGTGGCGCAAGGGTTTGTCGAGGAGTTCGATGCTGAATCAAGCGGCAGCGTCCGCTCCCCTTTGCAGATTAATGGCAGCGTGGCGTGCACTCAGTGTTGGTTGGCAGACGTGCGCCAGGCGCACCCGCAGGAGCAAGGGCTCTACCAGTTTTCCTCCACCCGTGGACCGCTCGTGTTTAAAGTGGCCTCGGTCACCAATCCGTCACGGTTCGAGGCGGTGGCATGGTCGCGGCACCTGTGGGTGCGCGCCTCGGATGGGGTGCTGCAGCAGTTAGCGGCGAAGGACAATGTATTTAAGCCGATCGGCCTCACCGCCATGCTCAGCCCCGGCCCGGACGCTGGACGTCATGGAGGTCTCCATGAGCAGGGAGGAGCGCGGGCCAGCAAGAGTGAACCGCGGTACGAGGAACGGGGAAGCCCTCGTGGCGAGACATTCCCTCGCCAGCCGTGAGAGCGTGTTCGCGGTGTCTCAATCGTTGAATTCTCAAGGATTTTGCTCGCCCTTTTCGTGAAACCCTATTTGTCAGAGTTTAAGACTCTTTTCTGAACGACCGAAATTTCGCGGTCACTCAAGGAACCCCTCCTTCCGCCAACGGCATACGCGCCGATGTCGTACGCCGACCCATGCGCCCGCGCCGTGCCGTCAAAATCGGTGATCACTTGCGAGACCGTGACCCCTGCCTTCATCGCCGCCGACGTGCTCTTCAAGTGATAATCCCCAGCGCCATTTGCCTGGTAATTGATAAATTGCGGATCCGCATTGAGGGTGCCGTTTTGGGTGCCGGTCTTGGTTGTGATCCCAGCGCCATTTCCAAAAATGAGATTATTGATATGGCGTACATTCGATCCCATTTGCTCAGTTTCGTAGATGGCATGCTGTTTATTGCCGTAGATAATATTATTTGCCTTGGATTCTGGCCACTCGTGAGCATGGGAGCCATTTTGGGAAGCACGATGCGCTCGCCATTCACTGGCGTGGTTTTTCCCTCGAATTGACTCACGACGTAAACATGCTTCTGCCGCTCTTGGTGGCGACGACGCTTGCTCACGGGGTTACCGTCCTCACATTACATCGATCCATTCTTACCGAGAAAGTGAGCCGGCGGGGGTATCATCTAAGCCGGGAATACGCGATCGATCCGCTCGAAATTTTGTTCGTGCGAGAGGTGATGCGGACCAACGTTGTCGCGCTCTCCGCCCGCCTCTCGATTGAAGAACTAACGCCCTATCTTCACCGGACTCATAGCCAGAATCACCAACGGTTATACCCGGTCGTGGAAGAAAAGGGGAATCTCTTAGGAGTAGTAACAAAGAGCAATATGCACATACTGGTGGAGCAGTCGCGTAATAGCACTAGTGGCAATCACCAACTCGCCGACATCGTCGAAACACACCCAGTGGTCGCTTACTCTGACGAACCGCTTCGTGTCGTGGTGTATCGGATGGCTGAGACTGGCTTGACCCGCTTGCCCGTGGTCGAACGCGGTGGAACACGCCTGTTACTCGGAATGATCTCGCTCCACGATTTGTTAACCGCCAGAGTGCGCAATCTCGAAGCCGAGCGGCGTCGAGAACGCGTGTTGCCGTTGTCCTTTGCCTCTCCACGTCACATGTATCACTTTGCGAGGCGGAGGCGACAAGCCCATGCGAAAAACGTCTCCTAACTGAGTTCTGCCGCACAGCTGGACGGAAGGCCGCCAATAAAGGATCTGTCGCAAAGTTGTCTCCATGGAGGGAAGTCGATATGTTTCCCCACCTATAGTGAGGTGGTGGGGAGGTGGGGCGATGGACTGCAAGAGCGCACCTTTCGAGAAAGAGATTATCCTAAGGGGCGTGCGA
>CAYTVL010000213.1:0-2061 GCA_964441775.1 uncultured Enterobacteriaceae bacterium
TACTTTCCGGCGCAAAAATGAACGGTTAAGCTCTTTCGATCCAGTGGCTGAGCCGACGCGGTTCTGCAAGAACGTACAAATTCCCGCCCCAAAACATTTTTGATGTTTCGTGTCATTTTCTCTTGACATGCAAAACAGACAAGCTTATCTTAATATTAAGCTATGCGTAAGCAGCAACAGCGGCTCGTCACGCAACTTCTGCGCGCCGTGGAAACCATGGTCCAGGGCGGCCTGTCGGAGACCTCTCGCCGTTGTGGCAATCCGGGATGTGTCTGCTATCGTGACCCGCGACAGTTGCACGGCCCACACCTCTACATCACGTATCGCGAGGACGGCAAGAGCCGGTCCTTGTATGTTCCACCGGAGCACGCCGAGACCGCCCGCCAGGCGCAACAGGCCTGGGCCAGCTTTTGGGATATCGGCTGTGCCTTGGCCAAGTTGAATCGTGACCAATTTCGCAAGCAGTGGCAGCAGGACAAGCAGCCGCGCAGGCCGGCCACCGCGAGGAGGGCTCCCGGTGATTGAAGCGCGGCGAGAGCAACTTCATTTCGGCGAGGGCCTGATCGCGGAAGAAGTAAGCGACCTGCGCGAGGATTGGATGAAACACGCTGACCAGGTGCTGGAGGACGAGCAGTTGGTCGCGACCGTGTATGAGGCTCTGGCCAACCGCAGCCCCAAGAGCCGCACCCGCGGGCGCCGCGGCACTCCGGCGGAAGTGGTGATGCGACTTCTGTTGCTGAAGCATATTCGGAACTGGAGCTACGAGGCGTTAGAGCGTGAAGTCCGGGCCAATCTGGTGTATCGCGACTTCACGCGGGTAGGGGCAGCGAAGGCGCCCGATTGCAAGACCATGGGCCGCTGGGGACTGGCGCTGGGACCGGAGACGATCGAGAAGATTCATGCGCGAGTGGTGGAGATTGCGCAACAAAAACAGGTTGTTCAGGGACGCAAGATGCGGCTCGACACAACGGTAGTGGAGACGAACATCCACTATCCGACCGACAGCAATCTGCTGGGCGACGGGGTGCGTGTTCTGATCCGGGCGATGAAGCGGATCGCAGAGATCGCTGGGCAAAAGGGAGCCAAGCTCCGGGACCGAAGTCGGAGCGTGAAGCTCCGCGTGCTGCAGATCGGGCGCATCGTGCGGACCAAAGGGGGACCGAACCGGGAGCGACTGCAGCAGGGATACGAAAAGCTATTGTCAGCAGTCGGGCGGGTGCTGGGGCAGGCCAAGCGATTTTCCGGAGAGATTGCCAACGGTGTGAAGCGCTCGGCGGACGTGATGCAGCAGGCTGCCCTGGAAGAATTGCGGAAAGAGTTGGACACCTTTGTCCCGAGAGTGCAGCAGGTAATACGGCAAGCCAAGCAGCGGATCTTCGGTGGCGATACTCATGTGGCGGAGAAGCTGGTGAGTATCTTCGAGCCGACGACTGAAATCATTCGCAAGGGCAAAGCCAGTAAGCCTACCGAATTCGGGAAGATGGTCAAGATTCAGGAAGGCGAGAATCAGATCATCACCGACTATGCCATCTACGACAAGCGGCCCAGTGACTCAGAGTTGGTCATACCAGCGCTGGACGCGCACGAGAGGAATCTGGGCTGCGTACCTCGGCTACTCGCCGGCGATGCCGCGTTCTACTCGGCCAAGAATGAGGCGGACGCTCATGCCAGAGGCGTCCAACGTGTCTGCATTCCAAATCGCTCCACCAAAAGCGCCGAACGGAAGCGCGAGCAAAAGAAACGCTGGTTCAAGCAAGGCCAGAAATGGCGGACGGGATGCGAGGGCCGCATCAGCGTGTTGAAGCGGCGACATGGGCTGCGCCGGTGTATCTACCGAGGCGACACCGGCATGAAGCGCTGGGTCGGACTGGGTGTGATCGCCGACAATCTCCACCACATCGGCAAGGTGTTAGCGGAACGCAAAAACTGATTTTTTTAAACGATCCTGGATCAATAATTTGACTGCCCGGCGGGACGACCGCCGGGCGTTTTTGTCATCCTTGTCACTGCGGCTGGGTGGTCAGATCACGGCCGAAAAGCGAATTTTGCGCTGAGAAGTAG
>CAYTVL010000214.1:0-1944 GCA_964441775.1 uncultured Enterobacteriaceae bacterium
CTGGCCCATCGTGAGGCCGTTAGGTGAGGGGGAGCGGTCCATCCCATTAAAACCTCTTGTTTGCGTTATCCTCACGGACAAGAGCGAGAGAGGAGAGGGAGATGCAACTGACCGACTTTGCCCGCAAAGTGCCCGAGGAGGTCTGGGCGGTCTTTGAGCCGAATCTGCCCCCGATAGTCTGGAGCGGCAATGGCGGTCCGCCCGATGACCAGCGCGCCTGTTTGCCCGCGGGGTTGGACGTCTTGGTGACAGGCATGGGGTGGCGGATGCTGCCCGCGGGGTTTCCCTCCTAGAGGACGGGGCAACGGCGGCTCAAAGGGTGGCTGGCCCAGGATGCCTTTGGGCACGCCTCGGGATGAGTACTTCTTCACCACGGCGGTCGAGATGCCCCCCACAGAGCTGATCGAACGCTCTCCCGGCCGGTGGTCTCTGGAAACCACCTTCCAGGAGCTGCGCGCCTATCTCAGGCTGGGAAACCACCCGGGGATTGACACAAGCCACTGTCTTACGCGGGGTGTCCTGTCTGTTTGGTCTCTTCTCGGTGGTCGCTTTGCTCTATGCCCAACTCCCGGCCTACCACACCCAAGACGTACAGGTGCAGTGGGTCGGCAAACGAGGCGTGACCTTCTCCGCTGCGCTTACTGCGGTCCGGCGCTGGCTCTGGAGCGAGTGGATTTTTGTACGGCTGGGTCACCAACACACCTTTGAACAATTAGCCAACTCGTTACAAAGTACCTTATTGTCTGCCCTTGCTCCCGCGGCGTGAGCAGGAGAAAAAGGCAAAAGTCGAGCTCAGAAGGTGTTTGAGAAGGTCGCGGTCGATGGCGGTAGCATAGAGTATGTCCCAGGAACCGTTAGAATTGCAGAGTGGACTCCACCAGAGGAAAATCTCCGGTTGGGTAAAGGGAGGGAGTCCACATGGGATACAAGACACGAGGTGGTCAGGAAAAGCAAGACGAGTTGCTGGGGGTGCTCACAAGTCTAGAGCCCAGCGCGATTCAAGCCGTCCTATTGGAGCGCGCGAAACACGCGGCATTGGCAATGGCCGTAGCGTTGTTAGAGCAAGACGTGGAAACACTGGGTGGCAGGCGGTATGAACGCAAACCGACAGGCCTGGGCTACCGGGGCGGACACGAGCAGACCTCGGTGGTGGTGGACGGAGCCAAGTATGGGATTCGGCGGCCGCGCGTGTGGAAGCACGATCGAGAGATCGAGTTGCCAACGCTGGGGAAATTGCAGAACCAGGATTTGCCGGATGAGCAAATGCGTCAACGCCTGGTGCTGGACGTCAGTATGCGCAACTACGAGCAGGTCATTAACCACTACAGTGAGAAGCTGGGGGTGTCTCGGTCATCGGTGTCGCACGCCTTCGTGCGGGCGAGTCAGAAAGACCTCGACGGTATCAATGAGGGCAAGCTCGATGGTTTGAGCTTTGTAGGGCTCATGCTGGATAGTCTGGAGATTGGGGGGCGCACAATCCTGCGTTGGGGATCACAGCAGAGAGGGAAAAGCTCGTGGTCGGGCTGCGTGAGGGCGACACGGAGAAGAGTGAAGTCGTGAAAGATTTACTGGCGTCGATCCAGGAGCGGGGCTTTACGTTGCACCGCGAGCGTTTGCTGGCAGTGATCGACGGAGCCAAGGTGTTGAAGAAAGCCTTACGGGACGTCTTTGGGGAGCGCGTCGTCCTGCAGCGCTGCGCTCTGCATAAGGAAAGAAACTTGCGCGCCTACTTACCCGAACGGGTCCATGGCACGCTGCCCTGGCGCATGAAGAAACTCCTGACGCTCACCTCGCTCAGTGACGCCCGCAAAGAATTGGCCGCACTCCGGGAGTGGGTCGCGGGGCTCTGGGCGTCCGTGGACGAGGTGGGGGAAGAGTTCTTGACGCTCCCTAGTGCTCTTGCAGGATAGGTTTTGGGGAAATGTGGTATTTTATCCCTCATGC
>CAYTVL010000215.1:0-1939 GCA_964441775.1 uncultured Enterobacteriaceae bacterium
CGCTACGAGTTTGGAATGCCCGTATAAACATGAAACCCAGATCTGTAACACCACCGATTTCCGAATGGGCCGACAACCGGCTCGACGTCCCCATCATCCCTGTCGAGGGCAGGAACCATGGTTCGTTGATCCGTGACCCTGAAAGCGGGATGGTCGATCGCATACTGGACTTCTTGACCGTGGGGGCGAGCGACGGGAAAACGGTTGACGCTTGGTTGGCCGAGGCCCGCCAATACGGCGCACGGGCACTGGCCAAAATGTTGATCAATCCCGGTGCTGGCGCGACCGGGATCACGGGAGAAGCAAAGACGTTCTTCGACCATTTGATCGGTCACGAGGCCGGACCGATTATGGAAGGATGGCAGCAATTCGTCGTCCACGCCAAAGATGAACGCGGTGATGGCGTGGAGGATTACATGATTGAAGTCCTGGTTAAGCAAGGGGAGACATGGGTCCCGTTCACCGACCTGTATACCGACGTGCACCCGTACGGACCCGATCCGAGCTACCGTTGCTTTCATGTCCGCCTGCCTAAGGGCATGACGGTCGGGCAGTTTCCCCTCCGGATTCGCATCCATGCCTCCACCGGCACGGAATTGATCGCCTATCAGGGCTACGGAGATACGCAGGTGCAACTCACCGCCACCTCCCAACCGGTCGAATTGGATCTTAGCACCGTGAATAAGCCAGGAGCGACGTTATTTCACCCGTTCACGACTACGCTGATAGAAATCATCCTCAATCGAGAACCTTTGCCTTTCGACGGCGCGAGTCGACTGCTCCAATTTCTGCCGTAGCCTTCTCGTTCCGAGTCGTGTCCACATGGGCGGGTATGGCGACATCAAGGCAAGAGAGAGGAAGTCCGGCTCCTAGTGGCTGCGGTCTCTGGCTGGGTCACGCAACGATTCGCGCTTCCGCTGCTCCATTCAACCTCGGCTGACTTGCATCCGGAAGGCTGCCCATCCTGCTCCCATTCCCGCCGCGTGACATCCCGGCCAATTCTGTCAACTTTTTTGAAGCGTTTGCGCAGTCTTCAGGAGCGTCACCATCTTGCCTCAGGTCGTGTGCGCGCCTGCGCAGCAGTGAGATTTAACAGATACCCGCTTATCAGAAGCTCCGGCGTCGGCTCTGCCGGTCGTTTTCCCTTTGCGGTTCCCTGCGGCCACCGATGCTTGAGGTTGTATGCCCCTGGCTCTGACCCGTTCAGGCTGAGGGTGGAGGGAAGCGCTTCAGTTCCTGCTTCACTTCGTGGATCCACGCCACGACGCTCACAAAGCCCCACTGTTCCTCCGGCGGTAAACGATACCGTTGCTGTGGCTCCTGCACGGCCGCTTCGGCCGTCTCCAAGGCCTGACGAAGCCGGTCTACTGCCTGTTGAATACTGACGCGGTCGCGTCGATGCCGTAAGACGCGGGTGAACTCCTGGAGTTCGTCCTGCAGCCACGCAGATAATTGTTGCAACTGAGGGGTTGGGGTGTCCACCACGCTCCTCCTCCTTTCCTCCACCGACACCACGTTCTTTTTCATAGCGCATTTTTGTTGTGTGGCCCAGCGCCTCCGTCCACCTCTTGAGTGGCGAGCCTCCGGTGGCTTGCCGCGTACAGTGCTAATTGCCTCAGGCTGCTCCCTGTGGCGTGCTGAGTCTGATCCTCACCAAGACCTACTGGTGCGGTGCGCCCACCACGCTCGCGTCCTGCGGCCGCGACCCTCGGCGGCCGCGACTGCGCCAGCAAGCCCGCTCGCCTCCGCTGCGTTCCGGGTCCCCTGCACGCCATACGCGCACCGCCGGTCACACACTCCTACAATACCAGCGCCCGAGTTTGCGAAGGAGCTTGGTGTTCGGCACTGTAGAGACGTTTCCTGGCGCGCTCAGGGACAACGTCCCTTAGGACTATGAGACAAAACCTTCCACTTGCGTTATCCTAACAGGTCAAGAGCA
>CAYTVL010000216.1:0-1908 GCA_964441775.1 uncultured Enterobacteriaceae bacterium
GAAGAGCAGAAGTTGGTCTGGGCCACTCATGCCGCACCTGTAGCAGATTTGTTCACACAAAAGGTGGAAGGTACTGCGTGGAGATCGAAGCCGAGTTGGTACATCGTAGCTACGAAGGACCGTACTATCCAGCCCGAGTTGGAGCGTTTCGTCGCGAAGCGTATGGGAGCAACAGTCTTCGAGACCGATAGCAGCCACGTGCCGATGTTGTCCCAGCCTGACTTCGTGCTAGATGTGATCCGAAAAGCCGCGACCGCGGTTCAAAAGAATAAGGCCGCGTCCGCGTAGTGAAGATCGCGAACATCTTTCTTCTCGACAGACCGTCGCGAGGCGGTCTGTCTTTTACAAAGCGGCACACACTTTTTCAAGCGACTAGTACTGATATGTTGGCTTGTCGAACGTGATTTCCGGATTACGGGCAATCCGGAAGTTGAGACGGATGGACGTGGTGGAGCTAATGATCTGGTCGGGCGAAACGGAAGCGGGCTCTCCGTGAACGCAGGCACGCTGAGGGATAGCCTGGTGATCGTATCGATGCCTTGGAAATCCCCGCCCGCAGGGCGGAATACTCACTAACCGAGAGCGCCCTCTTTCCATTCTAGGCTGAACCGACACAGCTGCTATACCTCTCTTTGCCATCGGTAGTTGTAGAACGATAAGAGAAACCCGCACAGGCCGGTGAGACTGCCAAATACTCCAAAGAAACGCGCCCACACGTCAGGTGGATTCTTGCTCATGACAAACCCGTTCGCTTTGTTCCCTGCTTTTCGATCTTCTTGGTGCTACTGCGGTGCTATTCGATTCGTAGGCGCGTGCGCCTGACCGCGCCCGGTTGCAACCATCGTTGAATAGAATCAATAAGTTTGCTGGACGCTGCACTAGCGTGCAGTGCCGTACAGGCCGTCTAATTGGATTTTAAGTCCTCAGCGTCTGCCATTCCGCCACCCGGGCATCGGCAGAACTTCAAAATTAGCATGCGGGCGGAGCGGGCTCAAATCAAATAGAAAGTGGAAAAGCCAGCATTAACGGACTCTTCGGTTGCCCAGCTTTGACGGGCTCCTTCTGTGCCTTCTCAACTCTCAAGCGAAAAAACCTCGTCTTCCCGTGCTCAACCTCACGCATTAACGAAAAGTCGTACGTCTTACCCTTGATGGCCTCTCCGTCAAAGAGCAGTGATGGACTGTGGATGGCGAACGCTAGGAAAGCCCCCGGGGTAAAATTCGCAGTTTCGGGAATGACCGACTCGACGCGCAAGGTTAAAGCGAATCTTGGATCAAAATCAACTGGCCTAATCTTCCCCGAAAAATGTGAGAGCAGGACAACGTCCTGCACCGTGGCGCGCAGATGGATCTCATCGGTGGTTCTTTGTGCTTGGCTTGAGCTGCAAGCAAAGAGGCTCGCGGCCAGAATGGTAAGTGCACGAATCATTGTGTCAGACCCTCAGTACCCATTTCAGAAGCTCAAACATCGGCAGTGGTCAGTTTCCCGGCGCCGCGACCAAATACCGATCCATCCACTCCAAGATGAGTTTGCGCATCTCCGGCAGCTCCACGTGGGCGCAATCGAACAGCTCTACGCGGAGGTCCGTTTCCTTCCCATACTTCCGGTATAGCGGCACCAAATAATCACGCACCTTGTCCACGCCCGCTGGCGGCGTTAGCTCGTCGCGCCTCCCATTCACGCTGAGATGGGCACGCGGCACAATCAGCTCATTGATCTCTGCAGTCTGAAAATGTTTCAGCAGCGACGGCACGTAATAGAAGATCCCGTGGCCCTGCAAGCCATGCGCTTTGATCAGCTCGTCGTAATCTGTCAGGCAGCACACATCCATGCAGAGCTTCACGCGCGGATCGAGCGCCGCCAGCCACCACGCTTTCGTTGACCCCATGGACATGCCCAACGCGCCCA
>CAYTVL010000217.1:0-1870 GCA_964441775.1 uncultured Enterobacteriaceae bacterium
CTTGCCATCCCCCAGTTTAAATGGCCTGTGCTGTGGAATCAGGTCCACGGTGCTCGCTAGAGTTTGCGGGTTGCATTTTTTTAGTTGTGCTAGGTTTTGCAATGACCGCGAGGAACGGCTTGGACCGAAGGGAGATCAAAGAAATAAGCGGGGCTTCGAGGAAGTGAACCCTCTGATGAGACACAAGCTCTGACCTTTAAGAAGAGCAGGCGCAGGCATGTTTCGAAGCTGGCGGCGTATTTTTAAGGCGAGAAGGAAGAAAGCGTGGCGATCCCGCGACCAGCCGCAAGACGGGAAAGAATTTGCACCCAGCGTTCTCGGGCCCGTTGTTCCCAGCGTGAATCGGAGAGTAGATAAAGGGCCATCGAGAGGACACTCAGGATTTTCGGTGTGCCGTGACGGTCGCGCCGACGCGGTTGCTCGAAATAAGGACGCAGTTTCTCGGCGAGAGGATCCTGGCCCAGCAACAGCAAAATCAGATAGGCTAAGGTAAATCCCATCAACAGTCGCAGAATGCGTTCCGGCTTTTGCACCTGAAGTCGCAAACCCCGTAGGCCCAGATGACTTTTCCAATCTCGAAAACAATGTTCAATGCGCATGCGCTGGCGATACAAGTGCACCACCTCTGCGGTCGGCAGCCAGGACTCTGAGTCGGGCGGTACCACTAAGAACCACGGCTGTTGAAATCCCCTCTCTCGATACACAATCACATCCACCGGTTCTGCTTTCTGGCTGTGGTAGAGCACATGACGATAGCGCGTTGGCCAGTTGGTGCAGTGGGGCAGGCGTCCTAAACTCAGTCTTCGCCGGCGGCCCTGGACCCTGGCTTGTACAATCACCTTGTGCGGCGCACGGATCAGGAAAGCTTGCTGACCCCGATTCAGGTCTTTGATCAGTGCCACGCGGGCATAACCACGGTCAAAGACCAGCAGCAGACGCGTACCCGGCGGAGCGGCCTCGGCCAACCAGTTGAGTAGGTAACGTTCGATGGTGTTTTGCGACGGCGGAGTCAGCGTTTTCCAGGGATATTCAAAATCGATCCAGGCTACCGGGACGGCACGGCCTTCCAGAGGGATGGCGGCATTGATGACTTCAACGCCGTCAATGGTCGTTTGGTCGACGAGCACAATCACCCACGGAGGTGGTTTCCGTCCGAGGATCAGCGTCAACATGCACTCAGCCAAGCTGGAGGGATCAAAGTATTTGCATTTCAAGAAGCGCGAAAGCCACTTATAACTGCTTTTGAATTTCACCCCTTGGGGTAAGGCGCGAGCGACGGAGGTAAGATGGAGACCTCCATAGCCAAAGCGGACACTCAGCGCGAGCCGCAGGAAGGCACAGGTCAGGCGGGTGAGGTTCTTTCTGACGGTACGGCGAAGTTGCGGGAAATGCGTCTCAATCAATCGGCCGACGGTGGTGGGAAGTTCCTGATTCATCTACATAAATGAAACAGAACCGGGTCAAAAAAAATGACTACCGCTTGGCTCGCAGCAATTCGTGATTCAGCTCGCAAATGGCCTCCAGCTTGGCGCGCAGCTCCTGGTAGTTCTCCAGCCACTTCTCTACCTGAGGCCGCTGCTCGGCGGGGATGCTGAACTGCCGTGTGCGTCCTCCCGGGTAGCTGACCGTCAGCACCCAGACCCGGTGGCCTTCCCCTCGCCGACACTTCGGACAACCTTGGCGATGAAAGATCTTCCGGTGCAGCAGCGAACCCCGCAAGATCTCGGAGGCGTCCGGGAGCCGGTGCACGAGCTGCTCGCGCGCTTTAATCGCTTCTTCGCGTTTCATCTAGACACATGAAACAACAACAGATAGCCTGTTGTCAAGACCTCGCTCAGAAAAAACAGACCTAAAACTGGGGGAGGGCAAG
>CAYTVL010000218.1:0-1600 GCA_964441775.1 uncultured Enterobacteriaceae bacterium
GCCCATGCCATCACTGGGGGAACCCCTCAGAAAATCGGGACAGGGATTGAACAGACTAGCCGTTATCGGACGCAGCACCCCTCTCAGTTCGCGGCTGGTGCGTGCCACACTCTCGTTCTCCAAGACGCTTCGCAACCACACTGGCGCCATCCGCTCCTGCCTTGGTGATGAGAACCTCACCCGGTGTGCAGCCTTACCAAGAAGAGCAAGAGCCGGCCAGCCGACGCCACTGTTCAACACCTCGGGCTAGAGTGGCCTCCCTGAGACGAGGCTCAGTGACTGTTCGCGGAGCCGCCGTTCACGGAGTGCGAGCAGATAGCGTCGAGTCCAGGCGATGAGCACGAGCATCACGCCGAAGGCCATCACGGGCGAGAGCGCCACGAGCGTCGCCGGGGAGAGGACCAGCGCCAAGCCCACCCGGAGCAACGCTTCGACCAGATAGGTGATGCCCCACACCACGGTCACGAGGCGTTGCGCGGCGCGAAAGGGGGGAGACTGCCACAGGCTATTCCACCATGCGAGCCGCGCTGGATCGTCACCGGCGACGAACTGCCGAGTGATGTAGAACATCAGCGGTCGCTCGGCCAGCAGCGAGCCGAGGCAGAGACACCCGAAGGTCGCCGTCAGCATCGATTCTTTGATCAGCGCGAAAAACACGCTGCCCGAGAGGAGCGAGGCGGCGGTGCCAAGCGCCAGAAACGTCAGCACGATGAGGCCGAGCGGCTCGAGCCTGCGCGCCTTGACCCAAACACGGAGGTTGCTGCTCGCCGGAAAGAGCCCGCCCGCGACCACCGCCCACAGCGTCGACACGCCATAGCTGCTGAGCACGTTAAACGCGAGGATCGGCAGCGCCACGTCGAAGACGAGGGTGGGCAGCATCTGCGTGAAGGTGAAGCCTCCGACCGGCTCAGGATTGCTTGCTAACGGATCGGCCATTCGTGACTCCGCCTGTGTCTCAAAACCTAAGCCCGGCCGTACTGAGAGTGCAGCCCACTATGCGTTTAATTGTCGCGATGTTCCCCACCGGCAGAGCTTTAAGTCAGTCGGGGACGAAGGTTTCCGAAGCCGCACAAGAGTAGGCCTAGGATTTTGCCGAACTATTGAGTATACAGCTAGATGTCCGGCAGTGTTTCCGGTTCCGCTGGTGTCTCAGAAGAAAACAAAGTCCTCAATACTCTTCACTCCTTCCTCAGTCTGTTCTGAAGTGAATTCCCTTTGGCTTATCCTCTTATTTGCGCTGTATATCCCTAGATTAGTCCCTAGTATATCCGGCCCGTTCACGAAAATAGGACTTGGATGCCCCGCCCTGTGGGCGGGGAGGAAAAGTCCTCCCGCCGTAGGCGGGTCAGTGGTAGAAGACCGGCAGGGCAAGCAAGCGCACGAGTCATGCGGTCTACGAGACAAAGTAGCATTTAGTGTGGGCACCGAAGTATCGGAAAGGGGGGCTGCAGGGGCCGCTGCGCGAGCGGGTCGAGGAACTGTGCCGGGAGATCGCCCAGGACTTTGGGTTTGAGATTGATACGTTGGAAGTGGCTACGGATCAGGTGCATCTCTTTCTGGATTTTCCGCCGCGCTACTCGATGGCCAAAGTGGTGGGGAT